>CAIYRB010000019.1 GCA_903928445.1 uncultured Pseudomonadota bacterium | reverse complement strand
GCTCGGGACGGCGTCGCTGGTAGGTACACGGGGCTGGGGCAATGGCCATGGGGACGTTTGACCACGGCGGCGGGACTGAATGGCAGCGACATCATCGGCAGGGGGTGAGATGTCGGTTGCGGACATGAAGCTCGCAGATGAAAAGACATCGATGGCGCTTATGAGTATGGCCTCAGCGAGGTGCGAAAGTTGCACACGGTTCGGTTCCATTACAAGCATGACAATGCCCTCAACTTGCCGAGTGATGAGGCCTATACCGGCTTCATCGCGCAGGAAGTTCGAGAGTTGATCCCCGAGGCGGTCAGCGCACGGGCCGATGGGTACCTGGAACTCAACGTCGACCCGATCCACTGGGCCACCGTCAATGCCGTCCAGCAGCTTGCGGCCGAGAACGACCGCCTAAAGTCCGATTCCGTCATCCTGAAGGCCGAATCAGCACAGCTTAAGGCCCGAGCCGACGAGGCGGAAGCTGAGTTAGCCATTGATCATGCCAAAAATCGACGCTAAACATCTTAGGTCGGGTCTTTTGGTAGACCCGTTGCCAGCTTCTCACCCGATATGATGTCGCCGAGTATATGGCAAACGATCTCAACCTTTTTGCCTTTGAGCTTTAGCGTGTCTGAGCGCTGAATCTGGATCCGGTCCTTGGCCAGCTGATAGGTCGAGTCGCTGATCAAGACGTGATCTTTAGGCGCATTGCTTTCTAGCCTCTGCGCCGTATTCACCGTGTCGCCGATGACCGTGAAGTCGCGACGGAAGGCCTTGCTGCCGAGATCACCGAAGATCACCTCACCGGAGTTGATGCCAATGCGGATATGCACATGCTCCTCGACATCCGCCTTTTTAGCATTGGTCTCCTTTAAGATCCGAATCATCCCGAGTCCAGATGCGGCGGCGTTCAGAGCGTTTTCAGCAGGCGTCTTGCCGTAAAAAACAGCCATGATTGCGTCGCCGATAAACTTATCGATATGGCCGCCATTCGCCTTGATGATCGCCACCATTGCGTCAAAATAGGCGTTGAGCAAGCTGATGATCGTCTCAGGACTGCGCTTTTCACTCATCTCGGTAAACCCGCAGACGTCAGCAAAAAGCACCGCAGCATGATCGCGGTACGACGTCATAACTTGGTTGGGTCCCGCGAGCGCCCGTTCACCGGCTTGCTTGATCGCGGCGTCTGACCTGGCAAAAAGCCCGCTTCTCACCGTTGCCGGGGTCGTCGGCGATCCGCGCGACCTGTCTGCGGCGATCCGCAAACATCGCCCCGATGTCATCACCCTCGACCTGAAGATGCCGCATATGAGTGGCTGCGAAGTGTTGGAGCGCGTTCTCTGCGACTATACCATTCCAACCCTCATCATCAGCGCCGTCACCATGGAAGAGGGACCAGAGGTGATGCGCGCTTTGGAATTGGGCGCGGTCGACTACATGGAAAAGCCGACCTTTGAGACCCTAAAAAGCGGTGCCGCCGGCCTGATCGACCGGGTCCTCCAAGCGGCATCAACCAAAGTCCGGCGGGGTCAAAAACGAACCCTATCGCCGCGGCGGGCGACTAGTCCCAAGCGCTCCGGGACCTATCAGTATCGCAAGCCACTCATCTTAGTCGGCGCATCTACCGGAGGCGTCCAAGCCATCACCGAGATCCTAACCCAGCTACCGCCGTCTATTCCCCCGATCCTCATTGTGCAACACATTCCGGCGCTATTTTCGCTTGCCTTCGCCACGCGCCTGAACCAAATCTGCCCATTCAACGTCCGCGAGGCGCAACATGGTGAAGCGGTCCAACATGATCAAGTTCTCATCGCGCCGGGCAACAAACACATGACCATCGAAGCCGATGGTCTAGGCGGACTCAAGGTCGCGCTGTCCGATCAGCCGCCAGTGAACCGCCACCGTCCTTCCGTCGACGTCTTGTTCGAGTCAGCAATAAAAATCGGTTTGGGTCCACAAGTCATCGGTGTGATCCTCACCGGGATGGGCAACGACGGCGCCGCAGGCCTCAAGCTTCTTAAACAACACGGCGCTCAGACCATTGCTCAAGATGAGGCTTCGTGCGCCGTTTTTGGCATGCCTAGAGAAGCCATTCGTCTCGGCGCCGCGGACACCGTTTGTTCGCTAGAGACCATCGCAAAGCAGATCGAACGGTTACTCGCGGCAAAAGACGGGGCTTCGGCGGCTTAACCCTGGGAGCAGCCATGCAACAACGCCATGCACGCACGTCGTACCTGCCTGGTCTTGAAAGAGCGGGTCCAGCTCAGGGTGGGCCACAGCTCGCCTTTCTTGCTAAGGGCCCGTCCAACACAGAGATCCATCATCCGTCAAGCGTCAGAAGTCGCGAGGTTCGATGATTTGGGCCGTGTGTACTGTCGTGCGCCAGCTACGATAGAGGTCGTCTTTGACGAAGAGCCATACCGGCGTCCAGGTCGGCGCGGTTTGGCCCGCTGCTTGCGTCTTGAATATAAAGGTTTGGATCGTCACGCCGTTGCTAAATTTCCACACGGCGAACGGGTCCCAAAAGTTCGTGCGAATCTGTAGATCACGCAGTTGATAGAGGGCCAACTGGCTTTTTTGAGTGCGTTCATTCCATAAGAGTGGCGAGATCGGGCTTTGTTCTGCAGACCCAGGCACAGCGACTGCCTTGCTTGAGGCCAAATGCGGGGCCGGAGCGCTTTTGCAGGCCGGACCATAGGCGCCTTGCATCTTGTCCACCACAGTCTGCCAGACGCTGGAGAGTGGAATAGCCACCGGTGGTTGGCTCGCAGCAAGGATTGGCGTGAGGGAAACCGCTAGATAAAAAAATTCGCCGTTGTAAAAGCGCAGAAAGATGTCGCTCGTCGGCATCTTGCCGAAGTCGCCCTTATAGTGCTGATCGATGGTGTGATAGTGGTCCTCGGCGGCCGGCTTTTCGCTGACGAATTCGACTTTGCCGGTCAACACCGAACGCGCATCCGGCGGGGTTTTGCCCCATTTTAGGCCCAGCGGTCCGGGGTAGCTCTCTGTGGACGGCCGCGGCTCTGCGGGTTTTAACCCAAAGCTGGAAGCGCTAGCGATCGTGACTAAACAAATATATAACGCATTTTGACTTAGACTCATGTCGGTGTCTTTCCTGTCTCGGGAGATTGTGCCACAGTCGTGTGTCCATCGACCGCAACTTGCACGGCGCGTACTCCAACGTTTCCGACATAAGCCGCGATCAAACTCGGCAGCAAAAAGCCAAGGTATTGCACCAGTCCAAACAGAATCGCACCGACCAGGCTGCCTAAGGCAAAAGCAGCCAAGGCGCCGAGTCGTAGCCAGTTGCGATAAAATTCCTTGGCCTTGAGTGGTGAGCGGGCGTAGCCAAACAAGGCTCGCATGACGCCGATGCCAAGGTCCGTGGTTAGACCGGTCATATGCGTCGCACGCACCACGGCTCCGGAGGCGGTGGTCACAGCGGAATTAGCCAGGCCGCTAGCGATCGACAGCACGATCAGCAGGAGGTAATCGTCTTCGAGGTGAAAGCTCGACCCAAACAAGCCGAACAGTTCAAAATATCCACCCAGCGCCGCCACGGCCAAAAGCGCGGCAACGCTCCCCATCACCAAACCAAAGCGCGGTTGTCCCCCGCGGGTGATCGCCGCATCGGTGAAATAGGCAGCGATCATCACACCAAAGAGAAAATACATCGGCACGCTGAGCATACTGATGCCGAGGCGCCAGTCGCTGGCGGCAGCATCGATCCCAAACAGCGTGTAGAAGCCCGTGGCATGGGTGACAAAGCGCTTGCAAGCCATAAATCCACCGGCGTTTACATTGCCGCCGATGAACGCCGTCAGCAGCCATTTGAAAATGACGTGACGTGGGTATGGCTCGGTCCAGAGGCGCTTGTGCATGATGGCGGGTCTCAAGGTGGTAAGGATAGTTTAGCAGGAACTCCGCTATATAGGGCTGGTGCGTCTGGATGCGGGCGCCACTCAGCGCTTGACTCCTCCTCCTCGGGAGGCGGACGCCTCGTAGGCGCTCAAAGGGATGATCTGTCACTCTTTAACTGATTTAAGGGATGTTATATCATTCTTTAAATGCCGAGGCCCTGCCAGGGCTCGGTCCGCATGCTCCCGTCATCAGGGGGTTTTTGGATGATCTATCATCCGTTAATTGATTTTAGGGATGATCTATCATACTATGATGGAAGCTTGGAGGTGAAAGTGCGTTCATCAGCGTTTGATATGCTACCCCCCCGCATCTACCGGGCCCTAAAAAAGTTCGGCAATGACATCGCATTAGCACGGCGCAAGCGTGGACTGACGATTGCGATGATGACGGAACGATTGGGCGTTGCAAAGCAGACTTATCAACGCATTGAGAAAGGCGATCCAGCGGTCTCGATGGGGATCTACGCGATGGCGATTTTTGTTTTAGGTCTTGGCGACAAACCGTTCGACCTCGCCGATCCAAGCCGTGATGAACAGGGTATACTCCTAGACATCGAAAGAACGCCAAAAAGGGTGCGTATAAAAACGGAGCCGACCTCACGGTGAAGCGTTCGATCGAAATTCATATGGGCGAAGCCGCGCAACGAGTTGGCACGCTGCACCACAATCAGGATGGCCATAGGGAAAACGCTATCTTTGAATATGTCCCGGAATGGATCAGCGATATCGATTCCTTTGCTATTGATCCAGCACTTAAGCTTGTCCTAGGTCCTCAGTATCATAAAGCTTCAAAGGAAGGGTCGAAGTTTCACGGTAGCTTAAGAGACACTGAGCCCGATGGCTGGGGGCGTCAGATTATTTTGCGTGATCACACAAAACGTCGTGAGCGACAACGGGTCCGTGGTGGAGCAGACCTACCGCCACCCAACGCGTTGGATTTTTTGCTTGCTGTCGATGACTATAGCCGCATGGGTGCACTCCGCCTTCGAAGCGAAGGTGAGTGGCAGCGCGTCGCTCCTGAGCTTGGTCAGAGGACCACGCCACCTGTCATTGAGCTTCCTTACCTGATAGCTGCAAGTCGGGCCGTCGAGCATCAGACCGAGACCGAGGCTGATCTGGCTTATCTACGTGGACGGGGCACCTCCCTAGGTGGCCTGAGGCCCAAATGTACGATCTTGGACCACCAGGGTCGTCTAGCGATCGGAAAGTTTCCGAGTGTTAAGGATTCGCGGGCTGTGACCAAAGGCGAGATCCTTGCTCTGCGCCTTGCGACCACCGCAGGAATCAAGGCCGCCCACGGTGACCTGATCGACAGTCAAAACGTGCCTGTGGCTGTCATATTAAGATTTGATCGCACTAATTCTGGTGAGCGGATTCCGTATATGTCTGCTGCCACAATGCTCGAGGCCGATTCTGACGATGGCGATATTCATACCTACACGGACATCGTCGATGCACTGCGGCGCCATGGATCAGCAGCGCAGGAAGACATTGAAGAACTTTGGCGTCGCATCGCCTTCTCGATCCTCATCACCAACGTGGATGACCATCTCCAAAATCACGGTTTTCTCCACTCGTCTGGTGAGCTCTGGCGGCTCGCTCCAGCATTCGACCTCAATCCTTTCCCGCTGCGATATCGTGAACTAAAGACATGGATCTCCGAAGATACCGGTGCAGATGCTACGATTGCTGCCCTATGGTCTGTGCGCGCATACTTCAATATTCCTCTCGCGCGCGCTAAAGGGATTCTTGGCGAAGTCGAATCAGCTGTATCTCGCTGGCGCGAGTTAGGTCGCAAGGAAGCTCACATGACCGATCAAGAGCTAGAGCATTTTGTGGCGGCCTTCGAGCATTCCGAGCGGGATGAGGCGAGAGACCTTGTGTCCCCAACATAACCTCGCCTGAGTCCCTGAAAGAGCGCTGCAGCTACAGTGCCTTATATTTTTGTTTACAGGACGCCTCCGCTTCTACGTGTGCCGTCATCACCGACCCTCATGTCTCCCCATCCCGCACCAAGCGCAATCCCCTTGCCTTTACCGGCAGCTGATCCGCCGTCGTCAGCACCAAGCGCAAGTCCGCCATGGTCGGTCGCGTCACGTCCTGCGCCCCGTGGATCGCAGTCCCGTCCGTCCGATCATCTGTCGCATCGACCGCCGCCTTCTGCTCCAGCCTGCGGCCCTTCTGCTTTTGGTAAGTGGCGCGGCGATATTCCGCCTGCTGCTCCTTGCGCGCCACGGCGGCTGGCGACGACTTGAGCGCCGCCGCGCGTTCTTTGTGGGCAACTTTCGCCTTTTGGTAGGCTGCCTTACGCCATGCCTTGGCGCGCTCCCGCGCGGTCAGAGTCGGCGCAACTGGCGGCTCCTCAGGCTGATCGTCTTTAGATAAGTCACCCCCGTGATCATCCTCGTGATCACTCACGGTGCCGGTGCTTTTTGCTGCGTTCCGGCCTTCGCCAGGTCACGCTCAACCTGGTCGAGGTGGTCTGAGGGGATGCTGGTTGGCTCGCGGCGGGCCGCGGCGAGCATCCGCTTGGCGTCGGACAGGTCCTTGGAACGCTGAAATTCGAGGCAAATAACGCACATCGTCCAGATCCTCATGGCGCCGGGGTCAGGGCCGGGGCAAAGCGCGGGGCGCTCCGCGTTAACCCCACGATCATCGCTCTTTCGTGACCTAAGGACAAGGGTCATAGTTTTCGGGTCTCTACCGGACTTTGACCCGATGAAAGCAGCTGCGGCGACGCCGTTCTTCATGTTAGGGTCGGCCCTCTTTAGCACCCTAGAGGCGGGACTGCCCGCAATGCACAGGACGAGCGCAGATGAATCAAATCAAAGGGCCGGCGATCCAGTGGGAAGACGATGACGCGGGATTTGACCCGGCAGCGGTGATCAAGGCAGCGGAGCAGGAGGCGGAGTTTGCTGCGCTGCTCAAGGATAACGCGCCCAAACCCGTGCGCTTGATGATCGGCGAAAAGGTCCGGGGGACGGTGTCCCTGATCCCGACGACGAGCAACGATGTGCTGATCGATCTCGGCGGCGGCAAGCGCTCGGGGATCATTGAAAAGCAGGAGCTGGTGGACGAGCATGGCCAGCTGAAGTTCAAGGTCGGCGACACCATCGACGCCTTCGTCATCGCCAAAAAGGGCGCCGAGATCCTGCTCAGCCATAGCATGAGCCAATCGCTCAAGTCGGCTGGTGACCTGGAAACGGCCCAGGCCCGCGGCATTCCCGTGCGCGGCAAGGTGCTCAAGGTGAACAAGGGCGGCTACGAAGTCGCCGTGCTCGGTAAGACGGCCTTTTGTCCGCTGTCGCAGATCGATGTCCGCTTCTCGGAGACGGGCGCAGAGCACTTGGGTAAAGAGTATGACTTCCTCGTCGAGAAGGTCGAGGAAAAAGGCCGAAATATCGTCGTCTCGCGCGCCGCCTTGCTGCGTAAGCAAGCCGAACAGCGCTCGAAAGAAGTGCTGGCCAGCCTGACTCCGGAGACCGTGCTCGACGGGACGGTCACCGAGATTCGCGACTTTGGTGCCTTTGTCGATATCGGCGGCGTCGATGGCCTGGTGCATATTTCGGCGTTGAGTCACGCACGCGTGGCGCACCCTAAGGATGCGGTGACCGTGGGCGACAAAGTGCGGGTGAAGGTCCTCAAGATCGACAAGGACGACAAAGGTCGGCCAAAGATCTCGCTGAGCATCAAGGCCGCGGAGCAAGATCCTTGGGACCGGATTCATGACCTGGTCCAAGGCGGCAAGACCTACACCGGGCGCATCGTCAATGTGATGCAGTTTGGCGCCTTCGTCGAGGTGGTGCCTGGCATCGAAGGACTGCTGCATGTGTCGGAGCTGGCCTGGGGCAAGCGCATCCATCATCCATCCGAAGTGGTGAAGGTCGGCGACCAAGTCACCGTCACCGTCAAAGACATCGATCTCAGTCAAAAGCGTCTGTCGCTGACGATGAAGCAGGCCGAGGATGATCCCTGGTATCAAGCCGCGCAGCGCTTCCCCAGCGGCCAAGTGCTCAAGGGCAAAGTCGATAAACTCAAGCCGTTTGGTGCTCTGGTCGAGATCGCACCAGGTCTTAGTGGACTACTGCCGATGGCTGTTATCAAGCGTAAGTTTGGTGAGGCCTATAAACCCCAGATGATGCCCGGCAAAGAGCACGAGGTCCAAGTTGTCAGCCTTGATAGCGGCGAAAAGCGCATCTTGCTTACTTTGATCGGAGTCGAGGAAGAAGACGCCGACCAAAAGAACTATCTCGAATATCTTGCTGCCGAGGAGCAAGCGAAGAAGGCTGAGGCGGCGAAGGCACAAACCGCCGTCACCGTCGACAGCAAACCAAAGGCGGGAAGCTTTGGCGCGCTCCTCAGCGCTAAACTCAATAAAAAGACCTAGTCTGGTCGCATCAGACCAAAGCAGAAAGCCCGCCGACGACCCTTGGGTCGCAGCGGGCTTTTACTATCCTGCTAATCTCAGCCATGCACCTGTCTTGCGACTCAATGGCCGGCGAAGTCCACCAACCACCGCACATCATAACGATCCAACCGCTTGTCCCCGCCCAGCTCCGGCAAGTTGACGATGAAGCCGCAGCCGGCGACCGTGCCGCCGAGCTTCTCCACCAAATGCGCCGTCGCGTTGGCCGTACCGCCGGTCGCTAGCAAATCATCGACGATCAAACATCGCTCGCCTTGTTTAATTGCATCTTTATGGATCTGAATGGTGTCAGTGCCGTACTCGAGGTCGTAAACGCATTCCTCGTAGGGGCCGGGCAGCTTGCCCTTTTTACGCGCCATGACCATGCCGCACTTCAAGGCGACTGCTAGCGGTGCGCCGATGATAAAGCCGCGAGCCTCGATGCCGATGATCTTGTCGATGTGGCGGTCGGCGTAAATCTGGACCAGACTGCGTACGGTCAGATCGAGTCCCCAGGAGTCAGCGATCAGCGTCGAGACATCGCGGAACATGATCCCCGGTTTGGGAAAGTCCGGAATGGTGCGGATCAGAGACTTAATGGCCAGTTGGTCACGGCTCAACGCAGGGCTCCTCATATGGTTCAGGGTGCCCATCCTAAAGATAGGTTTTGCCTTTGGCCAGCGAATTCAACGTTGTGAGCGCTGGCGATGGCCGCTATGATCGGGGTCACTAGGATGAAAAACGGCGGAACTTATGGAGGTTTCCATGTTGCATAGGCGATTGAATGCGTGGTTGGTGGCGGCGGCTGTGGCAAGTGCTGGTTTGGCCTTCGGTGCGGATGCGGCAAAGCCGGTCAAGGCTGTGGAGACCAAGGCCCCCGCAGCGGTTAAACCGGTCACTGAGGCGGCCCCTGCCGTAAAGGCGGAGCCAAAGGCCGAAGCCGTCACCAAGCAGGTGCCGGTTAAAGACGCCAAGGCAGGAACCTCGGGCACCGTCGTGGAGATCAAGACCAGCGAGGGCGTGATCAAGGTTGAGCTTGCCGATAAAGAGGCGCCAGTTAGCGTGAAAAACTTCCTCGGTTACGTCAACGATAAGTTTTATGACGGGACGGTGTTTCACCGTGTCATCGACTCATTCATGATTCAAGGCGGCGGCTACACCATCGATGGCGACAAGATCAGCGAAAAGCCGACCAAGGCTGCGATCACCAACGAGGCGAAAAACGGCTTGAAGAATGACCGCGGCACCTTGGCGATGGCGCGCACTAGCGATCCAAACAGCGCGACCGCGCAGTTTTTCATCAATTTGGTCAACAACGACCGCCTGAATGCGCCGAATCCCGACGGTCATGGCTATGCCGTGTTTGGCAAGGTGCTGGAAGGTCTGGACGTCGTCGATAAAATCGGTCACACCAAGACCGCCCAGCGCTTTGGCCTGTCCGACGTGCCGGTCGCCGACGTCAAATTGCTGAGCGTCACGGTCGTTAAGGCCGCCAGCCACTGATCTTTGCAAGACCTGGTGCATTGCCCACTGAAGTCAGTGTGTTGAGCCGTCTCCCCGGTGAGACGGCTCAAGCTTTGTCTGGTCGTGCCGACAGGGAGTCTGGTGGGTAGGATTTGCCCACCAGGGGCTGCGTCGCCGCCAGACTTGAGGTCCGATGGAGGAGGGGAGTATGCGTCAAATCTGGCTGCCTTTGGCATTCGCTGCTGCGGTCGCCTGCGGACATAAAAGCGCGAGCCCAGCACCAAGTCCGGCGCCGACCCAGACGCAAGATGCAACTGCGTCACGGCCTGGCCCTACGGGTCAAAACGGTGCCGATGGCGCGACCGGGTCCAAGGGTGACAAAGGCGACACCGGTGCGACTGGAGCGACTGGTCCGCAAGGGGCGATGGGTAGCACGGGAGCATCTGGCGGCGTGCAGCTCTATGATGCCAACAACCGAGCCATTGCCAATAAGCTCAACGACGACAATGGCAGCGTCGCCAGCGTCATCTTCTTCGATGGCAAACAGGGCTTGGTCGATCGCACGACGGGGGCGCTTGCACCCTATATGTCGTATTTTTGCATGTACACGTCGAGTGATTGCAGTGGTACCTGCAATATCTATGATGCGCGTTGGTGGGATGTTGTCGTCGCTGACACCAGTGGCCACACCTGGTTGGCCGCGCGCACGACCACGAGTGGCACGGCGCTGATGATGCACTCCTATGTCGCCGCGGATCTAAGCTGCACGGTCAATACGATCAGCACCCCGTCAAGTTATCCAGCAACGGCCTATACGCCGCCTGGTATTAGCTTGCCGCTGGCGGCGCCACTGTACTGGGGCTTGCCGCGCTGAGGAGGTGTCTGGGTGACTTTAGGCCGGCGGTCGCCTTCGTGGATCCGGACAATGGGCTCTTGCGAATTTTCAACACTTTAAGATCGCCGCCGCCGATAGTACGATGAGACGTCTTTTAACCAGTCTCGCCGTATGTCCACTGGAGCTGACGATGAATCTGCTGCTGCATCCCAATCACCCAATGCGCCCGGATACCGATGCCAAGACCCGTGACCTGCTGAATCAAGTGATTGGCTTTTTTGAGCACAAAGGCCTCGCACAAATCAAAGCGGATGACCAAAGTGGGATTTGGTACCAGGATTTTTTAACCTTCGTGAAAGAACACCAGGTCTTTGCCACACTGCTCACGCCGCAGGGTTACGGCGCGCCGGATGCGCGTTGGGATATGCGCCGGATTGCGGCGATGAGTGAGATCCTTGGCTTTTACGGTTTGAGTTATTGGTATACTTGGCAGGTCACGATTTTGGGTCTAGGGCCGATCTGGATGAGCCGTAACGAGGCGCTAAAGAAGCGCACGGCTGGACTGCTGCAGGAGGGAGGCATCTTTGCCTTCGGTCTGTCAGAAAAAGAGCACGGCGCTGACCTCTATGCGACCCAGATGCATCTATCGCAATCAAGTGTCGGCCACTACACAGCGACTGGTGACAAATACTATATCGGCAACGGCAATAAGGCGTCCTTTGTGTCCGTCTTTGGTAAACACGCCGAGACTGGCGAGTACGTGTTTTTTACCGTTGATTCGCAGCATCCAAAGTTTCAAGCGACGCGTAAGATCGAGACTTCGGGAGTGCGCCAGGCCTACGTCGCCGCATTTACCCTCAACCAATATCCGCTCACCGATGCTGATATCCTCGCTTGCGGCGACGATGCTTGGGACAGCGCGCTGAATACCGTCAACATCGGTAAGTACCAGCTGGGCTGGGCGTCCATAGGGATTTGTACCCATGCCTTATACGAAGCGGTGGGTCACGCCGCTCGTCGCCACCTGTATGGCAATCCGGTGACGGATTTTCCCCATGTCAAAGTTTTGCTCACGGAGGCCTACACCAGGCTGATCGCGATGAAGCTGTTTGCCCTACGTGCCTGCGACTATATGCGTTCAGCGAGTCCCGAAGATCGGCGCTACCTGCTATATAACCCCATCCAAAAGATGAAGGTGACCATGGAGGGCGAGCTCGTCGTCGAGCTACTGCATCAAGTCATCGCTGCCAAGGGATTTGAGCAGGACACCTATTTTGAAATGGCCATTCGCGATATCGGCATGCTGCCCAAGCTCGAAGGAACGGTCCACGTCAACGTCGCCTTGGTGACGAAGTTTATGCAAAACTTCCTCTTCTTGCCTAAAGACTATCCGCCGGTGCCAAAGCGCGACGATGCGACCAATGACGGCTTTCTCTTTAACCAGGGACCGACCAAGGGGCTCGGCAAGGTGAGCTTTCATGACTACCGTTTGGCCTTTGTCGGTGGCAGCAGTGCCAATCGAGCTATCTTTCTTGAACAAGTCGCCGCCTTGAGCAACTTTCTCGAGTCCGCGCCGCCGTCCCAAGCACAAAGCAAAAATCTCGACTATACCCTGCAACTTGGCGAGCTGTTTACCCTGGTCCCTTATGCGCAATTGATCGCCGAAAATCAGCGCTTCTACCCGGTGGGAGAGGATATGATGGAGCTGATCTATCGCCTGTTGATTACCGACTTTTCGCGTTTCGCGGTGCGGTTTTATTGCAGTCAGGATCATGATGAGCGGCAGCAGGCGCTGATCTTGAAGATGGTGCGTAAGCCGCAGCTAAATCAGGATGCGTTTGACCGAGTGTGGAGTGAGCAGGTTTATCCACTCAAAAATGCTTATCAAGGGCCAGTGGCGTAAGTGAACGGTTAAGGGGGGAGGGGCGCGAGGAGTCGTGCCCACCCTGGGCTAAAGCGTTCCTTATCTTTCAAATGCTCTGCGGGCAGCCAAAGGCGCACGGCACTATCGCAGGCGGCCATGAGCTCGATCTGCAGCATCTTGCCATCGTAGCGACGTGCGACGATGCGGAAGTGCTGCCATCCTTCGAGCGGCAAGATGGACGTCCATTTGGCGTTGATATCTAAATTATTGTGACGCATTTAGAGATCAGCGTAGTGCGTACTTGAAGCCGTAGCGTAGCGATTTGACGTATTCGGTAAACACATCGAGTGTTCCACGATCGGTCTGCCACCAGCCGATCGGTGAGTCTTCGCCCTGGGTAAGCGGGACCGTACAGATTTTGATCCCGGTCTCGTCCGCGACATGTTCCGCTGTCCAAGCCGCTCGCCGCGAATGTGACCAGCTAGTTAGGAGAAACAATTGCGTCGGCGTTGGATTTTGGGCCTTGGTATAAGCGACCAAGCGTTGCACCTCTTCAAAGGTATTGGCAACCTGAGGCTCTGGCAAGACGGTGACCCGGTTGCTGTCGATACCGTAGCTTGCCAACAGCGTTCGCGTCAGCAGGCCTTCGTTGGGCAAGATGCCGAGTTGCTGTAGCTCTTCGTCGCGCGGCCGCGCCACCACCAGCCGTGTATCAGGGTGCCGTCGCAGCCAGCTTGAGGCGGCTTTCGGCCGCGAGTTGATGCCCCCCATGAGCAGGGCCGCCAGTTGGGGTTCGCCTGCACAAGCACTCTCGTAGCTGAGCCAGTTGGCAATGGCTTGGAGTCCTTGTTTGCCCCAGAGCACTGCGCCAGTCGCGGCGACTGACAAACAAAAAATCATTATAAATAGGCGGCGAACAACCTTCATGCGGGTCCTTGCGGTTGGTGTCGCGCCGTGGCGCGGCGGGGATGCTTTTGATCAATTGATTTATCCACAAAGGAGACGTGGTGCCAATGCAAATCGGCAGGAGCGGCAGAGCTACTTCATGAGCGGCAGAGCGCAAGTCTAGACCGAAGCGACAGAGCGCGATGCGATTTTGGCCTGGGCAGCCATGATGTGCTAAAATCGGGGTAATCCTGCCGTCCGTTTCTGTCTGCTTCAATAGCGATCCCAACCTTCTAAATTTAGCGGTGTACCATGCGCAATGAGCCTATGTTTCATCTAATGCGGCGATGGTTCCTAGCGTCTGTCCTGGCAACGGGAGCTGCAGGCGCCTCCGTTGCGTTCGCGAGTGAGAGCGACGAACAGCTGGCGTTTGCCGTCGATTTCGGCACTGCGGATGTCTCGGCAAGTGACATTGCCCGGCTAGCGATGCCCATGATCGGCGACGTCGCGATTGGCGCAACCTTAGATGCCCATAACCTGACTAGCAAAAGAGTCGAGCAGGGATGGTTCACCAAGGGTGTGATTTACGTCAAACGCGAGGAGATCGGCGCGGCCGGATTGACCGGTGAAGTGACGATCGGTGTGGATCTTAACGCCAATGGTCGCATCGATGCTATGGAACCACGGCTCGTTGCGGTCGACCGGCTTGGTCATCCGGCCAGCATGTGTGTGGGGGCCGATGGTCGTGTCGGCGCATGCTTGGGTCATTTTCCCTGCGGGGTTGAGAATAGCAGCATCAAAATGGCAAGCGACTTCGTCGGCAAACCATGTAAGCTGCCGCCACCGCCGCCGCCTGGTCAGCAGGGGCCGAAAGGGGACAAAGGCGATAAGGGCGACGATGGTGAGCCCGGGCCTGTGGGGCCAGTCGGACCGCGTGGTCCCACCGGAAGCCCGGGTTTGCCAGGTGATCCTGGGCCAGCCGGAGCAAAGGGTGATCCTGGGCCGGCCGGGGTTCCTGGTCTACCCGGCGTCAAAGGTGACAAAGGAGATCAAGGAAAGGATGGAGCTGCAGGTCCGGCCGGGCCAGCGGGTCCAAAAGGCGATGCCGGAGCGGACGGTCTGGCTGGACCCGCAGGAGCCAAGGGTGATCCCGGCGCCCCTGGCGTCAAGGGAGATACAGGCATGAGCGGTCCCGTGGGCCCGATGGGTCCGGTCGGCCCCAAGGGTGACACCGGTGCGGCTGGTCCAGTCGGTCCCAAAGGGCTCGATGGTTCGCCGGGCCTGAAAGGCGACCCCGGCCTTGCAGGTCCCGCAGGAGCAGCTGGAAGTAAAGGCGACGCTGGACCGCAAGGCCCAATCGGCATGACAGGTGCTAAAGGCGACGCTGGACCCGCTGGTCCGGTGGGACTCACGGGCTCTGCCGGACCTATCGGTCTTACTGGCGCCAAGGGCGATGTCGGCGCTGCCGGTCCTATCGGTCTTCCCGGCGCTAAGGGCGATGTCGGTGCCACAGGTTCCAAAGGCGATGTCGGTCCTGCTGGTCCTGCTGGCTCTGTCGGTCTCACCGGTGCTAAGGGCGATGTCGGTCCTGCTGGTCCTGTCGGTCCCACCGGTGCCAAAGGCGATATCGGTCCTATCGGTCTCACCGGTGCCAAAGGCGATGTCGGTCCCGCTGGTCCTGTCGGTCTTCCCGGCGCTAAGGGTGATGTCGGTGCCACAGGTTCCAAAGGCGATATCGGTCCTATCGGTCTCACCGGTGCCAAAGGTGATATCGGTCCTGCCGGTCCTGCCGGTCCTGTCGGTCTTACCGGTGCTAAAGGCGATGTCGGTCCTGCTGGTCCTATCGGTCCTATCGGTCTAAGCGGCGCCAAAGGGGACGCTGGCCCTGCTGGTCCTATTGGAGCTGCCGGTCCCAAAGGCGACACCGGCTCCGCTGGTCCTATCGGTCTTACCGGGGCCAAGGGCGACGTTGGCCCTGCCGGTCCTATCGGCCTTACCGGCGCTCAAGGTAATGTAGGCCCTGCCGGTCCCGTTGGCCCTGCCGGTTCTGCTGGCGCCAAAGGTGACGTTGGCCCTGCGGGTCCTATCGGTCTTACTGGCGCCAAAGGCGATGTCGGTCCCGCTGGTCCTATCGGCCTTACTGGTGTGAAAGGCGACGCCGGCCCTGCTGGACCTATCGGCCCCGCTGGTCCCACCGGAGCAACAGGAGCTACGGGCCAAAAAGGCGATGTTGGAGCGACAGGTCTTGCCGGCCCCGCCGGCCCCGCCGGTCCGTCGGGCGCAAAAGGCGACACCGGTGCGACAGGCGCGATCGGACCTGCTGGTTCGACCGGACCAATGGGCCCCACCGGACCTTCAGGCTCAAAAGACATTAAGTTTAGTAGTGACAACAGTGTGGTGACGATCACGACCCCGACGTATACCGACAGTCTCTACAATAAGGCCTACGTCGACGGGATGAGCGCTAGCCTGCAAGCAAAGCTAGACGGCAAGGCGCCGCTGGCACACACCCATGCCGTTGCCGATGTCGTCGGCGTGGTTCCGTCTTGTGTGACGGGAAAGGCGCAGACCTTCTGCGTCAAAGGCAGCCTGTTTGTCGTCGCGGGGGTCGCCTATGGACCGGTGCCAACCTACTCGGGAATTCCGCTAAACACCGTGGTTATGGCTGGGCTGAAGCTTGGCGTGCAAGCTGACACTTTTAACGTCATCGGTACCTTCGACGATGTTAACAACAGCGTCGTATCGATTGTCGGCTCGGTGCAGACGGCCGCAGGGACCTTTGCGACAGTTAACGCATCGAGTAGTCTACAAGTCAAAATTGTTGGCGGACAGGTTCTCGAAAGCCATGCTGCGGCGCTGCAGATTTCTAACAAGCCGTTGTATTTGGAGGTTCGCTATGTCAGCAATGCGGCGGCAGCCGGTGTCGCCACCGTGGCTCGTCCGGGAGCGGACCAAACCTTTTAACTAAGGAATCTGCCAGCAAGCACCTGCTGGCTTTGGCGTAGCCTTTGCCCTAGCGTTGGCCCTTGGCGTGATCTTGATCTGCGACTTGAGGGCTTAGCCATGGACGATCTGCCTAAACTTAGAACATGTCCGAAAATTCCGTGTCTCCCTACTTC
>CAIYRB010000018.1 GCA_903928445.1 uncultured Pseudomonadota bacterium | reverse complement strand
GTCCGGCGTAGCCCAGTCCCTCGTAAATTCCAACCGTTCACGTGTAGCGCGGAGCAACCCCGCTCAGGCCCGACTGGGTTTGAAGCACGGCCCAGGCAAACACCAGCTGGACGTGGAACAAGTCCCTCACGGGACAGTGTGGAAAGTCGACAAGCCTAAATATTTTAGGTGGAATCGACTTTTCGGACAGGTTGTTAGGCAGTGCGCGCCTAAATACAACTCGCCTATTTGCCAGGATGCCATCCGACTCTCTCGGCTTCCAATATGTTAATAACATTATATAGTTTGACAAAAATGTTAATTTATGTTATTCAATGTATATTATGAACTATCCCGAGATTTCATGCATCTCTCGACGCCAGAAGTAGACTCCAAGCACCGTCTGAAAGCGCTCGACGGCTGGCGCGCCATCAGTATCCTGTTGATACTTGTCACGCACATGGTACCGCTCAGTCCGCGTAGCTGGGACATTCCGATCAATAAATGTACCGGCAATATTGGGATGAGTCTGTTTTTTATTTTGTCGGGATTTTTGATTACCTCGAATCTATACCTCCGTGGTGACACCGTCACTTTTTTCATCCGCCGACTGTTTCGAATTCTACCCTTGGCATGGCTCTACCTCTTGATCGTCTTGCCGTTCTTGACCTCTGATCTAGCCACATGGGTCGCTCATCTGAGCTTTTCAGTAAACTACTTTCCAAGTCTATTTTTCGACCCGGTGACCTTGCACTTCTGGAGTTTATGTGTTGAGCTGCATTTTTATCTATTTATCGGCTTAATGTTCGCTTTATTCGGCAAAAGGTCGCTTTATGCACTGCCGCTGCTATGGGCGACCGCGTCGATTCGCACGATCCTTTTTCTACCCACCGTCAGCGATGAATGGATGACAACCCATATTCGCATCGATGAAATCTTGGCCGGATGCACTCTTGCGCTGATCCACCTTGATCCGCACGCACAACGTATTCGGCAGATCATCGCCCGCATACCGCTCTTACTACTTGTTCCATTGGTTTGCGTTGCCTCATGGACGCGGTTCTGGGATTTCTACTGGCTGCGCGGTATCGCCGCGATGCTGCTTATCGGCCACACTCTCTACCTCGATAGGCCGTGGATTTCAAAAGCTCTAGAGAGCGCCTTTTTGTTTGTCATCGCCGAGCTTTCATACGCTCTCTACGTCCTCCACCCAATCACCATGATTGGCTGGCTAGGCTCGGGTGATACCTTGGTCAGGTACCTAAAGAGGCCTCTATGCATTGCCCTGACCTTTGCCCTCGCGTATCTCTCGACGCACTATTTTGAAGCGCGGTTTATCGCACTCGGCAAGACTCTGGCTGGCCGTTTTGTGAAAAAAGAGCGGCCGTCAGGGACAGATGGCCAGCAGCTGCAACTATGAGCAAGCCAATGAACGACAGGAATTCGGACTCAATCTAAGGTGAAATTGGTCACGATTTCTTTAAAGCCCAGAGGCGAACGCATCCCATGATCGACACTCCGTTTCGTCGTATCCTCGACCATACCTCACCGATGATCGTCAAGGTTTACAGCCGACTTGGATTACGCCCGAACCACATCACCGCGTGTGCGCTACTGACGGCGGCCGCCTCTGCGGTAGCTTGCGCCGCCGGCTACACTTGGCTAACACTGGGCCTTTGGTGGGCTAGTCGCTGGCTCGACGGCACCGATGGGATTTACGCTAGGGGCACCGGCCAACAGACCGACTTCGGTGCTTACCTCGATATCATCGGCGATATGGCGGCCTATTCGATGATGATCCTGGGCTTCATGTACCGCCGCCCTGATCTACCATGGTCCTGGCTTGGCATCGTCTTTCTCTACGTGCTTTGCATAAGCAGCGCTTTAGCTCTAGGCGCCCTAAGCGATAAAAGAGGCCTCACAAGTCAGGACAATCGTGGCCTCCGCCTCGGCGCTGGTCTGGCCGAGGGTGGCGAGACCGGCATCGCCTACACCTTGTTTTTACTCCTGCCGCAATACCTCGGGCCCTTGACGTCCATCTGGCTAGTCATTCTAGCAACCACGGTGATCGCCAGAACCCTCTTAGCGAGAAACCTCCTACGCTAAGCATCATCGCTAAACTGACGCTGCAACAACTTGAAATAGAGCCCGGCGTGATCCCGAGCTAACTCCTCGTGGCGCCCTTGCTGGACGATCTGGCCGCTACTCACCACGAAGATCTGATCGGCGTCCTTCACCGTGGCCAGGCGATGAGCGATGATCAGGGTGGTTCTGCCACGCATCAGCCGCTGCAGCGCCACCTGCACCAAGGATTCGCTAGCGGTATCGAGGTTGCTGGTCGCCTCGTCGAGAAGGAGGATGCGCGGATTTTTCAAAATCGCTCGCGCGATGGCCACTCGCTGCTTTTGTCCACCAGAAAGCTGAACGCCCTTTTCCCCAACCTGAGTCTCAAACCCGTCGGGGAACCGTTCGATAAACTCCAGAGCATTGGCATCGCTTGCTGCTTGCCTCATCTGCTCGAGGCTGGCGTTAGGGCATCCATAGCGGATGTTGTCAGCGATGGTCGCTGAAATCAGCACAGGCTCTTGCGACACCATGCCGATCTGTTCACGCAGGAAGCTCGGCCTGATGGAATCAACCCGAGTCCCATCGAGCAGAATATGGCCAGATTTTGGCTCATAAAACCTGGGGATCAAATGTGCAATGGTCGTTTTACCCCCGCCTGAGGACCCGACCAAGGCAACCACCTGACCCGGCTCGACGGTCAAATCGACGCCGCGCAGCACCTCGACGTCCGGACGTGATGGGTAGCTAAACCGCACCTGACAAAATTCAATGCGCCCGCTGATCGTATCCAGGGTACGGCCCACGTCGGCCACGTCTGGTTCGCGCTCGATGATGGCAAACACGCGCTTACTAGCGCCAATACCGGCCATCAGGTCGCCCCACAAGCTACCAAGACTACCCGAACCGATCGCGACGATCATGAGATACATCAGAAACTGCGTCATATCACCGATCGACATGTGATCTAAGATCACCTCACGGCCGCCGTACCAAAGAACGAAGCAGATCGCACCCAGTCCGACGATCAAAGCGACCGTCATAAATTCGGCGATGGCACGGATGCGCTTGATGACGACCGCCAGGGCCTGATCGAGCGAGGCTCGGTAGCGTTCGCTTTCGGCGCCCTCTTGCACAAAGGACTTAACCGTGCGCACGCCGGAGATCGTCTCCTCAGCGACGATGCCCGAAGCCGCAAGGGTATTTTGAAACTCTTTGGAATAACCGCGAATGCGCTTACCGAAAACCGCAGTCGCTGCCGCAACGGGCGGCACCATAAGCAGCATCAATGCCGACAACTGCCAGGAGGTATAAAACATAAAAGCAAAGCCACCAGCGACCTGACTGACATTACGCATGCCCTGGGACACGTTGACGCTCACGGTATTTTGCAACGTCGTGCAGTCCGACGCTAGGCGGCTCATCAGATCACCGGTCCGATTACTATCGAAAAACGCCAGATCCTGCACGAGGATGCGCCGGTAGAGAGTCTCGCGCAATTTGAGCACGATGCGTTCACCGCTGACCGAAAAGAGGTAGTAACGAATCGACCCGGCGATACCGAGCAGGGTAAAGGCCGCAAAGAGACCTAGCGCTGCCGGCAACAGCAACTCGGCCTTTTTCGGCTGCAGCACTGAATCGATCATCCAACGGATCAATTGCGGAAAAAGCAGGCTCGTACCGCTCGAAATTGCCAGAAAAAATAAACCAAAGAGGATATTGCGCCGCTCTGGTCGAGCGGTTTCATAGAGGCGGCGCCAGGTGGTCTTTTGCACGAAGTTAGGTCCTTTAGCGTGACGAAGGCATCAAAGTGGAAGGTCGGGCTGCCATCATAGCTGCAACCCGTGTGCATGGTCTATGAACTGCAGGAAAGCGTGGAGCATCCCGGTTTATGACGGGCCCATTCGGGCCTCTTACCTGCAAATGACTGATGCTCGGGCTGCTCGTCATAAGGCGCCTCGAGCACCTTAGCCAGAACTTCCACGGGTCCAAGATCCTGCTCTTGCTCGATCGCCAAAGCCGCCTCCTGGGCAAGGTAATTGCGCAGGACAAACTTGGGGTTGGCCCGGTGCATCAGCGCTAGCCGCTGATCTGGCGAAAGGGGATCGGTGGTCAGGCGCTTAACATAACGCCGGACCCAATCAGCCAGGCGCTGCTGGTGCTCCTCGTCCTCGGCCAATGGCTGGTAGAAGGCATCGGCAAGCACTTGAGTCAACTTAGCATCACCTAGGCTTGATGCCGCCTCGCCCAAGGGAACTGCCGCAAGTCGGCGATAGAAGATGGTCATATCGGTTTCCACAGCGCTGAGCAGATGCAACAGATCGTTGACCAAGGCCTCGTCGGCGGCCCCCTGCAGGGCGTCAAGGCCAAGCTTATTCGCTGTCATAGCAGCATGCGTCTGAGCAAAGGTCGTCTGATAGGTGTCCAAGCCGCCCTCCAACTCCCCTTGCAGTCCAAGCGGGCCAAAGAGTGGATGCAGTGCTGCGGCGAGGCACTGAAGATTCCATGCTGCGACATGCGGCTGATTGCCAAAACAATAACGCCGGCGGTCCGAGTCGGTGGTGTTTGGCGTCCAGCTCGGATCATATCCCTCAAGCCAACCGTAGGGTCCGTAGTCGATCGTCAGGCCCAGGATCGACATATTATCGGTGTTCATCACACCATGAACAAAACCGATGCGCTGCCAATGCGCGACCATCACAGCGGTGCGGCTACAGACGTCGCTAAACCAGCGCCCGTAGGTGGCGGGCGACGGCGGTCCCAGCTCGGGAAAATAAGTCACGATCGTATAGTCGATGAGTCGTCGAAGCAGCTCCAGCTCACCACTCGCTGCGAGGATTTCAAAATTGCCAAAGCGCAGAAAGGTCGGCGCAACGCGACAAACCACGGCGCCTGGTTCGGCTCGCGGATGCCCGTCATAAAACATGTCGCGGACGACCTCCTCGCCGGTGCCCACCAGACTTAGGGCCCGCGTCGTCGGCACGCCCAGGTGGTGCATCGCTTCGCTGCAGAGAAATTCGCGCACCGATGAACGCAACACGGCACGGCCATCGCCGCTTCGCGAGTAGGGCGTCGGCCCAGCCCCCTTAAGCTGCATATCCCAGCGCGTCCGGTCCGGCAGGGTCAGCTCACCCAAGGTGATCGCGCGACCATCACCCAATTGACCAGCCCAACGCCCGAATTGGTGACCACCGTAGCGGGCGGCGTAGGGTTTCATGCCGGGCAACACCTGATTCCCTGCCAAGACGGCGGTGAGGACAGCAGCGTCATCCTCCGGCTTGGTGATACCAAGCCGACTTGCCGCATGACTCGACCATGCCAAAAGACTCGGTTTGGTCACGACTGATGGCAACACCAGGGTGTAACAGGCGTCCTTTACCTCCCTCGGTACATTGACCGAGCTAAGGTCAGCAGGAAGATGATCGACGAACCCTTGGTCAAAGACCAAGGAGCCAGAATCACCGAAGGATTGAACACTCACATGGACCTCGACGACAACATACGATCAGTGAATGCTATAAGTGGTTCCGCAACTTTTCCCTAGGACAAACTATCACCAAAGCGCTGCAGGAGATGGACAAGCAAGGATCCGAGGCTGCGGTCAATTTAACCGCGAATGGGCCTGAGTATCACGCCCCATTTTCGACATAACTATCTGTTTTTACAATGTAATGGATCATGAGTCGGCGCCAAAGCGGCAAGCTTATCGCTTGTCGCTCGCATTTAGGCTACTGTGTGCCCTGTTCTCGGCCTACCCAGAGCCCGGATGATGCTACGACCAATGGCCCACTCATTTTAATAAAGCTCCTATGAAGATACCGTCTCGTTTAATGCCCTTACTTCAAGCCGACTTGATCGACGAAGTCGTTGGCCAGCTGCAAAGCGGCAAGGAGGCTGAGGTCTATGTTGTGCGCACCGGCGACGTCTACCGCTGCGCCAAGGTCTACAAAGAAGCCAACCAGCGCACGTTCAAGCACCGCACCCAGTACACCGAAGGCCGTCAGGTCCGCAGCAGCCGCAAGGCTCGCGCCATGGACAGCAACAGCCGCTACGGCCGTCAGGAGCGCGAAAGCGAATGGCAAAATACCGAGGTCGATGCCCTGTTTTTGCTCGGTGGAGCCGGGGTGCAGGTACCTCAAGCCCATACCTTTTACGAAGGGGTGTTGCTCCTAGAAATCGTCACCGATGCGGACGGTGATCCCGCCCCGCGCCTCAATGATGTCGATCTGACACCCGACCAGGCACGCGAGTATCATAAATTCCTCATGCGCCAGGCCGTGCTGATGCTTTGCGCTGGAATCATCCACGGCGACTTGTCGGAATTCAATGTGTTAGTGGGCCACAAGGGCTTGGTCATCATCGACTTCCCGCAGGCCGTCCAGGCCACGGCGAACAATGCCTTTGGCATCTTCGAGCGCGACCTCAAGCAACTTGCGGCGTTCTTTGGGCAGTATGCACCAGAGATACTGGCGACAGAGTACCCTAAGGAAATCTGGAAACTCTACCAGAACGGCAAGCTAAAACCCGACTCGCCGCTTACCGGCCGCTTTCAACAAAGCGGCAAAAAGGCCGATGTCAACGCCGTGCTCAGCGAGATTGACGACGCCCGCGACGAGGCCATGGAACGTCGCGGCTTTAGGAAGTAAATCTAAACCAAAGATTCAACAGACGGTGACTCTTCAGAGTTAGCCGCCTCCGTCGTCTCGGCATAATGCTCGGTACCGATATGAATCATCGGCCGACCGCGCTCTTGGCGCGATTGATTGGTATCGCGCAGCGAGTAAACGCAGCCGCAGTACTCCTGCTTATAAAAGCCCTCGCGCTTGGCAATCTCATACATCCGGTGCGAGCCGCCCTGCTTACGCCAGTTAAACGTCCAGTAGCTTAGACCTGGATAACGCGCCGCAGCACGTTCGCCGCAACCGTTGATCTGGTCCATATCCTTCCAGCGCGAGATGCCAAGGCAGCTAGTGAAGACGTCAAACCCATGCTGTGCGGCATAGGCGGCCGTCTTTTCAAAGCGCATCGAGAAGCACTCGGTGCAGCGAATGCCCTTCTCGGGCTCATCCTCCATGCCCTTGGTGCGGTCAAACCACCGGCCGGTATCGTAGTCGGCATCGATAAACTCAATCCCCATCTTCTCGGCAAAGCGGATATTCTCCTCCTTGCGCAGGAGGTACTCCTTACGCGGATGAATGTTGGGATTGTAGAAATAGATCGTCATATCGATGCCGGACGCATGCATCGACTCCATCACCTCACCAGAGCAAGGGGCACAGCAGGAATGGAGCAAAACGCGCCTGGACCCGTTGGGTGGGGTCAAGCGCGGTAAGGATTGATCTGACATGAGGCGGCTACTTTATCCGAAAGTTGAAAATTCCCTGATCCAGGGTGTTATAAGCTTCGTAGCGCGACAAGGCGTAGAGATCCTTGCGATGCTGCATCTTACCGAGCAAGCCCTCCTGAGTGCCCTTGCTCTTGATCTCGCCGAGGCCATCCACCGTCGCCTTCATGGCCAGACGGAAGGTCGTCACCGGATAGATGACGATGTTGTAGCCGAGTCCGGAAAGCTGGTCAAAGGTCAACAGCTTTGATTTACCAAACTCGGTCATATTTGCCAATAAAGGCGATGGGATAGCCTTACGAAAGGCGGCGAACTCGGCCTCATTTTCGAGCGCCTCAATAAAAATGCAGTCGGCGCCAGCATCGATATAGGCCTTGGCCCGATCGACGGCCTTGGCCAATCCCTCCGTCGCGCGAGAATCGGTCCGTGCGATCAGGAGAAAGTTTGCGTCGAGCTGCTTACCATGCGCAGCGGCGGTGATCTTACGCACCATGTCATCGCGGCTCACGATCGCCTTACCGTCGAGGTGCCCACAGCGCTTCGGATTGACCTGGTCTTCCAGATGACAACCCGCCAATCCCATCTCGATCATTTCCTGCACCGAACGACTGGCACTCATCGGCTCACCAAAGCCGGTATCGATGTCGATAATCGACGGCAGTTTAGTCGTGCGGGCAATCTGCCGACCACGCTGCGCCACCTCGGTAAGGGTCGTCAGTCCAATGTCTGGATAGCCGAGATCATTGGAGAGCACGGATCCAGAAATATAGACGCCATCAAAGCCCTGCTCTTCGATCGCCATGCTTACCAGCGGTGACCAAGACCCTGGAAACTGCAGCAAGCGCCCGCTGCTTAGAGCCTGCCGCAGCGCCAGTCGCTTCTCTGCCGGAGAGACCGTTGGGAACAGCATTAAAAGATCCCCCGGTCGTCACGCTTGTGGTGGCTAAGGCGGCTTAAGTCTACCTGGACGTTGAGCAACTTCACCTGCGCTGGGGTCAGATCTGCAAGTTGTTCCACCAAGCCAATAAAGCGGTCGCGTTCCGCCTTAGCAATGACCTCGCCGGTCAGCAGATCAAACTTGCGGATATAGTCCGCACGTTTAAACGGCCTAGCACCGGCGGGATGGGCATCGGCAAGCTTAAGCTCGTCTTGCAATTTTTCGCCATTGTTTAGGGTGATCTCGACACGACCACCGAAGGCCTTCTTGTTAGGATCCTGCTCATGATAGAGCTGCGTCCACTGCGCTTCCTCGACGGTGGTGATCTTGTGCCACAGGCGGACGGTATCGGC
The DNA here is from genome assembly GCA_903928445.1 of uncultured Pseudomonadota bacterium. Classification (GTDB taxonomy): domain Bacteria; phylum Bdellovibrionota_B; class Oligoflexia; order Oligoflexales; family CAIYRB01; genus CAIYRB01. The sequence continues at coordinate 27,071 of CAIYRB010000018.1, read as the reverse complement.
GCGTTTGGCCCGCTCGGGTGCGTAGGAGTCGACATGATGCCAAACGCCATCCTGCAGGGCGACAGCGAAGATATACATGATCGAATGGTCCAAGGTCTCACGTGAGGCATTGGGATCCATCTTTTGTGGATCATTGGCACCGGTACCGATCACATAGTGAGTGTGATGCGAGGTATGGATGACGATGCTCTTGATGTCGTCAAAGTTCTTGATCCTTGGCCGCATCTTGCGTGCAAGATCGATCAGCGCCTGGGATTGGTATTCAGCCGAATGTTCCTTGGTGTAGGTTTCCAAGATCGCGCGCTTTTCTTCGCCGGGCTCTGGCAAAGGGACTTCGTAGTGGCCATTTTTACCGCCGAGCATATAGGCGATGACCGAGTCTTCTCCCTCGTAAATCGGCGACGGAGCGCCCTCGCCGCGCATGACGCGGTCCACTGCTTCGATGGCGAGCTTGCCGGCATGGGCCGGCGCGTAGGCTTTCCACGACGAGATCTCACCCTTGCGCGACTGTCTTGTGGTGAATGAGACATGCACCGCTTGCTGAATGGCCTGATAGATGGTCTCCGTCGGCAGACCCAGCATCGTACCGATGCCGGCCGCTTGGGCTGGGCAAAGGTGGGCGATATGGTCCTTTTTAAACTCATGCAGGCAGATGGCCTTGACCAAATCGACGTGGATTTCATAGCCGGTGACGATGCCGGCCAGCAGGTCTTTACCCGACTTATTCAACTGCTGCGCGACACTGAGGATCGGCGGAATATTATCACCCGGATGCGAGTAATCAGCCGCAAGGTAGGTGTCATGATAGTCGAGCTCACGCACCGCCGTGCCGTTGGCCCAAGCTGCCCATTCACAGTCAAAGCGCTGGTCATTGGGCATACCAAACACCGTCGCCCCGCTGCTGCGCGGGTGGGCGATGGCCATGGCCCGAGCTGAGGCAACGGGGCGGCGATTCAGCGAGGCGATGGCGACCGAGGCGTTGTCGATGATGCGATTGATCACCATACCTTCGACGTCAGCTTTAATGGGTGTCTGATCTGCAGCGACCGCAGCCATCTTCCAGGCTAGCTGATCTTTGCGAGCCAGGGGCTCTTTCGACGGATAGACGCGAACGGGGTGCTTTTTCATGGTCATTCCTATAGGTGAAAGGCCTAAGCTGAAACGGCTTTAGTCGGCGCTAGGAGCTGCAAGATGCTGGAGAAATCCTGACCACCATGGCCAAGTTTGCTCCACATCGCAAAAAGATCTCGGGCTAAGTGACCAAGCGGGGTCGCCGTCTGCGCTGATTGGCTAGCCGCTAATGCTAGGCCGAGATCCTTGGCCATGAGATCGACGGCAAAGCCGCCTGAATACTGGCGCGAAGCAGGGGCGTTTTCCATCACGCCAGGATATGGATTATAAACCTCTAAAGACCAGTTGCGACCCGAGCTTTTGCTCATAATATCGCTGAGGACCTTCGGCTCCATGCCCAACGACACGCCTAGATTTAAGGCCTCGGAGGTCCCGATCATGTGGATGGCAAGCAGCATATTGTTGCATATCTTGACGACCTGACCACTGCCAACCAGTCCGGCATGAAAGATGTTTTTACCCATCGCATGGAGGATTTTCTCTGCCTCGGCGACCACATCGGGCAAGCCGCCCACCATAAAGGTCAGGGTCCCGGCCTTGGCGCCGCCGACGCCGCCGGATACCGGAGCATCGATCATCCGACTACCGTGCTGGGTTGCAGCCTGACTCACCTTGCGGCTGGCCTGGGGTGAGATCGTACTGCTATCGATCAGCAGACAGGGCCGCTTGTTGAGCGCAGCCAAAATGCCCTTAGGGCCGAGGTATAGCTCTTCGACCAATTGGTCAGACGGGAGCATTGAGACCACGGCGTCGACGTTTAAGCAGGCTTGCTCAACGCTGTGTCCGGCTTTACCCCCAGCCGCTACGAAGCTCTCCACGGCCGCCGCGACTGGATCAAAACCAGTCACCGTATGGCCCGCGTGGAGCAGATTTGCGGCCATGGGGCCGCCCATATTACCGAGACCAAAAAATGCAATCTTGCTCATCAGGAACTCGTTTCACCATGGGGTTATTAGAACCATATCGCAGCGCCAAAAGGCGCAAAAAACCAACATAGTCTCCCTATTTTAAGCTGCGCAGTGGATGCTCCACGTCACTCCAGACCGGGGCGACATAGGACTGGGTAGACGCACGGCCCACATCCTCGAGCGAGGCAGGATTCCACTGCGGCTTTTGATCCTTATCGATCAGCACAGCCCGCACGCCTTCAACAAAGTCCGCATGCGCCGTACACCTAGTGACCACCTGAAGCTCGTAGCGAAATGCTGAAGCCAAATCGATGTCTTGGCCTTTGGCCTGCTGCGCAAAGATGAGCGCCGCAATACTGGGAGATCCGCTAAAGAAGGTCTTTTTACCGGCATCAATCCAATCGTCACCGGGTGGGACTTTCTGCATCAAAACGGTGAAGGATGCCAAGTCCGCTCCTGCGCAGACCGACTCTATAAACGCCAGGTGCTCTTCAAGCGGCGAGGCCACCTTCGCAGCTACCTGGGATTTTTGCCGCAAATATCGACTCAGCACAGCGTCATTAGCGCTACGGTCCGCAGCGACCCAGGCAAGACCTGGCAGCTCTTTAAGTAGACTCGGCAGCTGCTCTGCGCTGAGCAAAAAGTCGGCAAGACCAGCAAAGACCCCGTCGGCGCCGTTTATCCGGGTCCCGGTCAACGCCAGGTAAAGCCCGACCTTCGACACTAAGCGGGGTAAAAAATAAGTCGCGCCGACATCCGGCAAGAGTCCGATGGAGATCTCTGGCATGGCGAGTTTAGTCTTGTCGGTGACGACGCGATGTGACGCGCCGACCATGAGGCCAAGGCCACCGCCCATAACGATGCCATGGCCGAGGCACAAGACCGGTTTTGTATACCTGTGAATATGATAATCAAGGGCGTATTCCCGCGTAAAAAACTCGGCGCAAACCTTCGAGTAGGCGTCCCCTTCGGCCTGGCTGCGTCGCGCGGCTGCATAGAGAAAGCGGACGTCTCCGCCAGCGCAAAAGGCCTTGCCTCCAGCCCCTTGAAGGACGACACAGACGACCTGCGGATCGCGTTCCCACCGCTTCAGGTGTGCGGCAAGGAGGTCGATCATTTCTAGAGTGAGTGCGTTGAGGCTTGCCGGAAGGTTGAGCGTCGCAACTCCGATGATCAGACCATGACCCGCCGCTAGGTCTTCGACTAGGATCACTTCTTCCGCCATAGCGACACTCCATAGGAATAGGTACCGGGATCAGCGTAGCGTCAGCGCCGCGCCTTCTTCAAGAATCGCTCTAGCGATGATGACGCGCATGATCTCGTTGGTGCCTTCAACGATTTGATGCGCACGGGCATCGCGCATGAGGCGCTCCAGCGGATACTCTTGGGTAAAACCATAGCCCCCATGGATTTGCAGGGCGTCGTTACAAACCTTAAAGCTCAGATCGGTGGCAAGGCGCTTGGCCATGGCGCAATAGACACTGGCGTCTTCGCTCTGCTGATCTAGTTTAGTCGCTGCAAGTCGCACCATCTGGCGCGACGCGACGGTCTCAGTCAGCATATCGGCAAGCTTGAATTGGAGTGCTTGGAACGATGCCAAGGGTTTGCCAAACTGCTCGCGTTGGTGCATGTACTTTTGCGTCTGAGTCAGTGCCGCCTGTGCTGCACCTACCGAGCAGGTGGCGATATTGATGCGACCGCCGTCGAGGCCCTTCATGGCAATACGAAACCCGCTGCCTTCAGTGCCGAGAAGGTGAGACTCGTCGACCTTCACATCATCAAAATAGATCACCCGAGTCGACTGCGAGTTCCAGCCAAGCTTGCGCTCATTTTCGCCAAAGGTGATCCCCTTGCTACTGGTGGGTACAACGAAGGCCGAGACTCCTTTAGGCCCAGAGGCTCCGGTCCGGGCCATAACGACGAGCACATCGGTTTCGCCGCCACCAGAAACAAAGGCTTTACTGCCTTTCAGGAGATAGCTTGAACCCTTCTTAGTTGCCGTCGTGCGCAAGGCGGCGGCATCAGACCCCGAGCCTGCCTCGGTGAGGCAGTAGGACCCAAGCTTGGTACCCGCCGCCAACTCCGGACAGTAAAGCTGCCGGATTTCTGGCTTGGCAAAGGTGTCAATCATCCACGTCACCATATTATGAATGGTGATATAGGCCGTCGTGGACGGACAGGCCGCCGCGAGTTCCTCAAAGGCAATGGATGCATCGAGACGCGGCAAACCAAGCCCACCGACGTCCTCGCGGGTGTACATACCGCAAAAACCCATCTCGCCAGCTTGAGCAATCGCCGCACGCGGAAAGATCTTATGTTGATCCCAGTGCGCCGCTTCAGGCGCCAGAACCGTCTCAGCGAAGGTTCTAGCCGCCTGTTGGATGGCACTCTGCTCGTCATTCAAATCAAAATTCATGGCACCTACTGACCCAGTACTTGATATTGGCAAAACTCGCGCTGACAGTCACTGCAAGCTGATGGTCATATTCGGCCCCGAGACCACCTGGTCGTCAAACCAGCGCGCCGTCACGGTCTTGGTTTCGGTGTAGAAACGGACCCCCTGCTTACCGTAAGCATGTAAGTCGCCAAAGAACGACTTGCGCCAGCCGGTAAACGAGAAAAACGGCAGCGGCACCGGGATCGGGACGTTGATGCCGACTTGACCGACGAGAATTTCATGTTGGAATTTACGTGCGGCGGCGCCCGAAGAGGTGAAGATCGAAGTGCCATTGCCATACGGATTGTGATTGATCAGCTCAATCGCTTCGCTGAGCGTCTTCGCGCGTAGCAGCAACAGCACCGGACCAAAGATCTCTTCTTGGTAGATCGTCATCTCTGGCGTCACCTGATCGAAAAGAGTCGGACCGACAAAATTGCCGCGCGGATGCGTTTTAGAGGTAAAACCGCTCCCATCGAGCAGACACTTGGCCCCCTCCTTGCGACCTTGGGCGATTAGGCCGAGAATCTTGTCCCGAGCTTTGACGCTGATCTGCGGACCGTAGGCAGCCTCGGGCTGATCCCAACTGCCTGGGCTGATCGTCGTCATGGCCTGTTTGATATCATCGACCCAATTCCCTGCGTCGCCGACGAGCACGGCGACGCTATTGGCCATGCAGCGTTGACCACCGGCACCGCACGCCGAGCCAAGAAGATTGTTGATCACCTGCTCCTTGTTGGCATCGGGCATCACCACCATGTGATTTTTCGCGCCACCAAAGGCCTGGACCCGCTTTAGATTCCGCGTGCCGGTCCGGTAGACGTGCTCGGCGACAGGCACCGATCCGACAAAGGAAATCGCTTGAATATCAGGGTGGTTGAGCAAGAAATCGACCTGCTCCTTGCCGCCATGAATGACGTTGAGCACACCCTTTGGAAAGCCAGCCTCGACAAATAGCTCGGTCAGGCGCGTCGGGGTCAGCGGATCTTGCTCCGACGGCTTCAGGATAAAGGTGTTACCGCAGGCAATCGCCATCGGGTACATCCACAGCGGGATCATCGCCGGAAAGTTAAACGGGGTAATGCCAGCACAGATACCAAGCGGCTGCACGTAGCTGTAGGTGTCGATGGCCCGCGCCACATTTTCGACGGTCTCGCCCATCATCAGGCTGGACACGTTGCAGGCATGCTCAACCACCTCGATACCCCGCCATACGTCGCCTTTGGCATCAGCCAAAACCTTGCCGTTTTCCTTTGCTAGAATCTCGGCGATCTCATCTTGATGTTGCTTTAGCAGGTGCTGATACTTAAGGAACAACCGTGCCCGCTCCGGGGTCGGCACTTCCTTCCAGGTTTTAAAGGCGTTTTTAGCGCTAGCCACAGCCAGCTGCATCTCTTCTAGAGTGGCAAAGGGGACCTGCGCCAGTTCTTCTTGGTTGGCCGGGTTGATCACCGGCACCGTATGACTGGCTCGGCTTTGGACGAATTCACCGTTGATAAAGAGTGGAACTTTTTTTGACATGAGGCAGCCTCGCGCAATTTGTGAAAGAGTCATTCGCCGGTCACTTCGGACTTAGCGCTGCGACAGCGGCGCCACTTTGCGCTGAGCAGCGCCAATATACTCACTTAACGGCCGGATGATGCGGTTATTTGCGACCTGCTCCATCACGTGGGCCGACCAGCCCGTAGTTCGGGCCATGACGAAGATCGGCGTAAAGAATTCAATCTCAAAACCCATCATGTAGTAGGCCGGACCGGAGGGAAAATCGAGGTTCGGGTAGATCTTTTTCTTTTCGACCATGACCTTTTCAAGGCCATCGTACATCTTCATCCACTTGCTCTCACCGGTGACCTGAGCCATCTGCTGTGCATATTTTTTCATCGTCGGGACGCGCGAATCACCCGACTTATAGACGCGGTGACCAAAGCCCATGACCTTTTTCTTGCTGGCCAGAGCATCGAGCATCCAGCTCTCAGCCTTGGCGGCGTCGCCGATCTCGATCATCATATGCATGACCTGCTCGTTGGCTCCACCGTGTAGCGGACCCTTTAGGGCGCCGATCCCGGCCACAGTTGCCGAGTATATATCCGATTGCGTCGAGGTGACGACGCGCGAGGCAAAGGTCGATGCATTGAAGCTATGCTCAGCATAAAGCGTCAAGGACACCTCAAAGGCCCTGACTATTTCCGCTTGCGGCACCTTGCCAAAATACATGTAGAAGAAGTTTGCGGCGATGGATAGATCGGTCCGCGGCGCGAGAACCTCCAGTCCCTTTCTGATGCGGTAATCAGCTGCGACGATGGTTGGCATCTTTGCTAAGAGCGATATCGCTTTATCCAAGTTGGTCGCTGGGGTGTCGTCCCAGATGCGCTCGTCTTCGCAACCGAGCAGGGATACCACCGTACGCAGAGAATCCATGGGATGGCATTTGCGCGGCAGGGTCTTTAAGACGGCCAACGCGGCTGGAGACAAGGCGCGTAGCGAGCGTTCCTTTTTGGTAAACGCGGCTAACTCGCTTTGGTTTGGCAGCTCGCCTTTGTACAGTAGGTAAGCGACCTCTTCAAACGTGCAGTTTTCTGCCAAATCCTGCACCGGGTAGCCGCGATAGACCAGCGAGTTGGTGTCTGGATTCACCTTGGATACGGCGGTCGTGTCGATGACCGCACCTTCTAAACCCTTTTTGACGTTCATGCGCTCGGGTTCAGGGACGTAATCTGGGTTGATATACTCGCTCATGAACGCTGGTCCTCATCGCTGGAAGGGGAGTAGGGAAAATCTTAAGCGATTTCCTAACATACGCCGCATGGACAATCACTTGAGCCGGATAATGGCCGCACCATACCGAAAAAGCTATGCTTTTGACATCCTGATTTTTACCCAATGGCGATAGCGAATACAGCGTCTTCGCCATTGGTCTAGGCGGCAGGAGCTAGCAAACTTACGCCCCTACTTGAAGGAAGGATAAATATCGGCTATTTTGACCTCATACCGTCGCTGCGCACCCGCATGACAGGCTCCTCGGCCATGTTCGGATGGCTTACATGCCAAGATAACAGGAACATGCCTTCTTGCAGGCATCGAACAGCCAAGAAAGTACGAACGACGATGTTTAGACTACTGACTCTCCTCTGGTCCTCCCTGATATGTCTGACCACGCCAGTCCGCGCGGCCGATTGGGTGTACTTCGACCTAGGTGAAGTGATCCTCACCGGCTCGCCCGCTAGCGGCTACACCTTCGTGCCAGGGATCATTGACGAGATCGCTCAATTGCACCAAGCCGGATACCAAGTCGGCATCATCTCCAACACACCCGAAGCCTGGGGTACCGACTGCCATGCGAAGTTCACCTTCCTCCAGAACTTTATCGCACCACGCCTAAAAGAACCGGTGGTGTTCCCGTGGAACGACTTCAGCAGGGTTGTTCAACCGCCCTTTGATCGCTACCGCAAGCCTCAAGCTTTCATGTTTCTGCAGGGATTAGTCCAAGCATGCCCCAACCGCGCTTTGTACATCAGTGAGACCCAAAGCGAGTTGGATGCCGCTAAAAAACTTGGCTACGCTACCTACTTAAAGGCTGACAAGTCTATGCCCTGGCCAAAAGTTGCGGAACTACCGCACCTGCTCGACGAACAGTTCAGCTTCACCTATCCAAGCAACTGCGACCTAAGTGGCAACATTGCTGCTAGCCTATTAGAGCAAGACCGCAGTAGCGGCATAGCCGGATGCGTCAGCACCCCTTAACGCCTCACTCGAACAGAAATGCGGTGATTTGCTCGCGCATCCGGTGCACATCCTGGCGACCGAGTTCGGCGATCAAGCGGCAAAATGCCGGTTCAAAAAGCAAATAGCTGGCCAGCTCAGAAGCCTCGGTACGCGAGCCCAAGCCGCGGACGATATGCTGGATCGGTCCGGGCAGCCGGTGAAACTGCTGCGCTGCCATCTCGCCGAGATCTTCAGAGGGTTGAATCGATAAAAACTCAATCTCTTTGATCGGCATCTGATTGCGATAAACTTCAGGCACACCCCGTATCACTGAATTCAAGCGCGCCAAACGGTCGATATCGTATTCAACCGTGTCCATCATCACCGCGTTGATCATCACGCCAAGAATTTTACCTATAGAGGGCCGCAGCGTCGGTGGTAGAGCTTCCGGTGGCGAAGCTGTACGGTCACGACCATGGCGCACGCCGACAATCAAAAGACGGCGTGCACCGAGGCGAATCGCTGGACTAAACGGCGCTGGATTGCGCACGCAGCCATCACCGTAGTAGCGGCCTTCGACACTCACAGGGGGAAAGATCAAGGGAATTGCCGACGACGCCAAGACATGTTGTGAAGCAATGTCTGTGAACACCGAGCGGCGGCGCGGGTGGACCCAGGCGACCATGGGCATGCGACTCATGATAAACGAGACGTTTTCCGACGTCCTATAATCCAAAGCCGAGACTTCGCAGGCCTGGATGATGCCGCGATCCAAGTTGGCACGAATCCGCCTGAAGGGAATGCTATCGATAATCAAGCGCTCCAGTGGCGCGGTGTCGAACAGCGCACTGGCCCGCTTGGATCTTTTAAGCCCCCCCAAGGTCAAGTCTCCAGCCCAATGCATCCCAGTACGACCCAATGCCCGTACATCGGTGCGAAACACCGAATTCGCATGCAAGCTGCCCCAAAAGTTGGCGAGCTGCGTCATCGCACTGGTGAAGTCGTCGGCAGCAGCTGCAACAAAGCTTGCATTGATCGCGCCAGCGCTTGCGCCTGAGATGATGCCAAAGGGGACGGTCTTACCATATTTCGCGGCGATCTCAGCAATGCCGCGCAGGGCGCCCGCTTGATAAGCACCGCGCGCGCCGCCTCCGGTCAGTACCAACCCAGTTTCCTTTTGTTTGCTCATTGGCCCTGGGCCTCCCCAGGACCTATCGACTCATCAGCTTCAAACCTTTAGGGCTCTCGATATGACATGCCGATTTTCCAGAGATTCATTGGCGGGGACCGAAAGTGGAGCCTGTTTAGATCAGGAGGTCGCGTGCTTGAAACATCCTGGAACATTGCCTTAGGCATAGACCCCCTGCGCAAACGCCTCAGTGAATCGATCAACTATCTGATACCACTGTGGTTTACAACAGCGGCCAAACGAAAGCTAAAGTCCAATGACCATCCAACCGAAAGGCCCATAACTTGGGCGTCGGGTTTTTTGGGGCCGCATGAAACTTTCAATCAAACTAAAATTCTCCCTGACTTTGGCCTTGGTCGTCCTTGCAACCGCCCTATCTGGCATCGTTTCTCTTGCGGCAGTGCGAGCGACTTCAGGATTACTCAAGGAACTCGAAGAGAGCCGACTCCAATCCCTCTTGCTAGCCCGCGATGCCCGTGCCGCCTTTCAACGCTTTAACAAAGATATCGAGGTCGCATTATCAACCCAAGAGACCTCTACTTTGAGCGATGGACCTGCGATCATCGCCGGCATTCACCGCGACCTGACTGATTTCAGCCGCATCAACGGGTCATTCGGCAGCGACATCCATGGCGAGCTCGATACCTTTGTCGTTGACGCGAATAAATTCCTGGCCCTGCGTACCAAAAATTTGGTCGAGGCCAGCGCCTTAATTGACGCCGGAGCCACTCTGAACAAGCAACGCACGTCTATCAGTGCACAGCTGGGGAACATTGAAGCGACGGCCAATGCGAAATTCGAAAGTCACCTCGATGAGATCAGACGGCACAGCAGGCGAAGCACCTACATCGCCTTCGGCATGATCTCGTTGGTGACTTTGATCACGGTCACCTTTAGCAGCTCGATTTTGACGACGGTCCTACGCCGCATCCGGCGCATCGGTTTGCATTTCGCCGGCACCGACATCGATAAAATCGACCCTCTCACAAGCGACACCAGCAGCGATGAGCTGGGGGAGTTAGCCGCGGCCGCAAACCGCATGTTGTTAGGTATCAAAGACTCGCGTCGCGCCTTGGTCGATAAAAAGTTGGTCGACAGCGTGATGGAGGCTTTGGTCGATGCTGTGCTCGTCACCAATCACGACGGCACGATCAAACGGGTCAATCAAGCTGGTAGCAAACTGCTGCAGATGCCTGCAGAAAGTCTGGTGGGCATGGCGCTCATCGACCTACTTGGGCTCGATACGGAGTCCAAAACCAGCGACCCAGGCGAATTATTAGCACAGGTGTTCGCACAACACACGGTGAGCGACCAGCTATCTCTCAAACTGCCAGGTGACAACACTGTTGCCGTAGCCTTGGTCGGCGCACCTCTTGCTGGAGGCGATATCGGCGCAGCTGCTGTTTTTGTCCTCCAAGACTTAACGCTTGCTCGTCGCCGTGAGGCGGAACTCCGCACCATCCAAGGCCAGCTGGTCCAATCCTCAAAGCTCGCCTCGCTCGGCACCCTAGGCGCCGGAGTCGCCCATGAGCTCAATAACCCGCTCACAGCGGTCCTCGGCTTTGCCGAAGTCATAGGCAGCGGCGCCGTCGCTCCCGAACGCACTAAAGAACTCGCTGCTAATATCGTTCGGGCGTCGTTGCGTATGCGCAAAATCATCGACCACCTGCGAACCTTTTCCGCCGACACGTCGCGCCAAAAGAAAAAGCCGATCAGCCTTAATGCGGTGATTCAAGATTCGTTGATTTTACTTGGCAAGCAATTCGCCGACCATCGCATCTCTATCAGGCTAAAACTGCAAGACTCCCTGCCTAGGGTGCAAGGCGACGCCAACCAATTAGAGAGCGTCATCCAGAATCTGCTCACGAATGCCCGCGACGCCTTCGCTGCTAACCTTCGTACGCAAGACGCCGAAATAGTCATTGAAAGCTGGACCACTAGCACGGGCTGGGCCGCCGTCGCCGTGACCGACAATGGACAAGGCATCAAAGAATCGGATCGCGAGCGCATCTTTGATCCATTTTTTACCACCAAAGAGGTCGGCAAGGGTACCGGACTCGGCCTGTCGATCACCCATTCGATCGTCAAAGATCACGACGGTAAGCTCGAGTTGGCTAGCACCGTTGGAGTTGGCACCAAGTTTACCTTGACCTTTCCGCCGGCCGCTGCGGCTGAGCCGGCGGTACGACCGACTCTCGTCGAACCTATCAAAATCGCGCCCAAAGAAGTGCGCAAGCCCACGGTTCTCATCATCGATGACGAAGAAATGATCGGCGAAGTCCTGTGTATGAGCCTCGAAGAGCAATATAGCGTGACTTATGTCAGTCTTCCCGTTATCGGTTGCGAACGCTTTCTTGGCGAGCCCTTCGACCTACTGATCACCGATATGCGGATGCCGAAGATGAATGGCCTCGAGGTCATCCATAAAATCAGGGCGGCTAGACCACTGGCTCGCATCTTGGTGATCACCGGCCACGCCCAGAACGAAGCCGACGTCAAGCAAGCCATCCAGGCTGGCGCGCTCGGAGTCATCCCTAAGCCCTTTCCCAAGCAAGATGATCTGCTTCGCATGATTGCGGCAGCACTGAGCCCTGAGTTGGCGGCCGCCGGGTGAGAGCTTAAATCACCAGGGCAAAACGTCCGAAAGGACGGAAAAAACAGGTGGCACCGCGGCCAGACTCTAATATAGTTCGTAGCTAACGCCAGAAGCATATTGAAAAATGCTGCACATTTAAACATGACGCTGCACCGGTTATGATGGTCTGCCATTGGACTACACAAAGCGTTCCAAGGATGGATAATTGAATTTTCATAAGCGCGAGCCGATCATTTACACCGGCCAAACCGATATCCGCTTTGGCGACCTAGATCCCTATGGACACCTAAACGCCAAGCACTATCTAGACCTAGTAGCATCGACTCGACTAGCTTATCTCGAGCGCCACCTCGACTGTCCCTTGGCCAAGATCACGAAGCAGGGCATCGGCTTCTTCCTCCGCTCGGCGGAACAAAACTTCCAGCGCCCGATCACCGGCATCTGCCGCATCAACGTCGACTCCTGGGTGACCAAGGTCGCTGGTGCCTCGTTATCAGTACAGTACCGCATCCTCTCTGAGGACCGTGAAAAAGCCTTTGCCGATGGCGTCCTGCAATATGTGGTCGTCAATCTGCAGAACGAACGCCCGACCAAGGTGCCGCACTGGCTTGCTGATTTATTTCTACAGCCGGCTGAAAACACAGCATAATATCACTAAAAACCGGCGCGACCAGAGCGTTGCTTTGATTCTCCGCAGTTTCCCGCTAGACTGACTCGGCCGAATCCAATACGCGAGGAAGCATCCATTTTTCTTCATGGTCATCGGCCATGTTAAGGGGGCATCATGCGCATGTTGTACCGCTCCAAAGCTCTGTGGCCATTCGCCGGTCTAACCTTGGCCCTACTCGGCTTACTCCCAGGCACCACTGGACAAGCACAAGAGCGCTCACCAGCATCTAGCGAAGCCTCAGGCGGCACTGGCGGGATCAGCGTCGATAGCCCAGCCGGTCACTGGAACGCAGCCGCAGCTGATATGCCACAGGTCACCTCAGGGCCTCAAGGATTCACCATCAAGACTAGCAGCGGTCGAATGCTGCAGATACCAAGCGACAACGCAAGCCGTGACCGTTTCTTAACCCTCTGGTGGGCACTGCACAATCCAGAGCATCACTATTTCAGTCGCCAAAACATCCCTTACCACGCCGCCGAAACCCTGGTCGTAGAGGCCCCTGATTACGGCCATGAGACCACCAGTGAAACCTTCAGCTACTGGGCATGGCTGGAGGCAGCCTATGCTCGCTATACCGGCGATTTCGCTCCGCTGCGCTATGTCATGGACCGCGTCGAAACCTACGCCATCCCGCCTATGCAACACGGCACCTCGGTGTACTCTGCCACGTCGCCAGCGCAGTTTGCGCCCGAGCAAGATCAACCCAAGAACTACCCGGTGGACTTGATGCCCTGGGTCAGCACCGGTCAAGACCCTATTGCCGGCGAACTACGCACAGCCTACGGCGACGGCATCTACGGCATGCATTGGCTGCTCGATACCGACAACTGGTACGGCTTTGGCAGCGCCGGAACACCGACCTACATCAATACCTTCGAGCGCGGCCGCGAGGAATCGGTGTGGCGAGCGGTGGCCCACCCATCGGTTGATCAACTCACCTATGGCAGTACGGGAAGCGGCTTCCTCAGCCTATTTACGAAAGATCCCGTCGGCTATAAACGGCAGTGGCGCTACACCGCAGCACCTGATGCAGATGCGCGGATCGTCCAAGCGATCTACTGGGCCCGTTCCTTTGCCGCCGAGCAGGGCAATGCCCATGCCATCGACGACCTGGTCGCAAAGGCGGTGAAGATGGGCGATTTCCTCCGCTACGGCATGTTTGACAAATACTTTAAAAAAATCGGCTGCCAGAGCCCGTCATGTCCGGGTGCCCAAGGGCGTGATGGTGCCCACTACCTCCTTGGTTGGTATTATGCTTGGGGCGGGTCCTCGCCCGATGATCAGGGCGCGTGGTCCTGGCGCATCGGCAGTAGTCATGCCCACTTCGGCTACCAAAATCCGCTTGCCGCATACGTCTTGAGCGCCGACCCCAATTTTCGCTCCAAGACTCCGACCGGCGCCAGCGACTGGCAGATCAGCTTGGAACGTCAGATCGCCTTCTACAACTGGCTGCAATCGGCCGAAGGCGCGATCGCTGGCGGCGCCACCAGTAGCTGGAATGGCCGTTACGACGCCTATCCCGCCAACGTCGCCACCTTTCACGACATGGCCTACGTCGAAAGCCCCGTGTACACGAGTCCGGCATCAAACAGTTGGTTTGGCTGGCAGGCCTGGTCGATGGAACGAGTGGCGGAATACTATGAGGTCTCGGGCGACCGGCAAGTCGAGCCTCTGCTCGACCGCTGGGTGAACTGGGTGCTCGGCACCGTGCACCTTGGGCCACTGGGGGGCTTCCAGCTACCCAACACCCTCGCTTGGTCTGGAGCCCCAAGTCCAGGAATTGCCCCGCAGCAGCCAGCTAACCGCGACCTCCACGTCCAGGTGCTCGACTACAGCGAAGATGTCGGCGTCGCGGGGGCTCTCATCCGCACCCTCTACCGCTATGCGGACGGACACCACAAACTGCATGGCTCGACCGAGGCCACAGCAGGTGCAGCGAAAACCCTGGCTGATCAGCTCACCGACCGCTTGTGGAACTGGTACCGCGACGACCGCGGGGTCACCGCCGATGAGGTACGCCGGGACTACAATCAGTTCTACGAATCGGCGCAGATCCCCACCGACTTTGTCGGGCTGATGCCAAACGGCGCAGAAATCAACCGCCACAGCACCTTTTTGAGCCTCCGCCCACAGTTTAAGGCCGATCCTGACTTTCCCAAGGTCCAAGCCTATCTACTTGGCGGACCAGCCCCCGTGCTGCGGCTGCACCGCTTCTGGAGTGAAGTAGATGCCGCGCTGGCTTTTGCCGATGCGGATCACTATCGCGGCAAATAAGCCGGCTCATCCAGGTGACACCGCTTGGGTGAGGAATCGGCAGGCCAGGCACCCGTCTTGCCTGCTTGACCTCATCTTCATTTGTCGGTTTTATAGGTCACCTGCATTCCTTGCCCATTGTCACTTTGAAAGGCCGTCTATGAATATGTTGACCACGTCCATCATCACCGCGATCATCGCTACAGCACCTTTGGCCTATGCCGAGACGACAAGTAAAAAAACCGCCGAACCCCCGAAAAAAATCGCCGAGGTCGAAGTGTCGATCACCGATGCGGCGCTGGTGAAAAAGGATGCCGGGATCCGCACGCTGTTTTTGGTGCTCTATGATGCCGATAGCCCCATGCCGATGCCCTACGGCGCGATGAAGGTCGGCTTGGATAAAGACGCCAAGGGCACCTTTTACAAAGGCGCTTTAACCTCCGAAAACGTCATGGCCATGTCCGGTGGGGCACCGCCGAAAAACCTGCGCATCAAGGCTCGCCTTGATAAAGATGGCTCGGCCGGGCGTGACGAACCAGGCGACCTGATCGGCATCGCCGACCACGTCGCCGTTGGCTCGAGCGTTAAAATCACCGTGGACAAAGCGATTTAATGCATCAAACTGGGATGTTAACGCAGCGTCAGCTGATCGTAACGGCTGACGACTTTGGCTTAACGCCGGAGATCAACGCTGGCATCATCGAGGCTCATACCCGTGGCATCCTCGGGTCAACCGCCTTGTTGATGAATGGCATGGCGACCGATGAAGCTCTGCGCCTGATTCCCAAGTATCCAAAACTAGAGGTTGGGATCCACCTTGGCATCGTCGAGGGCTTGGCGCTGGGCGGGCAGGTGAATTCACTGACCGATACGCTGCGCTACTTCGGTCCGGAGCGAGTTTGCTTGCACCGCGCCTGGCCACGCTTTTTGCTGCGCTACCTCAGCGGACGCATTGACCTCGAGGAACTCGAGTTTGAGCTCGACCTGCAGCTGCAGCGGATGCGCGACGCCGTGGGCAAAATCCCATTCGCCAACGGGACCCAGCATTTGCACCTATTACCAGGCATCACCGAGGTGGTGGTGCGCCTTTTGCGCAAACATCAGGTGCCTAGCCTCCGCCTCCCCCCGCGCAGCCAAACCATCCCCGGCAGCTGGAGACGTCGCCACTACAACCTCGCGCTGCGCCTTCTGGGCTACCGGGCTGCTCGCAAGGCGCGGGCGGCGGGCCTATCAACCACAGATTATTTTGCGGGTTTTGACATCTGTGGTCGTCTCGATACGGCGGCATTGTGTAAGCTGCTGGAGTCGATGCCTAAGGGCACCATGGAGCTGATGACCCATCCCGGACATGACTGCCCCTACCTGCGCCAACACCTTGGCGAGGGCTACCGGGACTTTGGCTGGGCGGGCGAATTGGCAGCTCTGGTTGATCCGAAGGCGGCCCAGGCGGTCAAGCAGCAAGGCATCACACTGATCCAATTTAAAGATCTACCCATCTTGGCCTGAAGCGCGAGCACGAGACGACCATGAGCCGACCAGATGACTTTAGCCTTTCGATCATCGTCCCGTCCTATAATGAAGGTGCTTGTGTCGAACAGTTGACACAGGAGCTGGGCCGGATCCTACCTCCCTTGACCAAGCGCTTCGAGATCCTGTTTATCGATGACGGCAGCAAGGACGACACCTTCGCCCGCGTTGTCGCATTGAGCCAAAAGGACTCTCGCATCAACGGTATCAGCCTATCGCGCAACGTCGGTCATATGGCGGCCTTGGCCTGCGGCCTGGACGCCGCCCGAGGTGACGTCGTGATCACCATGGACGCTGATCTGCAGCATCCCCCGGAGCTTATACCCGACATGATCGCCGCGTGGCAGAGCGGCTACGATGTGGTCAATACGCTACGCCACAACACCGCCACGACCAAAGCCAGTGGCGATCTCCTGTCTCGCCTGTTTTATGCCATCTACAACCGCACGGCAGACGTCAAATTGATCCCGCACAGTCCGGATTACCGCTTGCTGGATCGACGGTGCGTCGACGCTCTATGCTCGATGACCGAACGCCTAAAGTTCTTTCGCGGCATGGTCCCATACATCGGCTTCAGACAGACCACGATGCCTTTCGAGTGTCCGCCTCGTTTCGCCGGCGAGCGCAGCTATACTCTGCGAAAGTCACTGACACTGGCTTACGACGGCATGGTGTCGTTTTCCGACTTTGGTCTAAAACTTCCGTTTGTCCTGGGGCTAGCAATCTCAGTGGTGGCATTCCTTTACATTTTGGTCTCAATCGCCCTGGTCGCCATGGGCATTACCCCGCTAGCGCAGGGCTGGGTGTCCCTGCTTAGCTTCAACGTTCTAAGTCTTGGACTCAACCTGACCTTCATTGGCGTCTTTGGTCTTTATATCGGCAAGATCTTTAACGAGGTCAAAAGACGACCGCTCTATTTCGTGCAACAATCCATCGGCCAACCACTAGCGCCAAGGGCAAGCAGTGACACAATTCGCGACTCTGGCTTGGCGTAGACTCGACCCTAGGTGGTTGCTTGCCGCTATCCTCACCTTAGCAGCGGGACTCGCGTTCTGGCGCTTAGGCGACCACGGCGTACGGCTTTGGGACGAAACTCGCTACGGCGAAAACGCGCTACAAATGCTGCAGCGTGGTGATTTCATCAACTACTACTTCGACGACCAGATGGATGACTGGGTCGCCAAGCCACCACTCGGCATGTGGCTGATCGCACTCGCATACAAGGTCCTAGGGTTCAATGAATGGGCCCTACGCACGCCGTCGGCGCTAGCCGGACTAGGCGCAGTGGCTTTCACTTTTCTGCTGGTCCGTCTTTACAAGGGTGGCCTTAGCGCCACCCTAGTCTGCCTGGCACTGATCACCTCACGCGGCATTCTCGGACCACACGTCAGTCGCAGCGGAGATTTGGACGCGCTGTACGTCTTCACCGCCCTAGGCGTGGTCTACTTTATCGCCCGCTACTCCCGCTTTAATGAACGCCCAGCCCTGCTGGCAGCGGCCTTCTTTGCTGGCCTCTGCTTTCTCAGCAAGGGTTTTATGCTGCTGCTTTTCCTACCCGGCCTGGGCCTCTACCTACTGCTGCGCGGCAAAGTTGGGCTGCTTCTGCGCGAGACATACTTCTGGGCTGGGGTCGCAATCCTCAGCGCTTTTATCGGCGGCTGGTACTGCTGTGTGCACTTTTACGGTAACCGGTTTTTGCATAGCACCTATGGTAGCGATGCCTGGGATGTGATGGTGAACTACGACATTCGAAGGCGCTTTACAGAGAAGCTAGAGGGCGACACCACAACTCCAGCCTTTGTCTTTGAAGCACTGGACACCCGCTTTTCACCGTGGCTCTATCTGCTGTATATAAGCCTCGTCATCCTGCTCGTTCGCACCAAAAGCCCTCTTAAGCGCATTTGGCAAAGGCTGCGCCACGATGACCTCCTCTGTCTATGCGCATGTATGGGTGTCATCACCTGTTTGGTGCTCTCCAACTCGGCAACCAAGTTCAATTGGTACTTTGCCTTGACCACGCCTTTTTTCTCGATTCTCACCGTCATCCTGCTGCGCTGGGCCATCTCGCTACGCCGGTTTAAACCGCTATTTGCCCTTGGTTTGGCCATTGGCCTGGTCATGCAGCTACTCACCGTGACCAAACACGAAGATGGTTTGACCGACGCCATCATCAACAACCTGCCACGCATTCTTGGCGCCAAACATATTTACGCGACAAAAAATCCGGCTTTCAATACGGTGCTGGCACTTAAGTGGCGGCAAAGAAGGGTCGAAGCAACGCCTCAGGGCACGAACACGGCAAATCTAACGGTGCTTGGACCAAAGCTCGGCATTATTCAAGACACCGACGGCTATAGCGTTTTGCTCATGCCAGGAGTCAACGACTGAGCGGTCAAAAAGGGCCCAGCTGAGTGCATAGCGTGATCGCCCACGTGAAGCATTGCCGATACAGTGGTACAGCCTTGATACATAGCCATGGGACCCTAGAGCTCACCGTGGTCCTAAAAGCTCAACTCACAAAAGGACACCATACCCGACCTATCGCAATGTGTCTGACCAACAGACGCGATAGAGCGAAGTCGCGGGGTTCTCGGGTAATTAATTTTTGCTGTACCCTATGATGATTACAATATAATCAAAAAAACGAGTTTACCCATAAAGTTTTGCCGCGGTTGTGCCGATAAAAATATGACTTCGGTAGCTATCGTTCACCCTGATCATGCGGCCTATCCCTATGACCGCAAACGGCCCGTGGACCCATGACTGCTGAGGCCACAAGACCTAATGTTGTCGCCCCGACCTGCCGATACACCCGCAGGTCTGGTCGTCGCGTCACGAGACAATGTCAGTAAAGCAAATTTGGAGATTGGGACACCATGGTACAAGTAGACGTCATTTGGTCCTATGCGTTCGGCGCTTCCTATGCGGCCGCATCATGCCGCGAGCTCAGCGGTGAGCGCGAGGCCTTCAATAACCGGGTCTATGTCCGTCTGCTGGTGTTTCTCGGCGCCCTCTTTGCGCCCTCCGGGCTCTATCTGCTGTCGCAGTTCCCCCAGTGGGAGACGATGCAGGTCGCGCGGTCCATCACTGATATGCCGGCGTGGTTGATTACGTTGTTCGGCGTTACCAACGTCACACAGGGCATCATTGGCTACTTCGTGGGCTGGAGCTTTTCCCGCAAGGGCCGCTATGAACTCGCTCACCTAAACTGGTTCTACGCCTGGGTGCTGTTTTGGTTCGTCTTGAGCTGCGGCTGGGACACCACCGGTTGGCAGCGGTTTCTCTACGATCCAACATACCATGGTGGCGAGCCGTGGGAGCCGGGGCGGCATGATGATCTCCGCTTCTTTATTGGTCCGGTATTTCTCACATTGGTGGGAATGGGCGCGTTCTTCGTACCCGCTCTGCAGCTCGGTATTGTCAACGCCAATTACGGGGATCTGCGCTCGGATCCCGGTCTTCTGGACAGCAAAGGTGGCAAAATCGATTTCCGCTATTTCCTGAAACTCAATCGGTATTGGTACGGCGCGATGTTTCTCTACTCGCTGGCCGTGGCCGTTGCGTTGTCCTTCCTGGTCCGTGGCGCTGCGGCCGCGCTCGACAATAACCTATTCGGCTACCTCATCGGCCTCGGAGTCGGCGTACCGCTGTCTTATGTCCTGCTGCTCAAGCGCGGGCGACCCTTGGGCCGCCTTCTAAGCTCGTTCTACATCCAAGACCGAAAACCCTAAGCGCTATCGCCTGAGGACCACATGCAATTGCACGAGCTCATAGCAAAACAGGATTTATATTACCAAAGTGGTGCGACCCGCTCGGTCCGCTTTCGACGCGATCAACTGTGGCGTCTCTACCGCGCGCTAGCCGCTCACGAAGACGAGACGCTGTCAGCCCTCCGCACCGACCTTGGCAAGCCCGCGTTCGAGTCGGTCGCCTCCGAAATTATCGTCGTGCAGGAAGAAATTCGCAGCGCCATCAACAACCTCGGCCGTTGGTCGCGCCCCAAACTCGCCCTCACCTCGATTCTATCGCTGCCAGGCTTGAGCATGAGCATCCCGGAGCCCAAAGGCCGGACCCTGATCATCGCGCCCTGGAACTACCCTTACCAGTTGACTCTGGCACCCGCGGTCGCAGCCATCGCGGCCGGCAACTGCGTCGTGCTCAAGCCGTCCGAGCACTCACCCGCCGTCACCACTCTGCTGACCAAGATTATAAGAGAGGTCTTTCCCGAGGAGTATTGCGCCGTCGTGACCGGAGGCGTGCAGGAAACCACCGAACTACTCCGCCACGCTTGGGGACACGTGTTCTTTACTGGCAGCACCCGAGTCGGCCGCATCGTCATGAAGGCCGCCGCCGAGACTTTATCCCCGGTGACGCTGGAACTCGGCGGTAAAAACCCAGCCATCATCGATGACGATGTCAACGTCGAAGACACCGCTCGCCGCCTGGTGTGGGGCAAGTTCTTCAACACCGCGCAGACCTGCATCGCCCCCGACTATTTGCTGGTGCACGAGCGGGTCAAGAAGCCTCTGATTGACGCCATGAAGAAGCAGATCAACGTTTTCTATGGCGCAGATCCCAAAACGAGCCCCGACTATGGGCGCATCATCAATGAGCAGCAGTTTGATCGGTTGGTTAAGCTCCTGGACGGCGCGTCAATCATTGCCGGTGGTGACCACGACCGAGCGCAGCGCTACTTGGCTCCGACCCTGCTTGAGGACGTGACGCTCGATCATCCGGTGATGGCCGATGAGATCTTCGGCCCGATCCTGCCGATTTTCACCTACAAGCAAATCGACGAGGCGCTCGCCATCGCCAAGCGCCAGCCGAATCCGCTATCCGCTTATATCTTTACCCGCAACCACAGCCTGGCGAGGCGAATCGTCCGCGAGCTACCGTTTGGTGGCGGCTGCGTCAACACCACTCTGGCGCAATTCACCAATCATCATTTGCCTTTTGGCGGCATTGGCGCCAGTGGAATGGGCTCCTATCACGGCAAGCACGGTTTCGTGACCTTCTCCCATTACAAAAGCCTAGTTGTGACGAATTTTTGGATGGATATGCCTGTCAAGTACCCGCCTTATGGCATGAGTCATACATTTTTATTGATGATCTTTCGATTCATGTTGCTGCCAACAAAACTTACAGCGCGATTAAGGAGATCGAAAACATGAAGACCAGCGTGGACAGATTTTTCTGTCGCTCCCGAACTTTGTCTTTCGTCATCTTCACTCTGTCGCTGCCAGCCTTGGCCGTGGCGGACCGTCCCGTCTATCGCGGCGCCGATCTGTTCCGCGATCTGGCTGAGAACCGCACCGGCATCCCAGTGATGGCCAAGGCCAGCCGCATCCTGGTGCAAAAGTCCCAATCCCTCAAGCTCACTAAGAGTGCCATAGAGGTGTACGAATTTGCCGACAGCATCATTCAAGGCGTCGATCTGAGCGAGATGTTGACGACGCCGTTAGCGGTGACGCTCCCGGACAAATGGCGAGCGCTCAGCCTCCATGGCGAGGATCACGGCAAGAACTTTATCGTCGACTACCACAAGGGAACCATTGACCACCTGACGCCGGCGTCCCTTGCGGATTTCGGTTTTGAATTTCGCATTCGTGAGGACCAGATCAAACTCCCGCAAAACGAAGACGGCTACGGCATCATGCTGCGAAGCAAACTAAATATGGGTGAACTTTCCCATCGGACCTTCCTACGCCTGCTCTCTGGCATGTTGCGGATCATGGCGCCGGAGAACGTCGCGACTCTGCCGGCGGTCCACGCCAATGAGACGCTAGACGGCCGAGGCCTGAACGAGGCCCACGCGACCATCCCCGCCGTGATGACCCTCGTCGACCGTTACAGCACGATCCATCCCGGTATGCAGCTGAAGACCTTCGCCAGCGACCAGCGGCCCTACAACTCCTTCTCGACCAAACTCGTCGGCAACTTCGATCATCTGGAAGAAGACTACCCGCACCTGGGCGCCTTCCTGGAGAACATCACTTCGCTTTTTGACCTGACTGTACAGATGCGCTTTTTGGCGCCGAACGGCATGAAACTCGTGACGGTCGCCGTGGATTCCAGTAGCCGCAGCCTCACCATTCAGGGACTCGATCGCGATGGCCGATTGGTGCCCGTCGATGCCAAGGGCCTGCCGCACCCGGAGGCCAGCGTCGACCCGGAGAAGGTTACGGTCTGGGATGACGTGATCGAAGTCGACGCCAGCGGCAGCGTGCTTGGCTTGACGTTCAAAGAGCAAGGGGTCACGATCGCCGGCCGCTTCCGCGACGGTCCGGTCGCCACTATTGCGTCCAAGTTCACCAAGATCCCGCAGCCGAGCATTGAAGGACGAGCTTTGGGGATCTTCCCCATCTGGGCCATCGACCTGACCATTCCAGGCTCCATTGAGGAGTACGCCCGTAGTTTTACGCAAGGCATGATGGTCGGCTCGCGCGGTAAAGGCACCTACGCTGCCGGCGCTATCGACACGACCAAACCGGGTCAGACCGCGGTCCTCAGCGAAGGCAGCACCGAGTTGGTCGATAACTTTTTCATCAACTTCGGTCTGCGCGTCGCGCAAAAGTATATCTGGCCCAACAAGCCGGTGGTCAGCGAAGCGTGGGACCTCAGCCAGGTCATGGTCGCGGCGCTGGCCAAAGACCTAGCCAAATTACAGGCCGCCGAAGGGCAGGTCGCACACTAGTCCACCACAGGCGGCTGACGACCGCACCAACTATTGGATTCTTATCGTCGGTCGCCGACACGCGGGCTGTGCCCCTCCGGCTCCAACCGTCCTTTGGCCCGCGCGACCGGAACTGCGACGCAAATTTGCGCAAGGAATTCCCGCGCCTCTACCCGAAGGGACACTGCCGTCAATGCCTCAAGGGCGAAGCGGCGCAGGATGACTCTGTAGGTGCCGACGAAACAACAAAAGCTCCCCCAGCATCCGCAGCGGATCCCACAAAAGCGATACCTTGGACCCTTGGACTTCGCTCCAGTGGACGGGGACCTCAATGAGCTTTTTGCCGCGGACATAGAGCAAGATCATCAGCTGGGTATCCCACAGCCATCCCTTGGAATGAACCATTGGCAGCAGCGGCATCACCGCGTCACGTCGATAAATCTTGCAACCGCATTGACTGTCATACACGGCAATATCAAATAACACGCTAACAGCCGTGGCAAAAACCCGTCCCATCAAATGACGCAGCAATCGACGCTCGACCTTCATGCCAAGCATCTTAACCCGAGAGGCCAGCACGGCATCGACGAGCGGATCTTGAGTTAGGTAGCAAGCTAGGCGCATAAACTCGGTCGCAGATACCGAGCCATCGGCATCGATAAATCCTACATATGGTGTTTGCGCCAGTTCAAATCCTTTGGCCAGGGCTGCGCCTTTGCCTGAATTATGCGGCAGTCGCACCAGGCTCATGTTTCGGCCAGCCGCAACGTGGCTCGCGACGATTGCTTCAATGACCTGAAAATGGTCAAGGTCGGAACCGTCATCGACGATCACT
Source organism: uncultured Pseudomonadota bacterium (assembly GCA_903928445.1). Lineage (GTDB taxonomy): Bacteria > Bdellovibrionota_B > Oligoflexia > Oligoflexales > CAIYRB01 > CAIYRB01. The sequence continues at coordinate 3,150 of CAIYRB010000018.1, read as the reverse complement.
AGCGACAACCTAGGCTCGCTATCCAGCAGTGGCTGAAATTCAGCCAAAAGCCTGGGCAAGCGCCGCGCCTCATTGTAGGCCGGAATCACCACGGTGACATCGTGTACTAGCATGGTTTGCGACTCTATACTCTGCGACATGAGCTCACCTTAAATTTGCGCTACCTAGCGGACCACACTCTTGCCAGCACCTGCGGCGCGCCTGCACCACCTATCCAAGTCAAATCCTGCGGGAATTGGCTGGCTCCGGATACCGGCACATCCAGCGGCTTAAGAGGGACAAAATAGCCTTTCCAAAGCAAAGGCGCGATGTCCACCAGATTGCTCGACCAGCCGTCAGCAACCAAGGACTCAGCACGAAAGCCCAACCACCATGCCTCACCCAAACGAAGCGGCGGCCGCATCACCACGCGACCTGACAGGTGCAGCCGCTTTGGCAACCAGGAGTCAAGCACAGCAGGCAAAGCTTTGCGCTCCACCTGCAGCTCAAGCATCGTACTTGGCAGCGCGCGCCAAGTCACATGCGAAGCGAGATCCAGGGAAGGCGGCGGCAAGTTGGTGGCACGGTCCTGACCTGGACTCAACTCGACACTCCGTGCCCAACCGCCAAGCCGCAGCGCCGAGCGAAACATTCTTTCGTCCAGCGTCGTGGTCGTGGCATAGGTCACCTTCCCTGCCGATAAAATATCGGTGGGAAAGGCTTGATACAGTCGGGCCGGAGCAGCCCTAGATGGCACTCCTGGCGGATCGTAGAATAAGAATTGCCGGTCAAACGATCGATGCCCGTAGCCAGCCTCTTGCACACACAGATCGCTTTGACAAGCGGTTTGAATCTGACCGTTGCGAACGTAGGGAAAAAGAAACCACAGCTTGTCTTGCTGGTGAATCACGGCACCATCCGGGACTTCCTCCAAAATTTGATGCAGCGTGCGCCCGAATTCTGGCGGATAAAACACCTGATGCTCATAAGGCATGTGATAGGGGTAAGCGCACCAGGCGAACCAACCAGCAGCTAATAATAAAGCGATTAAAGCAGCATGGTACAGTCGGCCTGCAAGCATTCGCGCCGAAGCGATCTCGCCAACCTGCCTCGTGCCGATTCCTAGCACGGCAATGCCCTGCGGTATCAACAGAAACAAATACCGGTCTAAAATCAGTGAACCGGCCAACCAAATCGCCAGCGCATGCAGCCAAAATGGTCCAATGATCACCGCCAGCTGCCATCTCGCTGCAGCCGCGCCGCCAGCCTTGTTCGGCGCCATTCGCTGAGTCCACGCACGGCGCAGCACCAAGAACGTGGTCGCCAGCAGGAGCAGGAGCAAGCAAGCCAAGGCCCATGGACTACCAATCAAATGGCTCGTGACTTGTAGCCAGGATAAAAGATGCTGCCACAACAAACCGCGCGCTGGCGGCGCTGCTTCATTGGTCTTCGCGTAGAGGTGCTTGAACCAGGAAATGGGCGCCAGCTTTTCGCTATTGGTCAGCATGAAGTAACAGGTCACCAACCATACCGGAGCGGTGGTCCGCACTAGATCAAAACAGCCATGCCACAAGCGCCGGTACCAGCGGCCATCCGTCTCCAAGAGCCACAATCCGGCCAATGCCGGCGCCCACAAGACCACGGTAAACTTGCAGCAGACACCCACCGCAAAAGCCCAGTAGACCGTATGGAGGTGGCGGCGGGTATCAACGCCGGAAGCACCAAGCACCAGGTGCTTAATCATCACGGCGACACACAGCAAGGTAAACGGCTCGAAAAAAGCTGAAGCCAAATAGAACTGACCTACCGGCAAAACAAATGCGGCAAGCTGCAGCAGCATGATCAAGAGTGAGGCGAAGAAAGGACTTCGTTGGCTTACGTTAGCGCGCCACACCAACTCGCCCTGCGTCCGCATCAACATCAGTACGGCCGTAATTCCAGCGCACCATCCAGCCAAATGAAAGCCAAGCGGTCCCCGCCCTCCGACCAAGACACCCAAGTCGATAAACAGCGGGCCAAGAAAGGTTTTATCGAGCCAGAAATGCGTTAGAAAAAAATCCCCGTCCAGCATGTGCAATGCGGCACCGGTGTATAGGGACTCATCGCAGTGCAGACTCGGGTAAAAGGCGCGTGGCGCTCCCATCACCAAGAGCATGACCAATGCAGCCATGATGACGGCTGCCGCCGCGAGAGGCCGATCCCTGCCATTAGCCAACATTCTACCTCTCCTAGACTTTGCGCTTGCGCTTGAGCCACGCATAGTAGCGTCAACCATTGGGAAAGCAAACGCCATGCGGCCGCCCATTCGCTGGCTTTACACAGCTCTGCCGCGAGTCCGGCCTTCAAATGCGACTGTATTTAAGCGCCGCAGGTCATTTGAGGTGACTCTATCACAGCGCTGGCTTACCAGTGAAAAAAGCAAAATCATTTGCCAAATCCGCGTCGGAGTATCGCGTTGCCTTGTACGCCCCCATAGCGCTGCCCTTGACGCCAGATCGGACGGCCGCGGCGTAGGCCGCAAAATCCTCGTCATACTTAACCAAGCTTGGGCCGAGGATGCGCCCGGTTCCGCCAGCACCGTTAGCACCATGACAAAAAGCGCAGTTCTTCTTGTAGCCTTCACTGACCACCAACAGTGGGGAAGGCGGAGCAGGCATAACACCCCCACCACCAGAAGTGTCAGGAGTGCTGGTCGTCCCCAGACCCCCGCTACCCGCAGCGGTGCCAGATGAGACTCCTCCACCCGTCGTGACCGTGCCGGAAGGCCCATTGTTTGCCGGTGCCGCCGGTGGGACGGGATCGGCCGTTGGTGGAGTCGGTACGGCTGGGGCACGATCTGACCCCGGGGCGCTTTCAGACTTGCCTGCCGGAGCCGCGTCTGTGTTTGACGGGGCCGCTGCTCCAGGTGCCTTAACATCCGGCCCGGGTGTCAGACTTGGCCTCGGATCGCCCCGCGGCGTCCGAGGCCCACAGGAAGCGGTTAAGGCTTCGAAAACCATGAGAAAAGGCACACTACGCAGAGCCGACCAGGTTGACGTCACGGCCATGATATTAGCTCCAAATCAAAGAGAGTCCTTATATCATATATAGTATGTTTATTAACAAATCAAATTATTATGACTATCTTTAAAAACTTAGAACATGTCCGAAAATTCCGTGTCTCCCTACTTC
>CAIYRB010000017.1 GCA_903928445.1 uncultured Pseudomonadota bacterium | reverse complement strand
TACCGGTGCGAAGCTCTCGACGTAATCCCTCAGTTGCTCACCGACTGCACGTAGCTCGTCTTGTTTCATTGACATTGGTAACCCGCGGAAGTTTGGGTTACCATATCAGAGATTTATCAAGAATACTTAACGTAGTAGTGTTAGTCGGTCTTTCTTGACCAGCCGCTCGACGGGAGGACCAAGTCTCGGCTGCAAATCGGCGAGTTGGTCGGCAACGCGTTGATCGATCAGGAGCGAACCGCGCTCGGCACCATTGAGCAATCGCTTTACCAAGTTGGCCGGGGACCCCGAAGTGCGCACTTTGAATTCGTCGCAGGTGATCGTGCCTTGACCGAGAGACACACCGCCGGTCCAGCTCAGCGGGCTAAATCCATGGTCCAAGCACAGCTTTGCGCCGTCGCCGAGGATAAAGCTGACGAAGCGTGCCGTGGCGGCGGCGGTAAGTGCTGCCAGGTCGGCTTCGCTGACGGCGGAGTTAGGGAGGATGATCAAGTAAAGCTCGTCCCCCATTTGCTCTTCCAACTCAGCATAGCCAGAGAGATGTTTGAGCAGTGCCGGTAGATAGAGGCCGTTGATGAACTCCCCGTAGGCATCTCGCCCGTCGTTACGCAATTGGAACAAGGCGCCAGTCTGGCTGGAGTCGTCGATGTCGACGCGAAGTGTGCCAAAGGCGATGGGCCAGGCGCCGAAGCCTTTGATGGCCTTAACCCGCTGCAAAAACACGTTGCGCTGCAAGTTGGTAGCGATAAGCTCTGTCCCCGAGCATCCCGACGACAGGCCGCAATCGCTGGACGACGGCTAAGCTATCCTGCACCAGGCGTTCAGGCATGCTCACGGCATCGGAGAGATTGATACAGGCCAAGCTGCCGCAAGGAATGACGCAGAAATATCCGTTGTCCTTGCCACGCCCAGTCACTACCTCCTGGCGTCGGCTGGCATCAGCCATGACGCGGCCACGTCCTTGCGACAGGTCGATCTCGAAATCATCATGCGTGTTCTTCTCGTACCCGAATTCGAACACCCTCAGCAGCAGGTGGTGGGGCCGGGCCGAACGGCCAAGAGAGTAGGCATCGACATAGACCGACTGCCGCGTGAAATGGGTCTCCTGCGCAATCACCGCGCAGGCTTGTCTGATCAGCATATCTATCGGCAAATTTTTGGTCGTCGTGGCTTGTAAAACCGTGCTGGCCACACGCTCCACACGGACGGTTAGGTTGACGTCTTCGCGCCGCACGCGAACAATGAGTATGGCTACGCCCGCCAGAATCACAGGTCCGCTATAAATCGGTTTGGCGACGAGCACCCCGACGAAATCGGAAAGTTGGGCGACCGCCCACAGCAGGGATAGGCTGGAAAAGAGCAGGACTGGCCTAGTTTTGTGCCCAGCGTGGAGCAAATCCCACCAAACCAGGCACGTCGCCGCGCTGAACAGAAAATAGGTACATTTATAAAGATTAACCAGCAGCACGGCGTCGGCCCAGGATAAAGCCCAGGCAATGCCGTGACCAACGAGCAAAGCAGAATACAGCCATCTAAAGGGGCGCCGCACCTGGCTGACGTGGTTGCCGAGATTGACGAATGCAAACGACAAGGCTATGCGAATCGCAATGTGTAAGGCCGTCGCGACTTGGCTCGGGAGGAGCAGCCACCCGGCATAGGATAGCGATATACCATAGGCAAAAATGCACGCTGCGAGGAGTAGGTAAGGTTGCAGGACGAAGTCTTTTACAGATTTTCGTGCGTTGCGAAATCCCGATGTTGAGTTTGGCTTTGCAGCCCCTTGGTCAGGAGTTAACATGTAGATAGCACCCAAAGCATAGGCCCCGACGAGGACGCCTAGCCAGATACTCATGAACTCAAAATAGGCTTGAAGAAGTCTCCCGCTACCGTACGGCAATATTAGAGGCGCTTGCGTTAGCCCCGCCGCAAATCCGGCCTGCGCCGAGCAAGTGATCAAAGCTTCTTGTGGGGTGCGGCCAGATTTTATAAACCCTGCACCTAAACTCAACTGCTCCATGCCAGCAACACCCAAGCTACGTGTCGTGGCGACGATACGGCCGTCGAGGCTCAGGTCGCACGGACCTGTCGCCCGGCCTGCCGCCAGGAAATAGCTGTCGTCTGGCAGCGAGCGAAGGTCGAAGCGCCACGTCTTAGCTAGATTGTCGATCGCCGTAGGGGACAGTCCTGGATGCAAACACATCAAGACAATGACGTAGCCGAAATTGATGAGAAAGGCGCCGATAAGGCCCGCAGCGGCGACCTTCAAGTCGCGCTTTAGCTGGCACAACCGCTCTTGCGCCGTATTACTCATCGGCTAAACTTTCTTTGCGTTAGAGCTATGGAATGGTCGACACAGCTGAGCAGCAATGCGAGGTCTTCGTGCGCGATGTGCATGAAGCGGTCCGAGCTATGGGCGGTAAATCCATTTGGAATTGGCGCTGTGGCCGGCACCGTGACGTGTACCGACAACGCCGTCTGGGCCCCGCGGGCGAGCACCGCATCGAGCAGCGGACTTAGTGCAGCGAAGTCGACGTCGCCGTCGCCGGGATGGAGCGCTCCGCTTAGCGAGGCGCAAGCGTTGAGGTACTCTGGTCCGATAGCGGCGACAGCGCCGCTATCGGACCAAGCGAGCTGCCGTGGCAGCGCGCCAAAGGTTTCTTGCGACTCCTTCACCCTGCTGCTACCTGTCGCAGCCGTCGGCCTTTGATATACACCCTTAACCCATAAGACTGGTCGCAGGTGTGAGCGCGGAGAGGCCAAGCGGGACAGCTTAACATAGATGCGCTCTAGCCAGCGACTGCTGGAGCGGAACCAGACCAAGGAGCGAGTCGATTCGGGGCGCGCTAACAAATACTCAGTGCGCCAATTATAGAGCTGCCGGGTACACTGAAGCATGTCTGGTTCGTTGACGGCACACATCTGATGGAAAACCCAAAAAGGTCCGAATTGGTCGCTAAACGCCTGGGTCAAACTCGACGCACCGCAGAGATCACCCGCCCCGTTGATCGCCACGTAATCATTGCTCAGACCGTGCTGCGTTCGGCCGACCTCGTCCCAGATGTGTTCCAGCTCTCCTTGGACCGCGCCGGCGGCGTCTTCACCTAGGAACTGCTTGAGGTAATTCGTCTTCATATATAGAGCGAAGACCTCTGCGGTGGGAAAGCTGTGGCGCGGGCGCAGGTTAGGATAGGCAACCAAACGGTAAATATCAAAAAAAGCGCCGGCTTGCCGCCCATCACGAAAATGCATCTGCAGTACCAAGGTGTCGCTGCTGCGGCGCGTGGTAGTCACGGTCAGTTCGAGAGCACCGAACCGCAACACAGTTGGGGCATCAGGGACCATGCTGCTAAACTTAACGAGTATGGAATGTAGACCCAGTTCTAAGACCTGTGCTTCATGCCAGGTCGTCTGTGTGCCATCAGCGATTGTGAGCGGCGGCAAGGCTAGACCCATGGCCTGGGTCAAACGCACACGCGGGAGATGGCGAATGTTGGCGGAGTCGATCTGCTCTGGTAACGAAGTCGTGAGCACGCGATGCTCCGTCCCTTGGTGGACAAACTCACACCTAAGGGTGAAGCGAAACAGCCTACGGAAGACCTCGACGTTTATTTGCAGCATGCAGCCTTCTTGCCAACACTCACTTTCTTCGCGAGGCAACTGTATCATCAAAGAGTCATAGTCGAGGTTGTCGGTATCCACGCTTAGGTTGCATGGAAGGGCTAGCTGCGTGGCATTGCCGCGCAGCTGCACAGTGCATTTCGCCAGGTCCAGCCAAACGAAAATGAAGTCAAGTATAGCCTTGATGCCTGGACGGTCTATGGTCACCGTGCCCAGGTCTTGAGCAAGAATCTCTTCATGCGTTACTTCTCGTAGGTGGCTCGTCATGCTGAGATCACCGCGGGCTCGTCGAGTTGCTCGATCAGCGTATGATGCTTGGCGACCGCCTTTAGCAGGGCTGGCGAAGCCGGTGTGACACCGCGACGGATCTTCTCCACGGCTGCACCCAAGGTACCTTGCTGCCTCTGCGCGTCGAGGTGCAAGAGCACCTCGTGCAACCTACGAGCCAGACTTACAGTTTTGTCGCCGGTGTGTAGCGTCGTTATCTCTTTACCTCCGTAGTCTTGGTAGGAGACCTCGCTGAAGATCCTGAGTCCATCGGCATGCGGTAGGAAGGCTTGCGGACTGCTAATCTGGGCAGCATTGATCACAATGCCCCAGCGCAGGGTCAGTAGATCCTGCCATGAAATGTTTAGCCCTGCGCTTAGTATAGTCAAGGCACGGTCGTAAAAGGCTAAAGTCCCATCCGGTAACTCCCGACTTGCGGCGCTAACTAGAGACTGTTGCAGCTGCGGCGAGATGAGATAATCCTGGGTGGCATAGGTATAGCTTTGCCAAAGGTCGAGCATGATTTGCTGGCAGCGGCTGACGGTGGCGAACTCGACGCGGGGCAGGTATGTCAGGAGGCGCCTGTTGTACAGTAGCTGATCGAGTCCCGAGACGTTACGTTGCTCCAAATATAGCATTGCGCCAAAGGCGGGCCAGCCGCAGGGCACGAGCTCGTTTTTGATAATGGGATAGCAGCGGGTATTGGATTGTTAGGCCTTGTAGGTCCTCGTCAACACCGTAAAACCACCGTCGTTGCTGATTTTGCTGGGCATGCAAAACGCTATGAAACAGCGGCAAAGGAGCGTCGTAAAGAAATAGGGACTCTGCCTAGCTGTCCGATTATTATGGTTGATCAAGTGTTTTCAAATGACATAGATCGGCTTGGTCTGGTGTCTGATATGAGTGCTGAAGACGTCGTTGTTAACGTAAAAGACGTAAGTGGCAGACACTGTGTAGCATGGCAAGTCACCAAACAAAAACCAATTAAATTGAGATTAATTGATCAAAGTTTAGGCGGCATCGATCCAGATCTCACGGCAAAACTTCCGTCAGTATCTTGATTCGACGGCTTTGATGGGAGCTTAAAAATTCCGTTCGGCAAAAAGCGGCCTGTCTTCTGACGATATAAATTGTAAGTCGGATGCGCAGAAGTCAGCTCCGCCTCTTCGAGCTTTGTTGAAGAATTATAATATGCAAATAATACAAACATATTCACCAGTAGCCACAAACTTCCGGTTGAGATAAAGCATCCTGTCAATATCAGCATGTTGGATAAATAAATGGGGTGACGAATGTGCCGGTAAATGCCGTGCGCTACGACCTGCTGAGGTATATATGCATCAAAGCAAGGACTGTAGTTTGTCCCTAAGCTTAAACGAGCGGCCACAAAAACAAGCAGTCCTAACGTAAGCAATGACGACTATCCGGCGGGTTTAAACCTTAAGGGACAAGGCTAATCAAAAATAATGTTGATTATTTAAACACCTGACAAAGATCTATACGACTAAAACGAACTTTGAGCCAAACGCGCTTCGCGTAAAGGCGCGGGCTCGTTACTTCAAGCGGTTCAACCACATATGGTGGCTTTTTTTCTCAGATCCTTTGTACCAGAGGAAATTTTGGCCTCATTTGGTGCTAACGTCTAGACAATGAGATGAGCCGACAATCCGTGAGTCAAAGTATGCGCAATGCTTCAAGTGACACAGGATCTTTGCCAATTACCAGATCGATGGCTCCATCCAAATCGCTATCAAATACCATCTGGTCGGAGCTCAAAAAGACCCGCAGGCCTGGATGAAGCCTTTTAAGGAGCTGACCTATGGCAATGCCGTCTCCGGCTGAACCGTCGAAGTTCATATCCGTAATCGCCATGGAAAGTCGGCCGACAAAGGTAGAGTCTACAGCGACTCGGTCTTTTAGATCCTCCATGCTGGCGAGCAAATGGACCACTGCGTCGTTGCCGAGCGCATCTTTCCAAGCATCTAGTACAAATGGGTTGTCATCCAAAACCAGTATTTCGGCGTTTTTATTTTTCGATCCAACCGCTCCTTTGCGCGTCATTTCATGAGCGCCAACCTCGGAAGGATGAAGTGTCGACTTTGCAGCCGGGGCAGATTGTACCACTAACTTTAGGAGTTGGGCTCTAGTCATGGGTTTTGGCAAAAATGCGTCAGCCCCCGCCCGTATGGAGGTTTTATGGTCCGCGGCTATGATGCGATTGGAGTGGACGCAAATATGCGCAGCTGTCCCCTTACTTCGCATGGCCTGCACCAACTCAAATCCATCCAAGGAGGCTCGACCCATGTCGACATCTGTAATTACGAGATCAAACTTTTGGCGGTCGATCTCTTCGAGTGCGGCGTCGACACCTCCCGCCTGGACTAGCGAAAGCGCCTTTTCTAGGTCCGGGGTTCGGGACAGATATGCGACTACTGCGCTTCGATAAACAGCCTCGTCGTCCACGATTAGGACCCGCAGCGGCCTTCCCAGCTTTTGGTGCACTTGGACGATGTCAGATTCCAAAGTCAGCTCAGCCGTCTCTACGCTCCCCGTCATGGGCTTTGCCTCGTCGACCACCGTCGATAGGCTGCGTACTATTTCTGAGCTGTGCTGTGGTAGGTTGGTGGCCGCGCCATTGATCTGGCCTGCCGCAGCCGGCAAGGTGAAGTAAAACTCTACCTTGCCGTCGGGGTAGGCAGCGCTTTTGCTAGACTCACACCATATCCGTCCACCGTGAGCGTTGACCACTTTTTGGGCAATAGCTAACCCAAGGCCGGTGCCGCCCTTCTTGCCGCTCGTAAAAAAGGCATCAAATAGCCTTGGCAGGCTCTCGGTGGGGATAACTGAGCCGGCGTTGCCGATGCAAAATTCGATGCGGCCGTCTAATTCCCGCGTTTTGAACCAAAGGTCACCGTTCTGTTTCATCGCTTGAACCGCGTTGCCGACGATATTCGAGAAGACCCTCCCTACCTTTTGCACATGGACATCGACTGAATGGTCATGCTTAAGGTCGAAGCTCAAGGCGATGTTGGCCTTCGGATAGATGCGGAAGATTTCACCAAGTGTTGCTTCAATGAGAGACTCTGGGCTAGTGGGCTCTTGAATGAGTCGAGTGGAGTCTGAGCCTATTTCCATCACGTCGGCAATCAACCCGTCCACGCTGCTAACCGCTTTGTCGATTTCTGGCACCAAGCGCGACAATACCGATTTAACGGCAGCTGGATCTTTAGCGTTGCCCAACATCCCAAGGCCCATGCGAAGGATTGAAAATGGCTTCCGCACGTCGTGGGCTAACATTTGGGTCATGCGGGCAACGGCGGCATTCGCCTTGCCCGATTCCACAGTATTCCGCAGCTCAGCCGCTTCCGCTGAGGTCCGGCGTAGTGCCCTAATCAGCGGGGCCCAGACCAAGAACAAGCGCGGACCGACCCGGTCAACCACGTTGCCCTGGACCAAGGAGCTGAGTACCGAGGCGAGGCTTCTTGATGACAGCCACAGAGCCATGAAAATAGCGCCTAGAAAGGCTAAAAGCAGGGCGACTAGAAGTGCGCTGCCCAGCGCGACATGCTCCGCGAGTACTTTAGCAGCTGCCTTTACTCCAGCATCGGAGCGGCTGAACGTGATCTTGCCCCAGGTGGGTGCCTCAGGGCCCGACCCGAAATGTATGGGAACTTCGGTCAACAGTCCGTCAGTGGCCCTGGTCCCGACTTCAGCAATGACCTCATTTCCTTGTGTAATTCGGAAGCCAACAAAGCCGCCGTCGTTCAATAGGCTCCAAAGTCGCATCTTGGCCAACCGAATGTTGCCGCTGATCAGCTCCTCCTGCACAGACTTCGCCGCAAGCTTGAGTGCCGCCTCTTGCTGAGTCGTGATAGCAGCGGCCATTTCATTATAGGCGCCATTTTTAACGATGATTGTCAGAGCCACCCCAAAACCTGAGGCGGCGAGGGCGAACAGTATGGCAATGGCAAAGAGAAAACGGGAGTTCATTTACATCACTCGGTCTACGGTATGGGGTGTACCAGAGGAAGATTTTGGCCTGATTTGACGCCTAAGTTGGCTAATCGACTCCAATTGATTCGATCCTGTCTAGCTGATCCAACGAAGTACTGCTGAGCATCCGGCGAGGTGGCACGGGCGACTGCGAGCGGAAAGGCTGTTTTGATCGGAACGAGCACTTCGGCGGAGGTCATTGTTAGGTCAGGAAGGATCGGGGCTGCGGTGCCCGACCGCTGCATGTACCAAGCCATTTTAGAGGCATTCCCCAGCTCTAAGTAGTAGTCGAGGTGGTCGAAGGTCTCGCCGAT
>CAIYRB010000016.1 GCA_903928445.1 uncultured Pseudomonadota bacterium | reverse complement strand
GCCTCCGTGGTCAAACCCAAACGCCCAATTTAACCACAGAGACGCGGAAGTAGGGAGACGCGGAATTTTCGGACATGTTCGTAGTCGAAACCAACACATGCAGGCCCTAGTAATAGTGACTATAAAGGAACACCCATTCAGTGCCCTGTCTGCGTCCGATGCAGCTCCATCGCCACTCCGAGTCAAGGTTTGGCGCCCAGGCTAGCACGCTACTTAGTTCATCTCGGTCCTGACTGTGGCCCTGTGGGCTAAACTGCCGCGAGCGAACGCCTTCGATGTTTAGTTTAAGGCGCCGCGAGAGCTTGAAAATGGACCCTGCCGTGATGTAGGGTCCGGCAAAACCCGCCGGCTTAGTCCCGCCCTGATAACCGCTTTGTGCGCCTAGTAGCGCATAGGCGACGGCCGGACCGAGTCTGCCACTTAGGCCGCGCCCACCACGCAGGTAGCTTTGACGGCAGTTAAAGTCGTCTTTGCCGCAACTGTCCAAGGCCTGTGAGCCGATTTCAAAACTCCAAGCCCGGGGACGAACGATCGCTTCGATGCTGGGTACCGAGTGAATGGCAATGAGATTGAAATTCTGTAGGACCGGTGGATGATCTGGGTAAGCCCTCACGGTAAGGCCAAAGAACTCAATGGCTAGACCGGGCGGAAAGCCTTCGTCAGGCGACGCCAGGTCATGAAGTGCCGGACGCCACTCAGCTGCGGCGAAGCCGCCCTGTCCGGACGAGGTGCCAGCTCCGACACTGATACGAGCAGAAGGCGCCGATACATCGGGTCGCTCCTCGAGTGGCTCCGTTCTGCTGACTTCATGCGACTGTGCTAGCGCGCCCACAGCACGATTCGGCAATTTGGCGCGCTCTATCAGGAGCGCGCTTCGAAGAGCCGCATAGGTTACCGGATCTTTCGATCCGGCGATGCGCTCCTTGAAATCGATGCAGTCAAGGACCGCATCGATGATCGCGGCCTTGGACTTCAGATCTAGCGGCCGTAGCTCCAGGAGCGCTTGGGCTGACTCGTTGTCTGCCATGATGTGATCGACTAGGTGTTGCTCCGCCGCATCAAGAGTCCGGTAGCTTTGCAAAAATGCGCTGAGGCTCGATGGGCGGTAGATGACGCGACCGACCAAGCCCGGTTGCCGTTGCATGGACCTTAGTGTGTCCGACGGAATGACCCAAGGATGGCCGAAATCCAGGTCATGCTCCGGCAGTGCCGCCGCCAGGATGAGTTGCATGATCGCCGAACAGTTTTGGTCGAAGTAGTAGTAGGGAATATCGTTGCGACCGAGCTCCCAGAGCACATCCATGAGCCTAAGAAGCTGCGTCGGGTTGAGCGATAGCTCATATTCCCAGAGATCACGGCTGTCGGCATTATTGTATTCTTGAACCTTCATATAGTAGGGCTGCATCAGCAGTCGCCCTGGAAATAGACCGGTTAAACCCTTGAGTGAATAAAATAGCGGGTTTTCGGTGTCAGGAAAGGCGACATAGCTGATGGATTCATCGAGCAGCGCGTGGTATAGGGGGCCTGGCTTTCGCCGCAGCACCAAAAAGGAATGGCCAAACATCGATGCTGGGTTATTGGCGAAATAGCTGGAGAAGACGATAGCAACATGGTCGACGGCGACTCTCGCTTGCCACTTGTCGTACTCATGGCACGCGACTTTCGGCAGGTTTTGTAAGGCACTGCCAAGCTTTGCTTTCAGCCAATTGAGTCGAGCTGGGTAAAGGCACTGCGCGTGCGTATCGACGCTGGGCAACGTCGATGGATCGAGGTAGAAAGCCTCTAAATCGGCGCGAAGCTCGTGGTCCGCGTGTTGTCGTCCGTCGGCAGCGGCAAAGTACCTTGGGCCGCTGACAAGGCTCCGCCGCGCGCCAAAAACCATGTCGCGCATGAACAGCAGGCGCAGCCACTCTGGATCGTTGGCTAGCTGTAGAGATGCAGCTTTGACGGTCGCCGCAGTGGCATCTGGCTTGGCCGACCCGCCGCCATGCGCACGGGCTCCTTGGCCTAACAACATCAAGGCAGCACTAAGGTTGATTATGCACCCTCGAACACACGCACGCACCGACCACTCAACCTTTCACTGCCGCGCACCGCATCAAGGTAGCGACTGCGCACTTGCTCAGGATTTCTCGTCGCAAAAATCCTAGGGTACTGACTCTGGCTTAGTTGTGCAAATGCCGAGTAGTCATCCTCCTCCTCGCAGCCTAGCACCTGGGCCCAAGCCCTTAGATAGGAACCATCGCCGGTGACCATATCGCGCTCCAGAGAGCTCAAATTGACGCTGATAAAGACGCTTTGCTCAACGTCAGCCAGATCGCTTTTGGACAACTCGCAATTGCTGCTGCCGGTGCAGGAAATCGCTGAGGACTGATTTAGACTGGTGCTATTCAACGTGACTGCCCCGATCTGGGCCAAGACCGTGTCGTTATTGATGACCAGGGAGCCAAAGCCGCATCCGGCCATCCCGTACGGCGGCTGATAAGTCTCGCCGCCATCGCTGGAGTCCTTCGATTTTTTGCCGTGCTTTTTCTCCTTTTTGCCTTCAGCGAATGCCGCGTTGCTGAAGGCGCCGCCGCAGCCGATGACCAGCGAAAAAAGCAGCGCTAATTGACGACGATTCATGGGTAATCCTTTTAGCCAGAATTTATTTAAAGGAGGTAGGCGCATGCATGGGCCAAGGCAGGATCATCTAGTAGATGGTCCTTGCTGGCGTCAAGCACGGCTAAGGCCCCGGGAGCCGCAAATATCTCGCTGTACGAGCCTTTTAGTTGGGCCGCTACCGCCGGAAAATCCTGGTTTGGGCAACCTAGAACGTTGGTAAAAGCGACGAGGGTCTCGCCCTCACCGCGGGCCATGTCCTTGGCCAGCATGGCTAGATTGGTCGTGATGAACTGCTCTTGGGCAACCGCCTTGAAAGTGCCATTGGTTGGAACGCAGTTGGACGTCCCTGATGAGATGCCAAACAATTGGCTGCCAAAGCTGCCGTTGCTAGTCCACGCGGACGATTGGTTGCCGGAAGGCTTAAACACTATAGAACCTAGTCCACAACCGGCGCGTCCATAGAGTCGTTTGGCATAGGCTGGGTGTGGGAACGACAACCAGGCCAAACCAAATGTTATTATACTGGCATTGACAGCAAAAGCCAACCTGTTCACAACGGCTCCGTTCTTCGCCATGGGTTTATATGTAGATGTCTTTCACACAAGGCTAGCATTTGCTGGAATAAATTCAAATTAAATCCGCCTTTGGAAGTCATCCAAACCGGGGGGGCGATTGCTGCGGTTGCTGAAGGTGACCCGCTAGCGGGAGCGCGGCAGTTTTTGCCTCCTGCGCCCTAAAAAATGCCATGTTAAGATTGACGTATGAAAAAGTCCCTCGCCACCTTCTTTGTCACGATGCTGGTCTGCCTGCCAAGCGCGGCTAGTCAGGCGCCTACACCGCCGGTCTGCGCGGTTAGTCCGTCCAGGGAGCTGGTCGGTGTTTATCCGGAACATCCGCTCTCGCCGCGCCAGAGCTTGAAGACCTTTGATACCGTTTTTTTGGGCGAGGTGGCGGTACCAAGTCGCAAGTGTAGCCTTGGCTACTGCGCCGGGATCCGGGTCGTCAAGGTGGTCAAAGGCCGGCCGGGTGCCACCACATTGGTGCGAGTCGCTCCCCCTGACATCGCCGGCGCGGACACCTGCTTGCCTCGCTTATACGCCGTTAAGGGTGAGCGCTGGCTGGTTTTTGCCAATCTCGGGACGAGCAAAAGCGGCCTTCGCTACCTCGACAGCAGCAGCGATGGCCCGTCATTTGCCGCCAATCAGCTGCCTGACTTCGACAAGATGGAAAGCCAGTATCGTGGCATGCAGGCGCAGATTGAGCAGGCGATTGGTGAGAAGTTGCGATAATTCTCAGCTCTTATGCGCGCACCCAAGGCGGCCAAGGGTGCCTGGCCAAGCGCCGGCAAAGGTTGATCTTCTCGGCATATCCCTGTATAACGAGGGCCCCGAGAATAAAGGTCAAATACCATGCTTACCACCAACGGCGTGACCCTGGCTTATGGCCAAAGGGTGCTCTTTTCCGATGTGTCTCTTAAATTCCAACCCGGCAACTGCTACGGCTTGATCGGCGCCAATGGCGCGGGAAAATCGACCTTCGTTAAGATCCTGTCCGGGGAGATCACGCCGGATTCGGGCGATGTCACCGTTGGTAACGGGCAACGCATCGCCGTGCTCAAGCAAAACCAATTCGAGTTTGATGATGTCGAAGTTTTGAAGACGGTCATCATGGGTAACCGTCAGTTGTTCGATATCATGACCGAAAAGGAGGCGCTATACGCCAAGGAGGACTTCAGCGACGAAGACGGCATGCGCGCGTCCGAGCTGGAGGGCCGTTTTGCCGAGATGAACGGTTGGGACGCCGAAAGCCAGGCCGGTGAAATGCTCGGTGCGCTTGGCGTGGCCGAGGCCCAACAGCATATGCTGATGCGCGAACTTGAGGCCGGCGTGAAGGTGCGGGTGCTGTTGGCCCAGGCCCTGTTTGGTAATCCCGACATCCTGCTGCTCGATGAACCGACCAACAACCTCGATCTGCCGTCGATTATGTGGCTCGAAGAATTCCTCTGCGACTTCAAAAATACCGTCATCGTGGTGTCCCATGACCGGCACTTTCTTGATAAAGTCTGTACCCATATCGCGGACATCGATTTTGCAAAAATCACTCTCTATACCGGCAACTATACCTTCTGGTATCAGGCCAGCCAGCTAGCGCTAAAGCAAAAGTACGATAAGAACAAAAAGTCCGAAGATAAGATTAAGGAGCTGAAGAGCTTCATCGAAAGGTTCTCAGCCAATGCATCCAAATCGCGCCAGGCGACCTCGCGTAAAAAGATGCTCGGCAAGCTGAATGTCGAAGAGATCAAACCATCGTCGCGCAAATACCCGCATATCGTCTTTACCGAGGAGCGTGAAGCCGGCAAGGACCTATTACAGGCGAGCAGCTTAAAGGGTGAAAGCGACGGTACGCTGTACTTTAAAAATCTAGACCTGACGATCACCAAGGGCGAGAAGATCGCCTTCGTTGGCCGAGACAGCCTGCCTTCGACCTTACTGTTTCAAATATTGACGGGTGAAAAGCCTGCGGCAGCGGGCGAATTTCGCTGGGGTGTGACGACGTCGCGTGGCTATTTTCCCAAGGACAACTTCGTCTTCTTCAAAGAAGAGCTGACGCTGATCAACTGGCTACGCCAGTGGGCAAAGAATGACGCCGAACGCGACGAGGAATACGTTCGCGGGTTCCTTGGCCGGATGCTCTTTAGCGGCGAGGAGGCAAGTAAAAGTGCTCAGGTGCTGTCGGGTGGAGAAAAGGTTCGCTGCATGCTGGCGCGGATGATGATGCAGCGGGGCAACGTACTGATTTTGGATGAGCCGACCAACCACTTGGATCTTGAATCGATCACTGCCCTAAACGACGGCCTCATTGCCTACAAGGGCACCGTGCTGTTTACCTCGCAAGATCGCGAGTTCGTCAACACCGTGGCGACGCGCATCATCGAGTTGACGCCCAAGGGCCTCCTCGATAAGGCGATGACCTATGACGAGTATTTGGAAAGCCCGAGCATTACCGAGGAGCGCGCTGCGCTTTATTGAGGTGGTGTCTTAGGTGACCTTTGTCTTCAATCAACGCGACGTGCCTGACCACCCCGACCTAGGCGCCATGATCAAGCGCCTTGCCGCTGGTGAGGTGGTTTCCGACCACGATTTTGACCGACTATACCCGAAGGTGGTCCAGAAGCTGTCGCGGACCCATTGGACACCGATTGCGGTCGCCGAGATGGCCACTCAGTGGCTTAGTCGGTCGGGAGCCGACCGCATCTTGGACGTCGGCTCCGGTGTTGGTAAATTCTGCCTGATCGGTGGTTTGACCACCGCTGCAACCTACGTCGGCATGGACACGCAGCCGGGGATGGTGCAACTGTCCAAGGCCCTGCTTAAGCGCTACAAGATCGGCAAAGTCCAGTTCAAGGCCGGCGATGCCACAGCAGAGTCATGGGACACCTTTACCGGTGCGTACCTTTACAATCCTTTTTCGCAGCGCTTCACCTTTCAACGTGGTGGCGCTTCGAGCCAAGCCGTGGCACCAGATCTTTACGACCGGCAAGGGCAATTGGTCTATGACCTTCTCGAACAACGCCAGGCGGGTTTTCGCGTCGCAGTGTATTGTGGCTACGGCCGCGGTCTACCTCCGCAGTACACGCTAGTAGCCGCGGAATTGTTTGGCGCGGGGCCTTTAGAGCTTTGGGAAAAGACTCAGTAGTCGCGTAGTAACAGTCGTCCAGAACTCTTTACATCACACGATGTTTCGCACAGGATCACACCATGACCGCAGCCCTTCATACATCTGCTAGCCATCGCCTGATTTGCGCCCTATTTTTCTTGACCTGGACTGGCTGCTACACCGACTCCTCCAGTCAATCAGGCGCTCTTGACCTTAACATTCAGGGGCAGGCCAATAAAACAGGGCAAAGCGGTCCTGCCCAAGGATCCGCAACTAGTCCTGATCTAAGCCTCGGAGAAACCACCCAAGACTGTCCGTGGGCCAAATTCGCCCGTGATCTCCGTGACGCAGCAACTAGAGGCCAAAACATCGGCGTCCTATTCGACGCCTCGGCGGCGAAATTGGCGACTGATATGCAAAACGATGCGCAATACCCTTCGTGGCTAAATCTCTGGGGTGCCGCGATCAACTTTGACGAAGGGGCCCACGGCATCATCGTCGATCCACCTCTAGTCGATCTCCTCAATCAACGCTTGGGTGTTGCCCACCGCTTCGAGGCGACGACGGCACCAGACGCATCCCACAGCATCACCCATGCCGGCGTGCAGCACACTTACGGCTACCTCTTTAGCACCCTAAATACGCGGTTTGGTTTTAAACGTGCGCGCTGGGTGAATGCTGAAGTCAGCGAGGGATTCGGATTACCACCCGGACTTCTCGGACCCGCGCCACAGAGTGGCTCGCTGTTTATGAACGCAACCTATTTTGCCGGGTCCATTGCCTTTGCCAACGACCTGATCGAGCGAGCTACGCTCACGGCGGTAGCGACCCTCCATCCTCAAGTCGTCGCCAGCGCACTCAGGAACTATGACTTTAAGCAGCTAAACATCCAGCGACTCAGTGAAACTATCCAATTACCCGGCACCAAACGGACCGTCATTCTGCGCACCGACTTCGTCAAATGGCCCCACCCAAACCCGCTCGGCCCCAACATCGCCTGGCTGATCTACTCCGTCTATGACTCCGCTGACCGCCGCAGCCGACTTATTTCTGCCTTCCCCGTCGACCAATCGACCATCAGCCGCCTGACCGACCCAAGTCGTCTCGGCAACGATCAAATGATCACCACGGTCTTCAACGCCTACGTGACCGGCGTCACCGGTGCAAAGCTCAAAGGCAGTCGCACTATCCGCTAGACCGCTCACTCAGCCCTTACCTGTCCAACTCGCAAAAATCTTTGCGACCTTCGTGCCGTCTGCGGTTTAATAGCTTCGCGCCTTTGCGGTTTATTGACCCAAAGCAGCAGCCAAGGCCTGACTAATCAGCAACGCCATCTGTCCTTGGCCTAGACGCCCTTCCACCACGGTTTGATTCATTTCGATCTCCATCCCCATGTAGCGGCTCGGTTCGAATAATTGCCGTAGATGCGTCGTAAAGCCGTCGCTTGCCCCGTGATAAGGATAGTTGCGGCGGATGCGCCAACCTTCGGCCTTGGCCGTCGGCTTAGTCAGTTTGAATAGCTGGGCGGCGAGCTGGGCTTCGGCCTTACGCTTGGGATCGTAGAGTAGGCCGATCTCGGCGTTGCGTACTTCGCCGTCTAGCTTCGGGGTGAAGGAATGGATCGACACGTGCAAGACCCTCTTACCGAGCCGGATCTGCGAGCGCAACCAGGCCTCGACGTTCAGGCGGTAAGGGGCGTAGTGGTGGACGCAGATGGCGGCACGCTCAGCGTCAGGCAGTTCTCGGGTAAATTCCGAGTACACCGCTTTGTGATGCAGCGAGCGATTCAGATCGATGAGCAGACGGGAGGTGGTGCTATAGAACAACGGGGCGTCGGCGCGCCTAGCCAAGGCTCGGGCGACGTTCAAGGCGCCGATGTCGTAGCCGCGATGGGTACTTAGCAGGGGTGACTGACCCCTAAAAAGCTTTTTATAGCGTGCGGGGATGTGGTTGCCGCCGTGCTCGCAGGTGATCATGAGGCTGTCAAAGGGCTTGGATTTGGCCTTTTTGCTGGAGATCAGCGCCCGGGCTTTTTTCAGCCTGCTGGTTTTCATCGCCTTTGATTCCACGGTCGTCCCCACTAAGTCTCAGCACGGTGCATCAAACGCGCCGCCTAGAGGTAAGAGGTGGCATAGCTGGCCATAGACGCCGTGGATGCGCGCGGCGTCAGGCGTTGGGCCGAGGGCTTTGACTAAGCGGCGGGCTAAACAGCCATTCCTGACTAGAGCGTCGACTTCGCGCTGGTAGGACGAGATCGGGTAGGTCGCCGCCGCGAGTAGGTCGTCGGTGATGTGCCGCCAGAGTTCTTGCGCCTTGATCGGCCCCTTGTCAGGGTAGTCGAAGACCTTTAGGTAGTCGTCATGCTCGATCGTGGCTTCGCTGCCGTGGCGCAGGCATTCGATAAAGATCGGGCTGAGGTCGTTCTCGCTCCAGCTTCGGTGCGCCGCAGTAGGCCCCCATTTGCCGAGTACTAGGGCCTGCACCGCCGAGACCACGCTGCTGATCACGGCAAGATCCATGCGCGGCGACTCTTGAATATCGAGGACGCGGATCTCGATGGCATGGCGATCAAAACGGGCGATCGCGCCGCGCGAGTTCAGCCATTCGTTTTGTAAGATCCCGGCCGGGTCGTGTGGAGCGATGGCTTTATAGATCTTGGCGAAGATCTGGTCGCCGTACTCTTTTTCGCTGTAAGCCCCTTCGGGGATCACCCGGCCGGCGATTTCGGGTACCGCCTTCTGGTTGTGGCGGTAGAATTCGAGGCGGCTGTCCATCAGTCCTGAGACCTTGCCTTCATAAACCGGCGAGGATGCCGCTAGGGCCGGTAGGATAGGGAGGATGAGGCGGATCGCCGCGTGCAGTTTGCCAAACTCCACGTCGTTGTAGAAGGGTAGGTTGATGTGTACGCTTTGCAGGTTTGACCAGCCGTGGCCCTTGCAGCCGAAGATACGGTCGTAGGCCTGGTAGACTGCGGCATCATCATGGGTCCACAACTTGGTGTCGGTTGCAGGATTCATAAACGGATGCATCGCTGTTGGCATCAACATGGCGTTTTTTGCGGCGAGGATCTCGTTGATCCGTAGGATGTCGCGGAGAAACAGGTGGTGCAGGCCGGTTAAAGTCTTCGCCGGGCCGTTGGTCTTGAGTTCGATGACGTGTAGCACCAGCTCGTTGGACCAGGCCATCTCGCCGACGGCGACTTCGTTGACGCAGGATCCAGCCGCCTGGGTTAGGACGTAGTCGCATAGCGGCAACAACGCCAAACTTTGGCGGTCGACGATCATGTATTCCATTTCGATGCCGTAGCCGGCGAACAAATGCAGATGCTCGACTAAGCTCATTGGTAGCTCCGTCCTTCTTTCGCTGCGGTGATCCGTTGCAAGAACACCTCCATGATGCCAAGAAATAGGTCATCTTTGCGGATCAGGTCTTCGTAGCCATGGTCGATATTCGGGTTATCGTTGATTTCAATGACGCAGAAGTTGCTGCCAATTTGTTTGATGTCCAGGCCATAGAGTCCGTCGCCGATCAGGTTAGCGGCTTTTAGCGCTAGCGAGATCAACTTTTTCGGGGCTAGCTCGATGGGGATCGTCTCGGAACGGCCATTTAAGGTGCGTCCGGCTTTGTCTTTAGAAATGACCTTCCAGTCCTTTTTCGCCATAAAGTATTTGCACAAGTAGATCGGCTTGCGGTCAAACACGCCAACGCGCCAGTCGAACTCCGTCGGCAGAAATTCCTGCGCAATCAGCAGATCGGACTTCTCAAACAGCTGGGCTAGCTCACGCTTCAAGCTGGCCTCGTCGTCGGCCTTGCTGACGCCCTGGGAGAACGAACTGTCGGGCTGCTTCAGGACGCAGGGTAGACCGACCTTGTCGAAGATCTCGTCGGTATTGTCGCGGTGGACGACCAAGGTGCGTGGTGCCGGGATCTGGTTCTTTTCGAGTAGCTCGTTGAGATAGACTTTATTGCCGCAGCGTAGGATGGATTCGGGATCATCGATCACCACCAGACCTTCGGCCGCGGCGCGCCGCGCGAAGCGGAAGGTATGGTGATTGACCGCGGTCGTCTCGCGGATAAACAGGGCGTCGAATTCGCCCAAGCGCGAGTAATCGTCCTTGCCGATGATCTCGGCCTCCATATGCAGCTTTTCTGCTGCTTTTATGAAGCGTTTGATGGCGGTTTCATTCGACGGCGGCATCGCTTCTTGGGGATTCATCAAGATGGCGATGCTATAGCGGATATCGGGTTTTTTCGCCTGTTCGGTGCGGCGACCTTTGAAATATTCTTTGGCAAACTCCACCACTTCGCCATGATGGGCTTCGGGAATGTCTTTGGCGGCGATCGGGCCGACCTTGCGCAGCTGCCATTTGCCGACCTCGCGGTGGAAGTGCGCGCGCACGAAGGGCGTGTGGAACATGCGGTAGAGTTGGGCACTCAGGCGGTCGTATTTCTTCGCCAGGTTCTTGCCGAAGTAGACGCTTAGGACGAACTCCTCCGACTTGACGTCGGCCAGACTCTTTTGAATCAGTTCGTCGATCTCGTCGGCGGCGAGTTTGACGATCGCCTGTGACTTCATGTCCTGCATGGTCGACACCGACGGAATCGGCTTGTGTCCTCGAGCCTCGGCGAGAAGCGACACGTAATAGCCGATGGTCTGGTACTTGTATGACCGGCACATGTTGAAAACGCGGATGTCGCGCTGCTTGCGAAACGGCTCGGTGGTCAGGTACTCCTTACCCGACACGACCTGGACGTCGGGGAGATCTAGTGGCCAGTCTGCGGGGCTGTCGACAATGATGATTCGTTGCATGAAGATCTCAGCTGCGCATCACGACGGGCGTGATTACTTTTTGGTGATGATGATCAAATTGCCGTCGTAGGTGACGACCCCCAGTAAAATCGCGTTGACTAACTGCTCGACGTTGACCTTGTAAGTGTGCCCGTAGTCGAGGGACTCCGGGTCATAGGGATCTGCCACGGTGATTGCATTCACCTCTGGATCAAAGCTGGTTAGGACGACGAAATGCCCTTGGGGCTCGCCGCGCAGGTCATGGGCCACGGAGTATTTACCGTATTCTCGCATGGTTTTATAAAGGTAGGTAGAGCTAAGGCCGGTCAGGATGGGAATTCCCTGCAGCAGGTAAGCGCTGAGTAGAGCGGAGGTGAGGTCGGTGAAGTGGACTTCGCCGCCAGCCTCGAGGAATTCAGTGTAAGCCAAGATCGCCGTCTGCAGGCGCTTGCCCTTTTTAATCAGCAGCTGCTGACGCAGCTTGGCGATCATCTCGTCGTGCGGAAGTTTGGGCGTGAACCAGGTCGGGTCAAACACCTCCATGTTGTAGGAGTAGATCCAGACTTTATAGCCGCGCTTGAGCGCATGGATTCCGAGCAGGGCGCCAAGCGTGCCGCCTCCGCGCAGCATCGTCACTTCCTGGATGACGGTCTCCAAGTCGATGTTGTCAGCATAGTACTCGTAGACGGAGTGCAGACATGTCGGCCCGCAGGTGATGTCGTCTGGTTGTCTCAGAATCGGATACTTGGTCTTGGCCGTCATGCCCACCCACTGGTTTATACAGGCTAACATCATGAGTCTTTAAGGCAAAAAGCACAAGTGTCGGCTGGGTATGGCGGACGGAGGAAAGGGGAAACGCAGAGTGGATCTGCGCTTCCCCTTTCGGGTGGAAACCTGGGGAGGTGGGAGAGAGGGAGCGAGCAACGGTGAGCAGCAAAGAACAGCAACAGCGACAGTTTGAGCATGCCATAGAGGCACAAACCAATTGGGACAGCGTAACCACCCGTAAGTGGAGGAACCCCACTTGCAGATCCCTAGTGCAGTCTTCGTGCCAATCCAGGTCGCGACGATGGACCCAAGGCGGCTTCGGGGCTTAGGGCCGCACCAAGCCTAAAAGCCGGGCTTTAGGCGCTTGCTAGGTGGACTCAACGCAGCGAATTTCACGCAGCTGTCAACTCACTGGACATGCGCTTTGACATGGGCCGCCAGTTGATGGAACGGGCTTGCTAGTACGCCGTCACCGCACGCGACCGGCAGGCCGGCGTCGCCGCCGTGGCGGACGGCTGCTGTCAGTGGTACCTGCACGAGCACCTGGGTGTGGCGCTGTTCGGCCATGCGCCCCGCTCCGCCGGTACCGAAGATCGCTTCGGCATGGCCGCAGCACGGGCAGATAAACTGCGACATGTTCTCGACGAGGCCGAGGACAGGAACCTCCAGGCGCTCAAACATGGTGAGCGCCTTATGGGCATCGAGCAGGGCGATATCCTGCGGCGTCGTCACGATCAAAGCGGCGTGCACCGGCAGTGTTTCGATCATCGTGAGTTGGATATCGCCAGTTCCAGGGGGCAGGTCGATCACCAGGTAGTCAAGTTCGCCCCACAAGACGTCGTAGCATAGCTGCTTAAAGGCTTTGCCAAGCAAGGGGCCGCGCCAGATCACCGGCTGTTCGGTGTTGGTCAGAAAGCCAAAGCTGATGGTCTTGACGCCGTGCGCCGTGAGCGGCCGAAGTTTGTCCTCTACCACGATCGGCTGCTGTCCCGACAAGCCCAACATCAGCGGTACCGATGGCCCGTAGATGTCGGCATCGAGCAGGCCGACCTTGGCCCCGGCGGCGGCTAAGGCGACGGCGAGGTTGACGCTCACCGTCGATTTGCCGACTCCACCCTTGCCGGAGGCGACCGCGAGGATGGTCGTCACGCCCGGTATGGCGCGGCGGTCGATGCTCAGGCCAAAGGGTGCTGAGCGCTGGGCCGACGCAGCCGGGAGGGGGGCCTGCGCCTGCTGCGACGGCGGCAGTGGCTGCAACCGCTTGAAATGGACGCTAGCCTGGACCCCGTCTTGGCCAAGGATCGCCTTCAGGCCTCGTTCAATCATTGCCTTAGCGGTCAGGTTGAGCCCATCCGAGGCGATCTGAATGTGCCAGGAACCGTCGCCGCGTGCTTCGACTCCGAGGATTCGCGCCAGCGTCGCCTCGGCTGCTTCGCTGCTTAGGCCCGCCTCTTTTTGCTCCCGCAGCGTGATAAGTGCCGCCTTGACCATTGCCTGCATGCTTTTTGACCTGCTCGGGTTATAATCTCGTCAGCGCACTGTGCCGTATATAACTTCAGGTAGGATCCGTCGTCATGCAAGAAATCACCATCTACACCACCACCACCTGTCCCTACTGCGTTTCGGCCAAACGCCTGTTGACCCAGTATGGTTTTGCTTTCAAAGAAGTGGACCTCACCACCAATCCCGAGCTGCGCCAGAAGCTTTCGGCGGAAAACAATGGCTACCGGACCGTGCCCATGATCTTTATTGGCAAGGACTTCGTCGGCGGCTTTAGTGAGCTCTCCGCCCTCGACAAAGCCGGAAAGTTAGTGCCAAAGGTCGAGGGTGCTTAAAAAGGCGGCCTTAGGGCTGTTTTTCGCTGTTATATTGGCGACCCTGTGGCAGCGCCTGCGGGAGTTCAGTCCGCGGGACTTGGCAAGTGCGCCTCGCCCGATGTCGGCCGTGCAGGCTGCTGCTGCTGCGCCTCCCGGCCCGAGTCCAAGTCCAAAGCCGCAGACCTTAGCCTCGCCTTCGGACTTTGGCGAGGCCGATGCTGCGGCGGTGCGGCCGATCTTCGCCGCATTTGCCACCGGTGATTTCGTTGGTGCCCTGAACCTTGCCGATCTTGCCAAGGACCAAGTGTCGCAGCGTCCCAACGTTCTCGCCTGGCTCACCCAGCAGATGCCGGTGTTGTTGACCAGCGCCGGGTGGGCGCGTCTTAAGGTAGGCGACTGCGATCAGGCACGCGTGTATTTTGAGCGCAGTCATGCACTGAAGGCGACGCAGGAGGCAAACAAAGGCCTGGCCCTCTGCCACTATAAACAAAAAAATATGCGGGTAGCGCGTGATCACTTTCTCGCCTACCTCGCCGCTGAACCTGGCGACAGCGAGATGCAGCTGCTTTACACCGATGTGCTGGAGTCTGAGTCACGCTTTCCCGAAGCTGTGGGCATTCTCCGCCAGCTGGTCCAGGCGGCGGCGCCAGCTGAGCAGCCAGCGCTCCAGCAGCGTCTAGAAAGCATGGAGGGTCGAGCTCAGGAGAGCACCTTGGAGCAGGTCGAGGCCTCACAGCATTTTCGTTTGACCTACCGCGCCATTGAACAAGCTGATTTGACGCCACAGGTGCTGAGCACGCTGGAGGATGCCGTGGTGGAGTTTAACGAGCAGTTTGGTCTGCCGCCGCCGCTGCTTCCCATCGAGGTCGTCCTTTATCCGCGTCAGGCCTTTGGCAGCGTCACCAATGGTCCAAGCTGGGCCGAAGGTCTATTTGATGGCCGCTTGCGGATCCCGGTGAGCTCCTCACGACTAGATGTCTTGGCGAGTGCGGAGCTGCAGACAGTCCTCCGCCACGAGTTGGTGCATGCGCTGCTGGCTTTGATGAGCGACTCGCGCAGTTTGCCGCCGTGGTTTGATGAGGGCTTGGCGCAGCGACTTTCGTGTAATCAGCGCGCCTGCGCCGTGTTTGACTTTGGCCCGCAACCAGGCGGTTTTCTACCGGAGTCGTCGTTTATGAGCTCCTATCTGTCGTTATCCGCCGTCAATGCTGGTCCGGCCTATCACCAGAGTCTATTCTTGATTTTGACCATCGAGGCTAAACATGGCGCGGCAAGCCTGCGGCAAATCCTCTCGCATTTAGCCGCCGGTAGCAGCATCGATTCCGACGCTTTGCTGGCACCGGTGAACGGGCGATTTGCTGATCTCTATGCTAGCGCCAAAGGCTTCTGGCAAGCTCGCTCACTGCCCGCTGCCAGCTTGTAGCACCGTCCAAAAGGTAGCCATATCAGTTGGCATCGGTGCTTCGACGCGCACCTCGCGCCCGTTGACCGGATGGTTAAAGGTTAGGGCCTTGGCATGCAGGCAAAGCCGAGGAAAACCGGTCCTGGCCGTGACGTTGGATGTTTGGCCGTGGGCAAAGTATTCGAGAAAAACGGCTTCGTCAGGGTGATACAGCTTGTCGCCATAGAGGGCGTGACCGGCATATGCGGCATGGATGCGAATCTGATTGGTTCGACCGGTTTTGGGCCGCGCCTCGAGTAAACAAGAGTCCCCCGCGGTGTCCAGCACGGTGAACTCAGTCAGGGCACTTAGGCCTCCGGGTACGACCCATTTCTTGATGCGGATGGCGCTATCCACTAGGTCACCGATGGCGCCCTCGCTGCGCCAGGCGCTGCTTTGCGGGACGCCGCGGGCGATCGCCAGGTATTCTTTGTGCATCTTGCGCTGGGCTAAATCCTGTGCGAGCTGCGCTCTGATCTGCGAGGTGTTCCCGCACAGGACGATGCCGCTGGTTTCGCGGTCGAGCCGATGCACCGCCGACCATTGTCGCCCGATCTCCTGCCACACGATGGCGGTAAAGGTGTTTTTGCGATAGGGACCGTTTTCGTGCATGGGCAGATTGCCCGGCTTGAAGATCGCCATCACCCCATCTTCTTCCCACAGCATCCGGACACCGCGGTCCACCTCGGGTTCCACGGTCTTTGGCGCGTACAGCAGGAGCTGATCGCCGGCTCTGAGTCGGGCGGCGTTTTTGACGACGCGGCCATTGACCAACAAGCCACCGGCCGCCAAGCGTTCCTGCCAGCCGACCCGCGATAAAAAGGGGAATTCGTGCGCTAGGTAGCGGTCGATGCGGCGGCCCGCGAGGTCCTCAGCGACGGGACCTCCGAGCCGGCGGTACTCGGCGTCCGTGGCGGTGTTGGGATTGACTATTGCTGGATCAGATGTGTTAATGACTAGCCTCGCCCCCGGCCCTTGGCGCCGCGGGTCATGTTGCAGCTCCTTACCTTAAAGCGGTGCCGATGGAAATCAAGATGATCGCGAGTAACCGTCGTGCCACCCACGAATACTCCATCGGTGAGGTCTTCGAGGCGGGTCTGGTTCTGACCGGAACCGAAGTGAAATCAGCACGTAACGGTAAGGTGAATCTGAGCGATGGGTGGGTGACCATCAGCGATGCCGGCGAGGCCTACCTGCAGAATGCCCATATCTCGCGCTACACTCACGGCAGCTATATGAATCACCACGAAACCCGCCCGCGCAAGCTCCTGCTGAAGCGCAAGGAGCTGAATAAGCTGGCGGAAAAGACCCAGGAAAAGGGCCTGACCATCGTTCCCCTGAAGATGTACTTCCACGGTCAATATCTGAAGATAGAGATCGGTGTCGCTAAGGGTAAGAAGTTACATGACAAACGTGAGTCGGCTAAGACTAAGGAAGCCGACCGTGACATCAGTCGGGCGATGAAGCACAACCGTCGCTGATACCTGAGATCGATCCTAAGAGACTGTCCGAAAAATTCCCTGTCTCCCTCCTTCGGCGCCTCCGTGGTTAAAATTCGGCGTTTGCGTTTGACCACGGAGGCGCGGAAGGAGGGCGACAGGGAATTTTTCGGCCATGTTTTTAGTTCGCCACTTTGCCCTTGGCCCAGCGGACCACCCAGCCGATCACCGGAAGGTGCTCATAATAGGCGGCACCGAGGTCAAACTGGCTCGACTGCATGACGATTTTATTGTTTTGCACGCGGACCCTGGTGACCCCGTCGAAGGCGATCTGGTTACCAGAATCGAGGTGTCTATTGGTCAGCGTCATGGTCCACAGGGCGACGGTTTCCTCGCCCGAGACGAACTCCTCTTTGACGTCAACATTTAAGGTCAGCATGCTGCCCAGCAACTGTTTCAGGTGCTCCAGAGTCTTTTCGCGACCTTCGAAGCGGCCAAACGGATCCTCATAGATCACCGTGGGAGTCATCATTGCCTCGACCTTTTGGCTAACTGTGCCGGCGTTTAGGTCATTGAAGAAGGACTCGATCGCCGATGCCGGCGGTTCGGGCTGGGTCGGCCCAATATCCTCATCGGCCGCGTGATCGATATCTTCGTCGCTGCGGTCATCGCTGCTTTCCGAAGGGAAGACGCCGGACGCGGGAGGCGCTCCGGGCGTAGCCTGCTGTGCTAGGCCCTGCTGCCTTGGAGTGAGCAGAAGACACAGGGCGAGGATGATCCAGTTGCTTTTACCCATGCGGGGCTCCTTGTTACTTTGCGCCCAGTTCGTTGCCGAGGTCCAAGTTGACATCTATAAAGCCTTTTTTTGCAAGATCATAGAGCTTAACACCGGCGGTGCGTTTGGTCGCTTGGTCGCGCACCTCAATAAATGCATAGCTGCTGCTAGGCTCGATGCCGACGTAGTGCAGGCTCCTTCCTTGGAGTTTTGGCAGCATCCATGCTTTGCCACACTCCAGTGTAGAAAATTCTCGCCAGCACGTCTTGGTAAAGTGGCCCCGTTCTTGCTGGTTCATCTGGGTGGGTACCCGAAGCATAACCTGATAATGGATCCAAGCCCCTGATTTTATGGCCCTGAGTCGACTTGTCGCCGCTGCGGTGGGCACCCCGACTAGGGCAAAGGTGGTAACAAAATGACAACCGACCGAAACCTGGACAGGCAGCCTGTGATACCGACTGGAGCGTCGCACCCGGCAGTGGTCGAGTGGCGCGCATTTAGCTTCGCCACCGGCCATTTTCTTTTGCATATTCCGTCGTCTCACGTCCTTGAGGTGCCTGAGATATTGGCCCTAGAGGTCACGGGTGAGGCGCATGATCCGGCCGCGGCCGCTGAGTTGCTGCGCCTGGCGAGTACCCTGCCGCGGCCGCAAGTGGCTGCTGTCAAAGCCGATATCCGAGCGATTTCGCTAAACATGGCGCAGGGCTGTAACCTGCGGTGCACTTACTGCTTTGCCGGTGAGGGCGACTACGGCGCTAAAGGCATGATGAGCTTTGCCACGGCCACGGCGGCCATCGCCCTGCTGGCAAAGGACAAGCCCAATTTTCATGTGGTCTTTTTTGGTGGCGAACCGATGCTCAATTTTAGCGTCATGGAGCAGGTGGTGGACTGGTGTGAGAAGCAGCCGCTGGACATCTCGTTTTCCATCACCACCAACGGCACTCTGCTCACCGCTGACAAACTAGCGTGGTTCAAGGCGAAAAAGTTCGGCATGAACCTGTCCTATGATGGCAAAGGCTTGCAGGCACGCCAGCGCCTGAACCCGGACAAGGCATCGAATTCCGAGGCCCTGGTCGAGAGGAAGCTCGCGCTTTTTGCCGAGCAGCTGACGCAGCTGCGCGAATTTCGTCTGCGTGCAACGGTTACCAGAGGCAACCTAGATCTGCTCGAAGAGTCCCTGCTGCATACCCTGTCGGCCAATAACTTCAAGGTTTTGGTGGCGCAGCAGGCGACCGAGGTTAAAGGACTCAAGTTTAGCAAAGAGGACATCGACGCAGTGGGCGCCATTTTGCGCCGGGTGATCGACCGTTGTCTGGATAGCGGTGACTACGAGCGGTTACTGCGCCTCGATCATCTCAAGCAGATCCTTCGCACCATCCACCGTGGCAAGACCGGCGGTATGGCCTGTGGTGCTGGGGTCCACTATCTGACGGTGTCGGTGGGCGGTGGGTTTTACCTGTGTCACCGCTTTAACGAGGACGAAAGCGAGCGTTTTGGTGGGGTGGAAGAGGGACTAAATACGGCGAAGCTTGATGAAATCGTCGCCTTTCGCACGGCTAAAAAGGCCCCTTGTGATACCTGCTGGATGCGGGAATGGTGTGCCGGTGGCTGTTTTCACGAGCACAAAACCGCCAGCGGCGATAAGTTCAGCATCGATCCACGTTTTTGCCAGATGCAAGACCGCGAGTTTAGTGAAGCGATGCGAGTCTATACGGTCTTGCTACAACGGGCGCCCCACCTACTTGAGGCTTGAAGATTGCGCATTCGCTGGTCCAACCTGCTCATCCTCCTCTGCTGCGGCGCGGTGACGGCGGCGCTGGTCTATTTATTTTATGCCACTCCCTTGCGCGACCGGGTAGAGAACAAGCTATTTGATTTGCGCAGCCGGCTGGCTCCCGTATCGGCGCCAAGCGCGCCGGTCGTGGTGGTGACGATCGATCAGGCCACCATGGCCACTCTTGACGTTCAGGCACCTGCAAACCTTTGGGATCACCGGGATCAGCGGGACCACGGGGATCACGGGGATCACGTCTATAAAGCCGGCCATACCGATCTTAGCCCGGACGGCCTGCTCAAGGTCATCCAGGCATTGGTGCAGACCCAGGCGCGATCGATCAGCGTCTTGCTGCCGCCGCAGGTCTACGACTATGACGACCCGGCTTTAGACCAGATCACCGCGCTGGCGCAAAAGGACCCGCGAGTTCTGCTCGGGGTCTTCGACCAATCACTGGTGGGTGGCGCAACCCGCAGTCCCAATCGTTTAGTGCTGACCGGTGCTGACAGGCTGGTGCAGGCAGATCTCAGCCGCGAATTTCGCCGCGATATCGTTCGTCGGGTGACGGTCCGTCAGGATCACGACATGCCGTCGCTGCTAGGCCGCCTCTACCGCGATTTGACGCAACATGATTTTGCCGTGGTCTCGGCCCTGGACCCGCTGCGCATCGAGCTAAATTATGCCTATTTAAGTCAAATCGCCCAGATTCCTGCCGAGGCCGTGGTCAATGATCCAGGGGCGTTTGATCTACGCGGAGCCACCTTGCTTGTCGGCTATGCCGACTATCGCCCGTTTAGCCTCGATCACCGCGAAGCGACCTTTGTCAACACGCCGTGGCAGACCGAGGGCGATGACCTGAGTCGAGGCCAGCCTGTGGTCCTGGTCGAAGCCGTTGCCTTGATCAATATGCTTGAGCACAGTTGGCT
Organism: uncultured Pseudomonadota bacterium; assembly: GCA_903928445.1. Classification (GTDB taxonomy): domain Bacteria; phylum Bdellovibrionota_B; class Oligoflexia; order Oligoflexales; family CAIYRB01; genus CAIYRB01. The sequence continues at coordinate 15,687 of CAIYRB010000016.1, read as the reverse complement.
GGAGGCATCACCGCCGCTGGTTGTTGGTGTGGAAACCCTGCTGCTAGCCGTGCTGGCGTTTCTGGCCTGGCGCCTGAGCATCAGCATTGCCTGTTTATTGTTTATCGTTGGTTGGGCGCTACTCTTGGTCGTGCATGCCTTTGCCTTCTCGTACCTGCATGTGCACGTGCCGCTCGCGGATAGCTTCCTGTGGTCGGCCTTGGCGACCTATGCTGGCGCCATCTTGCGGCTGAGAGCTGAGGGTCGCTGGCGTACAAGCGAGACGGCGAGGCTCAAAGCGGACGAGGAGGTGGTGACCGCCCATGACCGTTTTTTAAGCCGCTTTGCCGCGGAATTGGCCTCCATTAACGGCCGGGTTGCGGCGTTGCTGCACCAGGTGAAACCGCAGCTGCACGCCGCCGCTGCAGCGGCGACCATGGCGCATGCCAAGGCCGTCAGCAGCAGCGAGGAGCTGCGTGAATACCTTGCCGGTATGGGCCAGGTACAGTTCTTGACACAGACTAACGCGGCTTTGCCCGCATTGCGCCAGATCGAACTTGATGAGCCGGTTCAAATGGTGATCCGGCAGCTCGATCAAAAGGCCCAAGATGCCAAGGTGCGCTTCAAAATTGTCTTCAAAGGCGAAGTGAGCGCGCTGGCAGACGCCACCCTGGTACAGCAGATCCTGTATAACTTGGTGGCTAACGCGGTGCAGTACTCGCCGAGTGGTACCGAAGTGGTGATCGCGGCGATTCGCGTCAAAGATCAGGTGCTCCTCAGCGTGGCTGACCAGGGCGTGGGCATTGCCCCGGAGCATCAAGAGCAGATCTTCGAAAAGTTTTATCGGGTCAAAAGCGATTTTGTCTATAAGAGCAAAGGCCACGGTTTGGGTCTCTATTTGAGCCGCTATTTCGCCAAGCGCATGGGTGCTGATATCAGCCTTGATTCAAGGCCCGGCCAGGGCTCGACGTTCACCTTGCACCTGCGTGCTGGAAAGTTGTCCTAGCCCATGCCATCAAAACTGCGTCTTAGGCAAAAACTTAAGTCCCTGTTGACCTTTCTTGGTCGCCGCTTGTGGTGGTTCGACGTCCTATACCCGGTGGCGCTGGGGGTGTTCCTCTTTGCTGCCTTGAGCTACTCGGTCTATGCCGGTCAGCGCCAATGGCGTTTGTCGCTGCAAGCTGAGAAGGCCCTGCTCGATTTTAGTCTGCGTCAAGCTCGGCGCGACGCCGCACCGAAGCAGCATGAGATTCTGGTGGTGAGCTGGGCGGTGGCGGCGGCGCCAGCTAAGCTCGGGACTGCGTCAGGTGCTGGGCCTGATGCTTCGGTGGCGGCGTATGCTCAGGTCATTGAACGTTTGGCCAGCTCCGGTGTGCCGCTGCTTTTCGTGCGCTGGGACCTGTCGCGGCACCTCGGCGATGAGGCCGGTTATTTCGCCTTGGGCCAGGTTTTGGCAGCGCATCAGGCATCGACGCGCGTGTACTTCGTCTTGCCCTCAGACCAAGGCGAACGCCTACCATCTAGCTTGCAGCAGCATGCAGCTTGGCTCGACGGCGCGGCTTGCGGCGAACCGACGGAGCTGCAATCGTCATGCTCCTTCCTGCCGGATTATCAGCAATGGGCCGTGCAGCGGGTCTTGACGACCTTTAGCCCGAGCGCGGCGTCCGCGGCCAAGCTGCGCTGGGTCAGCGATCAGCTACCCAATGCCTTCCCGAGCTATATATTGCAGCTGCGGCCACTGCACGAGAGTGCAAACCGCAGTTTCAGCTGGGTGTTGCAAGCTCCTCAAAGTGACTTGACGGGCTGGCGCGCGGCTTTTGTCGGCGCCGGCCAAGCCAGCCAGGCCCTTGATGCCCAGGTTTCCGCTGATCTGTTGCCAACGGTCTATGATCGCTTCTCCGCCCAGAGGCCGGTCACCGGCACGCCTTTGCATGCTTTTCTGGCGATGTTGGCGCAGATGTTTGTCCTGGGCGATGAGGTTAGACTGCCGTCTGTAACGCTTGGGACGATCCTGACGGGAGCGGTATGCCTGGTGCTGACGGTGATCACTGCCACCTGCGATGTCTTCGTTGCTCTGGCTGTACTGCTCGCGCTTGGCCTGTGTGCGCCCTTGCTCAACGCCTTGTTGCTGCGTTATGCAAAGTGCTACATCCCGCTCTTCGATAGCTATTACTTCGGCTTGTCGGTCATCTTCGTCGCCGGCTTGGTGCAGCTATCCCTGCTCTCGCTGCAGCGCTGGCGGCTGGAGGCGTTGCGCCGCCTGAACAGTCGTGTCGCCGATCTCAAAGGCAACTTCATCTCGCTTTTGACGCATAACCTCAATACCCCGGTGGCAAAAATGCAGGGCATGCTGGGCTTATTGATCAAACAAGCGGCGGGCGACGTCTGGCTACCTGATGCCATGCAAGCCGAGGCTTTGGTGGCGCAGCTGGAGTTTGCAATCCGCAGCGTCTTGATCGCGGCTGCCTTGGAGGAGGGGGCCTTGCAAACAACGGCGCGCAATCCTCGCGCTCTTATGGATGAGCTGATCGCCAGCAGCGTAGCTAGTTTGCGTCGTCTCGGCGTGCACCTAAGCGAAGGAACGATCATCAGCGTCGATGACGGTGCGGAGTTTCTGCCGCTGCTGCTCGATGTGCGTGCATTCCATGCGGCGATCAGCGGTGTTGCGGCTTTATTCCACAGAATCGACAGCACGGTCTGCTTAACCGTATCCATGCGCGTTGGTGCCAGTGCCGATGCAGAGGTGGCGGGTGAGGGGCTTGACGTGCGCATCAGCAGCCGGGAGCACTGGCTCAGCGCCGAGGTGGTTGCTATGTTGACCGCGCCCACCACGTCTCAGGTGCGCACCACAAACGACGGACAATTCTTTCCCGCTGTGCTCGCTGGACTGGCGAAGCTGACCGTGGCGGCTTTTCAAGGTCAGATCACGGTGCAGCCCGAGGCGCGCGGCGGCGAGGTGGTGCTTCGCTTCAACGCCCTGGGCAACACCTAGCCCAAAGTCGGTTTGACCCTGGCTGCGTCAGGCATACTTGGTGGCTTTGTGGAAAAATTCCGCTCCTCCCTGCCGCCGCGACTCCGTGGTCTGAAGCAGGTCGTTGCTTTGACCACGGAAAAAGGGAGTGGGGGAGAAAGGGAGATGTCATGATGGAGCAACGATCATACTTGGTACGAAACTTGCTCATATAGCCATAGGGCCTGCTCCTGGTGTTCGTCAAAACACCTCAGGGCTCCGCCTACGGTTAAGTAAGCCATTAAATAAACAATGAAAACTGGTCTGGCAATGCCGCTAGCCCGGAATCTCCAAGTGGATGAGGTGTCAAATGTCTACTATCCCCGTCGCAACCGGTATAGAAACGATACCAGTGGCGCCACTGTTCGCGGTGAAGGTGGTCAACAAGCCGCGTCATGCCCGCGTCGGCGCGCTGATCATCGATGACTTACGCGAGGACCGCTGCGTCAAGACGCAGGATGCTTAATGGTCGGCAGATCAGTCGGGCTGATGGCCTTCATCACCCGGCATAGCTCAGTGGGGCGGCTGGTCAGCTTGTCCTGGTCCGCTTTGCTGAGGTATTTCGGGAACAAGATGCGGCCACTGGCTCCGGCCCTGATCGGCTCGCCGTCGCAGCGTCCGAGGCTATCACCGGCGTTTACCGGCGCAAAATTATTCAGACCGTCGCGCAACTCGACGTAGCCTTTGACCGGCCAGTTCATGATCTCAGCCCAAGTGTAGAGATCAGGGGTAGCGGTCGCGGCGCGGTGGGCGATACTCTCGCCGCTGAGTTCGGCCGTGGCAACGCGGATGGCCCACAGGCATGCCTCCACGCCGACGGCGATTTGATAGGGGTCAAAGCCATTCTGGCCAAGCTCCAGCGAGATGCCGGTGCCACCCTTGCCGATGACATATTCGTCGGTACACATGCCTTCGCTGGAGAACGGTTTGCCCCAATGCGTGACGATCGTCAACCGTGGCGAAATCGCCCGCGCAAACTCGTAGTTGCGCTCGTTGTAGCCGAAGATGAAAAACGGCCGATCGGAAGGCCGGGTGGTTTGGTGCAGGTCGAGCAGGCAGGCCGTGGTGCTTAGGATGGGGCTTAGCTCCTTGGCGCGTATCTCCTCTTTTAGTTTTGCTGCGTCGCGGCCAAACGAGCGGTTGAGATCGCGCTCGAGAAAGCGGCGGTTTTCCTTTGCTGCCCAGGGGTTGCCGAGAATGATGGCGACCGGGATATCGAGGGCCAGATTGCCTGCGCCGAGGTGTGCCAACACCTCGTTGATCACTGCCGCACCGGCCAACTCGTTGCCATGGGTTAGGCCCATCAAGGTCAGGCCGATTTCTTTGCCAGCCGGCAGGGCCACGGCCGTGCGTTTGGGCTTTACCAGCCAGCCATAGTCGCAGATTGGCTCGACGTGCAGGTGGGGCTTGGCCTCGTGCGGGAAGTTTTTGAATTGTTCGAGATGGCGCTGAAGTGAGTCGGCCATGGTAGGTCTCCCTGTTGCATATCGACTAGCGAAGCCGCACGTCGCAGCCGACTATGCCTCAGCTAGGAATAAAAATCCAAGGGCACGGACGACGGTGTTTGCTACTTCCGCCTAGTTCGCTAAACTGAAGCCAGATCGATCCTCACCCCGCGGAGGCGCCATTGGCTGCTAAGTCCACGCTGCATGCAGTTCTTGTGTTGGCCCAGGTGACGTCGCTGGCATTAGCCCTGGTTGGCTGTGATCCTGACGGCAAGAAGGAATGCGCCTGGGTCCTCGAGCCGGAGCCGAAGCTGGATGGCACCACCGAATCCGGCTTTATCCCGGTCTGTGCCCGCAATCGCACGACGATGAAAGAGAACTGCGCGATTCAAGCGACATTGGACTATGCCAAGCAGGTCTATGGGCGTAGATTTCGCTATGTCGATATCCGCTTTATCAGCACCGGTAAGCTACAGACGGTGAACAAGATTAAATTCTGCGACGGTAAAGACTGAGGCAGTCACTGAGGAGCCTTATGACCTGTTTGTTGAGGTGCCGCATGGTTCTGCTTCGCCGCCTTGCGGTCCTAGTTGGGGTGAGTTTGCTAGTTGGCGCGTGCTCTTGTACCAACACACGTGGTGAGGCGGCGACCGAGTCCTCCAGTCGCATCAAAGAAGGACCAACGGTGAATGCACCTCTCTCCAACCGCGCCCCAGCCTCGACCAGCAAGGCCTTAGGCGGGCGTGTGGCCCTGGACTGGCAGCAGGTCATGCTCGACAAGCTGGCCAAGGATCCGGGAGGATACCAGGAAGCCTGGGGCTTGTTTAGCGAAGGTGGTTGGGCCAACGCCGGTCAGGTGATGGTCTTTGGTGATGCTAAGTCCACCTCGTGGCGCGCCGTCGTCGTCGAGCCGGAAGCTGACCGCATCAGCACGGACCAAGCGCTTAGCGCGGCGGGTTTTGCACCGATCGGCAAAGCCGCCAGAGCCGCTGTGTCTTTGGTCGATCTTGACATGGTCGCCCTTGACGCTTTGACCTTCGAATATGTGCATGTGCAAAAGGACGGCAGCGGCAACATCAAGGTTGTCAAACGCGTCTTTATTCGCAACGGCGGTAAAAAAGACACGCGCGAGTATGACGCCCTGATCGCGGTCTTTCAGCAGCTGCGCGGTGGCGCAAAGTAAGACCGCGGCTTGACGGCAGACCGGCGCATCAGCTTGCCTTTTTGCTGAGGCTCCTTTCGATCTGGTCCAGGATGGTTTTCGCCTTTTCGAATTCCGGACTGAGCTCGAGGCATTTTTTCAGGTTTTTTTGCGCTTCAACGTACGACTCCCTGGTTTTATGCGCGATCTGCGCTAGCGCGACATTGTAGTAAATGCGGTAGTTCTCTTTAAACTGCGGGTAGAAGCTGAGTGCCCGTTTGTATTCCCCGAGGGCTTCAGCAGCTTCGCCGTCTTTGGACATCATGACGCCCTTATTGTTATAATGGCGCACGATCTCCATGGGCTTTGCGGCTTCTTTGCCAAAGTTTACGGCGTGGCTGTCGAACCCATGGTCGAAGAGCTTGGCGAACATGCCGAATTTTTCGTCCGGATGTTCTGGGTTGAGTTTTATCAGCTCTTTCATCTTGATGATGGCCGCGTCGGGTTCTTTGAGTTCGAGGTAGGCGCCGACGAGGTTGTTGAGGCGCTCGATGTTCTGCGGTGCAAAGCTGTCGGCTTTGGCTAGAGCCACCTTGGCCTCTTCAAAACGCCCCAGCTGCATGAGTAGGCGTCCTTTGGCGTTTAGCAGCATGATATTGCTGGGGTCACGTTCGAGCATCGGGCCAACCAGGCCAAGGGCTTCTTCTTTCTTGTCGGCCTTTTCATACAGATCATAGAGCAGGGGGAGGCCCTTCGCGCCGATCTCGGGCAGCTTCTTCTGTACCAGCTCTGCGGCCTTGGCGAAGTCTCCGGTCTTCTCGAAGTAGTTGATGACGCGGGATTTCAGCTCGACGAAACTGGCCATACGCTTGCGCGTGGCCATCCCACGGCTGAGAAAGGGCAGCACCTGAATCGCACTACACGGTTTATTGAGGACTTCAAGGTCACCGAGTTCTTTGACCAGACCTTCGTTGTTGCCGAGTGATTTGTTGCCGCTCAGCATGATGAAGGCGCACGAGCGCTTGTCGACTATGTCGTGATCGCGCCACTTTTGCACTAAGGCCAAGCCAGCTAGGGGCGCGAATTCGATCTCGATTAGCGCGACGTCATAGCGGTTGGTGTTGAACAGATATAAGGCCGTCTCCAAGGACGTGGCTTTATCGATCTTGATGTTATAGCGCCCGAGGGCTTCGTCGAGGCCCTGGGCAATCGACGGATCATCGTCGACCAGCAGGATCTTATTCGGCAGGTTTTGGCTGTTCTGACTCATCGATCCTCGCGCGTCGAAGGCTCTCCCCGCCGCATGATCACTCCGTGGTAAAATCCACTAAGTCACGTTTGAGGCATCGGCGGGGATGGTGAAAACTTGACCTTGGCGCCCCGAGATTTGAATTAACAATCTAATATAGTTGAGTTTTTATGGCAAAGCGCGGACTGAGACTGGGCCTTTGCACCGGCGGCGGCGACTGTCCCGGGCTCAATGCGGCGATTCGCGGTGTGGTGCTCCATGCCGAGCTGAGCTACGGGATGGAGGTCTATGGCATTCGTGATGGTCTAACCGGTCTGTCTCAGGGATCAAGTGGGGTCGAACGTCTGCCTGTGGCTCGGGTCGAAGAGATCTTGACTCGGGGCGGGACCATCCTCGGCACCAACAGCCAGGGTAGTCCCTTTCGCGATAAGGCAGCCGCTCAGCGGCATATCGCTGCCATCAAAGCTGCTGTGGCCCGACTTAAGCTCGATGCCCTGATCGTCATCGGCGGCGATGGCAGTCAATTTATGGCGAAGCAGCTGGTGACCGCCGGACTAGCGGTGATCGGCATTCCCAAGACGATCGACAACGATCTGGTCGGCACCGAGCAGACGATCGGCTTTGCGACGGCGGTGGACATCACGACCGAAGCCGCTTGCCGCCTGGGTAGCTCCGGGGAAGCCCACAACAGGGTCATGATTCTGGAGGTCATGGGGCGAGACGCGGGCCACATCGCACTGGCCACGGCCATCGCAAGTGGAGCGCACGCAGCGTTGTTGCCGGAGCTGCCCTTTGCGCTGGACACCGTCGTGGGGCACCTGCGCGCAGCGCAAAAGACTGGCCAAAGAGGCGGACTCATCATCGCTGCCGAAGGTGCTCACGCCTTCGGTGGCGATCCGGTGTTTCGCCGCAGCGTCTCCGGCAGCCTGCTGCTCGGAGGCATCGGGGCGCAGGTGGCAGCCATGGTCTACGAAGCCATGGGTATCGAGGCCAGGTCTACGGTCCTTGGACACGTGCAACGGGGCGGCACGCCGAACCCAGCCGACCGGATCTTGGCCTCCAGCTTTGCTCGTCATGCCGTGGATTTGGCGCAACAAGGCGCATTTGGCCGCATCGTCGGAATACGTCGGGGACGAGCCTCCGAAACAAGCTATGCAAGCATCACCGAGAAGCGGCGCACCATCGATGCGGCAGATCCAATGCTGCAGACGGTCGAGGCCCTCGGGACTACCCTAGGCCGACCGTCCACTAGCAACAAGCGGAGGCGTTAGCGCCAGCGACCGTTTGGCTGGTTCTTGCGGCCCGGAAATTGACGACGCTTCTTGCGAATGCGCAGCTTTTTCTTGGCGCGGTAGCGAGCGGATTTTTTGCGGTTACGAGCGGGACGGGTACCTTTAGCTGCCATGACTCTGTCTCCTGAAATCTTTTAGAACCGCATACCTAACGCTACTTTAAAATCGTTTAAGCTGCCGGCACTCTGAGCGAATAATTCGGTCCTCTTGGTCTCTGACGTCGTGCTCACCTTAGGCGGGCCAAAGGTGGTTGTGCCGGACTTTTCTGTGGCGAACAAGGCGCTATCAAACAGCGGCACCTCGAAGTCGACAAAGAACTCCTTCTGCAGGCTGAGCCTTATACCAAAGTCGGCGTGGTAGTATAAGCCGTTTTTTTCCGTTTCTTTGTACCCGCCTGATTCGGGCGTGGCATCCTTGCTGCTTCGGACCTCCCCAATGAGGTTGCCATAGGGCTCGACATGTTCGGCTAACTTAAGGAAATAATAGCGAAGACCGCCGCCTAATACGATACCTGTCGAGCTGCTTGGGGCGGCTGCGTTGTCGCCTTTGGAGTAGTTTTTGAGGCTCAAATCACCCTGGGCTAGCCAATAAATCCGGCCGTCTAGGGGAGCCGAGACACGGGTACCCAGGTCGATGGTGGTTTTGCTGCCCGCATCGTTGCCGTTGGTTTTGTACGATTCGTTGCGAAACAGACCGCTTACCAAGCTTAATTCGGTGGCCTCCGCTGGGCTAGCTTGCGACATTGCCGCTGCAGTGGTCATGAAAGCTGCAATCACCGCGTGGCTTAGCTTGTGCATCTGGTCTCCTTAACGGCTGGTATCTTGCCGATAGTCCTTGGGCTTCCTGTTATTCAGGGGGCGCCAAGAAAAGGCAAGCAGAGTTTCTTGGTCACCGTCTAGCCCAAGTTTGCTATGCTTGCGCGTAGACTCCCTTTTAAGGACGCCTCCGCATCCTGATGGTAAGCTCGCGGCTGTAACGGCCTGATGTGACGAAATATTAAGGTTTGACGTATGAGTGATGAGGTGTCGATAGAGGATCTATCCAGCGAGACCGAAGGCTTCGTGAGGGATCTGATTAGCCGCAATCTTCAGGGCTACGAGGAGGCGGGCAGCGTCTTGGCCGCGACCTTTAGGCGGTTGCAAAACCTGACGGGGACCTACGGCGTCGAGGGGGCGCGCTTTTTTGTCCTGCGCGATAAAACCAGCGGTCATTGCATCGGTGCGGCAGGTATTGGGTCGCTTCACGGGTTGCCACCGTCGGAGGGTTTAGGTGAGGTCCGAGATCTGGTACTCGAAGAGGGTTTCCGGGGCCGGGGTTACGGGACCCGCCTGCTGAAGCGCTGTATCGAGGAGGCAAAGCGGTTGGGTTACCGCAGCCTGTATCTAGAGACGACGCCGCAGATGGACAAGGCGCAAAAGTTGTTCACCCGCTTTGGGTTTCGACCGGTGACCCAAGCGCAAACCGAGCTACGTGAAGCTGGCCCGCAGAAGGTGCCTGGGTATTTTATCCTCGAATCGCTGTAGTCGCCTGGCGACCTGTCGCCAGGCTATTTGCTAACCTTAGTCAGCTGACAGCGAACCTTAAGCCCTTCGACATTGGGGTCCTTGGCCAAGGTCAGTACGCCGCTATGCGTCGCCGGTAAGATCCCAGCTTGCGGGTTGGCCGTTAGGACGCCGGAGAAGAAGCCTAAGAACAGCGATCCTGTTGCGGATAGGGCTCCGTGCCCTTGTTCATGATCAGCCAAAGATTCGGTGTGACCGTCGTTGGTCTTGTTTGCCGACACCAGGATGTCCTGGCCTTCGTCGGTCGGGCTGACGGCACCTTGAACCTGAAGCATATAGGTCGATTTGTTGGCGTCGCCTTCGGCGCCGACGCAGCTGAGCGTCCAGTCACCGCCTTTGGCCACTTCCTGGCCGGTGGAGGCGGACGGCTCCGACATTAAGCCGGCAGCGTCGGGATTGCGCGCCTTGCAGCCGCCGCTGAGTAAAGTTAGTACGGCAAGAAGCGGGGCAGAGGCTCGAAGCATGGAGATCCTTTCCGTCATGAACTGAGACGATCAATGGTGAGTGTAGACGGCGCCGTGCGCGGCGACAACTCCTATAGCGCCACTTTGCCGTCCAACACCGCTTTTAGCCCTATTATTTCAATTTGCCGGTGACGATGCTAAGATTTAAAAAATCACAATGCGGGGTCATTATATTGGTAAAATCGAACAATGTGGTGGCTCGTTTTCAAGCCTTCTTGCTTCTGGTCTTAGTCGAGGCTTTAGGTGCGTCCTGTAGTCCAAATCGACTGGCCGTTGGTGCCACAGGCGGCCTGTTCCGGACCGCAAGTGCCGAGATGGAAAGCGAGTCCGACTGGGATATGGCCGCTAAGGCCCTTCCGGCCAATCTGAAGACCGTTGCCGGACTCCATTCTATAGATCCGACCAACAAAGATCTGTTGCAGGCCTTGGTCAAAGGCTACACGGCCTATGCCTTTGGCATCAACGAAACCCTCTATCTGGACGAACGTTTCAGTGATGTCACCGATGGCCCGTTACGAGCTGAGACCATCCGCAACTACTCTAAGGCGCTGTCTTACGGCTTTCAATTCCTGGCGACTTACGACCTGACCGCTGATGCTCTGTTCAAGGCCAACGCGGAGCATCAGTTGGATGCATTGCTTCGCGCTCACTTCAGCGCTAGCGACACCTCGGGCGTGGAAGCCCTGCTGTTTACCGTCCAAGCCTGGGCCAGCATGATCAACCTGCAAAAGTCCAACGCGACGCTTTTATCGCAACTCAGCATCGTCAATCAGCTAGCGGACTTTGGCTGCTCTCTGGCGGCGGACTTTCAGTACGGGTTTTGCGAGATGTTTGCGGCAAGCTATGCGGCCTCGCGGCCAAAAGCTTTGGGGGGTGATCCGGCCAAAGCGCAGTCGATCTTTCTCGCCGCCATCAAAAAATATCCACGAAGTTTGATGGTTCGAGAGGCTTATATCGAGCGCTATCTGGTTCCACTCGGCCTCAAAGATGAGTACCTCAAGGAAAAGTCTTTGGTTTTGCCTTTGCTCAAGGAACAACAGGAGCAGGCCAGCTTTATCCCGGGTGAACCAAGCAGCCAGGATCTAGTGCAGGTCAAAACCGCCTTCTTATCCGCAGTCGCTGCCAAACGCTTGAGCATCATTCAACGCCACGAATCTTCCTTATTTTAACCATTGAAGGACCACAGGATGCAAAGAACTGCCGTAAAGTTAGGCTTATGGGTCGCCCTGGCCGGGTTCGCCTTAGCCCCGCCGCTGCAAGCGGAAACCCTTAAGCTAGCGACCATCATTCCAGACGATTCGGCGTGGACGAATAATCTGAAAAAGTTTGCCCAAGAGGTCAAAGAAAAGACCGCTTCTCGGGTCGAAATCAAACTCTATTCCGGCGGGGTCCAAGGTGACGAGCCGGATATCCTGCGCAAAATCCGCGTCGGCCAGCTGCAAGGCGGCATCCTCACCGGGTCGGCCATGGGCAGTGTGTACAGCGACGTGAGGGTCCTGGAGCTGCCGTTTAACTTCGTTGATGACCGCGCCTTGGCCCTCAAAGCGATGAAGGACCTCGGGCCATACTTTGCCGAGGGCTTTGCCTCCAAGGGCTTCAAGGTTCTCGGCCTGTACGAGCAGGGTAAGGTCTATATTATTTCGAAAAAGACCGTCGCTAGCTTCGAAGAGATCCGAAAGACCAAATTCTGGTCTTGGACCGGCGATGAGATTGTCAGTGCCATGCTTAAAGGCTTGCAGTTTACCCCGATTAACCTCGGTCTGACTGACGTCCTGCCGTCCCTGTCCACTGGCCTAGTCGATACCGTGTTTGGCCCACCGCTAGGAATTTTGGCTCTACAGTGGAACACCAAGGTCGAATACTTGTTAAATTATCCAGTCACCTATGGCTTCGGTGCCCTGATGTTGTCGAGCAAGGCCTTTGACAAAATCAGCAAAGAAGATCAGAAAATTGTCGAAGACCTTGGCCAGCGCTACATTCAGCTGACCAACGATGAGGTGGTAAAGGGCAATGATGAAGCACTGCAAACCATGAAAAAAATGGGCATGAAGTTCATCGACCTACCCAAGACGGATCTGGAGCAAGCGAAGAAGGTACGGCTCGCGGTCATCGCCGAGCTGACCGGTAAAGTCTTCTCGAAAAAGACCTTCGATTTATTCGAAAAAAGTGTCAGCGGCAAATAGTTGGGCGGTGCGGAGGTGATGATGCGTTGGCTTAAGGGTCTTGACCAATTATTGGAACGGGTATCGTCCAGTCTACTGGTGGTTGCCATTCTGGGTATTTTTTCCCTAAGCCTCGGCGGCATCGTCGGACGCTGGGTTCATGTGTCGCCGGACTGGATCGATCCCTTGGTGCGGCATTTAGTCCTCGTTAGCGCCTTTCTTGCTGGCGTCTTGATCACTGGTAAAGGCAAACACATCGGCATCGACCTGCTGGTGAAGTACGTCGAGCATGTGCCGCATTGGCACCGACTGCTGAGGCGCGCCATTGCACTGATTTCGGCGCTCGCTTTGCTGTTTTTGGTCAAGGCGAGCACGGATTTTCTCCGTTCGGAAATCGAGTTTGGCAAAGCTGAGTTCCTGCAGATTCACAGCGCTGTCTGGGTCGCAGTGATTCCGGTGGGCTTTTTATTCATGGCCTACCGCTTCTTCTATTTGTTTGTCGTGACCTTCCAACAGGAGTAAGAGCTTTGCTTGGAATCATCGCCACGATATTTATATTGATCTGCGCCCTGATCGGCGTACCACTATTTATCGTCTTGGGCATTGCCTCCTTGGTGTGCTTTTCGCTGTTTCAGATCGAAATGTCCTCGATCGGTATCGAGATGTTTCGCGTCGCTAGCACGCCGAGTTTGGCTTCAATCCCGCTGTTTACTCTGGCTGGTTATATGCTGGCCGAATCGCATTCACCGCAGCGGATCATCCGCCTGGCAAAGGCCCTTTGTGGTCACTTTCCTGGTGGGATTGCCATCGTCTCGCTCGTGGTGTGCGCCTTTTTCACGGCCTTTACCGGTGCTTCTGGCGTTACCATCATAGCCTTGGGGGCTTTGCTCTACCCTGTGCTGAGAGAGCAAAACTACAGCGATATGTTTTCGCTTGGACTGCTGACAACGTGTGGCTCACTCGGGCTGCTGTTTCCTCCAAGCCTGCCACTCATCCTTTACGGTGTGATCGCCAAGGTGGATATCGCCGATCTGTTTAAAGCCGGCATCGTGCCCGGCACGGTCATCATGATCGTCTATGCCTTATGGGCGATTAAAAAAGGCGAGAAAAAAGACGTCGAACCATTTTCTTGGGCCGAGGTTTGGGCCGCGCTTAAGGGCGGTATTTGGGAGGTGGCCTTACCGGTCGTGATCGCAGTTGGCATCTACGGCGGCTATGCGACGGTGTCGGAAATGTCGACTCTGACGGTGCTCTATGTCTTTATCGTCGAGTTTGTCGTCTTTCGCGATCTGCAGGTGAAAAGGGATCTGACCAGAATCATCATCGACAGCATGTATTTAGTCGGTGCCATCTTAATGATTCTATGTTTGGCACTTGGCTTTACCAACTTTCTGGTTGATCAGGAGATTCCGCTCAAGGTTTTAGTGGTGATGAAGCAGGTCTTTCACAACCGCTATAGCCTACTCCTGTTCTTCAATGTGTTCCTTTTGGTTATCGGTGCGATGAAGGACGTGTTCAGCGCGATTATCGTCGTCGTGCCACTGATTTTGCCGATCGCAAAGGAGTACGATATTCACCCGGTGCATATGGGGATTATCTTTCTGACCAATCTCGAAATCGGCTATATCGCGCCGCCCTTTGGTATCAATCTATTTATTGCGAGTGCCAGATTTAAGCGGCCTATTGCCGATGTTTACCGGGCGACTTGGCCGTTTTTGATTCTTTCGTTTATCGCGCTGATGATTGTGACCTATATTCCCTTTTTGAGTTTGATGTGGATCAAGCAGTAAGGGGTTTACCGCCGGGGCGCGGCCCGGTATGGTGCTCCGCTGATACCATGCGAGTTCCTTTGTAGGGGGGTTTTAGTCATGTCATTATCCGTGATCTTTCGCCAACACATCGCCCTGCGGCAAAAATCCACCGAACAGGCGCTGCGCGAATGCCGCTTTGACGCCCTGGTCATCGGCGCTGGCGAGTTACAGTATTATGCGGAAGACGATGCCGCGGTAAGCCATCGCAGCTACCATCATTTCAACCACTGGTGCCCCCTCAGCGGTGAAAATCACCTGCTGGTGATCCGCCCGGGACAAAAGCCGGAGCTGTGCGCCTACATTCCCGACGACTACTGGCATGAGCATGCCGATTTGGAGGACGCCTTTTGGTTGGCGGAGTTCAACATCACATCCTTCGGCAACGTCGAGGCGCTTTGGCAACATATCGCGAAGGTGCGCGACGGCATTTATATTGGTCCAGATAAGGCAAGGGCCGAGGCAGCCGGCCTCAAGACCGATGCCGCCAACCTGCTGCCAAGGCTCAATTGGGAGCGCAGCTTTAAGTCGGAATACGAGGTCAAATGCGTCGAGCGCGCCACGCGGCGCGCGGCAACCGGTCATGTCGCTGCGCGCGAAGCCTTCTTTGCAGGGGGATCTGAGCTGGATATCCACCATGCCTATATGCGGGCGATTCGGCAGATTGATCGGCAGCTTCCCTACGAAACCATCGTCTGCCTCAACGAGAAGGCAGCCGTCTTGCACTATCATAAAAAGCGCGACAAGACCCGACTGGGCAAGACCTTTCTCCTGGATGCTGGCGTGCGTTACAAAGGTTATGCCTGCGACATCACCCGCTCCTATGCCGCCGATGCCGCACCGGCGGAGTTTCGCAACCTGCTCGGCGGGATGAATAAGCTGCAGCAAAATCTTTGCGGCTTGATCAAACCAGGACTGTCGTTTGAGCATCTGCATGCCCAGGCGCATCTTGATATCGCTGCCTTGCTGCTGGACCACGGAGTGCTGCGCAGCGTCAGCAAAGAACAGGCGGTGGAGCGTGGGCTATCGCAGGTGTTCTTCCCGCACGGCCTTGGTCATATGCTGGGCATCCACGTCCATGATGTCGCTGGTAAACAAGTCGATCGCACCGGCACCCTGCCGACACCGCAGGCCAAGCATAAAACCCTGCGGGCAAGCCGCATCCTCGACGCCGGCAATCTCCTCACCGTTGAGCCCGGGGTCTATTTTATCGATATGTTGCTTAAGCCGCAGCGCAGCGGCGAGCACGCGGCGTGTTTTAATTGGCCGTTGATCGACACCCTCATGCCGTGCGGTGGGATTCGCATCGAGGACAACGTGCTTGTGACGCGTAGCGGTCAGCGTAATATCACTCGTGCCTTTTTGCCTTAGGGGTCGTCCATGCTAGTGTCTTTAAAGCTGCGCGATGGGTTGCAGTCGACGGTCGTACAGCGGGCCGAATTTCTACCTCGCCACTGCTCGTATTCACGGGGTCCAAAGCGCAAGAAAACATCTTCGCCACGTAGCTCGAGGTCGTCGTCTGCAGGCGGAGGATCGGCTGGCAGAGATACTGGAGCGACTAGAGGGGGCGCAGTG
>CAIYRB010000015.1 GCA_903928445.1 uncultured Pseudomonadota bacterium | reverse complement strand
TAACCAGTACCAATTCAGCTTCTATCTCTACGACAACTAAAAGGGTCAGGAACATAACGCTGAGAGGCGATTTTATAACTCAGGAGCTGAGGTATATTGAAGGTGTTTCCGTACAGGTTGTTAGTTCTAGCGCAATCATTTTGACCGGGAGGCTGGCGTCAGGGAGCAAGCCCCACAGTCCGCCCAGCAAAGCCCCCAGCGTCAAAGTACCAGGTCGAACCAACTTCCTGACGATTTAGAATCGTCACCCTGCCGCTGCCTTCCGCCGGGCGTGAGCGTAGCGTCGTTGCCTTCGCCGCGACTTCGTTCGGTCCGTCCTTGAGCGCTTCGACGAGGACGCGCCCAGATAACTTGCCCTTGCTCGGCAGACGCAGGCCGAGGATATGCGCGATGGTGACCGCAACGTCGGCATTGCTCGCAGGACTGTGATCGACAAAGCTGGTTTTGAAATCGGGTCCGTAGGCGATCATGGTGTTGAAGGTATCGCCGCGACCGAAGCCGCCGTGCATACCTTGGCCTTGTTGCAGCGCCGTGTCGCAGATGTCCACCTGGCTCTGCGCTGGATTGGCTGGGTCCGTGGCGAAGGAGCGAAAATTGACGATGATGGACGGCAGCGGCAAGCGCCCTGAGCCGACCAGGTTGATCGCCGACAAGGGTAAGGCTCCGGGAAGTTCGCCAAGGCTGTCGTCGGTGAAGATCCCGCTGACGTAGTCCTGGGCGGCCAGGAAGGTGACGATCTTCTTTGCTAGCTTGGCGTCGTGGCCCGGTAGGTAGATCAGATCGGAGCCGCCGTTGACGGCGATGATGACTTGGGCGTCACTGCCGCCGTTGATGTTGCCTGTGCCACCGATCAAGGCATTGCCGGCGCTAAGGTAGTGCGCGACGGTCTTCGATGCTTTGGTCAACGTTGGATCTACGCGCTTGTAGGTCGTGGTCTTGCCCGAGGTGACCTGGGCCTCCGGGTCAAAGATTGGCAAGGCAAGGGCATGGGCGATATCGATGGCAAGAAAGCCGAGGGGTAGAAAGCCGGTAGCGACATCCTGCCTGCCGTGGTCATCGCGGTAAGTCAGGGTCTGCGCGTACGAGCCTCTGACCGCCTCGCCTTTTAGGCCCAGGTCGTGGCGGCTGATGGTAGAAAAACCATGGTCGGAGGTTATAAACAGGTCGGTGTTTTTAGCGGCCTCTGGATGCGCGTCGAGGTAAGTAAGGATCTGCTGCAGATTGGCATCGACGTTGCGGATGGCGGCCTTGCTGGTTGGGCCATTGATACCAGGAACGACCTTGCCAAGGCTGTCGCCCTGGTTGTGCTGCGATCCGTCTGGGTCGCGCGACCAATAGACCAGGCCGAAGGGTGCTGCGTCACTCTGGAACAGCGGTAAAATGGCCTTGGTGACTGCGTCGGCGAAGTACTGCTGCTGCACGACGTTTGCCGCGGTGGTGCCAGGTGTTTGGAGGCTGCCGAGAAAGCCGTTGTCGCCGCTCGATCCAGGTGCTGCGCCGTTGTTGCGTTTTGGCGCGCTGGTGCTCAGCTTGGCAGCAGCCAAGCTTTGTAGCACGCGCGGTGGTAGTGGAAGTCCATCGGCGCTTCCCGTGGCATCGTCGATGATGATGGTTGCACTTGGTGCTTGCCCCTTGGCTAAACCCTCGCTTTGCGTGACATCCTGGAGCAGGACCGGACCTATTTTGCCGACTGCCGCGGTCTGATATCCTGCTGCCCGAGCCAGCGACAGCAAGCTGTCCTCGCTGAGAAAGTTGCCGCCAAAATGTTCGTCGAGGTCGGCTAGGACCGGATCGGTCTCGATAAAGGGGACCATCGTCGACGCCGCCTTTTTGCTGAAGCTGCCCGAGCTAAAGGTCCGGTAGCCAACGTAGAGCATGTTGGCAAAGTCGCCGGTGTCGCCAAGATAGTGCCCAGTCGCGATGGCCGAGGCGTTGGCGGTGGTGAAGGTTGGATAGAGCGAGTGGGAGTTACGAAACGACACCCCTTGCTCACGCAGCTTGACCAGGGTTGGCGCGAGCTCTTTGGTCACGGATCCAGGCCTAAGTCCATCGGCGACAAAGATGATGAAATTGCGCCGCGGCTTTGCACCGACACTTTCCTCCGTGGGCCCGGGGCTCTTATCACGAGTGGTGCAGCCTATGGTGAGCGTCGCGCTGATGAGGAGTAGTGAGGCGAGCCTGAGCCTAAGCATAGGGGATCCTTGATGACCGGTGTTGTGCCGAAAATGCAAACAGAACGGAGCTATAAGACCGCGTGTTCATAACAAAGACTGGTTTTGTTGTCACGTCGGTCAGCGGGCTTTATCGTAAATTTACCGGTCAAGGACGCCCTAGTGGAAGGCTTCTCGCAGCATTTGAAAGGTATAGATGCCGGTGCCATGACCATCGCTAAACTGCACTTTCAAGGCATATGAACCTACCGACTCGATCTTGACCGGTCGGACGCTATCGGCAATATCCTCGGGCTTAAGGCGCTGCGCCCTGGTCCACTCGTCGATGCAGACAGCACAAGGGCAGCGGCGGCGCAGTTCGACGACGTCGATCTTGTTTTTGCGGCCGTCGGTCCAAAGGACGCCGAGGGTGCGCTCGTCGACCTGACTGATATCTTTAACTCTGATGTAGCTCATGGGAGGTCCTTTTTTGGCTCAATGCTTCCATTCGAGGACAAATTGGTTCAGGGCGCCGGAGTCGACGCTGTTGAGGATCGAAAGCTGCTGCGCTACGGCACCAGCAGCACCGCTATAAGCCTTGGCCGCAGGCGAATCTGGCAAGCTCTGGACTTGCACCGTGCCTTCGTCGCCACCGATGACGACTCTGGGGTCGAGTGGAATGCCGCCGAGGAAGGCGACTCCGTACTCGCGGGCGAGGCGTTCACCACCACCGCTGCGGAAAATCTCGTGTTTCTTGTCGCAACCGTCGCAAACGAAGTAGCTCATCGTCTCGATGACGCCCAAGACCGGTACTTTCAATGTTTTAAACATGCTGATCGCCTTGCGTACGTCGATCAGCGACACCTCCTGGGGCGTGGTGACGATCACGGCACCGGTCACAGGCGCGGTCTGCGAGATGGTTAGCTGGATATCTCCCGTGCCAGGAGGGTAGTCGATGATCAAGTAATCGAGTTCGCCCCACTGTACCTGGGTGAGAAACTGTTTCACGACATTGCCGGCCATCGGCCCGCGCAGGATGGTGGCTTCGCCAGGTTGGGAAAACATGCCGGCAGAGAGGACCTTCACGCCGTCGGACTCGGGCGGCACAATGACGTTAGGTCCAGCGTCGTGTGCGGGTTTGGTGATGCGCACCATGCGTGGTACGGATGGGCCGTAAACATCCGCGTCGAGCAGGCCGACTTTAGAGCCGGCCTTGGCTAAGGCAAAAGCCAAATTGACCGCCGTGGTGGACTTGCCGACGCCGCCCTTACCGCTGGCGACGGCGATGATATTCTTGACGTGCTGCAGTGAGGGATTGGTCGCCGCTGCGGCACTGACCTGTGGCGCGCGGGTCGTGGCGGTCATCGTGACCGTCACGTCGCTGACTCCAGGCAGTGCCTTTAGGATGTCTTCAACTTGCGATTTTAGCTGTTCCTTGACCGGGCAGGCCGGCGTCGTCAGATTGACCTCAAGCGAGACACTGCTGCCGTTGATGGTGACGGCACGAACAAAACCGAGGGTGACGATGTCTTGATGGAGGTCGGGATCCATGACGACGCTCAGCGCCGACTTGATGTGTGCCTCGGTCAGGAGCGGTTTAGGAGTCCCCACCACTTTGTCTTTGATCGATGAAAATAAACCCATGTTTGGTCCCGCCCTTAGGTAGTCGAAAGGTTCTCGAGATAACGGATGGCCTGCATGCCTGCTTGGCAGCCCATGCCCGCGGCGGTGATCGCCTGGCGAAACACATGGTCGGCGATGTCGCCGGCGGCGAAGACACCAGGAACCTTGGTTTCGGTGAAATTGGTGACCTTGAGATAGCCGTTGTCGTCGTGCTCGAGGACATCTTTAAACAGCGAAGAGTTTGGGGTGTGGCCGATCGCCATGAATAAACCGGCGATGGGCATCTCTTCGAGTTTGCCGGTGTCTTCATTCTTGAGCACGGCGGCGATGAGACCGGTGTGGTCGGCTTTCGTATCGACGACATCGTAGGGCACCATGAATTTGATCTTTGGGTTCTTGCGCGCCCGCTCTAGCATGATCGCCGAGGCGCGAAACACTGGCCGACGGTGGATGAGAATCACTTCCGAGCAAAGCTTGGCAAGGTAGCTCGCCTCCTCCATCGCTGAGTCGCCGCCGCCGACGACGATCACCTTTTTGTCTTTGTAGAAGAAGCCGTCGCAGGTGGCACACGTAGACAGGCCGCGACCCATCAGTGCGGCTTCGGATGGTAGCTTCAAGGTCCGGGCTGTGGCTCCGGTCGCAATGATGACGCTGTGCGAGGTGAACTCGCGGTCGCCGGCCCATAGCCGCAGCGGCCGCTTGGAGAAATCGACCTTGGTGATCTCTTCGTACACGACCTCGGCGCCGATCCGTTCGACTTGAGCAGTCATGTCCGCCATCAATTGCGGGCCCATGATCGCTTCGCGCATCCCCGGCCAGTTCTCAATCTCGGTCGTTGTCGTCAGCTGGCCACCATGCTGGATGCCAGCGTAGACTTGGGTTTTCAGACCACCCCGGGTAGTATAGATCGCGGCTGTAAGCCCGGAGGGGCCGGTGCCAATAATCGTCACGTCGTTTGTTGCGCTGCTCATGGAGAATTCCTCAGTGTGGCAGGACTGCTGCTTTTTGTGGCGCCTGAACTTAGCAAGTTCGCAGGCGGCCCGCCAAGGTATTCCAATATGCCTGGCCAAGACCGCCGCTGCGTCTCGATCGGGATTGGCGTGAATGGCTAAAAAGGCTATCATTTCGGGATGATTGAATCGCCTGTGGGCAGGGGGAGGGAGCATGTTCCAACGCGGCCGTAGTGCACTGATTGGGGCGCTTTTGCTTTTATCGTTACGCGGAGAGGTGGCTTTGGGCAACAAGTCCGAGGACAGTCCGGGTGACTCCGGTGCGATTGAGCGGCTCTTAACTCTGCATGGGACGAAGCTGGCGCAGGGTGTTTTGGTGCAGAGACTGAGCGACGGCAATGTGTTGTATCAAAAGGACGCGACGCAGCTTCTTGCTCCTGCCTCGGTCACCAAGGTCGTCACCTCGGCAGCGGTGCTGTCCAAGCTCAGCCCGGTGTTTACCTTTAAGACGCCGATTTATTACACTGGCCAGCGCAAGAACGATAAAGTTCTCGGGGATTTGGTCGTCGTTGGCAGCGGTGATCCCTTCATCGTCTCGGAGAAACTGTGGCAGCTGGCCGCTGATATCAAAAACCTCGGCATCCGTGAATTTAGCGGTGACCTGGTGATCGACAACAGCCTGTTCGATAGCGAAAACCGTGACGATTCCCGTCAGGGCGGCATCCAGCAGTCAAGCAATGCCTATGATGCGCCCGTGTCGGCATTTGCAGTGAATTTTAATACCTTTGCCGTAGCCATCGCGCCCGGTGGGCGGGCCGGCCAAAGCGCAATGGTCAACCTAGATCCATATCCCCTGCGTGGTGTGGTGCTCGAGAACTCCGCGCTCACCACCAAAGCCGGGGCGCATCGGTCGCTGCAGGTGACGCGGCGCGTCAGCGGCAAGGACGAGCGACTGCAGGTTGGGGGAACGATCGGTGTAGGAGCTTCGATGCAGAAGGTCTACCGCTCGGTTGGCAACGAGGTGCAGGCGTCTGGGGAGTATCTGAGGGCGTTTTTGAAAAATGCCGGGGTCATCGTTGCTGGGGGCGTTAGGGCTGGCGTCAAGCCGAAGGAGGCAACCTTGCTGCTTGAGCTAGAAGGCTACGAAATGCGCAAGATTGTCACCGGTCTCAACACCTTCTCCAATAACTTCATTGCCGATGCCTTGGTGAAGCGCTTGGGCGCGGCCTATCCAAGCAAAGGGTCGGCAGACGCTCCAGGCTCGGGGAGCTTCGCCAATGGGGTGCAGGTCCTACGCGATTTTCTCGGCAAAGACGTCGGCATCACCTCGAGCTTTGTGTTGGAAAACGGGTCGGGCCTGGCGACGGAGAATCGCCTGAGCGCGCGCCAGGTGGTCGACGTGCTCGCCTATATGGCGAAGCATATGGAGGTGTTTCCCGAATTCCTCGCCAGCCTGCCGGCCACGGGCTGGGACGGCACCCTGAAGAAGCGTTTTGGCAAAGGTGACGCAGTCGAACTGAAAGGCTTGATCCGCGCGAAGACCGGGACCTTGACGGAGCCCATCGCGGTGTCGGCGATCGCCGGCTACTTTCGCCATCCCAAGCACGGCATGGTGGCATTTTGTATCTTGGAAAACGGCAAGGACGGGTCGAGTCAGCCGGCGGTGGCGGATCTTCGCGATCAGCAGGACCAAGTCCTCACAGCCTTTATGAATCTGCTGTAGGAGGCGGACGTGCAGCTTGATACTCTTCGATGGTAGCTTTTAAGGAGCCCTCGATGCTGCAAGAATCCGCCCTATCCGATCTGCGCCGGTTAGTTGGCCAGGCCAATGTGTTGACTAGCCCCAGCGACCTTGAGGCCTATGGACGCGACTGGACGCGGGTGCACCAAGCTAAACCCAGCGTCATCGTGCTGCCCGCATCGACGGCCGAGGTGGCGGCCGTCGTGGCCTACTGCCAAGCTAAGCAGCTGCCGATCGTTCCAAGCGGCGGTCGCACTGGACTCGCCGGTGCGGCGGTGGCGACCAACGGCGAGGTGGTGTTGTCATTAAGCCGCATGACGAAGATCGAGGAGCTGGATGAGGTCGGGCAAACCATTCGGGTCGAGGCGGGCATTACGACGCAGCAGGTTCAGGAAGCGGCCAAGCAGGTGGGCCTGTTTTTTCCGCTCGACCTGGCTGCGAAGGGGAGTTGCCAGATCGGCGGCAATATCGCCACCAATGCCGGCGGCGTGAAGTTTATCCGGTTTGGCGGCATGCGCGAACAGGTGCTTGGTATCGAGGTCGTCTTGCCCAGTGGCGAAGTACTCGATATGAACACGGGGCTGCGAAAGAACAACACCGGATATGACCTGCGCCAGTTGTTTATCGGCTCCGAAGGAACCCTCGGCATCGTGACGCGGGCGACCCTACGTCTGACGCCGCCGCCGCGCAATATGCAGGTGAGCGTACTCGCTGTCCCGAGCTTCGAGTCGATCTTGCAGATCCTCAGTGTATGCGGCAAGGCCGGAGTGCAGTTGACGGCCTTCGAGTTTTTTACCCGGGCGGCGCATGAAATCGTTCTGCAGCACGCTCTAGGCGCGCGCTCGCCGTTTGCGGATAAGTCGCCCTACTATGTCCTATTGGAGGTGGAGGAGGGGGCTGGTGGCATCGACGTGATGCAACCGCTGCTCGAGCAGATCTTTGCCGCGGATCTGATCAGCGACGCGGTCGTCGCCACTTCATCGGCGCAATTTAAGGAGCTCTGGGGCCTGCGAGAAAACATCACCGAGAGCCTGTCAAAGCATGGCCACATCCGTAAAAACGATATCTCCTTGGCCATCGGCCAGCTGGCCGCTTTTACGGCAGAGCTGGAGCTTGAGGTCGCGGCGGCGCCTAAAGATATTCAGTTGGTGCTATTTGGCCACATTGGCGACGGCAACCTGCATATCAACTACGTCGGTCTGAACAAGGCAGAGTCCTTTGCCGATTTTAATGCACGCGCGCGACTGATCGAACTGAGGATCTTTGAGCGCCTGGCCCGCTACAAGGGCAGCATCAGTGCTGAGCATGGCATCGGCCTGCTGAAGAAAAAGGATCTGCACTTTTCGCGCAGTGAGCCCGAAGTGACTTTGATGCGGCAAATCAAGCAGCTTTTGGATCCGGCCAACCTTTTGAATCCGGGTAAAATATTCCCTTAGCTCATTGATAGTTCTATGATATTGCTACTTAATTATTAAGGTGCTGCTCCTCATCATGAATTTCTGATACAGCGAAGGTCTGTTCTGACCCGTTTTGTCAGGCACTATGGAGACGTTTTATATGACGACCGCCAGCCCGAACCTAAAGAATCTCGGCCTCGACAACCTCGGCATTCACACCGCCACCGAGCTTCATTACAACCCGTCTTACGATGACCTTTTTCGCTTTGAAACGAGCCCAAGTGCCCAGGGCTTCGAGAAGGGGCAGGTGTCCAAGCTGGGCGCTGTCAACGTCGACACCGGGCGCTTCACCGGTCGCTCGCCTAAAGATAAATACATCGTCGTTGATCCGGATAACAAAGAACATGTTTGGTGGTCGGGTACCGGATCTGACAATCAGCCGATGCAGCAGGAGGTTTGGAATAAGCTAAAGGGTCTGGTGACTGGACGCTTGAACGGCAAACCGTTGTTTGTCGTCGACGCCTTTTGCGGCGCCAATCCCGCCACTCGTCTGTCGGTCCGCTTAGTGACGGAAATCGCCTGGAAGGCGCACTTTGCCAAGAACATGTTTATCCGGCCGACGGCTGAAGAACTAAAGTCCTTTAAACCCGACTGGACCATCCTGGATGCCTGTAAGACGCAGGCCGACAATTTTAAAGAGCTCGGCCTGCGCTCGGAGACCTTCGTCGCCTTCCATCTAAAAGAACGCATGACCCTGATCGGTGGCACCTGGTACGGCGGTGAGATCAAAAAGGGCATCTTCAGCATCATGAACTATTTCCTCCCGCTTAAGGGCATTGGCGCCTTTCACTGCTCGGCCAATAAAGGCCTCAAGGGCGACACGGCGCTGTTCTTTGGCCTGTCCGGGACTGGTAAGACCACCCTGTCTACAGACCCTAAGCGCGCCTTGATCGGCGACGATGAGCACGGCTGGGACCACGACGGTGTGTTCAACTTTGAAGGCGGGTGCTACGCCAAGTGCATCAATCTATCGGCCGAAAGCGAGCCGGAGATCTATCATGCCATCAAGCGCGACGCCCTGCTCGAGAACGTCGTGCTTAGCGTCGACGGCACCCCCGACTTCAACGATCAGTCGAAGACCGAAAACACCCGCGTCTCCTACCCGATCTATCACATCGAAAATATCGTCAAGCCAGTCTCCAAAGGCGGCCATCCAAAATGCGTCATCTTTTTGACGTGTGATGCTTACGGTGTATTGCCTCCGGTCTCAAAGCTGACCTTTGAGCAGGCGCAATACCAGTACCTGTCCGGGTACACAGCCAAGGTGGCAGGCACCGAGATCGGCGTAAAAGAACCACAGGCGACCTTTTCGCCGTGCTTTGGCAACGCCTTTCTCCTCTTGCACCCAACCGCCTACGGTAAGGTCCTGTCTGAGAAGATGCGTCAGCACGGGTCGTCGGCCTATCTCGTCAACACCGGCTGGAGTGGTGGCGCCTATGGTACCGGCAAACGCATGAGCCTAAAGGTCACTCGGGCCATTATCGATGCTATCTTGGATGGTTCGATCAACAAGGGGCCATTTGAGAAGTTCCCGGTCTTTGGCTTTGAAGTGCCAACGGCGATTGCCGGAGTCGACAGCAAGCTGCTCAACCCACGCAACACCTGGGCGGACAAAGCGGCTTATGACCAAGTCCTGAAGAAGCTGGCCGGAATGTTCGTCGAGAAGTTCCGTCGCTTCGAGGATACCGCGGCCGGCAAGGAGCTGGCGAAGTTTGGACCGCAGCTCTAATGAGAGGCCTAGGCAAAATGCTTCTAGGAGTTTTTTGCCGCCTCGCTCTTAGGTAAATGCTGCCCATCGTCGGCGTGGACAAATCCAGCTATATTAACTGGGTATGACCACGACCGACGAACCTACAATCAGCAACGAGTCGCCCGCGCTTGCAGTCAAACGTAAGCCTTGGCTGCGCCGTACTCGTTTGCGCATGATCGTCGCGCGCGTATTGGGCTGGGGATTCATCGCTTGCGTCGCCAGCGTTGCCGCTGTTTATGGTGGGATCAAAGTCTACCTAACACCAGGGCGGATTAAAGACCTGCTCACCCAGCAGGCGGCTGTCCAAACCGGCGGACGCCTAGTGATCGGTGCCGTCGAATTCGATGTGCTCAACGGTTTACGCCTTCTCGATGTCAGCTACACGCCGCCACTCGTGGGCGATAGCCGCGGCATATTGGCCGGCGGCGCCTTGGAGCCAAAGGTCCTGGCCGCGTTCAAACGCCTGCGCATCGAATATAGTATACCCAAGCTCTTCGCGGGCCGAATCGAGCTGCGGGCGCTGCAACTTGGTCATCCTAACATCTATTTAAAGCAGACCGACGGCATCTTCAATTTCGCTGGGATCATGGCGTATCGCGACGCGCATTTCCCCAAGCCGAAAGAACTGGTTGGCCCGCCTGCACCAGAACCGGTGAAGCCGCCCGGTCCGGTCGGCAAGGGACTGTTGCCCTTTGATCCGGCCTTGCTCTATCTGCCCGTCCATCTCTTGGTACAAAATGTCGGGATGGAAAACCTAGTACTCGCCTTGATCAAGGAGGACAAGGGGCGGATTACGCAACAGATCAACACCTCGGGCTTGTCTCTAGATCTAGGCCTAACCTGGTTTGGTAAGGTCAGCTCGATCTGGCTTAATTCGATGAGCAGCTTTGAACGGCCGTTTACTCTCACCCTTGATGCTGAGCCGGCACCAGGAGCCAAGTTGGTGCGTTCGCTCAGCCTCGAGTCAGCTCTGGGCCTGCGCTTTGAACTATCTAATCTGAGCCGGGCTAAGCTCGATTTGGCGACGCAGCTCATCCATGTAGCGACGCCCGCGGCGAGCTACAAGGATCTCAGGACTTTAGCTAAAGTCGCGGTGAATCTCGGCGATGATTTAAAGGGCATACGCATCGATACCGTGGAAGCCGAACTAGCCGACGCCGTTAGCTACAACCTGGGCGGATCGATCAGCGTTGCCGACAGCCGTATGGAGCAGATCACGCTGAAATTGAAGCAGCAACTGCACCTAGATCTAAAGCAGCTGGCGTTCCTCGCTAAGCCCTTTGTGCCAGATCTCAAAGCCTCCGGGGACATCTCTCTGGAAGACTTTAAGATCAACGGCACGATCGAACCAGAAAAACTTAAAGCTGCGGCGAAGGACTTGATCCTACCTTACGTGTCGGGAACCCTCTGGCTGCACGAGGTGTTTGTCGACCTCCCGGCGACCGGGATTGCGATGGAACCACTGGTTGGTTCCGTGTCGATTGCAGCCGGACCAGCCCTTAGCGGTGGTGGATCACAAGTCGATCTTGCCCTTGATCTCAAGCTGCCCAAATTGACGGCCAAGAAGCAAACGCCTCTTGGTTTGGTGTCGGCGGGAGTGGCTGATTTTAGCACAAAGGTTACGGCTCGGGCCCTCTGGCCGCAGATGGTGGCACCAATCTTAAAGGTGAATGTCCAGGCATCTCATGTCACGGCCAAAGGCCAGCATATCGCACCGGTCGATGTGCCGTTGTTTTTGGATATCGACGCCGAGGGTCGCCAAGATCTGGAGCACCTGGGACTCAACGCTAATTTGGAGCTGACAGGACTTGCCGAGCTTAGCGCCATGGCCGACTGCTTGGATAGTTGTACCCACCTTCGGTCCAATCTGCAGGCGCGTCTGAGTTCACTGGCCAAGCTTCATGCCATACTGCTGCCGCTGAGCGAACCGCTGAAGCTTACGGCGGTGATGCCAACCCAACTATCAGGCGCGGTGGATCTCCAGCTCGGAGTGCGTGGTCGCATGCCGAATCCTCGCACGACGCCGCCCAAGGAGCTGGTGGAACAAGCGGATATTCAATTCAGCACGCAACTCAATGTGATCAAACTCAATGCTAAATTGCCGCTTGATCACATCAATCTCAAGGGCTTTGATACTCGTTTTAGCCTTGCGGGCTCGACGCATCAACAGAAGCTCGATTTTACGCAAAAGTTTGATAGCCTCACCCTGATTTTGCCAAAGCCTCAGGCGAAGCCTGCTGAGAACCCAGGGCCGGTGGCCACTGGCAGCGCGGCTACACCTGCGCCAGCGGCTACAACTGCTCCAGCGGTAACAACGACCGCGCCAGTTGCCGCGGTCGAGGAAAAGCCGCCGCAACCCGTGGCAGTCGATCACTTCGCGTTTGACCTCAGTGTCGACAATGCCATCGACGGGGCGGTTGACATCAGTCAGGTGAATGCTCTGCTGCATCGTATGTTGACCAAAGTAGAAACAAAAATGTTCATAGGAAAGGTAGCGATGGATGGTGTTTTGCCGCATCCCATCGCTGATTTTCAGCTGACCAGCCGAGTGAGCCAGGAGCAAATGAACAATCTTGTGCTGCACGACTTAACCCTGCGGCTGCCAGAGTTTGGCACCGTCGTCCAGCTTGGGGCAACGGCGGGCATTGGTGCTGATTTTAAACCACAAAGTCTTCATGCCAAACTGGATACGCAGGTCGTACACAATGGCGAGGAGAAGCTCCCCGGCGGCATCAAGACCTCCGGACGCATGGGGCTTAGGTTGGCCGTAGATAGCGATGATATGCGTACCGTCGGAGTTGACGGCTACGTATCGTTCGCCCAATTCAACGTGATGGTGCCAGGTAAACAGCCAAATGATCCCGCCTTGCTCACCCTAGAGAAGATGAGTGGCCAGATTCCGTTTCGGCAAGTGGTGAAACTACCGCAGCCGGCTACCACAGTCACCGCGCCCACCTCAACTCTACCAGTCGTGAAAGCTGCCACTGTGGCTTCGGCTGGGTCATCTTTGCCTAGCCAAAGCCAGCCACTTCCCGAGGTCGTCGTGGCGAGTGACGGTGACGCAGCAGTGGATACTGATGCGGTGGCCATGGCCCATGCCGTGCAGACCTACATGGCTAAGAGCGATAGCCGGCCGATGCCCGGAAGCAACTTGGTGGCGACAGTTGATTACGGCTCGATCCGGCCGTTCTACCCGGAAAGGCGGCCGCTTTCGATCCAGCGCCTTGAAGTCGCTAATCTGGAGTTCACGAAGATGGAGTTTGACATGGAGCTGCGCCAGAATTGGTTCGCTCTCAATCAGTTCGTCATCGGCTTTCTCGGCGGCAAGATCGAGGGCGACTTCCAGTTGGCCTTTGATGCATCAAATCCGGTGCCAAGTTCGATTCCGCAAAGCCTTCGCGCCTCGGTGCATTTGACCAGGCTTGATACCAGAAAGCTGATTGAACGCTTCCCAAGCCTCAGCGGCAAGGCCTCGTCGTCTGAACTGTTTTCCAACCCGTACATCGATGCGACCTTGCATCTGGTCTTTGACATGCGTTCGAATGATATCGCAGGAGGTCTGGACATCTCGTCGATTGGCAAAGAGCAATTGCGCAT
The DNA here is from genome assembly GCA_903928445.1 of uncultured Pseudomonadota bacterium. GTDB lineage: Bacteria > Bdellovibrionota_B > Oligoflexia > Oligoflexales > CAIYRB01 > CAIYRB01. The sequence continues at coordinate 33,726 of CAIYRB010000015.1, read as the reverse complement.
GATCCTGTATTTCGTCGATCCATTTGAGCAGAATCCAACCATTGGTGATATCCGCAAGGCACTGGCCTTTGGCGAAGTGCGGCAGGTGATCATTCCGCTCAAAAATGGCGAGGTAGGTATGGATGTCGATCTGCGTCTACTCGGCGCGCCGATTCCGTTACCTAAACTAAGTCACTTCCCGATTAGCCAGTTGCTGCAAAATGTGAAAGATCAATCAGCTCCCGCCGCCAGTGGAGCCGGGTGAAGGAGGACAGGGTGAGACGGCTCGAAATCAGTGGGTGGTTGATGATTGCAGGAATGGGTTTGGCAGGCTGTACTTTCAATTTTGACGTGACCAGTCAGCGTACGGCCTTGGAAAACCAAGTCATGGGCACCTACAAAGAACTCGATGATGATTTGATCCTTGCCTCGTCGGTCCGCGGCCTCAAAACCAAGGTTGATGCTCCCACCGTAAAAGTTTCGCCCAGCAAGAAGAGTGCGCTCGATGCGCGGCAAAATCAGCTATTCAATCAGGATGATATCGACGAACTCAAGCAACAGCAGATCCTTGGCGAGGCGGTTGGAGGTAGCGTCGTCTTGTTACCTCGGCACTTGGTCAAGGGGGAGGCACCTGCAACCAAGGACTATGCCTTGGCCGCGCAGATTGCGGCTGAAGAAAACCGCGATCGTCAAGCCATCTGGCAGCGGATCATCGATGCCAACGAGCATCTCAGCGCTCGCGACCTGCCAAACGTCAAGATGACCTACGCCAAGATGCTGCGGGACAGCGCGGCTGGTGGGGTCTGGTATCAAGATGACACGGGGTCATGGGTGCAAAAGCCGTCACATGGCGCGGGCAGGCTATGAGCAGTAGCGGGCGGCTCTGGGCAAGCATGGCGGTTGTGCTCCTAGCGGGAGCATGCCAGAGCCGGCGCTATCTAGAGGATTTTCACCCAGAATCTTACACGCCTGGTCTGAGCTTTTACGTGCCCGAGCAAGTGACTGCGGGCAGCGAATCAAATTTCTCCCCTGATCTGTCGCCCAACGGCGAATATGTCTTTTACACCTCGGACCGCGGCGGCAACAAGGATCTTTGGGTAAAGCCCACGGTCGGTGGATTTGGTCGCCCGGTGACCGATCACTCGGCCGATGACTTTGCCCCGGTGTTGAGTCCAGATGGCAATTATGTCGCATTTATTTCGCGGCGTACCGATGCTGCCGGCGATGTGCATATCTTGAAATTAGGCAGGTCGTGGGCGAAGTTCTTTGGCAATCCCGAGGGCACCGTACTTGATATTAGCTCGCCACAAACCGAGGACACTAACCCATCGTGGTTCCCTGGCAGCGACCGCATGGTGTTCGCGGCGCGATTGCCTGGAGACAAGCAGCCGGCGTTGATGGTGGCTAACCTAGATACGTTGACCCCGGAGCCGCTCGCTGATCTGAAGGGAGACCAACCTAGCGTGTCTCCTGATGGGACGATGGTGGCCTATGTCAATCTTGGTGCACTTTACATCTATCATATGGACACGCGCAAAATCGAGCAGGTGACCGCTGGTGGCCTGCTGCAGGATGGGCAGCCGAGGTTTACCGGTGATGGCAAGTCACTGCTGTTTATTCGCTATTGCGACGATACCAACGGTGATGGAAAGCTAGATGGAGATGACCAACCAACTATTTGGCGACTGGATTTAGCGCTCCAGAGGCAGGCGAGGCAACGCGAAAACTACTTGATCATGCCGTTGACCGCGGCGTCCTTTGCCGCCTATTCGCCGCAGATTCGCGGACCCTATTTATATGCCGCACTCAAAACTGAGTCGGGTCTGGATATCTTTCGCTTTCCAGAATTTGGTCAGAGCAAGCTAAGTACCGATATGGCTGTGGTGATGGCACAGTTTGATCAGCGCTCGAATGAATATGAAAAGTCCTTGATACTCCGCCGCGCCGAGGCCGCCTTTGCCTTGGCGCATCAAGACGACCTTGCTGCGGAGTGTGCTTTGCGCGAATTGCAGTGGGTCGTGCAACACGGGCGCACTGCTGAAGCCAAGTGGATCTATGCCAAGCTCAAGGCGCAGTCTGGTTTTGATCCGGCGATCCACGCACTGGCTGACCTGGCCATGATCTTGTTAGATCTAGAACCGATTGGTTATCCAAAGTTCACTGAAAATCTTACCGTTGAGCAGACGCAAAAACTAGCCGAGTTGCTGGTTAGCACGGAACATATTGCCAAAAAGAGTCAATCCTCAAAGCGTGTCATCGGTCAGGCTGAGCTACTCAAGGCGCAAATTTTAGCCGCGCAGCGGCAATATTTTGCGGCCAATCAGCTGCTAGCGCAGGTGGCGAAAAGCTACGGTGGAGACCGTCGACTGGCGGCTGAGGCAGCTTACTATGCTGGCGTCATCACACCGGCAACGGCCGATGATGATACCGCTGTCAAAGTCCTAAAGGAGGTGGCTGCTAAGTATCCAGACCAACGCGAGGTGGCACGGCGCGCGGCCCATGCGGCGATTAGCCTTCTTGAGAGGCATGACGACCGGCTGGAGCAATTGGTGGCCCTGCGCGTGTCCGCTAAAGGCATTCCACTGATGCCTGCTCTCGCTCACATGCGGATCGCAGAAATCTTCTTGGCACAGGGGAAGGAGGCGGTCGCTGCGAATGAGCTGCGGCAAATCATTGATCTTTATCCGGAATCACCGGAAATCATGGTCGAGGCGGCAACGCGACTGCTACCACTCGACCTAAAGGCAGAGCGCTTTGAATTGGCCGAGTCGACCCTCAAGCGCTTGGCTCAAGGTCTAGAGCACGGCCGTCCGGAGTATATCACTCAGGCCAAAGACCTGCTGTTTGCCTTCTACCTAAGTCGTGGCGAAGACCTCCTTAAGCAGCGAGAACCCGGCCTGGCACTAAAAGTATATGCGCAGGTTTTGGCCCAAGATGAGCAGAACATCAGTGCCCACCGCGGGCGCATCGATGCTGCATTTATGAACCAGACACTCGGTGACTTGGTCGAAGAGTACGCCCGTCATGTCGGCGAACAGCCGAAGAGTGCGGAATGGCTCTATATCTACGGCTATGCAAAAACCTACACCATCGATCAAGCCGTAGGTCCTAGCGCGCGACTTGCGGCGATCGATGAGGCCACCGAGCTGGTCGAGAAGGCGCGGCAGCTCAACGGGCAAATTCTCCAGATCCATCAAACGCTTGGTTGGCTGTACATGCAGAAGAACTTCACCATGTGGCAGTACTACCGGTCGGGATCCTTGGTGGGGTCTTTGAGCCAACGCGGTAGCTTAGTCCGGGATTTTTTTGGTGCCGGTGACCCAGACTGGCGCGAGCTGGCGATTGAGGCGTATCAAAACGCCTATTTTCTTAGTCAGCCCGCGTCGGTTGAGCGCGCTGGGTTGGCGCAAAATCTTGGCCAAGCTTACTATTCGCTGCACAATTACAAAAAGTGCTTAGATTATTATTTGCAGCGGGTGCATCTACTGTCGGTGATCCCTATGCGCGACGCTCGTGCAGAAGCAATTTTGTTTGAGCGCGCCGGCCGCTCGGCCTTTCAAATCGATGAACTGGGTTTGGCTGCAGATTTACAGCGGCAGGCTCTGGCTGCCTGGGAACGGGTCGGCAAAGATGAACGCATCGCTTACTCACTCGATTCCCTAGCACTAAGTCGCCGCGAACAGGGCGACTTTGTTGAAGCCATCACCTTGTATGAGCGCCTTAGTCGCATCCAGGAACGTACCGGACAAGAGGTGAATTTAGTCGGCACCCTGTCCAACCTCGGCTACTGCGCCTTTATGCGTCAAGACTATAGCGGTGCACTGGTGCTCTTTGACAAGGCCGAGGCCGCACTGAACTTGGTGCTGCAAAGTCCGGATAAATTAGCGGCGGAGGAGGCCAAGAAGAGCAAAGACACGTCGATTAAGATCGCCCTGGGCGGCGGCAGCTCCGCGGCCAAGGGCTTTGATTTTCTCACGAGAAGGTTGCTTATTTTGTCGTTTCGGGCAGAAATCTACGAAAAGATGGGGCGACTCGACCTGGCGCTCGCCACCAACGAGGAGCGTTTGAAGGTTTTGCAGGATGCCTCGGGTCAAGATAAAAAGCATCTGGCCGAGAGCGAGGCTCTGGTCGATAATGCCATTGGTGACCTGCGTCTAAAGGCCGGATTTCACAGTGGTGCAAAGTCAGCTTATGCGGCCGCCGCCATTGCGGCGAAAGTGGCAGCGGGTGATGGCCAGAAACTGAGTTCCCCCGGCGAATTAACCAACCGCATCAACCGGGCGCGGGTGGCGCTACGGCTGGCGAGTCTGGCCTTACTTGGCAGCAAGGAGCTGGCCGGTGAATTGGCCGATCTTGACGCCACGTCAGCACAGCTGCGGCCGATCTACCAAAGTGGTGTCAAAGCTCAAGGCCGGCCGCTGGCGACTAGCTTGGAACTCGCCTCCTCGCTGCGTTTAACGGTAGGGGGCGGCAAGACTGATACAGCTGCAAAAACTGGTCTCGAGGAATCTCTGGCGGTCTATAAAGCCATTGCTGCACCAGCCGCAACATCGCTTGGTGCGGTCCTGGCGTACCAGCATTTTGTACCAGGTGTGACGACGGAAGGCGAAACCCAGTGGAAGAGTCTTGCCCAAGCCGGTAACACGACTAAAGCCTTCGAGGCTCTGGACCGCTGGATTGCTTCGGGTGGAGTATTGCGCACGCCGCCAGATCGACGCTTGGCACGGCAATTATTCGAGGCGCAGCTCGACGCGGCCTGGACCAATCCGGATGCGGCAGTGGCATTGACCTTGGTGCGGCGCTTTGCTTTGATGCGGCTTAGCGATATGGCTCAGCGCTCCGGTTTGGACCAGGCTCGTAGTCATAAGCTGTTGGCGCTACGCGACACGCCGCAGATTTTTAAGGCGCTTGGGGATACCGATGCAGCGCTTTGGGTGCATAAATCGTTGGCCGGCGATGTCTATGCAGTGCTTTTGGCAAAAGGCAAGGTCAGCACTGGACGCGGTAGGGTTTTGCCAAAGCAAAGCCTCGATACGGCAACCTATGCTCGGATATTCGACACCACCGGTCTAAGCAAAGCGATGCCTGAACAAGGCGGCACGGTTTTTCTCGTTCCCGATCAAGAGCTGTTTGAAGTGCCGTGGGAACAGTTAGGTAGTACCAATGGGCTCCTGCAGCAACGCCTACTGGCGTATGTTCCGGCTCTGGACCTGCTGCCGGAATTCGTTCAGGGTCGTCGCCTTGGCAAGGGAAGCTTGGGATACGTTGGGAAAGATCCGCCGGCAGCGACCTTCGCCTCCGCTAATGCCAAGCGTACCATGCAAGCGGTGGCACTCGAGGCGCCGGCGCCGCTGCTTGAACGCTTGACCTCTTATGATCTGTTGCATATCGATTTGCCGCTGTGGTTAAACGACGTCGAGCCAGGGGAAAGCACGGTGGCCGCTGGGCTTAAGGGAGCGCGTTCGAGCCAAAGCGATGTTCCCCTAAAGCGTCTAGCTGGCTCGACCCTGCCCAGTGCCACCGCGGTGATTTATGGCAAAGTCGAGCGCGCAAACCGCGACCTTGACGCCAGTGGTGAAGGTCACGATGGATGGCTATTTCTTTCATTAGCGCACCTAAGCGCCGGTGTGCCGACGGTCTTTATGGCTGACGGCAAACGTCCACTGGCTTGGCCGGCATTCTATGCGGCGTTAGCGACTTCGTCGGTGGGGGAGGCCGCAGCTACGGCGCAGCTTTCGGGTCGTGTTCTCGGATATCCGGGCATTCCTGGCAAAGATGAGGAGTCCTTTGCTAAAGAGCAATTGCCCAAAGCCCTTGACGCTGCCGACGATGCCAAGGCGGACCAGGATTTTGACGCGGCTGCCGTGCTCTATCGCCGTTCTTTATACGACGCGCAGCGACTTTTAAAAGGTGATAGCGAGGACATGGCGCTTAAGGGCTTGGTCCAGTCTCTGGTGCAAAAGCGAGACTATGAAGGGGCTTTGCCTTTTCAATTGCGACTGGCAGAACGCCTGAATCCAGCGGTGCAGGCTCCGGTTGCTCCTGCAGCAAAAAAAGAGGAAAAGGATCCGGTAGACTACGCTAGGTCACTGCTAGAGGCGGCGGCGATCGCCGTCAAGGGCAGTCAGGCGGACGTTGCCAGTCGGCTGTTAGACCAGGCCGAAGTGGTCTTTAAGGCCGAGGATATGGCCGATCAGCTCGGCAAGGTTTGGCAATACCGCGCGATTAATTTTGAAAATCAACATCGATACGGCGACACCTTAACGGCGTATGAGCAGGCTCGTGGCTTGTACGCCAAGGTCAAGCCTGATGAGGCGGCTAATCAGCTGCTAAACATTGGCAATGTTTACAATCGCGATCTTAGCGATAGCGTCAAAGCACTGGAGTACTATACCCAAGCAGCAGATGCCTTTAAGGCTTTAAAAAAGCAGGATCTCTACCTCTCGGTCTTGATCGACAAGAGCAGCACGTTGATGACGATTGGCGACCTCGATGCAGCGTCCGCCATCTTGGAGCGGGAAGTGATCCCGAATATCGACCGTGTCAAGCAAACGGTCCTGTGGGTTCGCGCTTCACAGATGCTCACCAACGCCTACTTTCGTGCGGGGCTTTTCCAGGAGGCTAAAGATCGCAATGAGTTGACGATTGCTGCTGCGGCTCTTGTAAAGGTTCAACTGGCTCGCATTGGCTTACAGGTCGATGCCATGGGTATGAAGGCGATGATCGCCGGTAAACTTGGCCAGTACAAAGTAGCCTTTTCGGAGTTTCAGGCAGCGGTCAAAATAGCGCAGGACTATAAGCTCCAAGGTCCGCTGGCCTCGCTTTACAACAACTACGGCTTTTGGGCGCGAGAGTACGGTGCTGTTGACCAATCGATCGCCTTTTTTGATGCTGCCTTGCGCATCGATACCGACCTCAAGTCGCGTAGCTCAATTGCTTATGATCACCGCAATATGGGCCTTAGTATTATTTTGAAGGGCGACTTCAACCGCGCCAAGGATTTGTTAAAGGATGCTTTAGCTGTCAGCGAAGAGCTGCACTTGGTCTATAATGAAGCCTATTGTCAGTTTGGCCTTGGCGATATTGCGCTTAGAGAAGGGCAGTGGGGTGAGGCTGAGGCTTATTTTCGCAAAGCCCTTGCCATTTCAGTCAAGGGGGCGATGCGCGACTTCGTTTGGCGCGCACATGCTGGTATAGCAGCCGCTCAACATAAGCGTGATGCTCAGAACGAAGCCGCTGCCTCTTACGCCGAGGCGTTGAAGGTGATTGAGGCGATGAGTGCCGGTTTAAAATCGGAGGATTCACGCAGCGGCTTTATTTCCGACGTGGGTGTACAGCAAGTCTACGGAGGCTATAGTGCCGTACTGACCCAACTAGGGCGATATGAGCAAGCCTGGACGATTAGCGAGCGCGGGCGCGGGCGGGCTTTTATCGACGCCCTCGGGACGCAACGAAGGCACCTGAAGGTACCAACAAATCCTCAAGAAAAGGCGCAGTGGGAGAACTTTTCCCTTGTCGATGCCATCACCAAGGAGGAACTCAGCCGTCTGCTCGGGTCGGGTAGCGCACTGATCGAATACCAGGTCACCACGGATCACCTCCTGATCTGGTGGCTCGTGGGCGGTCAGATCAGCGGCAAGGCTGTGCCGATGCCGGCTAAGGATTTACTGGCTAAAGTACGCGAATATCGCGAGCTCATGCAGAACTTTTCATCGACGGACTATCTTGGTAAAGAGCTTGCCGACCTTTTGCTGACGCCTGTGCTAAGTCAAATAGGTAGCGCCAAGCACTTGGCCATTGTCCCGCATGGCAGCCTGCACTTTTTACCTTTTGCGGCACTTCCTCTAGGCGCAAGTGAAGATGTCATCGACCGTTTTGCCGTGTCCTATCTCACGAGTGCGACGATGGCGCGCTTTACGCTTGATCCAAAGCCTAGGCACCTAAGCGCATCGACACGCATCCTGGCCCTGGCAAATCCTACGGGTGAGACGGCAGCTGCTCAGGCGCTGCCTTTTGCCAGTAAAGAAGTCGAGGTGATGGGGAGGTATTTTCCTGCTCGCGATCAGCGCCAAGGGGCCGCTGCCACCAAGGCAGCGGTGCGCGAATGGGCGCCCAAATTGGATGTGTTGCATTTAGCCACCCATGCCGAATTTCGACCCAATGATCCAGCAGAGTCGCGGTTATTTCTCGCGTCAACGTCTGGGGGAGAGGGCGATCTTTCGGTCGCCGATATCTTTGCTTTGGAGTCGAGAGCCGATCTAGTGACGCTGTCGGCCTGCGACAGCGGCCTCGGCCGACTTTCCTCTGGTGATGAAATCGTCGGCATGGAGCGCGCATTTTTTTACGCCGGAGCCAATACCGTCGTCTCTAGTCTCTGGCGAATCAGCGATGTCGCCAGTGCCGTTTTGATGAAGCGATTTTATCGCTACCTCGCCGCAGGTGAGTCGCGCGCCGAGGCCATGCGGCATGCGCAGAAAGTGGTCAGACGGTATTTCAATCACCCGGCTTATTGGTCGTCGTTTCGCGTCGTCGGGGAGCCACGATGAACCACCTCAAGCTGTGGCTGCGTTGGAGCTGCCGCTCGCTATGGCTAAGCAGCCTTGGTCTGGCTTGTGGGCAGCAAGGAAAAGGCCACGGTAATTCGCCAACGCCAACGAGTACCCCCGGGCATTTAAGTCTTAACAGTACGAATGTCACTGGTGCCTTTGCTATAGGTACAACGAATGTGCCGGCGCGTGGCTATGATCTGTGGATCTTCAACCATACGAGTCCTGCTTTAGAGGAAGTACCGCTCGATAGTGGCGGAGCCTTTAGGGTGCCGTTGTCGCATTTTGTCGAAGGCCAGACCTATTCGATGCACCTACTTAAAGACTTTAACTGGGTTGGAGATGTCGACGTGGCGACCTCGACCCCTGGAACACAGGCTGCTTTTGTCTATCAGGGTGGCCTTGGTTTTGACCTGGGGGTCGTTCCGATTGCGTTGGATGGTCAGGGTGTGCCAGCGGTCCAAAGCTCAGGCATCGCCGCGACGATCGGCGGCGGATTTAACGTCGCGCCCGTGGTTAAAGCATCCTTTGATGACTATCTTTTGCCAAACCAGGTGACTCGTGTGGCATTTAGCAGCCAGCTCTTTGTCTTCGATGCACCGACTCTGCTCTATTCATTCTACCAGCAGTCCACCTATCCGGCAGCTTTCGCCACGGACCTTCGGCGCCTGTACCGGCTTGGGGCCTTGGTGCTAGCCCGCGATGAAACGGAGGTGATCGGCGTCGCACTTAGTCGCACCGGCCCTTGGCAAAGTTCTGGGCGAGTGGCAAATGATGACCAGGTCGCACCCGAGGCGGCTGGTTTGATCGGGGCTCTGCCACGCTCGCTGAGCAAGACTAACCCAGCTCGCTACGAATTTACTGCCTTTAGCGGTGGCATGCCGCCAGCGGCCGCGGTGGCGGTCTTCAAGGTTCAACCAAATGGCGGCGCTGAGGTCTCGGTGCCGCGCCGCTTGGCACGCCGACTTAGCATGCCGCCTAAGATCACTGCCGTGGCGACAGATGGGAGCACTCCAACCGCCGTGGATTATACTTCGGCCACTGCGGCCAATGGATTGACCAGACCGTTTTGCCGCAGCGGCGAAGTCGTACTGGACGTCCAACCACCTCTGGATGAAGTGGGGGCACCGATTGCGGCCACGGTCTTTGACCGCATCGAGGTATGGTTTGACTATTACCGCAATGATGGCCAGAAGACCGTCAAGGTCGCTACCGACCCGGCGCAGTATGCCGCACCCTACACCTCGGCCTTGGTCGACACCGCGTTGACTGATCTGTCGCGAAGCTGGGATCCGACTAAGCAAAAGCTCACCTTTACCTTGGGGACGACGGTGCAAGCTCTGGGTACGCAGGAGTTACGCCTGTGGCCTGAACTATTCGTCGTAAGCGACTCAGGCAAGACGCCGTCGGCAGTGCGACTTCGCATTTACTACTTTAGCGATGGCGAGGCGACGGCGGCGGCGACAGCGGCCTGGTTTAAGAGCGGTTGCTAGACTGCGCCGCGGCATCATAGCCATTTGCAAAACATTCATTTGATTAATTGGGCTACACCGACGCTAGTGCGCGTGTTCGTTGCGGGGGCATACCTGTCGCTTGCTGCTACCAAAGCTATTGAGCGCCGGTGAGACTACTTCTTGTCATGCTGCAGCATGACTTCGGCGCGCTCGATGGCCACGCGGGTTTGGAAGCGCGGCGATTTGGCTAGTAGAGCCGAAATGCGGACATCGGTCTCGACTGGGTTGTGAAAGATTAGGAAGCAACATAGATCGCCACGTTTTGTGTCAACGGCAGCGATCATGCGGCGAAAGTCAGCTTCGGTTGCCAATTTGGCCTCGTCCTTCGGTGCGTCTTTAGAGTCGGATGCGCCATCCTTAGGTGTACCATTGGCTGGACCTGCAGTGGTGACGCCGCGAAATTTGAAGTCTTTGCCAGTGGTTTGTGCTGTCTTCAGGCGTTCCAGTAGCGATGCGACCTTTTTAGCGACGCGGGGCTCTTTGATCTTGGCGGCGATTTCGAGGTGCTCAATGGCTCCAGCGAAGTCTCCGTCGCGGCTTCTGCCGAGCGATAGATTGTAGAGGACGATGGATTTTTGGTCGAGGTTATCGTCGGGTATCGATTCTAAGGTTTTATTGTACAATTCGATGGCCTCAGGTCCTTGGCCGCACTTTGCCAGAGAGATTGCCTTGTTGTTCATATAGGCGACGATATTATCGATGGACTCGAAGGCAGCCATGATCTTTTTGGCCATAGCGCTGTCGCCTTTGGTAATCGCCACATTCACTTTGGCCTCGACGGTTTGGGCCGCGTCAGGGTCAATGGCGGTGACTTTGTCGAGCGCTTCTTGTGCCGCGGCATGGTCACCTAGCTCGGTCTGGGTCTCGGCGATCAGGCACAGGCGTTCGAGGTTGTGTGGCGACATCGCCTGGGCCTTTTTAAAGCACTTGAGGGCGGCATCGTAGACGCTCAAACGCATGAAGGACTTGCCTAGGACGTTCAAGACATGGATGCTGTCGCCGGCTTGTTTAAGCGCTTCGATGGCCGCATCGCGAGCAAGCGCGAATTGGTTGTTGGCGAAGGCGAATTCGGCTTCGATCAAGCGTTTGCGGGCCATCGGCGTTTGTTTGTCGGCAAAAAGTTGCAGCCTTAGTGGCTCGGCATCGGCCGTGCGATTGCTTTTGAGCAGCATTCTGATTTTTCGTTCCAGCGTCAGCTGCTCTGTCGGCATGCGCTCTTGCGCCATGGTCCAAATCAGGGCTGGCACGAAGACGTCTTTGTTGATCGGCTTTTGGATGATGTCCGCAACGCTGATTTCGCGGACCAGCGGCATGTCTTCAGCCTTGAGCAGCGAGCTCAGGACGATGATCGGCACGTTGAGAAAGCCGTGGTGGCGCACCCTTTGAATCAGCAAGGGGCCGGTCAATTTCGGCACCCGCCATTCGGTGATAATCAGCTCCGGCTCCGGATTTTTTTCAAGGTAGTCCCAAGCGTCCTGGCCGTTGGCAAAGATACTGATCTTCTGGCAGCCGAGTTGCTTTAAGATATCCTCGACGGATCGGGCGGCAGACTCGTCGGATTCGATGATCACGGCGTTGTTGGCGCCAATGATGTTGATGCCAGCGCCGCCGCTGTCGCCCTCACCGGCTAAAGCGTCGGGATTGCCAAAGAGAGTGTTCGCCAGCTCCGTCACTTTGTCCGATAGAGTTTTATCGACTAGTTTGACTTGGCGCAGGGTCTTTTTCGCCAGCTCTTGATTGCCAAGATGAAACTGTGGCTCGGCAAGGTGCAGCAGAATCTGCGGATCACCCGGATAAACCTCTAGTAGGTTCTTTTCCAGTGCGGCCAACCCAGCATGGTTTTTGACAGTCTTTAGGTACTGTCGTAGGTAGTGGGCGGCGGTTTTGGGTTCGTTGAATTGTTTGCTCTCAAAGCGTGAGAATAGGGCCTTCATATCGGCGTTGAGCGTGTCTTTCGTCACGGGTTTGTGGTGATAGGAGAACAATCCGAGCTCGAAGGCCGTTGGTAACACATAGGACTCTTCGTCGGTGACGAGAAGTGAGATGCGAATTCCGCGCAGCTCGGGGTGTTCGGAGCATATCTTGAGCAGATGCAGGGCGTTGACGGGTTGGTCCGCCTGCAGTGGCGCGACGATCCAGTCGGCGCTATCTGATTCCAGATGGGAAAGTACATCCTGGACCGAAGCCTTGCTCTCGACCGACTCAAAGCCCAGGGTCGAGCGAATGGTCTCAGTCATCATCTGGCGCACAGGTCCCGAAGGGTCGACGACAACCACCCGGCATTTTTTGTTGGTCAGACTGCTGGTCATGGAATGGCCCATTAAGGATAAGGGTGCTTAGGTCACGACAAGCCACCCGGATGAGTTCCTATCGGTGGGTCGCCTGGAAGTTTAAGCGTTTCTTCAAGGTCCGACTGGACTACACTGATATGAATGGAATATTTTGCGCCAACGAGACTTCAACGGCTGGCCCGGAGCCAGCGTCATGCTTGGCAAGTGGCCTGCATGCAGCATATAAGGTGGTTATGCGTACGTTCCTGCAGACCTTACTGAAAATGAGCATAGTTGCGGCTTTGTTGATGTGGCTCAGCCACTCGGGCAAGCTGGACTTTAGGCACCTACTCGACTCAATTAAAGATCCGGCTATCTTTGCGGCCAACCTAGCGATTTGGGCCTTTGGCTACGTGGGGCTAGGGACGTTGCGCTGGTGGTTGCTGCTGCGCGGGCTGGACCTTCATGTCAGCTTCCTGCGTGCCTTGCACTTACAACTGATCGGATTCTTCTTTAATACGACGATGCCGGGGGCGGTGGGTGGCGATATCGTCAAGGCCGTCTATTTGATCCGCGATCAATCGCAGAGCCAGGGCAAGACTCGGGCGATGCTGACAGTGCTGCTCGACCGAGCTGTTGGCTTGGCGGCGCTGTTTGTCATGGCTGGCTCCGCGATCATATACAATTCGTCGTTTTTTCTTGAGCGGCCGCCGATGATCCCGCTGATCGTGTTCATTGGCGCGGGTTTGGCGGCGATCTTGGGTGGCTTTGCCGTCGTCATGTTCCCCTTTAAGCCTGGCAAGGATCCCTTCAAGCGGTTTCTTAGCCTTGGCTGGCCGGGGTTCTCGACGGTGGAAAAGATTTACGATGCCCTGCGCGCTCACCGCGAGAAGCCCTTGATCCTTGTGGCGACCGTCGGGATTTCGGTGCTGATCCAGTCGAGCGCGGTGCTTTATGCGCTGTTTTTGACCCAGCGTCTGACCGGGCAAAGGCCGGAGTTCAGTGTGTTCTGCACGATCTTTCCGATCGGCACCATGACCACGGCCTTGCCTCTGGCTCCCGGTGGTCTTGGCCTCGGGCATCTCGCCTTTGAAAAGTTGTTCACCATGGTCGGCCTGACTGGTGGGGCGAATATCTTTAATATCATGGCGCTGGGCCAGCTGTGCTTGAACCTGCTCGGATTCATCCCCTACTTATTCTACCGTTCGTCGATGGGTAGTTTGAAGGCGATGCAGGATAAATTAAGCGGCGAAAGCGAAGCCTCAACGGCGACGTGAGCGTTGGGGCGGCGCGCTCTTAACTTGGCGCCCTACCCAGATATGTTTGCTCCTTGGCTCTAAGCGCCTGCGTTCAGATCGGTTTTCCTGAGTGGCAAAAAGATTCCGCGACAGCTCTTGCTGTAGTTCAAGGATTCGCTACCATCGGCCTGAGAGCCCACTGGGCAAGGGTAGCGCGCCGTAGTGGGCCGCTAGGCCGTGTGTTGCCTGTGCTGCACGCCGCAGGCACGGTGGAAAGGCCGAGGCCCAGGGATTCGAGGCGGACACCATACATAGTGGTTGACGCTCCATCGCACCACTAGATATGCTGCTAGCAGAGCCGGTTACCCTAATCTTTATTTTAAGTAGACCCCCGTTTGGCCTTGATGCTGAATGGGCCGTGGAGGTTTTTTTATGTCGTCCCAAGCCCCTCAGGTTGCCACCAAGTCAGCCCAGTCGCTCAGGTCCTCCACGCTGCCGCGAATATCGTCCACAGCGGGGATCGACCCGGCCTTGCGCGTGCGTAAGCGCGATGGGCATTTCGAAGCCGTCGATCCGCTGCAGATCGTTTTAAAGGTGGCCCGATGCGCTGAGGGTCTTGCGCACATCGACGCACAGACGGTCGCTGACAAGGCCATTAGGGGCCTCTACGACGGCGTGTGTACGACCGAGCTCGATGCCTTGCTGATCGCCAATGCGGCAATGCTGATTAGCGAGGAGCCCGAGTACTCTAAGCTGGCGGCTCGCCTGCTCGACGTCTATATCGCCAAGGAAGTCTTTATCGTTCGGGGCATTGAGTCGTTTTACGATTCTATCGCCGCGGGTTACCGCAGTGGCTTGATCGCCGAGACCACCTATGCCTTCGTCTGTGCCCATGCGCATACCCTCAATGAAGCCATTCGGCGTCAGAACGCCGATCACTTTGAGTATTTTGGCCTTCGCACGGTCTATGATCGCTACCTGCTGCGCGACCCGAAAAGTCGTGCGGTGATCGAGACTTCGCAATACTTTTTCATGCGTGTGGCGTGCGGTCTGTCGACGACCGTCGAGGACGCGATTCACTTTTATCATCTGATCTCGACCTTTGAATACATGCCGTCAACGCCGACGCTGTTTAATTCCGGGACGCAGCATCAGCAGATGAGCTCTTGCTACTTGCTCGACAGCCCTGAAGATGACCTTGGCTCCATCTACGACAAGTACCGCGACGTCGCCATGCTGTCTAAATACGCCGGCGGTATCGGCTTGGCTTATCACCGGGTTCGGGCCAGAGGCGCGCTGATTCGCGGCACCAACGGCCAATCCAACGGTATCGTGCCTTTTCTTAAGACCCTTGATTCCTCCGTCGCTGCGGTCAATCAAGGTGGTAAGCGCAAGGGCGCGGCATGCATCTACCTGGAATCCTGGCACGCCGACATCTATGACTTTCTCCAGCTACGCAACAATACCGGCGATGAAGCCTCGCGGACCCACAATCTCAACCTCGCCAACTGGGTCCCGGATCTTTTCATGAAGCGGATCAAGACCGACGGCGAGTGGTCGCTCTTTGACCCTCATGATGTCCCACACTTGACCGATCTTTATGGCGAGCCTTTCGAGGCCGCATACGCTGCGGCAGAAGTCGCCGGACTGGCCAAAAAGCAGGTGAAGGCCCGCGACCTTTATGCCTTGATGATGAAGACGCTGGCCCAAACCGGCAACGGTTGGATGACGTTTAAGGACGCTTCGAATCTAAAAGCCAATCAGACTGGTAAAGCCGGTAACACTATTCACCTGTCAAACCTCTGCACCGAGATCCTCGAAGTGACGTCGCAAAGCGAGGCGGCGGTGTGCAATCTGGGTTCGCTCAACCTGTCGCGTCATGTCGAGGACGGTCGCTTTGATTTTGACAAGCTGGCGGAAAATGTCCGCTTGGCGGTGCGCTTTCTCGACCGGGTCATCGACATCAACTATTATCCGATCCCCCAAGCCGAGGTTTCCAACCGCCGCTGGCGTCCTGTCGGTTTGGGCATAATGGGTCTGCAGGATGTCTTCTTTAAACTGCAGCTACCTTTTGATGCACCCGAGGCCCGCCAGCTCGCCGCTAGAATCCAAGAGACCATCTATTTCAACGCGGTTGCTACCAGCTGCGAATTAGCGGAACAAAGCGGCGCCCACGGCAGTTATGAGGACACCCGCGCGGCGGCAGGACAACTGCAGTTTGATCTGTGGGGGGTGACCCCTACCCTGCCGGGCTGGGCTGCGCTGAAGGAGAGAGTCAAGTTACACGGTTTGCGCAATTCGCTGCTGATTGCCATTGCACCAACGGCGACCATCGCGTCGATCGTCGGCTCTTACGAGTGCATTGAGCCGCAGGTTTCTAACCAGTTCAAACGCGAGACGCTATCCGGCGAGTTCCTGCAGATTAATTCCTACTTGGTTGACGACCTCCGTCGTCTCGGGCTTTGGAATAAGGCCATTCGCGCCAAGATCAAACTGTCCGAGGGATCCATTCAGGGTATCGATGAAATCCCCGAGCGGGTTAAGCAGATCTACCGGACGGTTTGGGAGGTGCCGATGCGTTCGCTCATCGATATGGCGGCCGAGCGTGGACCCTACATCGATCAGAGTCAGTCGCTTAACTTGTTTATGGAAAGCCCAACCATCGGTAAAGTGTCGTCGATGTATGCCTATGCCTGGGAAAAGGGCCTGAAGACCACCTACTACCTGCGCTCGCGTGCCGCCACGAAGATTCAGATGACGACGGTCTCAAATTATACTGAGGAAGAGGCGGTGGCCTGCTCTCTAGAAAACCCTGACGCTTGCGAGGCCTGCCAATAATGCTACTTGATCCTGGACTAGATCTAACTCTAAGACCGATGAAGTATCCGGTCTTTTACGAGATGTATCGCAGCGCGATTAAAAACACCTGGACTGTGGACGAGGTTGATTTTTCGACCGATGTCGCCGATCTGCGACGGATGCCGGCCTCAGAGCGCCATCTCATCCACCGCCTCGTGGCATTTTTTGCCACGGGCGATTCGATCGTCTCTAATAATCTGGTGCTCAATCTATACAAGCATATCAACTCGCCCGAAGCCCGCATGTACCTGTCGCGCCAGCTCTATGAAGAGGCGCTTCATGTTCAGTTTTATCTCACCTTGCTTGATACCTACCTCGACAACGAAAAGGACCGAGCCGAGGCCTTCGCCGCTATCGATAACATTCCATCGATTCGGCAGAAGGGTGAGTTCTGTGTACGCTGGATGGACTCGGTCCATCACCTAGAGCAGTTGAATACGCCTGAGGACCGCCGGCAGTTTCTGCTGAACCTCATCTGCTTTGCCACCTGTATCGAGGGCCTGTTCTTTTTTGCGGCGTTTGCCTACGTCTACTTTCTGCGCTCTAAGGGCCTGCTGCATGGACTCGCGGCCGGTACCAATTGGGTCTTTCGTGACGAAAGCTGTCATATGAGCTTCGCCTTCGAAGTGATCCAGCAGGTTCGTGATGAAGAACCAAGTCTGTTTGACGATGAGCTTAAGCGCAAGATCGCCATGATGGTGGATGAGGCGGTCGAGTGCGAGATGATCTTTGCCGCCGATGTCCTGTCACATGGGATTGCCGGGTTATCGCTGGGTGAGATGCGTCAGTATCTGCAATATGTCGCCGATCAGAGGCTGATGGCGCTGCAGCTTCGTCCCGTGTACAACGTGCGAAATCCCTTTGGCTTTCTCGAATTGCAGGACGTCCAAGAGTTGGCTAACTTCTTCGAACGCCGAGTTTCGTCCTATCAGCACGGTGTCAGCGGTGACGTGGCCTTTAACGAAGAATTCTAACAGCGTGCAGGAAATGGTATGCCTCAGCTAGCCAGGTCCGGCGCTGTGCTCAACTACGAAACCTGGGGCGACGGCGGTCCCTGGGTGACCCTTGTTAATGGCCACGTGCGACCGCTGACTGACTTTCGCATGCTTGGTCGGCATCTAACGTCCCTAGGGTTTCGTGTGCTGGCCTTGGACAATCGCGGCTCAGGTTTGACGACGACCACAACGGCTTTTACCCTTGCCGATATGGCCGCCGATGTCAGCGCCCTATGGGATCACCTAGGCATTGCGACGAGCGCATTGCTTGGGATCTCCATGGGGGGATTTATCGCGCAAATTATAGCCGGGGATGAGGTCACCGCGACCAGGGTAAGTCAGCTCTTTCTTGTGTCCACAGCGATGCGCCAAGCGCTGATTCGGCCGGACCGACGACCTTGGACGACTGATCCCGCCGAGGTGGAGCTTAAACTGCGGACCTATTTCACCGCTCAATTCTTCGAGCGCAACGGTCCGTTGGTCAGAGGTATGGCGAAGCAGGTTGCCAAGGCCGTCGCCGAAGGTCCCTTCGTCGAGCAAAGTAAACGGCAGATTGCGGCGATCAGGGGCATTGATCTGACCGCGACGGCTAGCCACATCAAGGCGCCGACCTATGTTCTGCACGGCGCCGAGGATGAAGTTATAGCTTTAAGTGCTGGGGAAGAGCTGCAGGCGCATATATCTGGCTCCAGCCTCCAGGTCTTCGCTGGGGCGGGCCATCTACTGTTGGCGGAAGCGCCGCAAGCACTGTACAACGCCGTTGCAAAGGCCCTCGCATGAGTTTTCTCCGCCGCCTCTTCTACCTGGCCCTAGCGACCGCTAGCATCGGTCTTTCGTTTTACATCATCGAACTCCTGCTGACCGACCTTGGTGCCATCCAGCTTCTTGGTATTCGTCAGCACGGCGTCCTCTACACTGGACTGATCCTCAGTTGGTTTGGTTGCCTGGTCACTTGGTATATTGCACGAGATATAGCCATGGGTGCGACCATGACCCATGTGCTTAGCGACGATGAATGGCCGAGCCTTGTCGCCCATCTTGCCAAGCGTGCCGGTTTGAGCGAGGTGCCACAGCTGGGTGTCTATCAAAATGCCGGCTGCAATGCCTTTGTCGTTGGTCGCAGAAAGCGTGGCATGCTGCTGGCACTGTCGCAGGGTTTGGTCGACTTGGGACCGGGTCCAGCCGCTGACTTGATCATCGCGCACCAGTTGGCACGTATTGAGCAAGGGGACGTTGTCACTCAGCAGCTGCTTCAAGGCTTTATCGCCATCTTCACGCTGTTTCCGACGCGGATGTTGGCGACCTTTTTGGGTACTTCACTGCGCACAGGAGAGGACGATACTCCAACCGACGGGATGGAAGGGTTTCTCGTTCCGCTTTTGGAGATGCTGTTGACTCCCTATGCATCGCTGCTGCTGCGGTTTTATGCCCGAGGCGCCGAGGCTCGCTGCGACCAAAGCGCTTGTGCAATTCTCGGCTTACCGCAGGTCGTCAGCGGCTTTACAGCCTTGGTCAATGCGCCGGTGGCGCAGCCTTACCGTGAGATTTTCGTCCAGCCGTTGAAATTTTCTGGTGAGGCTAAGTCGGTGATGGGCCTTTTGCTCTATCACCTGCCGCTGGCACAGCGTTTGACGGTGCTTGGCCAGCGAAACAGCGCCAAAGTCTAATGGACCAGGCTCAGCAGGAATAGTTCCAAAGCCTTGCGGTCGGCGATCATCACGGCTTTGGCCGCAGCACCACCAGGTTTGATGGCTTGCCCCAGTTGCTCACCCGTCGCATCGAGAACGCAGCACCAGGTGCGTTGACCGTGGCGCAGCAGCAAACTTTCCGCATCGTGGTAGAAGCGGTCGCTACCATCACTGGACAGGAGAAGCAGTCGTGAAAGTCGCTGGGTTGGTGCCTTCTCGGCCTTTTGCTGGACGGCCAGCAGCCCCTTCAGTTCACGATCTAGCGTCGTGCCGATGACTTCTAGGCTTTGCACGAGGTGCCGACCGATGATGACGTCGCTGAGCGCCGCCCGTACCTTTTGGCTAAAAACCCAGCGCGAGACCGTCACTTTGCCGCCAAATCGCAGGCGTTGCTCGGTGCTGACAAAGAGTTTTTCAACAGCCGCAGCTGTCGGACTAGTGAGGACGTTTTTTGGCAGTTTTAGCATCGGCTGATTTCACCTAAAGAAGGTGTCCTTAAGACGGCGGCTTTGGGAAGGGGCACGGGCGTAACGGCCTGCTTAACATAAAACCTCAACGGGCACCGCAAAAGTCGTCAAATATCTACTTTTATTGACTATTTAAGCTGTTCTAGCGCTGCGCCTGGAAAGCCTCCTAGTAGCCCCGGTGTTTATTTTCGCGTCCCTTGCCTTGGCTATAGGCATAAACTAAAATAATAAAACTCCAGCAGTTGACAGCTTAAAGTGCGCATATTGGGATCACGACCCACGCTTGAAGGCGCGATTTTGGAGCAGAGCACTCAAAACGGCGACCGAGGGGGGGGTTGTTGATGGGAAGTCTGAGAACTTTTAGTCTTGTGAGCGTGGGGGCGATGCTGGTGTTTGGTTGCAAATCCTCGCCTAAAGGTGAGGCGAGCATTGAGTCCGCTGACAAGGTCAACGCCAACGAGGTCGCCGCGAATATCCGCAACTGGGAGGATGTACCCGCGTCGCAGTTGCCAAAGTCTGACGCCTACAAACTAGTTTTATTTCCCAAGGCGGAGATCGCCGCAAATGTAACCCCGGGTAAAGGCGAAAACGGTGTCCCGCACTCGCTCGACGGTATCTGGTGGACCGACGGTGATTCCTTTCCGATCAAGGCACTGACGCTCGCCCATGCCGCTTTCAATGATCCGCAGACTAAGCGCAGCCTGGCACTACCGGTTTTTGATGCTGGTTGCTATACCTATGTCGGCGATGCGTCCGGGGCAAACTTCTTTCAGCTGATGGTTGCCGTGCATCTCATCTACGAGATTAATTTTTCAGCTGACTATCAGCATGCGAACATCGTCCCGGTGTTGAATCTCGCCGGCAGGACGGTAAAAGTACCGACGTGGCTTGCCGATTTTACGATGGATTTTCAGGACGATGGACTTTGGATCCGCAAGAGCTCGTTTTTCAAAACTCGGGTTCCAGACTATCAATTCACGCGCATTATCACCGCCGATGGTCAGCAAGACCATGGGCATAACGATGCCTTTCAACGCTACTTAGATAGCAGTCTGCCCAGTACATACAAAGTCGTCGCCAAGTAAGTATGGTTTGGTAGCGACACCGGCCTTACCCAAGTGACGCCGGTGTTCGAGGTGTCAGACCAGCGACGAGGCGCACTTCGGTTTCGCTCATGCCTAGCTCGGAAGCAATCTGTGCTGGCGCTTTGCCGCGGGCAAGCAGGCTGCGCGCATCGGCATACTTCTTGTCCTCGAGTTCTGCCAGGACTTCCTCGTAGGGCACTCGGTTATCGAAGAAACGACAGATTTTCTCGCCTCTAGCGAGGAGTTTTTGCAGGCTGAGCTTTTCACTATCAATGCGGCGCAGTAGGGCTTCTAGATAGGTTTGGCGCTTGCCGAGCTCACGTAGAGGCTCTTCGAACTGACCGCTCAGTTGGGCCGCAACCTGCTCCATCTCATGGGCAAGCGTCAGGCCTCCGGTCTTTACCTCTTGCTCTGCCTCGGTGGCGAGGCGCATCGCCTTATCGAGCGTAGCCCTGGCTTTAGCCTGTGCCGCTTCGAGCTCTTCTTTAACTGAGGTGCGTAGTTCACCGAGCAATTGCCGTTCTTCAGCGAGTTCGAGCTGCCCATTGCCTTGCCTTTGGCTGAGCCGTGCGACGACGGCAATTAGCCCAAGGTCTAGTAGGATCAATGCAGCCAGCAGAATCATGGTCATGGTTTCAACCGTCTTGCAGAAATGATTTTAGGACTTGTTCGTCGATCTCATCCATATTGACCACTTGGGCGACGACGATTTTCTTTTTACCGCGTTTGCCGACGTCTTCTGTGCGCACGACTTTTGCCAACACTTTGAAGGTGCCGGGCGTATCGACGCGGCGATATTCGACAAATCGCTGCTTGCGATTCCAGTAGTCGGGTAGAGAGATGTGAATTTTGAGTAGAGTTCCTTCGGCATATGCCTGTGTCCCCTGGAACTCGAGACCGTGCGGACTGATGTGTAAGGTTTGCGCTCGCTGCTCACCGGCGCGATCGACCAGCCCATAGGCGGCGACATCGACCGCGACCTTGCGGTTTGAACGCGGGTACTTTTTAATCAGGTCCTCGTCGAATCCGGTGGGCAGCGGCACCGCCTCGCCGTCTAGATTAGCTGGACTCAGTGCATCGCTTAGACCAGGGATTGCAAGCGACAAGTCGATGCTCTCATTCACTGAAACGACCACTTCGGCAGAAGCTAGTGGATTCAAAATGTCTGAAGTCATAGGAATAGCTCCTGTTTAGCTGGCGGCTTTGGCCGGTTTAATCCCAAGGTTTTGGAAGATCTTAGCGAGCTTTTCCGCCAGCGTTTGGCCGGTAAATGGTTTGACGACGTAATTGCTAACGCCGCTTTTCACTGCTTCGATGATGTTTTCCTTTTCTGCTTCCGCGGTCACCATCAGAAACGGTAAGTGCTTGAATTTTGGATCAGCGCGTACCGCCTTTAAAAACTCGATGCCGGTCATATTGGGCATGTTCCAGTCGGAGACGATGAATTCGATCTGCGGATTCTTTTTAAGCATCTCGTAAGCTTGAGCGCCGTCCTCCGCTTCCATAAAGTCGCTGAAGCCGTTTTGGCGAAATAGGGTTTTGACGATCCGTCGCATCGTCGGAAAGTCGTCGACCACGAGGATCTTCATGTCTGGTTGACCTACGGCCATATGAACTCCTTAACCTAAATTCGAAATGGAATGAGTTTTTAGTCGATCAGTACATTCTTTAGCTTTGCGCGCAGTCGAATGACCGCCTGAGTGTGTAGCTGACTCACCCGGGATTCCGTGACCTCAAGGATCTTGCCGATCTCTTTGAGGTTTAAGTCCTCGTAGTAATACAGCGACAGCACGAGCTTTTGCTTTTCGGGTAGCTCTTCAATGTTCTTCATGAGCAGCTGCCGGACGCCTTTGCTCTTCATTTGGGTGAATGGGTTCTTCGACCCGACGTTCTCCAAGCATTCGAGTAGGCTCTTGCGATCATGCTGACTTGGTCCGGTCAGCTCATCGATCGACAGCATGGTGACAGCCTTCACCTTGGCCACCATCCCATGGTAGCCATCAAGCGACATGCCCATGGATTCAGATACCTCTGAGTCGCTTACGGCTCGTCCGAAGCGCTGTTCGAGCTCTTGATAGGTTCGCTCAATTTTCTTGGCCTTGTCGCGCACGCTGCGCGGGACCCAGTCTTGCGAGCGAAGTTCATCGAGGATCGCGCCACGGATACGGAACTCAGCATAGGTCTTAAATTTATTGTCGCGGCTAGGGTCGTATTTTTCGATCGCGTCCATCAGGCCGATGACTCCGGCGCTAATGAGATCATCGATGTCGATGTTGGATGGTAACCTGGCCGCGATGCGCTGGGCGACAAAGCGGATAAGCGGAGCGTAGTCCATGATCAGCTGATCGCGCAGCTTGCCATCGACGCCCTGTGTGTCTTGCTTGTAGCGTTTGACAAGGCCTTTCATGACACTCCTTCCGCGCGGGATGGCTGCTGCCACAGGAGGCTGCGCCAGAACTCTTGGACATCACTGTGAGACCTTGCCGCTTCCGGGCCACCAAATAGCCGCCTTGCCGTTTGCCCCCACGCCTGACCGGCGATCGTGTGGGTGGATTCTTCCGTCGCCGCGCGGCGCAGCATCACGGATTTAGTCACCTGAGGATCGAAGGGAACATGGCCGGCAGAATGCACTCGAACGTCGAGAAAGCGCATTGCCACATCGGCGATTCGTGTCAGGATCTTTAGACCCTCACCTTCGGACCTGGTTTGATTGACGAGCAAGTGCAGGCTCTTTACCCCGTGGTCTTCGGCTAGTACCTTGATCAAAGCGTAGGCATCGGTCATGGCGTGTGGTTCCGGGGTGGTAACGACCAAGGTCTGATCGGCGGCTTTGCAGAAGTGGGTGACGCTGTCGGCGATGCCGGCACCGGTGTCGATCAATATCAGGTCGTAGTGATGATCCAGCTGGCTAATCTGCTCGATGATCTGTTGCTTTTGCACGTGGCTGAGTCGAGTGAGACTGGCGATGCCGGAGCCGGAGGGGATGAGATCGACACCAAGAGGGCCCTTGATCACGATGTCTTTGAGAGCGGCATGACCGTCGAGAACATCTCTGATATTGTAGCGAGACTTCAGTCCCAAAACAATGTCGACGTTTGCAAGTCCCATATCGCCGTCAAAAATCAGCACCGACTTGCCTAAGCGCCGCGCCGCCATTGCTAGATTGACCGTTGTTAGGGTTTTCCCAACACCGCCCTTACCGCTGGTGATCGCGAGCACTTGAGGAGCTCTTGCTCCACCGTTTATCATCCGGATACTCGACACGCGCTCTCCTCTGCTTACAAACCAAAAATCCGCTCGATCACTCGCTCGCGGCTTGCTCGCTCGATATCATCAGGAATTTGCTGACCAATGGAGAAGAAGCTGAGGGGCAAACTCCACGTTTTGGAGAGATTGAAGATCTCGCCATATGCCCAGCTTTCGTCGAGTTTACTAAAGATCAGCGTGCTTAGTCCGGTCGACAGAAACGATCTGACTTCATGATCGAGTTGTGAAGGACTTTCTGTGCTGGAGAGGCACAGGTGGAAATCAATAGGTAGGCTGAGCTCTTTCACTGCTGCGAGGGCGTCAATACCAGCCTTGTTTTTTGGACTGACCCCCGCCGTATCGATCAAAACTAATTCAGTACCGCGGAAGGTCTCATGGACGCTCAGGAGATCTTCCGGGGCGTTGGCGGCGAGAAATGGGACGTTGATGATCTTACAAAAGATGCGCATTTGGTCGCTTGCTGCCAGGCGATGGTTGTCGAGCGAGACCACCGCGACTTTATTCTTCTCGCGCATCGCATAGTGCGCTGCAAGCTTCGCAACCAGTGCGCTTTTGCCGACTCCCGTTGGTCCTACTAGACCCTGGTAGGAGACGGTGCCGGGCATAATGTTCCACCGTGGAGCGATTTTAATGCGCTTCATCATCCACCGGATGGCCTGGTCTCGGTAGTAGGACTCGCCGTCTTTTTCAGGGTTAGGAAGCGAACGCAGGTGGCGAGTCAGGTCGACCATGGTCGGCTCGCTTATGCCCATTACACTGAGTTGGCGCTCTGTTGGCACCATATCTGCGGGCAGGTCCTTGAGCATCGATCCGTCTTTGTGCCGCAGGGTCTCGATCATTAACAGTTTGAGTTCTTGCATCCCAGCCTCGAGTGCTTGGACCTGACCGCGAGTGGGTAGACTCGCCGCAAGAGTGGCGAGTTGGCCGCTCAGGTGATCTAACTCGGTAGTCATGCTGGGAGCTTGAACTTGGTCGCTTTGGGCGCGAGCACCGTTCATTCCCGAGCGGCGGTCGCTTTGGGCCGACGCAGCGGTGACCTCATACAGGGTGCCCTTACCGCCTGGTGCCGGCTTTTCTT
The DNA here is from genome assembly GCA_903928445.1 of uncultured Pseudomonadota bacterium. Lineage (GTDB taxonomy): Bacteria > Bdellovibrionota_B > Oligoflexia > Oligoflexales > CAIYRB01 > CAIYRB01. Next base: position 8,740 of record CAIYRB010000015.1, on the reverse strand, counting down.
TGGTAGAGAGGATGACGGCATCAGCCCCAAGGGTCTTTTTTACGGACTTTACCGCGTCTTTCATCGAGAAGGCTTCGAATGTTCTGACGTCCACTGAGTTGCTCCCGGGCGAGAGGCGAAGACCAGATCTGATTGCGGCAGGACCTGAGACTTAGGTGCGATGACTTAAAAGGTTACGGAACCGATGTTCTTGGTTTGGATATCTTTGGGGATTTCGTCGAAGGCGAGCACGGTAAGGCTAGGAATAAAGCGGCTGATCATCTTGCGCAAGTCCCAGCGGACGCGGGAACCGCACAGAAGGATGGGTTGGGTACCCGAGGTTTCGAAGCTACGCATGGATTCAAAGATGTTGTTTAAGAGAGATTGGGCTTGCTGCGGATCGATATTGAGGGAGGTACTACCGTCTTCCAGCTGGTTGATTCCCGAAACGAGGACATCTTCTGTCATGCGATCGAGGTTGATGACGACTAGCTGGTTATCTGGGCTGAGGTATTTCTTAATGATACCACGTCCCAGGGCCTTTCGTACATACCTTGTCAAAGCATCCGGATGACGAACCGTTTTACAGTGATCGGCCAGGGTTTCAAAAACGCTGAGCAGATCGCGGATACTGACGCCTTCTGTCAGGAGGTTTTGCAGAACTTTGACAACATCGCCTAGGTTGAGTCGGTCGGCCGCAAGGACCTCATCGACCACCTTTTCATGATCCCGCTTAAGTCCTTCGACGAGTGAGTGGACCTCTTGCCTGCCGATCAGTTCGCCAGCATGATCTTGGATCAGTTTCGTTAGGTGAGTCACGATCACCGTCGAACTATTGACGACGGTATAGCCGCGGAAGGTCGCTTCGTCGCGCTGTCCGGGAGTAATCCAGATCGCATCAAGGCCATAGGCGGGTTCTTTGGTCTTGTGGCCGTCAATCGGATCGAGGACATCGCCCGGATCCATGGCGAGGAAGCGCCGTGGCATGAGCTTGCCGCCGCCGATAATGTTACCCTTCAAGAGAATTTGGTATTCGTCGGGACGCAATTGAATGTTGTCGCGGATCATCACCATTGGAACGATGATGCCAATATCGAGGGCGAAGGTTTTGCGGGCGGAGGCAATGCGTTCGAGGACCTCGCCGTCTTGCGCCGTATCGACTAGAGGCACGAGTTCAACGCCGACCTCTAGCGCCAGAGTGTCTAGGTGCAGCAAGGCCTCGACCGAATCACTCTTGGCCTCAGGTTTGTTCTTTTCATCTAGGGCCGCAAGCTTGGCCGCTTGGCGTCTGATGACTTCGCGCCCGGCGTAGCGAGCGAGGAGGATCATCCCGCCGGCAAGCAAGGCAAAGGGAATGAGCGGCATACCAGGAAGGATGCCGAGCAAAGCCAGCAGGGCCGAGCAGACGTACATGGCCTTTGGATGAATAAAAAGCTGTCCCGACAGCTCCTCACTCAGATCGTTGCCCCCGCTGGCACGAGTGACGACGATACCGGATGCAGTTGAGATGATCAAAGCGGGGATCTGTGACACCAGTCCATCACCGACCGTTAACAAAGTAAATTTCGCTGCGGCATCGGCAAACGATAGCTTGTATTGGACAACCCCAAGGATGAGACCGACGATGATGTTGATGCCCGTGATAATCAATCCAGCGATGGCGTCACCGCGGACAAACTTACTAGCACCGTCCATCGAGCCGTAAAAATTTGCCTCGTGTTCGACCTTAGAACGCCGTCTTTTGGCTTCGTCTCGATCGATGCTGCCATTGTTGAGCTCGGCATCAATCGCCATCTGCTTGCCGGGCATAGCGTCTAAGGTGAAGCGAGCGCCGACTTCGGCGACGCGGCCTGCACCTTTGGTGATGACGATAAAATTGATGATGACTAAGATGATGAAAATGACAAAGCCGACAAAGTAGTTGCCGCCGACGACAAACTCACCGAAGGCTTGGACCACTTTACTGACGTGCCCGGTCGCTCCGCCCAGTAAAATCCCTCTGGTCGTCCCGACGTTCAAAGCCAAACGAAACAATGTGGTTAATAGTAGCAGCGTGGGAAATGTGCTGAACTCAAGCGGTTCTTTGACATAGATCGAGATGAGCAGGATGAGCAGCGACATACTGATTGAGATGGACATCAAAATGTCCAGGATAAACGGTGGAAGCGGGACGATCATCATCAAGATAATCGACACCACGCCGACAGCGAATTGCACGTCGGAGCTCTTTAGGGCCTCGACAAAGCCATAGAGGGCGGGTCCGTTGCGGACCTCAGCGTTTTTAGCGGCGGCCATCTACACCTCGCTTGGTTGGAATCTTTTTGCCTTTTAAAGCGAAGACATAGCGGATAATTTCTGCGACCACTTTATACAGTGTGTCGGGGATCTCTTGGCCTTCTTTCACCGTGGCGTAGAGCTCGCGAGCCAGCGGCACATTTTCGACGATAGGAATCTTTTCGTCTCTAGCGACCTCACGCATGCGCAAGGCGATAAAATCCATACCTTTGGCGACGAGAATCGGTACTTTGTCACCTGGATTGTAGCGAAGGGCGATAGAATAGTGAGTTGGGTTGGTAATGAGAACCGTAGCCGTTTTGGTTTTCGCGACGATCTTTTTGCTACCGAGTTCGCGCATCATGTTGCGCATTTTGCCTTTGGTGCGTTGGTCACCTTCGCGGTTTTTAAAGTCCTCCTTCACCTCTTGCTTCGTCATGCGCATTTGCTTTTCTAAGCTGATAAAGTTCCAGAAGTAGTCGACGCCAGAAATGATGAGAAGAAAGCCGGCGACCGACCAGAAGAGTAGCTTGGTGATGCCGCCCCAATAGACCCAGGTTGAACGCATAGGGTAGGCCATCAGCTCCGGAACTCTGATCCATTCGCTGCGCAGGATCAGATAGGCGACGGTGGCGACGGCGCATAATTTGGCAAAGCTCTTTAGCACTTCTATCCAGGCCTGGGTGCTGAACATACGGACGATGCCAGAAAGTGGTTCGAGGCGGGAAAAGTCTGGTGCGACCCGTTCCCAGGACCAGCTAAGGCGTGTCTGAGCCAAAGTCACCACGCTTGCCGCAACCATGGTGACAAGGAAAATCGGCAGGCACAGCTTCAGGATGTCGACCCAGGTGTCGCCAAGAAAGGCCATAATATTATTGGTGTCGATACGAACGACGGCGATTTGCTCGAAGTGTGTGATGAATAGTCGTTGCATGTGCTTTAAAAAGCCAGGGGCGCCTGAGGTGAAGGCCACGACGCAAGACGAAAGGATAGCGACTGAGGTGAATTCCCTTGATAAGGCGATCTGGCCGCGATCGCGGAAGTCCTCCCGCCTCTCGGCGGTGGCATCTTCTGTACGGTCGTCTGTACTGGCGTCTTGATCCGCCATTTAACCAGCTCGCTTATGGTTGGGTTGTCGGAGACATGCTGCGTATGATGCCGTGGATTTGCTCTTGAACGCTGATGAAGTGATCCTGCATCCAGCCAGGAAAAAACGGTAGGGTGGCGATATAGACCACCATGCCAATGATGAAGCTAGCTGGGAAGCTCATCAAAAAGGCATTCATATTTGGCACCGCGCGGGCAATCAGTCCAATCGCGGCCATGGTGAATAGGAGGGCCACGAGGATCGGCGCGGCAAGCTGAACGGCGATCGCTAGAATGCCCCCCGTCAGGGTGATGATGATGCTGACTAAGGAGCCGGTGAGGTGAGCACCGCCACCTGGAATTAGGCGAAAGGTGTCGATGACTGCCGTGAGAAATATGCGGTGTAACCCCAAAGTCAAAAAGATCAGCATCACCATCATGCGGTGAAACGCCGAAAAGCTGTCCATTTTTTCGCTGTAGTCAGGCAGAAACAGGCTAGCGGTACCAAAGCCCATCTGATAGGACACGACCGTTGCCGCCATCATGATGCCGTCAAAAGCGGCGCGGGCGCAAAAGCCAACAATCAAGCCGATCGCGAGCTCGCGGACGACGTAGGAGCTGATCGTTAGCACATCAGTGGCCAGGTCTGGGGCCCATGAGGCCGGAATGGCAGGATACAGGCCAATCGTCAGCGCCAAGGATAGCAGGATCCGCACCCGAACTGGAGTTGGCGCGTCACCGATCACCGGCAAGGAAAGCAGCAAGCCGCCGATGCGGAGGAAGGCCATGGCCCCGACGAGGAGCTGGGTTGGGTTTGGTAATCCGGTCATCGCTTAGTGGGTGACTCCTGGGATGCCGTTGAGAAGATCGGTGGTGAATCCCATCATTGTCTGCAGGATCCAAGGCCCACACAGCAGCATGGCCAGAGTGATCATGAGGATCTTCGGCACAAAGGAGAGGGTCTGTTCCTGAATCTGTGTTGCCGCTTGGAGGATCGATACCAGCACTCCAGTGATCAAAGCCGCCGCTAGTACCGGAGCCGAAATCTGGATGGCGACCCAAACGGCGCGAGATCCGAGGTCGATGACGTTTTGGTCGGTCAAGTTCGTACTCCCCGCTTAGAGGTTAAAGCTCTTAACGATATTGGTGACGATCAATGCCCAGCCGTCGACGAGGACAAAGAGGATCAATTTAAACGGCAGCGAGACGACCGTTGGTGGCAACATCATCATGCCCATCGCCATCAGCACCGATGACACCACCATGTCGATGACGAGAAAGGGGATGTAGATGAGAAAGCCGATTTGAAAGGCCGTTTTTAATTCGCTAACGATGAAGGCCGGCATGAGGGTCGTCATCGAAACATCTTGAGCAGTCTTTGGCCGGGCTTGCTTGGTAATACTAAAAAAGGTCTCAAGGTCGCTTTCGTGAGTTTGTGCCAGCATGAATTTGCGCAGGGGCTTCATCATTTCGTCGAGGGCTTGCTCCTGGGTGATTTTTTTGTCGCTATAGGGGGTGTAAGCCTTGTCCTTAATCGTATCGATCACCGGTGACATGGTGAAAAACGTCAGAAAAAGGGCAAGTCCGACGATCACCTGGTTTGGTGGCATAGAGTTGGTGCCAAGTGCTTGGCGGACGAAGCTAAGGATGACGAGAATGCGGGTAAACGATGTCATCATCAGCAGGATCGCCGGTGCGATCGAAAGAATCGTCAACATGGCGACGATTTTCATCGCCGGTACGAGGTCATTGGGGTTGTCGGTTTCCTTGAGGTCGATGCCGATCGTCGGAACTTTGATCTGGGCCAGCGCCTGCTTGGGCTGGAACATGGCACAGAAGATCGCGGCGAGTAGCATCATGCCGGCAAGGCTTTGCAAGCAGTGGCGCATTTATATGGTCCGCAGGTTTTTGAGTTTTTCGCGGATCAGGCGGGTGACATCGTCGATGGCCTTTTGGCCATCACCGGTGCTGCCAAAGGGTTCTTCGGATTGCTTGCGGGCTTGTTGACCCTGGGCCACCTGCTGCGGTCTGTCGCGCGGGCGTTGCGGCGCCGCTGCGGGGCTCATGTCTTCGATGCCGTTTTCACCAACCCCAATGTTGATGCGCTGGCCGCTCACCGGCCGCTTGCTGCGCACCGGGGCACCATGGGGTGACGGTATGGGTGGTCTTGGCACCGCGCGGCGGGGCGGTGAAGCCAGGGTTTCTGGATCATTGCCGGGGAGGTTTTTTAGGACTGGAGCTGGGCTCATTTCAACGTCCTGCGAGGCGGTAAGAAGCTTGGTAAATTCCGCGGGCATGCCTTGAGTCACGGCGGTAGGCACCGGGTGTTGCATGCGGGCGGGAGTCGTAGTGGGCGTGGCGCCGATAGCGCTTAAGAAGGTGATCTGATCGGGTGAGATGCCGATCAGCAGGCGTTCGTTGCCGACCTGTATCAGAGAGATTTTTTGCCGCGGTGCTAGCGCTAAGGTCGATAGCGTCTTCATCGTTAGGTTGTCAGACGAGCTAAGGTCGCCTTTGAGTCCGGCCCGGCGTTTGAGATAGGGTTTGGCCAACCAGGTCACCAGTAGCAGGCCGAGCATCACCGCCGAGAAGGCTGCCATGCGGACCATTTTCCCTTGTAGATCGATGCCGCCGGTAGCAAGCGCCTGGGTAGATTCTTTGCTGTGGATGTTGCTACCTGTTGATTTAAAGCGTTCACTAGGCGCTGGTTCGTCGCTCTGCACCGCGGTGCGCGCAATGACTTGCTCGGCGCTGATGGCTGAGGGGGCCGGCGGGCCGATGAGATCTTTTTCGATGAAGTCTGGCGAGGAGGCTACTGCCGCCGCGGCAACGCTTTGGCCGAGCTTCTTGACGTCAAGGGTGAGGACGATGCGTTCGCCGAGGACTTCAGCCGTCAAGGCTTCTTTGGTTTTGGCGGCGTCTTGGTTGATAAAAAAGCGGATGCCGGCGTCGCTTGGGGTCAATTGAAAGGCCGCGATTTTCGGTATGTATGGCGAAACCCCGTCAAAAAACTTGCCGGGCTCGGGGACGATCGTCCCAGGTAGTGTCAGCTGCAAAAATGCGCCGTGGTTCTGGATCTCGCTGAGTTTCGTCCATGTCGGTTTTTGGTTTAACCTTATGGTGATGCTGGGAAGCTGCGGGTCCGCCTCGGCGTCGATCAGACCGAGAGTGACTAATGGGGCCTCCTTGGCCTGGGCTGAGTCCTTCGCCTTCGCCAAGGCTGGTGTGCAGGTCGCTAAGGCGATTAGCGATCCAAGTATTCGACTGGTCCAAGGTCTAAGGTGGAAAGCCGTCAACGTAAGTTCCCTCCGTACAATGTACTCTTGGTTATCCAGCTTTTTCCGTTTGTGCCAGGTCGCCGAGGCCAAACTGTGATACGACGTCGGTGAGGCGGACGCCGAACTTTTCATTGACGACGACGACTTCGCCCATGGCGACTAGCTTGTCGTTGATCAAGATTTCCATGGGCTCGCCGGCGATTTTATCGAGTTCGATGACCGAACCTTGTCCTAGTTGCAGCAAGTCGTTGACCAACATCTTGGTGCGCCCAAGCTCGACGGAAACTTTGAGGGGGATATCGAGGATCATCTTGAGCTTTGAAAAGTCGGTGCGCGGTAGTTTGACGTCGCCGTCAGCACCACCACCACCGCCGCCACCACCACCACCATCGCCCTTAGGGGCCTTGCCACCTTCGCCGCTAGCCTCGGAGAGCGCGTCGTCGAAGTCCGATCCTAGGCCAAAATCTTCGGGACTTATGCCCCCACCTTCACTGCTCATCGTGCGCTCCCCTTTTGCTCTGTAATTTGCTACCGGTGACTGGACCGGCGCTCATGATGGTTAAATGTCGATGAGGGATTCCACGATTTTGAGCGCTCGATTGCCCTTAAGCAGTCCCGGGATACCTTTGAATTTTGGGATGCCTTCGACGTGGATGCTAAGCGGCATCGTTGCGTCGGAGTCTAATTGGATAATATCGCCCGGGCTTAGCTCCATAAGGTCGCGCAGAGCGATGTCGGCCTCGCCGAGTTTGACCAGGACGTTGGCGGATGTGCCCATGATCTGCTCCTTGATTCGATTGATCCAAATAAAGTCGACTTCCAGTTGTTCACTTTGAAAGCCGACGGATAGCTTGGACTTGATCGGTTCGAGGGTTGCGTAGGGGATGACGACTTTGATGGTGCCCGATACTTTTTCTAGTTCGACGTCAAAGGTCGTCGCGATCACTACATCCGATGGTGGCACGACGGCGACGAACTGCGGATTGATTTCGGTCCGGCTGTAGCCGACCTTAAGGGGGTAGACTGGTTCCCAGGCCTTTTCATAGTCGTCGATCGCGGATAGTACGACCCGGCGGGCGATCTTGATTTCGATTTGGGTGAAGTCCTTGCCCTCGATCTTGGTGTACGGGACGTCGTTCCCACCAAAAAAACTGTCGACCAGGGCGTAGAGCAGCTTGGATTCGATCACCATGACGGCGGCGCCGCGCAATGGGTCGAGGCGAAGGATGTTCAGGCACGAAGGTAGGGGCAAGGAGTTCATGAATTCACTGAACTTCAGAGGCCCGGTGGAATTTACACTTAGATTGGCCATCTTGCGCAAGGCGTTGGACAAGGTGACACGAAATAGACGGATGAAGCGATCGTGAATGATGTCAAGCGTTGGCATCCGACCGCGAATAATCCGGTCTTGGTTTGCCAGGTCGTACTGCACGACACCGCTTTTCATCTCGTCATTTCCGCCGTCCTCGCCGCTATCGACACGGTTGTCGGAGACGGCAGAAAGGAGCGCATCCACCTCATTTTGGGAGAGAACCTGGTTCATACCACACCTTTGGGCTAGAGGGGACTAGAGAGCGAGGGCTTGGACATGAGGCGATCAACTGGGTAGCTGGGTCTTTTGTCATGGCGATGCGACGAACTATTCGATCAGAATATCGGTAATGAACACATCGTCGATCTTTTTACTCATGTGTTGATTGATCCGATTGTAGATTTCTTTGCGCAGCTGTTCTTTGCCATCCGGACCAAGGAGAAATTCCCTGGTTTTGCGACTGGTCACTTGAATGACTGCGTCGCGAAGTTGCGGTAGGCGTTTGTCGATCTCGGCTTTGGTTTCTTCAGTGCAACTATATTCAATGGCGATTTCTAGGCGGATATAGCGGTTTTCGAGCGGGTTGCCAAGATTGAGGTGAAAGGCCTGAAGCGGCAAGGTGCAACCAAAATCAACGCCGTCGATCTTGCTGTCCTTGGCGTCTTTTTTGTCGTCTTTCTTCGACTTCTCCTCTTTGCCGCCTTCTTTTTTCTCTTCTTTGCCGCCTTCTTTTTTCTCGCCGTGCTTTTCTTCTTTGCCGCCTTCTTTTTTCTCGCCGTGCTTTTCTTCTTTGCCCTCGGCTTTGCCGCCT
>CAIYRB010000014.1 GCA_903928445.1 uncultured Pseudomonadota bacterium | reverse complement strand
CCCCGCTCAGGCCCGACAGGGTTTGAAGCACGGCCCAGGCAAACACCAGCTGGACGTGGAACAAGTCCCTCACGGGACAGTGTGAAAAGTCGACAAGCCTAAGTATTTTAGGTGAAATGGACTTTTCGTACAGGTTGTAAAGGTACCCCTTTGCCGTAGCCCTGTCACCCAGGACTTCTAGCAGCCCTGATCCGCGCCATAACGACGCAAGGTCCTAAACCTATCCGGCTGCGCCCTCCGCAGGCATCTCTGGCATGAGCGTGTAGCTCGCCGATGCTCAAAGCCGAGGGCCTGCCCGCCTTTGGACCTTAGCTCTTTGTACTTGTCAACCACACTTTCCGTCCCAACTCTGGGATTAAGGCGTCCCACTTTTGGGATCGAAGTTAAAAACTCGATAAAATATCCAGCAAAACGTCGATGTTTCGGGTGGCATGGTTCGTGCTTTAGGACTTTGAAGACGGTGAAGAGCAGCGGTTGCTAGATCCGGATCACCCAATCCCTTAAGAACGAATGCGAGGAAGTTATGCGTCCCCACCGACGCCTGGGCCACCTATTGCCATATGTCGCAGCGGCGATTTTCGTTATGGAAGCGCCAGTAGCCCTCGCCTTCCGCACGGCGCAGCCCCTCAATGGCTGCACATTCTATAAAAATCGATTGATCCCGCGTTTTGCTAGCTGCGCCGAATTCTCTGTGGTGCTGCACCGGAACCACTGCGAAAATCGAAAATATCCACTGCCGCCTTATCCAGGCGATGACCTGCAGATGTGGCTGCCTGATTATTTTATTGAAATCACTAAACACGCGGGCGCCAGCGTCTTCGCCGAGAGTGCTGACGCAGCCGCATTGAAAGCACAGCTCGCAATCGGTCAGAAGTGGTGGGAGGCCTCGACCAAAGTCCCGATGTTTGCCGGCGCTTCCAGGGATCGCAAGCAGTCTCAGGCTCTGACAGCTTCTGGCAGATGGTAGCCCACTCGAAGGAGGTAGCGAATATACCCTTCCGCCCTATTCTGCCTAACTGCCGCCCTAGCGTGATCTCGTCCCGCTCCCTTTAAGCGGTTTTGTCCGGCCTCCTACGCAACTCCTCCCTCGAGTAGGGCTGTTCTTGACTGTTTATTAAACAGTTTATGTCTTGCGGCCGTCTGGAGGACGTACCTTGCCCATGGCCATATCCACACTAGTGGTAGCCGGGCAGGTGAGCTTGATCATCGGGTAGTGAACTCTGAACCTCGTCGAAGCTTAGGTCGAGCTCTCGCTGTTCGTAGCGAGCAAGGGACTTCACTGGAGGAGTCCGAACATATTAGCTCAAAGGATTTGGCTGGGCTTTCTTCCAGGATCGTCACGGCAATGCCCTTAGCCTTACAAAGCGAGAAAATGATCTCGGAACCAAACCGCAGCAGCCTGTCTTTATGATTTATGATCAAGTGGCTGAATGATCCCTGATGAATCATCTTGAGCAACTTCAGCAAACCAGGCTTTTTATAGTTGAGGCCAGAGCCAAGGTCGGCCAATATTTCAAACGACTGAAAATGCTCAGAGCAGTACTTTTCGAGTTTCTGCTGCTGCACCATTAAGTCCTGTGCTTGATCTCTAGCAGACACCCTGGCGTAGGCAACAGCATGCCCTTTTAGGCTGCGCGACTTTTTTTGAAAGACCGTGGCCCGCCTATCCTCGTCGTAACGACGATGGCCACCAAGGGTGCGATGGTCGGGTAGCAGACGACCGCTCTTAGCCCACCTTCGCATTGTGACAACCGATACACCTATGGCCAACGCGGCAGCACCGATTGATAAGTACATATCGTTTTCTCCAGTCAGTCCGTTGATTGGAACCATACAAATGTATTAAATGATCGGGTTTGTCAAATAATTTCTTCGGCAGCTGGAACCCATCGGCTTTACATGAATAATCTCGCCGGCGCGCTCAAAGAGCGGCGTTCTGCCGTTGAGAAAAATGTCGTGCATCATCGTCTGTGAGGAGCCGAGGAGGATCAAATTAATGTTGGCAGGGCAGTCGTGATCCAACCACTTTTGTAGACGCGATGGCAGTGATGGTGAGGTTCGGACCAAATAAGGAAACTCATCGATCATCACAACGCACTTGCGCCGTACGGTCGTGAGCAATGCTAGGAACTCAACCCAGTTCGTCAGAGTCACGCTTGGTAGCAGATCGCCCAAGTCAGCACAAAGCTGCGACACCTGTAGCGACTCAGCGCCCTCGATAGCCTGGCTGTAGAAAACGGCATCGGCTGATAGTTGTTGCCGCGCAAATTCCATGACAAGGGCTGTTTTGCCAACACGCCTGCGGCCAAATAGGACTGTGAGCTTGCTTCGGTTGCGCGCGAGTTTCTCTAACTCACTGGTTCTATTTATAAATTCTATATGCACTGCTCACAATAATAATCATTACTAATAATTATTATTGTGAGGCATAATTACAACCTGTACGAAAAGTCCATTTCACCTAAAATACTTAGGCTTGTCGACTTTTCACACTGTCCCGTGAGGGACTTGTTCCACGTCCAGCTGGTGTTTGCCTGGGCCGTGCTTCAAACCCAGTCGGGCCTGAGCGGGGT
>CAIYRB010000013.1 GCA_903928445.1 uncultured Pseudomonadota bacterium | reverse complement strand
TGAACGAGGTAGCATCTTGGGTGATTCAAAGAGTTTTGTATGCAGCGCGAGCTGGCTTACAATCTATCCGCAACGAGATTGAATTTGCCTTGGCTGCGTAGCTGAGGCAGCGATTTGACCAACGACCTGGAGGTCGGCAGCCGCGACGGTTGCGCCAATCCCCACATGACCGTGGTATCCCTGACCGAAGCGTGGGCTCGGTTCATTAAAACTTGAGCCTTGAGGCTCGCCGACTCGGCCCTTAACGTGGCTGATTCGGCCTCGGCCTTGTCAGCGCGGGCCTTGAGCTGGGTGATCTCCGCGTCCTTCTCCGTCTTGAGATCGCGTAGCCCCTCGAGCAGGTAGATTGGCAGGTCGCCAAAGTGGACCTTGAGGAACCCATCAGAGTCCTGCTCGACCAGCTCCGGCATGTGCTTCTGCACCTGCTGGGCGATCACGCCGAGTTGCAGACCAGGGCCGTAGTGACGCTCGGGGAATTCATCCGCGCGCCAGTGATAGGTGGACGGCTCGATCAGCGTCAGGCGATCCAAGACTCGGCCAAGAGGTTTGATGTTGGTCTTCAGCCGCTCATCTGACGAACACGTACCGGTTAGGGCGGTGCCGGCGTATTGCTGCACGCAGCCGTTAGTGCCGCTGGATCCGACTCTGATATCGCCTACTACCTGCAATTTGACAGCTGGTGTTGTCGTGCCAATCCCGACATGCCCAAGAGTCAGCTACATGTCGTTGGACACCATGGTTTACGATTGCTAAAGACACTGCGATGACTATCGGAGTATTTCATGACCGAAGTGGTGCAGCATGTCGGAGTCACGCGTAGCGGAAAGGCAGTACAGGTACCGATCTTCCACGATGGGCAGCAACCTGTATTACCGGCGGCCTGCGCGTGGTATACTCCAGCGGATCACTTTGACGCCTACGCCGTGTTCGAATATCTCGTGTCAAGGGAACTGAGTCGTCGCCCGGCGGCTCCCCGTGCGCTGAGGATGTATCTGAACATGAGTGTCGCCCATCGAACTCAACATGGCGTGGATTGGCTCCAGGCTGAGCGCTTAGCTCTTGGTCTGGCGACGATTTTTGATGTCCTTGAGTTCGGCAAAGGTCTCGCAGATCGTGTCTTCAAAGATTAGATGCCAATCGAGTGCCAGGAACGGATAGCAGACCAGGTGCGGATCGGCGTCACCATCCGCGAGCAAATATAGATTGTTCGGTCCTGCCACGAACCTATTCACATACCGATCTGGACCAATAAACGTAATGATGTGGTAGGCAGGATCGCACCGGACATAGTTCAAAAGAATTTCTGCTTTCGCGCTAGAAAATCCACCGCCAACGGTGTCTGGCTCCAGTCCGAGACAAAGCAGCTCATGCCAATCATTTATCTCACCGATCCGTTCGGAGAACGCGAGGCTATCGGTGTAATGCTCGGGGGCGGGTCTAGCGGTAGCTCCCATGTCGATAGCCTCATAAGATAGGGCAGGGATGGGAACCCATCGGCGCAATCCCACGCAGGCTTTAGGTGGCCGCTGTCGATGGTCTCAGATGAATCGCATACTTCCCTGTTTTCGTAGTGTTACCCGCGGACCGCACGGATCTTTGGCGGTGAGGTATTTCAGGTCATTTGAGGCGCCGCTCGGAGTTGGCCGTCCATGCCGATGCACCGTTACTTAGTGCCAATCCCGACTTTGCCGGCGTTTAATATAACTCCGCCAGATCCTTCGACGTCCAGCTTACCCGCTGGCGCCGTAGTCCCAATCCCGACGTTGCCGCCTTACACCCGCTTTCTGAGAGACTCATCGAGGATCACTTTGATGACCGCCTGTCGCGGGATGCCAAGTCTGGTTGCCTCTCTCGGCAGATGTCAATTCGATTGATATTGGTTACCAGACCCTGATCACGATCTGGATTGCTGAGTGACTTGAGGTGGAGACAAAGAATCGCTGGCTTGCTGCGCTGCGGCAGCGCCGTGCGACGGACGGACATCTGCGTCGCGGTGCTCATGTCGTTGGTATTCCCTCTTCCGCGGGAGCTAAGGTCAGGAGGCAACTTAATTTGGGGAGGCTCAGGTGAACACTCCAGGTCAAAGATTCGGCGAAACCCGCAGCGGCAAACCTATCTGCACATATCTCACCGACGATCTTGTCGAACGTACACAATTGATCAATAACTTCAGTGCCGAAGATAACTTCGATGCGTTTGCGCTATTCCAGCATCTACTACGCCGCGAGTTTAGGCGGGCGACCGTGGAATCTGAATTTTCTAGAATTTTCGAGAGTTGGTCGGATCTGCATGAGGAACAGATTTCCCGCATAGAATTGGGACGGTTGAGGACCTCCCTATCAATGATCACCAGCCTCGACGTCGTTGAGCATGGCAAGAACCGCGCAGACCGTCTTTTCCGCGACTAGAGCCCGATTTGGATCAATGAGATGGTTCAGAACCAAGCACGGATTCCTGTCGCCATTGGCCAACCTATAGATCACATTTCCAGGAACATACCGGTTCTCGTACCGACCTTTGCCCGTGTAAGTCACGATGTGATAGTCGAGATTTTCGTGGCAGAAATGTTGGAGATCAGGCAGGCGTTCTGAGCGGAATGAGCCACTAAAGCTCTCGATTTTAAAACCGAGCCACTCCAGCTCCAGATAGTTGCCGACGATACCCACGCGGTCAAAAAACTCGTTAATATCGACGAGCAGTTCGATGTGATCTTCCCGTGCCGTCGCGCTCATGGGTCCCCCGTAGGTGATGCTTAGACTATCGGCAGGACTTGCCATTGGCTTTAGAGCCGCTTCGCCGGGTGGCTTGACGAGACCATTTTGGACATCATCCGCACAGTCCGGAAAACGGCTATTGCGGCGAAGGTCGACCTTCAGCTGTATATCATGTGGGTGCTCAGTATGCCGCCCGACGTCGTCGATGCGGACCCAGCGGCTTTTACCCCCATTGCCTTTGCGCGCCTGAAATCGCAGCATATTGGTTGATTGGACAGTCATGGCAAGACCGTGACCGGTGGCGCCAGCGGTACTGCAGCCCAGGCCGCCGGCACCGGCAGCCGTACCCGTCAGCCTTCGCGCCGCACTGCAACTATTGGCGCCACTGATACCGTTCCTTAAACCGTAATCAAATCTGATCACGAGGCGGCGGGCGAACAGTTTCCCGCCTTGCTCGTTCGCCGGCTAGGCCGTCGATCGGAGAGCTTCATAACTCAGCGCCGCCCTTTTCGGGCTCGCTAAATCACCAAGA
>CAIYRB010000012.1 GCA_903928445.1 uncultured Pseudomonadota bacterium | reverse complement strand
TTCTCCCGCCATCACAGTTTGGTTACGCGAAACACGGACGCAATTTCCCTCTTCGGCTGTATCGCTGGCAAACTTGAAATTTTTATCGTTGTTAAATATTGGTAAGTAAATATCACTGGTTGCCAGGAACATTCGCAGTGGTTTTTTCACTGCTCGAGAAGTGCTGGATAAGTATCAGTGAATTGCGGGCGGAGCAGGCGCACTAGCGGCGTTGCCTGAGACGGCCAAGGCAAGGTGAGTCTGCAGCATCACCAGATTTAGCTATTCCTGAGCTTGTGGTGGCTTGGCAAAGTTGCTCATACCGACCGCAAGAGCCGAGATACACGGGGACTCACAGGAATGAGGCGCAAGATGCGGGAGGAATGGTCGGCCCACTCGGACTTGAACCGAGAACCAACGCGTTATGAGCACGCTGCTCTAACCGATTGAGCTATGGGCCGCTCCCTCAAACATCCATAAAGTAGGGACAGGCAGCATGACTGTCCATCCCTTTCTCAGGTCACTGGCACCGAAGCATCAGCTTTCGATGAACGCCCTTAACTTCTTGCTGCGCGATGGATGGCGCAGCTTGCGCAGCGCCTTGGCTTCGATCTGCCGGATCCGCTCGCGGGTCACGTCAAAATTCTGGCCGACTTCTTCCAGCGTATGGTCGCTCTTCTCGCCGATGCCAAAACGCATCCTCAGCACCTTCTCTTCGCGTGGCGTCAGGGTCGCTAGGGCCTTGGTCGTCTGCTCGGAGAGGTTGTGGTTGATCACCGACTCACTCGGCGAGTGCTGCGATTTGTCTTCGAGGAAGTCGCCAATGTGGTTGTCCTCCTCTTCGCCGATCGGGGTTTCCAGCGAGATCGGCTCGACGGCGATCTTCAAGACCTTGCGCACCTTATCGACCGACATCTCCATGCGTGCAGCTATTTCTTCTGGCGTCGGTTCGCGGCCCATCTCCTGAACCAGGTAGCGGCTGGTACGAATGAGTTTGTTGATCGTCTCGATCATGTGGACGGGAATCCGGATCGTCCTCGCCTGATCAGCGATCGCCCGGGTGATGGCCTGGCGAATCCACCAGGTTGCATAGGTCGAGAACTTATAACCCCGGCGGTACTCGAACTTTTCCACGGCCTTCATCAAGCCGATGTTGCCCTCTTGGATAAGGTCCAAGAACTGCAGGCCGCGGTTGGTGTACTTCTTGGCGATCGAAACCACTAGTCGCAGGTTGGCCTCAACCAACTCGCGCTTGGCGTTTTCGGCGCGGCGTTGGATGTCGGCAAGTTCGTTGTAAACCGCCGAGATGATCGCCGCGTCCATCCCGCTGTCGTTGCTCGTGCGGTTGATCGTGTCCTCTGCTGCGAGGCAGTTGCGGACGATCCGCTGCCATTCCCGGTCGCTGGCATGGCCGTAAGGCTTGTCCGGCGATTTGTGAATGTGCGCCAGCAGCTCGACGCGGGCCGTGCTCAGGCGTTTGGAGTAGTAATTGAGGTCTTGCTCCGCCTCGCGGATGGCGTTGGCAAACTCGGCGAGCTGGTTGATCGCGCCGGTCATCAACTTGCGGTTGATGTTGAGGTCGCGGAAGGCCTCAAAAACCACCACCCGGGATTCTTCAAGTTGATCGACGTGCTTTTTCGTGGCGCTCTTCTTCTTGCGGAGCAGCTCAAAGTCGTCGACCAGCTTTAAGACCTTCCTGGTGGCCTTACGCATCTTGTCGGCATGGAGCTGCTCATCTTTTGAGGCTTCGTCATCGTCAAAGCCCTTGATGAAGCCCTTCATGCGGATCTCGTCCGCGACGAAGGCGCGGGCGGCCCCGACGATCGTGTCGATGCCGAGCTGCACGTGCAGTAAGCGACTTAGGATGCGGTTTTCTTCGGATTCGATCTTCTTGGCGATTTCGACTTCGCCCTCGCGCGAGAGCAGCGCGACGCTACCCATCTTGCGCAGGTAGATGCGCACTGGGTCGTTGGATTTGCCCATCGACGAGTCGGCGGCGAGATCGACGGCTTCGCGCTTTTCGGTATCGGGTTCCTCGGAGTCTTCGCTTTCCGCCTCGCCGTCGCCGTCGGCCTCAGCCTCAACCTCTGGCGCGGAGAGATCATCGTCGTCATCGCTAGCGCCAGCGGCCACGGCTTTGCCGTCGCCTTTGCCGCCGCGGTCATTGATCTCGATCCCAGCGTCACCTAGAGCCGTGATGATGTCGTCGAGCAGGTCCGATTTGATTTTGACCTTGGCCTTTTGCAGCGCGGAATCGATGTCGCTAAAGGCGAGTTCGCCCTTGCCGCCTTCAGCCTGCTTGACGAGCAGGGCGACGACCTTTTCCAGGTCAGGGTTGAAGACTTTGGGGCTGCTGTCACCATGGCTGTTCTTGCTCGGACGCCCACCAGGGCCTTTGGGTCCGACTTTGCCTGGGGCGCTGGGTTTGGTCATGACGACCGGTTGGCCGGGGCGATTGATGCGGGCGCCAGGAACGATCGACTTTTTTGGGACGTTGGGCGCAGTGGGAGCCGCGGCATCTTTGTCCGGCTTTTTGGCCACTGGAGTCTTGCCTTTAACTGGAGCTGGCGGCGCTTTGGCTACCGGCTTGGTCGGAGCTGGTGCTGGTGCCTTGTCCGACTTCTTGGCGCTGGCGGCTTTGATCGGCGCGGCTTTTTTGGCGGCTTTATCACCGTGCGAGGGGTTTGCTGCCGGTGTTGTGACCTTGCCCAATTTGCTCACCACTTTTCTCATCGTTTTGTCGACCGATTTCGCTTTGGAGGTTGAACCGACGTCTGGTTGGAGGGGATTCTTGGCTAACTTAGACGACACCGTCGTGGCCGCAAGCTTTCGGGAAGGCTGCTGGGCTGGCGGTGTCGTAGTAGCCCCCTGCGCGGCTGTTTTGGACCGGTCCTTTTTCGACTGTGGCTTGGCCTTTGTCAATTTATCTCTGCTTCTGGATGCTTCTTTGGTCTTAGACATGCCTAACCTATGACCCCATATCGGTGGTGTGCGGAGAGGGATGGCGCGGCCTGCGCTTTAGGTCGCCGGACCCGAGACGCGCCCCAAGCTGGCAAAAACTGCCAAAGTCCAAATTTATTAGTGAATATTCCTGAGTTTGGCAACGATAAACCGATGGCCCAGGTGCTGTCTAGCGGAAGTTTAAGGCTTATAGCCTAGTCAAGGGCGACGGCGGCTGGCGGTCTGGTCAATTCATGGATGGTCTTGAGGATGTCGTTGACCTCGCTGCGGCGGCTTGGGTCGACGGCGGCGCGGCTCATCTCGGTTTTGAGGCGGCTAATGGTCTGCTTGACGCGTCGTTGCCGGACATAGCCGATGACCTGGGCAACACTGCCTTTGCGGTTTTGGCAGGTGAAGGCCGGCGTGGCGGCATGCAGGCGGGCGAGGAGCGCAGCACCCTCCGGGTCGAGCGACAAGGACCAAGCGTGATCCGGCTGGGCGCTCGGGGCCTCGCCGCGCTCGAGTGCGGCGCAAAATTCGCCAAGCAGGGCGAAGTGTTCGCCCCCCAAATCAAAGTCTTGCCGCACCACCTCCATGACGGTCTTGGTGTTCAGCTCGCCAGGTTGGGCGTGGTAGAGGTGGCCGAAGAGGTCAAACCCCGTCAGATCGAGCGGTGGCCACGGCGCCAACTGCGCCTTCGCTGCCTCCGCCTGGGACTCCTCGGCACTGGACTTGGCCGCGGCGCCTTGACGCCTGGGCGCAGCCTTGGTGCTGCCGTGGAGCTGGCTTTCGATATGCGACGCCGGAATTCCCGTCAGGTTGGCGATCCGGCCGATCAGGTAACTGCGCTGCAGGCGGTCTGAGACATGGGCTAGCCACGGCACAAACTCGTTGCTGACGACGCTGGGGATGGCCAGGGAAGGTGTCGACTTGAGGCGCTCGCCCACGGCAAAGTCGAGTAGGTCGACGGCCTTGTCCAACTCTGCCTCGAGCGCTTCCAGGCCGAACTTGCGGACAAAGCTGTCAGGGTCTTCGCCGGCACTGAGGGAAACCGCCCGGACATGCACCTCGGGCACGGTTAGGGCAATATTCACCGCGGCTAGGGTGGCTTTTTGTCCGGCCGTGTCACCGTCGAACAAGAGAATCAGCTGGCCGGTGGCATGGCGCAGAAGCTTCAGCTGGTGTTCGGTAAAGGCCGTGCCCATGCAGGCGACGACCTCCGGCAGGCCGGCTTGCCAAAGCTGCAGCGTGTCCATGTAGCCTTCGACCAGGATGGCCCGACCGCGCTCGCGCATGCGACTTCTGGCTTTATCAAAGCCAAACAGCGTGCGTGACTTGTCAAACAGCTTGCTGTCGCGACTGTTGAGGTATTTAGGGTGGGCCCCGTCCAAGGTGCGACCGCCAAAGCCGATGATGCGCCCTTGCTGATCGGCGATCGGCAGGGTGAGGCGCGTGCGCAAAAAGTCAAAGCTCCTGCCGTCGCGCGCCGAGGCCGTGGCTAACGAGCAGTCGGCCATGTCGTCTTCGCGGTAGCCTTTGGCGCGAAGGTGGCGCACCAGGCCAAAGCCTTCGGCCGGCGTCATGCCAAAGCCGCAGGCGGCGATGTGCTCTGGGGTAAAGCCGCGGCCGAGCAGGTAATCGAGGGCCGGCTTGCCGTGCGGCGTCTGCAGCGCCGCGACATAAAACTCCTGGGCCTCGGCCATCATCTTAAACAGCGAGACATCCTGGCGGCGGCGGCCGTCGCGGCTGCGCGATGCATCCAGCTCGGGCACCTCGATGCCGTACTTCCCAGCTAAATAACGCAGCGCATCGACAAAGCCCAGACCTTGGGTCTCGCGCACAAAGTCGATGGCATCACCATTTTTCTTGCAGCCAAAGCAGTAAAAATGATCGTCGTAGAGATTAAAGCTCGGCGACTTTTCGTTATGGAAGGGACACAAACCGACCGGGCGGCCCGAGCGCGTCTCCAGGCTGACCGTCTCGCCGATCAGCTGGGCCAAGGTGACGCGGCCGAGAATGCGCTTTTTCACGTCATCTAATGAATCGGACATGGGGCTCTTGGCTCTTTCGCCTGGCGGTGGAGCAGCGAGCATAGCCGGCGCTGGTCGGACCGTCTATACGTCAGGTCCGGGCCAGGCAAATAGCCTATTGCACTAGGCGCTTAGCCAGTCGATCGCCAAAGTCGCAGAGGTTTTTGACATTGGCCAGGATCAGGTATTCCGGCTTGTTGGGCTTGTCTTTGTGGCCCTGGACGATACCGACGAAGCGGTGCTGGCGCGGCTGCTTACAGAGGTTTTTCGGGTCTTGCTCGTCATCGACTTCGGTCAGATTGGCGGCGGCGATGAAGGTCACATAATCGTTCTTTGGCGTGCCCTTATAGGTAGGTCCCAAGGTGCGCAGAAGGGCCTGGATCAGCTTGGCTGTGGTAACGCGGCGCTGATCCTGCTTGTAATAGGCGATGCCGAAGTAGGGCGTGACGCTGTTGGCGCCGTGGTCGATGAGGTAGTAAGCGCTCAGGCCCGAGAGCAGGTCTCCAGGCTCGGCCTCGAAGTCACAGGCACCAGTCGGAAAATAAACCATTCCCGAGGCGGCCCTTGGGTCGTTAAAGACCCGACCAAAGTCCACAATATCGACGCCGGTGACGGAGGGCTTGCTCATCTTCAGCAACTCCATCAATGCGTCGCCCTTTAAGTCGCCGGTGCCAGCGAAGGTGTTCGGATGGTTTCCAAATAAAAAGTACTGTGCTTGCGTTAGGTTACGGGTAGCTGCCTGGAGCTTGTCGCAGTTGAAGTTGGGCGGCGCGAGCGCTGAAATGGGCAATGATCGGTTGAGGCCGACACTGGCAAAGTACAGCTGTCCGCCCTCGGTGAAGAAGGGGACCGGTACGTCAGGGTCAAAAGTGGTGGCGATGAGGTAGCGTTTGCACTGCTCGATCGCCTGGCTCGCCGCGACGTTCTTGGCGCTGGCCGCCTGGATCGCCTGCTTTTTACAGGTGATGTAGAGGTCGGCGCCGGGGAAGTTCTCCTTGCAGCTGCCCAAGGCGACTTCGAATTTCTTTTTGTTGATGGTGCCGTCCCTGAGCTGGTCGATGACGTCCTTGCGACAGGCTTCAAAGCTCTTGCGGCTCTTATTGATTTGTTTGATTTTAGCTGGCGACAAGCCGGATTTCTTGGCGTAAACCGGGGCGGTCAAGCTGATCGTCACAGCCCCAGTGAGGGTTGCGAGCAGGAAGGCCGGTATCAGCCTTTGCAGGGTGCGCAAGAGAACCATCGATGGACTGCTTTCTGGGTTTCTCGTCGGGTCGTTCTTGAATTATACAGACACCTTAACGAATACGCGACGGTTTTGCCAGAGCGGACCGTATGGGGGAGGGGACGTGCCATCATTTGATATCGTCTGTGAGCTCGACATGCAGGAGGTCGACAATGCCGTCAATCAAGCGGCCAAGGAGATCGCCCAGCGCTTTGACTTTCGCGGTGGTAAATCCGACCTAAGCCTCGACAAGGTCGCCAAAACGGTGAAGATCGTCGCCGACGACGAGCTGAAGATGCGGTCGATTCACCAGCTGCTCGAAGCCAAGCTAGCCAAGCGCGGTTTGGACCTGCGCGCACTGAAATACGGTAAGGAGGAGGTCGGCAGTGGCGGCATCCTGCGTCAGACCGTGGAGCTGAAGGCTGGCCTCGACAAAGAAGAGGCCAAACAAGTGACGAAAGCTATCAAAGACTCCAAGCTCAAGGTCCAGGCGCAAATCCAAGACGATGAAGTCCGGGTTACGGCCAAGAGCATCGACGAGCTGCAGGCGGCGATCGCCATGCTGCGTAGTGCTGAATTAAAGTTCCCCGTGCAATTTACCAATATGCGAAGCTAAGAGAGTCACCACCCATGGGTTTTAACTGCGGTATCGTCGGCCTGCCAAATGTCGGCAAATCGACCATTTTCAACGCTCTGACCGCGGCTGGCGCGGCATCGGCCAACTATCCCTTCTGCACCATCGATCCGAACGTCGGCCGCGTCGATGTCCCGGATCCGCGACTAGAGCAGATCTCTTCCGTGGTGAAGACGCAAAAGTGCATTCCAGCAAGCATGGAGTTTGTCGACATCGCCGGACTGGTGCGCGGCGCTTCGCAAGGCGAAGGACTCGGTAACCAGTTTCTTGGTCATATTCGTTCGACCGATGCCATCGTCAACGTCGTGCGCTGTTTTGAAGACGCCGATATCACCCACGTCGAGGGCTCGGTGGATCCGATCCGCGATATCGAGACGATTCAGGCCGAGTTGATCTACGCCGATACCGGAACGGTGGCCAAAGGCTTGGACCGTTATCGCAAGATGCTCAAGTCTGGCAAAAAGGACGCCATCGCCATCTGTGCCATGCTCGAGGCCTTGGACGCGCATCTGCAGGGTTTAAGGCCGGGACGCACCTTTGATCACCTGCCTTTCGTTGGCGACATGCAAGAGGTGGAGGACGCTTGGCGCGATCTGCATCTGCTCAGCGCCAAGCCGGCGATCTATGTCTGCAACGTCGACGAGGATCTGGCGACGGGTGTGGGCGACAATGTCTATACCAAAGCCGTACGTGAGCACGCCAAAAAGGAGGGCGCCGAGGTCATCCTGCTGTGCGGTAAACTCGAAGAAGAGATCAGCACGATGGCGGTGGACGATCGCCAGGAAATGATTGCCGGTCTCGGGATGACCGAGCCTGGGCTCAACTCTTTGATCCGCGCTGGCTACGCGACGCTTGGTTTGCAGACCTATTTCACCGCCGGTGAGAAAGAGGTCCGGGCTTGGACGATCCACCGCGGCGACAAGGCGCCGGCGGCGGCCGGCAAGATCCATTCGGACTTTGAACGCGGCTTTATTCGGGCCGAGGTGTTTACCATCGCTGACTTGTTAAAGGCTGGGTCCCGCGTGAAGTTGAAGGAGCTTGGGCAGCTGCGGTCGGAGGGTAAGGAGTATGTGGTGCAGGATGGTGACGTGATGGAGTTTCGCTTCAACGTGTAGAGAGCCAGGCAGATGCCTGGTTCCAGTACCTAGGCTGATGGTCTGCTTAGTCCTTGCCTTCGGTCTGAATTAAGACCTAAACTTGGACCTAGGTTGGAGGCCTGCCCATGACGAAAAAAAAAGTTCATTCGATCAGCCATGTAAAGAGCCATTTCGCTGAGATCGTGGAGGAGATTAATGCATCGAGTACTGCCGTGATCGTGACACAGAATGGTGAAGCTCGAGCAGTCATTCAAGATCCTGAGACCTATGAGAAAACGCAACAAGCCATCGCGTTGTTTAAAATTTTGTCCCTGGGCGAGGTTGATGTCCGCGACGGCAATTTGACGCAGCATGAAAAGGTCTTTCAGAACCTTCGCAAACGCTTGAAATCGAAATCATGAGCGCACCATTCAAAATACTTTGGACAGATACCGCGGTAGCGGACCTGATGCACTTGGCAGACTTCATTGCCGCGCGCGATTCGATCGAAAGAGCTCATGAGGTTTGCGATAGGCTTGAGGATGCGGCCAGGTCTCTTACATCCTCGCCCAATCGGGGCAGAGTGGTGCCAGAACTTCAGGAACAAGGAATTGTCTTATATTTGGAACTATTGGTTAGGCCGTGGCGGATCGTTTATCGGGCGTCCGATCGATCAGTCTATATTTTGGCCATTATAGATTCCAGGCGGGACGCCGTTGATCTGCTTTGGGAGCGCTTGACGCGTTGATGGTGGCTGCATTCATCTACAGCCAGGCCATGGGATCGCTCAAGATCGACGTCACCAAATGCGACGCTTGCGGCGGCCAGATGAGAAAGATCAGCGCCATGACCGACTCAATGCAGGTCCGTCGCTATATCAAGCACGAGAAGCAAGATCCATTCGGACTTTGAGCGCGGCTTTATTCGGCCCGAGGTGTTTACCATCGCTGACTTGTTAAAGGCTGGGTCCCGCGTAAAGTTGAAAGAGCTTGGGAAGCTGCGGTCAGAGGGTAAAGAGTATGTGGTGCAAGATGGCGACGTGATGGCGTGTCGATTCAGCGTCTAGAGGTAGAAGGCGCGCGTTGTATATCGATGACGATGATTCGCCGGTTAGAGTGGTCATCGTCGTAGTACACTTCCCAACCGCGACTGGTAACATGTCGGTGCCGGTTGGCGAGATGTGGGAAGATTCTACGACCAATTCTTGGATGGCGCGCGATGATGTTGAGTGCTTGGGCGATGCCCTCAAGATAGGTGAAAGCAGCTTGTTCGCCGTGTTGCAGCGCGATATCAAAAGCCGCTTGGTCATGTCGTTCGGATGCGAATCTGGTCCATAGTATTAATCTTCGTCCTATCACCATCACTCGCCATTTCTAGCTTCTGCTTTAGAGCCTGCTTTCGAGTTGTGCTGGGCGCATCTGGTACCAAATCGCCAAGCTCAGCGACTGTGCGTTGAGCAAGTTGACCGAGGAGCTTGAAGTAATGCTCCTGAGTGATAATAACCTTGATCTGCTTGCCGCGATGAACGACTTGTAAGGCGTCGTCGCCGGTCAAGTCGCCAAACAGATCGTTGATCTCACGTTTAAGTTGCGAAAGGTTGAGCGTCTTCTTGAACATGAGGGTCAACTCCATTGGCTAAATAGGGCTGTTTATAGGCCCATTAATATAGCTCTTATCGGCTCTTTTTGCGAACGACTTGAGCTGGTTTAACTGGCTGATATATCTGACTATTAGAGAATCTGTGGGTTGAGCCTATGTCCGCCCGCACTAGATGCCGTCGGTTGAGAGTGCCCGGCTAAGACGAAGCATTAGCGTCGATGTCCTTCCTAAAGCGTAAGGACTTTATTGCTAGATTTGCGTTCACGGACGCTCAGATCACTTCGCCGAAATTCAAGCAGACCTTGCTCGCGCATGCGGTCAAAGCCAAATTGTTGCTTAAATTTCTTGCGAATGCCCTGGGCGTGCCCTGGTGAAAATGATCGCCGTGGCTACGGCATCAAGAGGCAGGCATTTTCTTGCCACGCGAGCCTGATTGAGTTGGGCTTGGGGCAGTGATTAGCGAATCACGTCGGCCAAGTCTGGAGGCAGGCTCCGACGTCGGTTCTGTTGACACAGCTTAGCGGGATCAAAGCCACCAAGTGTGATGCTTAGTTGGCCGCCATCAACTGGGCTCAGGACACGCGGGGCGCTCACCGCTTTACCATTGATGCGAATCAGCGCGAAGTCTTGCTTAGACGCCAACTCGGTGGTCAACGTGAAGTAGCGTTGGGCACCTTCGGGCGTCAGCGTCACCAACCAACTATCGTCACCCTTTGTCGCAGCTTTGCTGATTTCTTGGATATCGCCGCCGGTCAGCGCTAAACGAGGGTCTAAATATAATTTTTGGCCCATAAGCGTGACGCTCGTTGCCCGCGCGCCGAGTCGTTTGGCTTGGCTGTAGGCCCGCTGGACGCTAAATTTGCTCTTGGCATATTCGACGCAGATGGGCTGCGTATACTCAGCGGCCATCAGCTTGAGTCCGTTGCGGCAGGGGACGCTGTTTGGATCGAGTTGCAGGCAGCGCACATAGCTGCGCATCCCACTGAGCTGATCGCCGCCAGCGCTGGCGAGTACCTTGGCCAAATACTCATGGGCTAATGATTGATTGGGGAAGGTACCGGACAAGGTCAAGGCACGCGTCACCGTCGCTGCGGGCGTCGAGGTGTCGCCGTCGCCGCTACTGCCGCTGCCGGATCCTGTCTGTAGATCGGTCTCAACGCGGTCTAGTCCCTTCGCCACCGTTAGCTGTACCTCAAAGTCCTCCGGGTGCTCCTTGCCGTACTGTTGCAGTAGTTTACCGAGGAGGCGTTCTGCCGCAGGGCTGACCGGTTGGTGATGGACCTGATCGCCGAGGATCGGTAGTAGGGTGTCGATGGCTTTGAGCTCATCGCCGCTGGCGCTGGAGCGCGCTTCCTCCAGATCAGCAAGCACGGTCTCGGGCGCCCGCTCGACGGCGCCGTTGAACAGCTGAAATCCGGCGAGCAGACTTTGTTTGGCCGATTTATTGCGACTTGCCCCACTCGGCTCGCCATCCTGGCCGGTACGCACGGCGACACAGCTTGATTGTAGCAGAATGGCGAGCGCGGTCAGGGTGAGCAGGGGGCGCAGCATGGTTCAGGGGCTCCGGGCATTAGAGATGACGGCTGTGACCTCACTTTAGAGACAAAGTGGTGGGAAAGTCGAGGGGAGATGGGCCGTAGGGTCGCCAAAGTATTATTCTCATAGTTTCATTGGGTTGGTCCTGGCGACCGCAGCAAACATCAAGTTTTTAGAAAAATATATGGTTTACATACAAAATGTTTAGTATGAATGCCCCAATTGATTAAAAGTAAGGGGTATTCAATGGACTTTGGCCACAGCAAAACATCGACCTGCGCCTTGATCCTGGCGCTTGCCACCCTCTCCTCTTGTGGGCGCTGGCCCATTAAGTCTGGGCGCGGTAGCGTTCAGGATACCCTGCCAAGCCAAGGCACGGTGCAAAGTCCGGTTATGCCGCCTCTACTAACACCTGAGTCCACTGAACCGCCGCATGTGGCTCCCCTCACCGTCGAAGCTCTCGCAGGTACTCCGGTAAGTGTGATGCCGGACCTTGCCCAGAACAAGGTGCTTGCTGCGATGAATGTCAGCGCACCGCAGACTGTGCCCGGCCTCGGTACGGGTACACCCAACTTGGTGGCTCCCGCTGCGACTGCAGCTCCAGCCACACCTCCAACTCCGACCATCATCCCGCCGCCTGACTATGGGATCAAGGACTATGGATCGCTGTTTTGGGTAGGCGATGGCTACGATGTCCTGACTGGATCGCGGCGCAATTCGTGTCTGGATCAGGCGACTTTGGCCTTCCGCAAATATCCAATCAATCAAGCCTATGACAATATGGAAATGGTGTTCTCCAAGGCGGATCTGGCGCGCAAGCTGAGTGTCGATGTCAATGTGGAAGCCTCGACCGTCTATAATGGCATCTCGCTGGCACCTTCCATCAAGTCGAATATTCTTCATCAAACCGACCTGACGTCGACCTCGGTCGTTGCGGTCGCTTCGTTTCTCTACATCAAAGACCAAGTCCTTGTTTATAATTCGATCCCGCCGCTAGTAGCGGAGCGTGCCCTGGATCTGCAGACGGATCCGGCCTCGTTTCGTAGCCAGTGTGGTGACAAGTTTACCCGTTCGATCCGTACGGGAGCTTCGATGATACTCATCATTCGGGCTGAACAGGTGGGTCAAACGCCATATGATTTGACGATGGTTCAAGAGGCCTTCAAGCTCGGATTTGGCGAATTATTCGGTCTTAGTCCTTCGGTCACCGTCACCTCTGAGCAGAAGGATATTCTGAGTCATTACCGGGTGTCGACCACCTGCTACTCAGAAGGAGTATCAGCGCATATCTGCGCCGACCATCAGCTCGACATGAGCGGCGTCAACTTTAGCGATGCTTCGGTCGTCAGTCGTATCGGCGCGGCGAAAGGAACCCTCGCTAGCGAGGTCCAATCGGGGCTGCCACTCGCCGCAGTGGACGAACAAGTGGAAGTCTACCCGGTACCGTCCGCTCTAAAGAGCAAGAATCCCAAAGATGTGTTTGTCGATTACCGCCCCAATCTAGACAAGATTCAACAGTGGATCAAGCTAGAGGAGCAAGTTCACACGATCTGCGCGAGTGTTCCGCAGCTCGAAGATTCTTGCAACCTCGCCAAGGCGGTGATCGCCGAGGCGCTGGATGTTTGTGCGCGGCAGAGTCTGTGGCCCTTTACTCAATGCCGTGCACCCGGCCGACATGAATTTCCAGTGGTCTTGGACGCCGTCGATGCGGGCCGTGTGACCCTCTGGGAGGATGGCAGAACTACCGGGCGCGGACTTGTTCTCGATTTTTCTAGCCTATTTAGTCGTGATGCGCGCTATCAGGCCAACGTGGTTTACAATCTTGGCGATGACCGCTTTGACTTTGCTAGTATCCTGAGTTCAATCACCCAAACGCTGAAAAACGGCTGGCAATTGGTCTTGTTTTCGGGCGTCGATGGTACTGGGATGCAGTGGGCAGTGCAGCCGGGCATGCCGTCCTATTTGGACATGCCGCTTGGGTTCAATGATCAGGTTGTATCGTTTCGTCTGCAGCGGGTTCCGGCGCCGCAGTGAACCACGGCGGGTGGATCCGCCCATGACGGTGCCAAACCGTGTCGGGGTGGATTTAGCTTTTTTCCCGCTGGTGTAGCGACGGTGGAATGAGCGGCGTGATGGCATTGAGCGCCGCGATCAAAGGCACCAGCTGCGCTTCGTGCATCACTGGCGCCACGCCTGGTAGGATCAGTGCGACGGGCTGGGTCGCACCGTCGTGAGCGATCCTCACCCCAAGGTTTTGGCACAGGCGCCGCCAGGCTGGTGGTGGGGCGCCGAGTTGCGGGTCCATGCATACTTCAAACGGCCTGTTTGCAGCAGCCTGGCGAGCGAGTACTAATTCAGCGGCAGTGGCTGGCGTTAAAGCACTGAGCCGGCAGAGCAAGCCTATGGCCCCGGGTAGAGGGAGGCGCTCTATGGCGTCTTGCATCTGTCCGAGCAGGCACCGCTTGATGCGTTCGCCCTCGCTGCCTTCGAGCTCTGCCGTGGCAGCCCAAGCCTCGGTCTTTGGCGGCGCCGTCTCCACTCCAGTCGTGACGACCAAGGCCGCGCGGCCGCCTGCGGGTAGGTAATTGGACACACCCCCGCCCTGATGGATGCGCGCTAAGGGGCCATCACACCAGGCGCCGTCATACCAACCGATCGCGCTAAGTAGCAGGAAGTCGCCGCTGACTGCCTGCAGCTGGCTCAGTAAGGGCGGCTTATGCCATGGGCGAATGGCAGCGACGAGAGATAGGCCGATGGATAAAGCCCGCACCAAGTGTAGTCCTGGACCGAGCTGCACTATGGTCACCGTCGGTGCATCGGCCATCTTGTGCCAGCTTGCGCTTAAGCTTTGGTCAACAGGATCGATGCTAAGGAGCAGCCAAGGTCGTCTTGTTATGCTGAGGCTTTGACCTGATGGCAAAATCGCAATGCCGCAGCAGTCCGCGGCGTCGTCCATGCTGTCACCAAGCATCGCGGTGGCGTCAAAACTCGGCGGCGCGAGGCCACGGTTTAGGATCCATCGCATCACAGCCACCGACGCATGGTGATGGCTACGACTGGGACGTATTGATACCGAATCGCAGGTCCATTGAGTTGGTCAGAATGACTCAAAGATAGCCCCAAAAATGGTGAGGCCTGGACCAAAAGCCAGACTGACGACTTTGGTCCCCGGTTCTAGGCCGTCGGCTTCCATAGCCATCCACACATGCGGCAGGGTCGCCGACGACATATTACCACGCGTCAGTAAGACCTTTTTCGCCTGCGCTGTTTGCGCGTCGCGGAGCTCGAGCAGCTCCTGCACCGAGTCGATGATCTTCGGGCCGCCAGGATGGATGGCAAACTGGGCCTCGCGGAGCAGATTGCCGAGCTCGCAGCCGCACTGCGCAGCGAGTCGCTGCACAAAGGAACGGATCTCAGCCCCGATCTTTTGCGGGACCTCGCGCGACAGCCCCATGCGAAAGCCCCAGTGATCGAGGTCCCAAGTCATATCGCTAGCCGAGTCGGGGATGATCTGCTCGCAGACGTCGAGCAGACGGAAACCGCGCTTCAAACTGCCGGCTGGTGCGAGTGAGTATTTGACGTGGCCATCGGCGAAGAGGCTGTGGACGACGAGTTGCTCCGGTGAGGAGTCGGCGGGATTCAGGTGCAAAGTGCATAGTTCCGTATGCACGATGTCGGCGCGAAAGCGTTCCTGACCCTTGGCGACGCCGCTACGGGCCAGGCCCTCGGCGATGCGGATGGCGGGAAATGCGGCGTAGCAGCCCATGTGATAAGCATGGGTCACGCCGGTCTGTTGGTGCCAGCCACGGTCGTTGACCAGAACCTGTGGCGCGCTAGGCGAGACGTAGCCGGTGCAGGTCACATGAATGAGGTGATCTGGGGCCACCGTTGGTAGCCGTCCGGGTTGGTCCGGTGGATAAAAATCTTCAAAGACCTGCCTGACTCTGTGACTATATATGGCGCCGCGACCTCCAAGCGGGGTCGAGTGCGGGCCGACGTAGGCACCGGTGTCGCGGTTGATGCCGAGGGCATACAGTCCGGTGCTGGCAAAATCATGGCTGCGCACATCGAAGGTGTCATAGCCGCGCGTGGCGATCTGCCGCGGTTTGCAGCCGAACCGACGCAATCTTAGCCCGACGCTTGCCTTGACCGCGGCAAAGTCTGCAGCCTCTCCCTGCAAGCCAGCAGCGGTCGCATGGGCCGTCGCTAGCCACTCGAGGGTGTCCTCTTGAGGCGCCATCAGCAGTGGCGGTACCATGTGAAAGGCACCGATCTCGAACTGGGTCGCCGCTCGCTGGGTCATGTTCTCTCCCGTCAATGCTCGAAGCAACGTCGCTGGGGGGTCCCCTTATGTAGCATGATTCAGCTCGCCAAGGCACTCCCGCTCGATGCTGCGCAGTCGGCTTATTTACGTTGTCGATACGTGCCGACTCTCACACCAAATCCGGCTATTTTTATGATGCGCCAAGAAGACCAAAGGGTTATGCTCCGGCCGATCATCAAGTGACAGCGGGATAAAATTCCTTTTTCGGCTCGATCTGAGTTAAAATCATGACACATGCATGTATCTGGTTCGGTCTTGCCGCCATCAAACGCTCCCCCCGCGTTCCTATATCCCTCTAATGACCACCTTAACATTGTAGGATGATGCTTTGACCATCGACGTGGAACCATTCTCCGACCTCGGCCTTGCGGCGTCTCGTGGCGCGCATCGCCCGGCGGCCGGCTCGAATATCATCCTCATCGGCGCTAGTGGAGCCGGCAAGACCAAAGTCGGGTTCCTCCTCGCCAAGCTGCTTGGCTACGGCTTTCTTGACCTCGATCAGATCATCGAAGGCAATGCGCGCGCGACCACCGAAGTGATTTTCGCAAGCCACGGCGAGGAGCACTTTCGCCGCTTGGAGACGGCGGCGATCACCGCCTTGCGCGGGCTGCGCAGCCACGTGATCGCCACCGGCGGTGGCGCCGTGTTGGCCGAGGGCAACTGGGATCAATTGGCCCGCCTCGGCACCATCGTCTGGTTGAGCACGCCGGCCGATGAGATTGCCCGGCGCTTGATCGGTTCCGAAGCGGAGATGGCTAAGCGGCCGCTTTTGGCCGAGGTCCTTTCGGTGGCCGACCCCGAAGCCCGCCTGCGGCTGCTGACGGAGCGTATCAGCGCTTTGATTGGCAACCGGCTGGAGTTTTACCGCCAGGCCGATCTGGTCGTGGCCGATAGCTTTTCCACTCCTGAGTCCACCGCCCAGAGGGTGCGTTTTGCCCTGCAGCAGGCCTCCGTCCTTAGTCCTTCCATAGAGCAGCAACCGTATGATCGCTGGCACGTACTGTAGATATTCGTAACAGCCGGCACTCGCCGGCTGCTTTTCTCCGCACAGGCAGCTATGCCCGACGTCTCCAAAGCCTTAGTAAAAATTGCGGCAGCACCCTGGCGTCCCGGCCTGGTGGTGCTCGGCGCTAGCTTTCTTGCCGCCACGGCGGTGTCGACGGTGATGGGCTACCTGGTGCAGCCAGCGCCCGGAAGCAGCAAGCAGGTATCTAAACCGCTTTCAGGCAACTTTAGTGTGCCCGAGCCGACCGCTACCCTGAACAAGGCGGGGGTCGATGCTATTGTTAGTCGTAATCTGTTCAACTCCGACGGAGCCGCCGGCGAAGGTCAACAGGTGGAAGCGGCAAACAGCAAGGAAGCCAAATCCACCGTGATCGTCAAGTCCGAACTGCCGATCGCGCTGATGGGCACGATCTATGGTGGTGATCCTTTGTCCGGCATTGCCCTTATCGAAAATAGCACGAAAAAGACCATCAATAGCTTTATCGTCGGCGATAGCCTGCAAAAGGACGTGACGCTCAAGGAGATCCACAAACAAAAGATCATTATCGATAATGCCGGTAGGACCGAGTTTATCGAGGTCATCCAAGAGAAGTTGAGTCGCAGCAAAAGAAAGCGCAAGTCTTTGGCTCCGCCCAATCCCGCCGACACCATCGCGCCGCTGGCGACAGAGCCGCCGCCGCCGGCGTTTAAGGAAGATGGATTCGAGCGCAAAGAGCGCGACATGAGCATGACCCAGGCCTACCGCGAAAAGATGTTGACGACCGACTTTACGAAAGTCCTCCAGGACGCAAAAGCCACGCCGAATATGGTCGACGGCGAACTCAAGGGCTTTAAGCTGGAGCGTATCCGCAAGGATTCGATCTACGAGAAGGCGGGTCTGCAGAATGATGACATCGTCACCGAGGTCAACGGTGTGCCGCTAGGTGATGCGGCACAAGCCATTCGCCTCCTTAACTCCCTGCGCAAGGAAACCGAGATCGACATGCGGGTCCTCCGCGCCACCACTCCCCTGACCTTTAACCTGCGCGTCAAATAGCCGGGATTTCATGGCCGCTAACGTTAACATCGCTCAATTTCTTAGCCGCTTCAACCTGACGCCGGAAAGCGCGGCGCTTTTTGCGCGCACGGCTGGTCAGGTGTCGTTCGTCGTGGCCGGTGCCTATATCTTCGCCTCCTTTGTCTCGGCATATGCGATGTCAGGTCTCATGACTTCAGCGCTGGCTGCCTATCATCAGCGCAATAGTCAAAAGGTCACGGCCGCGTCGATCAATCTGTCTAGTAGCGACAATTACCGCGATATCGAAAAGACCATTCGTGAGCGTAACTTGTTCAATTCCGGCGGTGACTTTCCCGATGAAAAGGCCAGCGAATCGGCTAATGCCGCCGCCAAGACCGCCGCTTTTGATATCAACTCGGCCTGTACCAAGCCGACGATCAATATCGAGTTGGTCGGCACGATCTTTCTTGGTGGCGCCGATTCGGTGGCGACCGTACAGGAAACCGGCTACTCCGAATCCGATGTTTACCATGAAGGTGATTTGATCTTTGGCAACGACCAAGCGAGCGTTGCCAAGATCGAAAGAAATCGTCTGATCATTAATAATCGCGGTGTCAAAGAGTGCTTGGAACTGGCCTCCGAAGCGAAGAAAAAGGAGGGCGCGGCGGGTTTCCCCGATAGCGCATCTGGGGCACCCTCGAGTACGGCGCCAAAGGTGCCAGCCGTGGAGACCGGGTGTACGCTGGAAGAAAAGTATGTCCATGATGAACTTGGCCCGGGCTTTGGTACAATTATTCAGAAGGCACGTCTGGTGCCCAACACCGCCGACAATCTGATGAACGGCTTCAAGATCTTCGCCATTGATCAGACCAGCCTCTACGGTAAGACCGGACTGCAAAACGGCGATATTATCACTCAGGTGAACGAGACCAGTTTGAAACAACCAGAGCAGGGCTTCGCGCTGCTCGAAGCCTTCTCTAAAGAAAAAGAAGTACGTATTCACATCCTCAGAAATGGCACGCAGCCGATGATGCTGACTTGTCGAATCCAATGAAGTTGTGATCCTACCAAAGGGAGTGATCGATGTTTGCTCGCAGGGATGAAGCGGAAGGATTCTTGGCCTCATGGACGGCCTTGGCTCTGGCGCTGACACTACTGGTGATCCCGAGTGCGGCGCGCGCCGCGGCGCCGCCCGATCCGGCGACGCCGACCAAAGCTGCCGCAGCGACCCCCGCAGCGGCACCGGTGCAAGTGGCGGCGCCTCCAGCGGCAACGCCAGCAGCGGCAACGCCTCCAGCGGCAACGCCAGCAGCGGCAACGCCAGCAGCTGCCGTACCTGCCAAGGCGCCAGCCGCGACCGCTGAGGTGAAGGCCCCGGCGTTGCCCCCGACCAGCACCATGCCCGCAGGCGCTGCCGCCGCTCCATCCGCAGCTAGAGCGGCGCCGCCACCTTTGGTCAAGAGCGGCAAGGCTCCAGTCACTGGCAATCGTGCTGGTTCGGCGGCGGCGACTGCTCTGCCGGCGGAAGACAAAGACCTGCCGGCGGATGCAGCGGGAGCGAACCCGCCTTCAGGCGCCGATGCCGAAAGCAATGAGATCACGGCGCACACGGTACCGACCGGCAATACCAAGGCCCCAGCCATCGTCAAAGTGCCGGCCGTGCGTCAAGGCTCGGGAGGAGTGCCATCCGGTCAGGAATTGGTCAACGTCGACTTTCCCGAGCCGACCGAGATCAAAGACATCATCAAGGCCGTGGCGCTGTGGACCGGTAAGAACGTCATCCTCGACCGTAACGTCAACGGCAAGGTACAGATCATCTCGCCGCGCAAGGTGACCAAGGAGGAGGCCTATCAAACCTTCCTTTCGGCCTTGAACATCCTCGGACTGACGACGGTTGAAACCGGCAAGGTGATTAAAATCATGCCGGTGCGGACCGCAGTCAAAGGCAATTTGAAGACCTTTCTCGGCTCTAGCTGGACGATGATGACTGACGAGATCATCACTCAGATCGTTCCACTCAAGTATATCGACGCCAAGGAGATTCAATCGACTCTGTCACGGATCGTGGCGTCCAACTCGATGATCGCCTACCCGCCGACCAACACTCTGATCATCAGCGACTCCGGCTATAAGGTCCGGCGTATCCTCGATATCTTGGAGCTGCTTGATGTCCAAGGCCAACAGAATCAGGTCGCGATCGTGCCGATCCGCTTTTCCGAGGCGAAGAATATCAGCGAAAAGGTCACCGAGATCTTCAAGAATAGCGCCGAGGCGAAAAAGGGTGCGGGCTCCAGCGGCTATCACGGCTACAAAATCATGACCGACGAGCGGACTAACTCGGTCATCATCTTTGGTCCACCGCGGACGATTGCGGACGTCAAGGCCTTGGTCCGCAAGTTCGACATCCAGCTTGACGATCCCTCGCGGCAAAGCACGATTCACGTCCGGCCGCTCGACTACGCCGACGCGAAAAAGCTGGCCTCGACCCTATCTGCCTTGGCCACGGGCAAGAAGGCGACCCCCGGTAGCAACATTCCGGATTTTCGCCGCCCTCCAATCAATGGCGTTCCGGGTGCAGCGGGTGGCGGCAGTGACGGGCCGATTTCGGTCGCCTCGCTCAGCGATGACGTTAAGATTGCTCCGGACGAGTCGTCAAATTCGCTGCTGATCACCGGCAGCCATGCCGCTTATCAAACCATTAATTCGCTGATCCGTAAGCTCGACCTGCGCCGCTCCCAAGTTTACGTCGAGGCCGACATACTAGATATCAACATCGGCAATGGCTTTAACTTTGGCACCAGCGTTTTTGCCGGCCGCGGTGGACCAAGCGACACCAGCATTGCCACGACCTGGCAAGGTCAGCAGCTCGGCCCACTCATCGCAGCGCAGGCGGCAGCCAACGCCCCAGGTGCCGCACAGACAAATAATTTGCAGCAAATTCAGAGTGTTGCCGGGGCTTTTTCGGAGGATATGACGGTCGGTATCTTGTCCGGTAAGCAGGTCAACATCGCCGGTTTAGGCACGTTTAGTCCAGGTGCCTTAATCAAGATGATCAAGACCGATACCAACACCCGGGTCCTGTCTTCACCGAACATTTTGACCTCGAACAACGAGGAAGCACAGGTCGTTGCAGGTCAAAAGTTGTTTTTTACCTCCAAAGAGATCACCCCCGTCACCGGCGCGATCGCCAATAAAGTCGAAAAAGAAGACGTCGACTTGACCTTAAAGATCAAGCCAAACATCAGTCAGTCAAATTATGTCACCCTCGCCGTCGACCTTGAGCAAAACTCGGTGATCGGCATCGATCCGACCAGTGGACTGCCGAAGTTGAGCAAGCGCAAGACCAAGCAGACGGTCACCGTCAAGAATAGTCAAACCATCGTGATTTCCGGTTTAGTCGAGACACGGGAGTTTCAAAACTTCAAGAAAATCCCTCTTCTTGGCGATATTCCGATCATCGGCTGGCTGTTTCGCAACTCGAACATCGAACACTCGCGCAACAATCTGATGATCTTCCTGACCCCGCATATCATCCACGGTGCCGACGATTTGGCAGCGGTCTACAAACAAAAGCTCGAGGAGCGCGACCAGATCCTAGCGAGTATCTTTGGCTCCGATCACATCAAGGACGACTTCTATGCCATGCTCCCGACCAAAGAGGACGGCAAGTACGTGCCTGATGATATCGACCGCGTCGAGGCCGCTCGTCGCGAGGAGATGTTAAAGGAGATGTACGAAGGCTCAGGCCTGAGCGAGACCCGTCCCAGCCAGCCGCCGGACGAGGAGAAAAAGGCGCAAAAGGACAAAGACAACCAAAAGAGAAAGGACAAGGGCGATGAGACGCCGACCTATGTGCCGATGTCGGGCTCTGGAGACAGCGGCGATGGCGGTGGTGGCATGGACGGTGGCGGCGACGGCCTCGCGCCGGCACCACCGCCGGCACCGCCACCACCACCAGAATCAGGCGATAATGGTGGTTCGGACGGCTAACGGGTCCACGCTTTAGCCGCGGCAAGAGGTCGCGGTAAGGGCTTAGGGACATGACTAAAGGATGCGGTCTTGAACGCGAACAAAGCGGACCCAGTAAACGATAAGCATGTTGCTGCCGATGGCAGTGGCGGCGAGGCCGCGCAGCCGAAGTGGAGCAATCTGCCGACGGTGTCGTTTCGCAAACTGCAACGCAAGACGCTTGGGCAGATCCTCGTTGAGTCCGAGGCCTTGTCTGAAGAGCAGTTGAATGAAGCCTTGGAAAAGCAGGCAGAAAGCACGGCTAAGCTCGGTGAGATCTTGGTCGAACAAGAGGTCGTCAGCGAGGAGGATGTACTGCGGGCCTTGGCCTATCAGCTCGACCTGCCGTACTATGCACGCCTCCCCACCAATGATATCGATCCGACCCTAGTCGACAGCATCCCGATTCAGTTTTGCCGCGATCATAAGATTCTGCCGGTCGCTAAGGATGATTTTAACGTTACCGTCGCCGTCGCCGATCCACTCAATGTCTTCCCGCTTGACGACCTGCGGTTGATCCTTTCGACCAATATTAATATGATCGTCAGTCCGCCGGCGGTCATCGAAAACAGCATCAACCGGGTTTATGAGCGCTCCAACGATGCCTCCCAGAAGGTCCTAGAGGACTTGAACGCGCCTGAGATCGGCGAAGGGGACGATCTCGAAGAGACCCGCGACCTACTCGAGTCCACCGACGACGAGAAGCCGATTATTCGGTTAGTCAACGGCTTGCTCGCCCGCGCCGCCAAAGAGCGCGCCTCGGATATTCACATCGAGCCCTATGAAAACGAGATCATGGTGCGGTTTCGCATCGATGGGGCCCTCCAAGATAAGATGCAGATTCCGCGTCGCCACGCCTCGACCTTGGCGACCAGGATTAAGATCATCGGCAAGCTTAACATCGCCGAAAAGCGTATTCCTCAGGATGGTCGAATCTCGTTTCGCGTCGCTGGTAAGGACATCGACGTTCGTTTATCGGTGCTGCCCACCTCGCACGGCGAACGTATCGTCATGCGTCTTCTCGATAAGTCTTCAGGTGCCAAACGCCTGGAAGACATGGGTCTAGATCCAGAGATTATGTCCAAATGGGTCAACCTTATCGAGCAGAGCCACGGCATCGTCCTGGTGACGGGGCCGACCGGTTCTGGTAAGACGACGCTGCTTTACGCCTCGCTGATGCATATCAACACCACCGATATCAACATCGTGACGATCGAAGACCCGGTGGAATACCAGCTCGCTGGGGTCGGCCAGGTCGAGGTCAAAGAAAAGATCGGCCTGACCTTTATGGAGGGGTTGCGCTCGATTCTGCGCCAGGATCCCGATGTCATCATGATCGGTGAGATCCGTGACGGTGAGACCGCGGGGATCGCCATCCAGTCCTCGATGACCGGTCACTTGGTCTTCTCGACCCTGCACACCAATGACACCGCGACGACGGTGACGCGCTTTCTCGACCTTGGCATCCAGCCCTTCCAAGTGTCCACAGCGGTGCTTGGGATCATGGCGACGCGCCTGATCCGGCGCCTCTGTCCGAGCTGCCGTGAGGCCTATGATCCGATCGATGGCGAGCTGTTGCTTATGGGCATGACCCGTGAAAGCCTGGCCGGACGCAAGATCTTCCGCGCTGGCGATGGCTGCGAAGAGTGCAATGGGCTAGGCTACAAGGGGCGTATGGGGATCCATGAGCTGATGATCCTCGATGACGATATCCGCGATGTCCTCCTTTTGTCGCAGGATTCCAACAAGATCAAGAAAAAGGCTCTAGAGAAGGGCATGAAGACCCTGCGGGACTCGGCGATAGGTAAGGTGCTTGGCGGCATGACCTCGCTGGAAGAGGCGATGGCGAATACTCAGACCGACGATTTGCGTTAGTAGGGCCGGTGCCCGAATTCATCAACTCAGGATACAGCTTTGGCGATTTACACCTACAAGGGCTACGACGCGGCCACCGGCGCCGCGCGCAAGGGCAAGATCGAGTCCGATTCGCCCAAGACAGCCAAGCTGCGCCTGCGGCAAAAAGACAAGATCATCGTCTCGGAGATCAAAGAAGAAGTGTCGATGGAGAAGATTCGAGCCAAAAACTCGCTGTTCTCTAGCCGCATCAAACCCATGGAAATCGCCGTCATGACGCGGCAGTTTGCGGTTTTGACCAACGCCCATATCCCGCTCGATGAGTGCCTTCGGGCGCTTACCGCGCAGGTTGAAAGCCACGTCCTGCAAGGCACGCTCTCGGCGGTGCGCGAGCAGGTGTCGGAGGGTAAGAGCTTTGCCGACTCGGCGCAGCAGTTCCCTGCCGTGTTTAACCGCTTGTACGTCAACATGGTGCGTGCGGGCGAGAGCTCCGGTAGCCTTGGCGTCGTGCTCGACCGCCTGGCTGATTACATGGAAAAGCAGGAGGCCGCCAAAGGTCAGGTGATGAGCGCTATGATGTATCCGGCGGTCATGATGCTGGCGCAGGTGGGTCTGATCGGATACCTCCTGATGAGCCTGGTGCCCAAGCTGCAGAAGATCTTCATTAGCCTCAAGGCGCCGCTGCCCTGGTACACCAAGTTAACCATCAACATCTCCGAGTTCCTCCAACACCAGTGGTTTTTGCTGCCGCTGGCCGGGGCTGGGATCTTTTTTGCCGTGAAGCGCTTTCTCGCCACCAAAGAGGGTCGGCATAAATTTGATAAAGCGGCCTTGGAGGTGCCGATCTTTGGCCCTCTCATCATGCGCATGCAGGTATCGCGCTTCACGCAAACCTTATCCACCCTGCTGGCTTCAGGTGTGCCGATTATCAAGGCTTTGGAGATTACCAAAAATATCATCTCTAATTCCGTCATCGCCGAGGTGTTGGACGCCGCGAAGATCTCCGTTCAGGAAGGCAAGAGCCTTGGGGTAACGATTGAAAAGAGCAATCGTTTCCCGCCGTTAGTGACGCACATGATCATGACCGGGGAGCGCACAGGGCAGCTCGAGGAGATGCTGTCCCACGTGGCAGTCGCCTATGAGGCGGAGGTCCAGCGCAAGATCGAAGGGCTGATCTCACTCATCGAGCCGGTCATGATCATCATGATGGCGGGATCGGCCGGCGGGATCATCGCTTCGGTCATCGTACCTATGCTTTCGATCATGAACCAAATCCGCTAATCTATCATTCATGACATAGGCCCTAGGCTTCGAAGATTGATCGTCGACCATGACCTGTCGTTCTCTTTGTTCTCCTAGGTCATCGCTGCAGCGGTTCAATTGTGTGGTCTCATTTGCAAGGAGTTTCTCATGCTAGCTCAGGTTCGCCGCCTCTCTCGCCGTTTTCACGCCATGATGCATCCACAGTTCCTCGCCGAGGGGCAACGCGGGATGTCCTTGATCGAGATCATCATCGTCGTGGCCTTGCTGGGCACCCTGATGGCGTACATGGTTTCAAACCTGATTGGCCAATCGGAAAACGCCAAGAAGGATCAGGTCAAGCTGGCATTTGGGGTCATCCAAGGGGACCTGCAGATGTACCGCATCCACAACAACAAGTATCCGCCGGACCTAAAGGCCCTGCTGACCAATCCCGGTGACGCGAAGACCTGGCGCGGTCCCTACATCGAAGAAAACAAGCTCAAAGATCCATGGGGCAATGACTTTGGCTATGAATCTGATGGCCGTAGCTTCAAGCTGCACTGCGCCGGCGGCGATGGCCAGATGGGTACCGAGGACGACATCAACTACCCGGAGACGGATGCGAAAGCCCCTTAAACCACAGCATTCCGCCTCGGTCGCTGCCGTTCCCCGCGACGGCGGCTTCAGTTTGATCGAGGTGATCATCGTCATGGCGTTGATGGCTTTCGTCTACTCCGTCGCCTTGCCGCAATTCAACATGCGCAGCGGTGCCGAGACGGCGACAAAGCTCAACGGTCTGGCCGGCGACATCCGCGGTGCCTTTGACCTGGCGGTGTTGACCGGTAAACCCTATCGCTTAGTCATTCAGTTTAACTCCGGCGACTACTGGCTCGAGGAAGCCGATCAAAGCAACTTTAGCCTTGGCAGTGATAAGATCGACCGCGATCCGGGTGAGCAAGAAGAGAAGGACGAGGCTATCGCCTTTGATAGCAAATTTAACGACTATATCGAGATGGCCGGGACCGCAGTATCGGACCCCAAATCCGGCAAGGAGATTCCGCCGGAGTCACCGGTGCTAGCCGCCAAGAGCCAATTAAAGCGCGCCCATTGGTCGCGGGTCGACAGCCTTGAGTGGGCTAGTCGCAGCATCGGTCCCCATATGATGGTCAAAGCGATGCAGGCCGAGCATCACGGGCATAAACAGGATCTCAGCGAGATCGGGCCGGAAGCGCGGGCGATGATCTACTTTTTTCCCTCCGGCTATGTCGAACGAGCAGTGATCTACATATACTTCAAGAAGGACGAACTGGTGCCGGACGAGACCCAGGAACCTTACACGATCGTGACCAACCCCTACGAGGGTGTCGCCGAAGTCACCCCGGGATATCATGACTACGATGTCCAACATGACAAAGACAATTGAACGGCAGTCAGGTGAGGCTAGCTTCACCTTGATCGAAACGGTGATTGCCTTGGCGATCGTCGCTTTTTTGATCGTTGAGGTGGCGGCGGTACAGGGCAATGCCATCGTCTTCTCTGACTATGGCCGCAACGTCACCGAAGCCACCTGGCGGGCTCGGCGCGTGCTGTCGCAGGTCGAATACTTCTGGCGGAACAAGCCGTTTAAAGAGCTGATGACGCATCAAGTCGACCAGAAGTTTGAGGACTCGACCGAGTACACCTACACCCTCGAGATCGTCGAATGGAAGTTCCCCTTTGCCAAGCTACTCGAGATGGCGGTCGGTGGCGGCAAGAAAAAGCACGACAGCGACGGTAACGATCTAGATAAGCGCAGTAGCAAAGTGGACACCAGTTCGAACGACATGATCGAATCGGCTGTTAAACAGATCTTTGGCGACGAGCCGATCTTTCTCACGGCGCATGTCGATGTGTCATGGCCGGAGGGCGCGCAGAGGAATTCCACGGGCCTCACCTATCTACTGACTAATCAGGCGAAGATCAGCGAGGCCATCACCCAACTGAAGCCTGTTTATGATGCATGGGTGAAGAAAAACGCCGCCGCCGGCAAACCAAAGCCCGGTACGCCAGGGACGGCCAATGCACCGAATGGCGCTCCTCCTCCCCCCGCAGTTCAAGACCCGAATGGGCTGCCTGAGGTCAATAACGGTCTGCCGCCAGAAATCCCCCAGCCGGTGGAAGATCCCAATGCGGCTAACATCCGTGACGGTCATCCCGATGGCACCTGACTTGGTAGCGCTTGCAACAGGGTTAAATGCCGCAACTATATTCTCCACAGTCCGTAGTTTAGAGGAAGGTTGAACCGATCATATGCGCCGTCCAGCTGCGTCAGAATCCGGCTTTTCGCTGCTCGAAGTTGTGATCACCATCGGGATTTTGATGACGTTGACCGTCGGCGTTGCGTCGATGCTCAAGGCTGGCTTTGAGGTGCGCGAAGGCCTCGGCGAACGGGCTAAGACGCTGCATCGCTTAAGCGTGGCGGTCAGCAAACTCAGCGACGACTTACAGCATGCCTTTTTGGTGTCGCAAAAGGATCAGATCCGCGGCGGTATCGATCGCAATATGAAGACTGTCTTTAAACTAGAGAAGAGCCTCGGTGACAAGTTGTGGGTGACGACGATGACGCATCGAGCCTTGCAGATTAGCGCCCATGAATCCGAGTTTACCTTGGTGGTCTATCAGCTGAAGGAGTCCAAAGACGAGCCCGGCCGCAAGGACCTCTACCGCGCGGAAACCCCGGTGATACCCCTTGACTTGAAAGAGGAGCCGCCGACGACGCTGCTGGCTCACGGCATCAAGACCTTTACCCTCGAGTGTTGGACTGGCGACCGCTGGTCCAAGGATGCTTGGGACAGCGCCCGCAGTGAAACCCGCAATATCATGCCCAAGATGGTCCGCGTGACCATCGAGGCTTATCTGCACGATCGCGCCGGCGCCCAAGGCAATGATGTAGCCGGGCTGGATGAAGCCGTGCTGACGATCAATACGGTCGTCTACTTAAATGGCGCCAGCGATTTTGTCGAAATGAAGGAACCCGATAAATCTCTGCGCTGGGGGGCGCTGTAAACATGGCACGACCGCCGTTTAAATTGCCGCGGACCCGGTGGGGGTTCCCCATCGCAGACGCTGCCGCGCCAAAGGCATCGACAGATGCGTCTCATGACATCGTCTGCGACGGCGCTGACTCGGCGACGCCCAACCGCGACGGTCAGCGCGGCATCGCCTTGATCATCGCCATCATGATCATCTCCGTGATGATGCTGTTTACCAGCGACCTGATCTTGTCGTCGCAGGTGAACCTGACTTTGGCGACGCATACGAAGGACAACCTGAAGGCCGAGTATATGGCCAAGTCCGGCCTTAACCTCGCTAATTTGCTGCTGATGGCGGATTTTGCCTACACCCTGTTCCAGGCCCAGCAGAATCCGGCAAACGCCGATTTGGCGAGTGGCTTAGGTGATATCTGGACGGTACTCAATGGCATTCCCATCGGCGGCGAAACCGCGGAGATGACCGCGGCCTTTTCCGAGCAGTTTGGCATCAATGCCATCAACGATAGTGCCGTCATCGATTCGCTAAAGTTGTTTGATGGCACCATGACCATCAATATCACCGATGAGTCGTCTAAGATCAATGTTAACGATTGTTACCAAAATGGCCGTTGCACGCAGGTCTTATTGATGCTCGAGGCTTTGTTTTCCTGTCCGGCGGAAAAGGCCTTTCTCGAATCTAAGAAGGTCACCGGCAAGGAGCTTGCTTACCGGATCAAGGACTACATCGATCCGGACAAGGTGGCCGACGGTGCCTCCGGCTTCTCCGATGAAAATGAACCCTATCAAAAGCGCACACCAAGACAGATGGCGAAGAACGCACCGCTAGATTCAGTTTCTGAACTACGGGTGGTCGAAGGCTGGGACGCCGATATCCATGCCGTATTTTCGCCGTATATCACCGGATTTCCTTACGCAAAGATCCGCGGTGATGATAAGTTCCAAATCAATATCAACACCGCCTCGCGCGGCCTGTTGCAGTGCTTGTTTCCGGAATCGCGCGGCGATTGCACGGAAAAGGTGGCGCTGGCGCTGAAAAAGCGCGACGAGGACGGCACCAATCTCGGGCAGCCTGGTGAGAACACGGCAGCGGTGCTGCGAAATCTGCTATGCTATTCAGGAGGCGACTCGACCGCCCATGATGGCGCGACCAGGGCCGACTGGTTTAAGAAGTTCAGCACCACCTTCCATGTCGAGATCGATGGCGTCACCGGTGGTAGCGTCAAAAAGCTGACGGCCGTCGTCGAACGCATCATGCCAGATGCCAAGAAAAACGAGAAGAACGCCTACCGTGTACTTTACTGGAAACTCATCTGATGAGAAGATAAGTAGGTAGAAAATCAGGAGATAGCTCTGTATGCAGCGCGTTATAGGCCTCGATATTGGCAGCTATTCGATCAAGGCTGTCGAGATCGTCAACACGTTCAAGTCGTATGAGATCGCCAACTTTTACGAGAACGTCATCCCGCACGGCGAGGAGCTCGATCCCGACGTTGTGCTGCCTGCGTGTATGGAGCAGTTGTTCAAAGAGAACAATCTCAAGGCCGACCGCATCATCACGGCGATGCCTGGACAGTATATTTCCAGTCGCGTGATGTCGTTTAACTTTGCCGATCCACGCAAGATTGAAGCAGCGATTCTATCGGAGCTGGAGGACGCCGTGCCGTTCAACATGGACGACATGATCATCGATCACCAGATCCTCGGCACGATGAATAACAAGACGGTGG
The DNA here is from genome assembly GCA_903928445.1 of uncultured Pseudomonadota bacterium. Classification (GTDB taxonomy): domain Bacteria; phylum Bdellovibrionota_B; class Oligoflexia; order Oligoflexales; family CAIYRB01; genus CAIYRB01. Next base: position 9,087 of record CAIYRB010000012.1, on the reverse strand, counting down.
CGCTGGCGGTTTTGACCCGGAAGAATTTCCTGCGTAGCTTTCTCGAGCATCTGCAGCGCATTCACATCGACCCAAAGCTCGTCGATGTCGATAGTTTAGCGTTCTACAACCTGGCTCCCTATATCGACATGCCTCCAGGCGAGTGCTGTGGCCTGGTCGACGTCGGCCACGAAAAAACCTCCGTGTGTATCGTCCAAGACGGCGTGTTGCGGATGTTTCGCTCGATCAACCTCGGTGGTCGCTACCTCACTGAGTTTCTCGCCCGCGACTTGGAGACCGAGTTCGCCGAGGCGCAGCGAATCAAGCACCGCGTGTCGCGCGTGCTCTGTGATGCCGATCCGGCTGAGGAACTCACTGGTGACGACCGCGTCGTGGTTGAGCGCATCACCCTGGCTGCTAACGCGATTGTGAAAGAACTCGGACGCACCTTTTACGCGTTCAAGACCTGGGAGAAAATGCCGCTGTCGAAGCTGTTTATCTCCGGTGGTACGAGTCGTATCAAAAACTTCAACCATTACCTCCAAGACCAGCTTGAGATCAGCTGCGAGGTCAACCGGATCGATCAAAGCGACCTGAAGATCAATCCCGCCCTGATCGACCACATGGCGATCATGCCCCAGAGCGTGGCGATCGGCTTGCGCGCGGTCGGCTCGGCTAAGCGGATTTCCCAGATCAACCTGCGTCAAGGCGAATTCGCCTTTGTGCAAAACTACGAGTCCATCCTCAAGGGGGCAACGGCCGCCTTTCGCGTCGTCGCCATTGCCCTAGCGCTTTTGTGTGTCAGCTACGGGGTTAAATACGTCTTCTATAAGCGCCAGATCGATCAGCTTCAGGCGCAGTATTTGAAAGACTATCAAGCCATCTTTCCAGCGATTAAGAGCCAGTACCTGCCGGGTAAATACACCTTCGAAAAGCTTCGCAACGATGCCTCACAAAAGCTGCAAAAAGAGATCAATCACAAGCGTACGGCGGTGGCGCAGTTTCTTGAGGACAATGCCTCCAGTCCAGCTTTGATGGTGCTTAAGTCGCTCAGCGAGGTCTTGCCGAAGGAGCTTAAGCTCGATGTCACCTTGTACCAGTACAATGCGATCGCTGGCGGCGGCGGCAAGCTGGTGCTGCGCGGCGAGACCGATAGTTATGCCACCGTCGACCAGATCCTTGAGTCGATTAAAAAGTCGAAAATGCTCAAAACGGTCGAGGCCAAGCAATCTGGGCCAAAGCCGGGTAGTGATAATAAGATCATCGAATTCACGATTAATGCCGACTACGCCGGGCTACCTATTGCCGGCGGCAAGGCTTAAGGGGACCGTTAGATGAGCGTTGTCGCGACCTTTACCGATCGCTTTAAAGGCCAGCTGATGGGCAGCCTGCAGCGGATTCGAAAGCGCTTGTTCGGTACCAATAATGAGAAGTTAGATTTCCTAATGGACAGCTTTTACAAGCTGTCGCCTAATCAGCGTACCGGGCTTTTGGCTGGAACCGTCGCCGGCATCGCCCTGTTCGTGCTCGGCGCCGTCGGTCTATACTTTTCCCAGGTCAGTCGACTCAAGACCGAGTTGTCGCAGAGCTTCAGTTCCCTGCACGAGCTACAGGCGCTAAAGACCTCTTACGAGCAAGAAAACAAGAATTTCGAGAAATTGATCGATACCGTTGAGCGCAAGACCAAGCAGATGAGCATCAAGCCCTTCTTCGAAAAGATCGCCAACGAGCAAAGCGTGACGCTGGAGGGGCTCACCGATCAAAAGGCGGCCTTGGCGGCAGATAGCGCTTTAAGTGAAAAAATGCAGGAGGTGCGCGTTGAAATGCGCTTGCCTAACATCTCCGTGCCGCGCCTGATGACGTTTCTGGTCGAAGTCGAAAAATCAAATAAATACCTTAGGGTACAGGATCTCCAGGTGCGAGGTCGCTACGGCACTAAACTGTATTTCGATGCCCAAGCCAAAGTCCGGGGCTATGACATCGGTGGCGGCGCTAGCGGCAGCATGACCGGTGGTAGCTCCAGCGGTGGCGGCAATTAACCAGCACGCATAGTGGTCGCTTGCCGGCCAGAGGACCGTTGATGAATAAGGTGGACGCGACAACAGCAAAAAGGGCGGCTCGGGCCACGGTCTTGACCGGTCTGTTTTTTGTCAGCTTCGTGTTGTTTTTGGTGATGACCTTTCCCTACGAAGTACTGAAGGAGTCGATCGCCGCCAACTTGAGTCGGGCAACCGGGTTCAACATCTCCATCGGCGATATGAGCGCCTCATTGCCCCTGGGCATGCGGGCGGAAAAGGTTCGCATCGATGGCAGCACCCCGGCAACCACCGTCGAGCTAAAAAGCCTGACGATCAATCTGAGCCTCTTGCGCTTGTTTCTTGGGCAACTGGGCGTCATCTGCGAACTAACGTCGGGTAATGGGGTCTTGACCGCGACTGCCAACGTCGGCTTTCTTGACCTTGTGTCTGGTGTCGCCTTACCAAAGCGCATCATCCTGAATGCAAAGAACTTTCCTCTTGATGATTTGATCACCTTTGCCTTGAACAACGCCGCCAGCTCCCCGACCGCCAATCCGCTTTTGGCACCCATCTTGTCGACCGTCGGACTGTCGGCGCTGCTCAACGCGACGGTGGACTTTAACCTCGACCCGAAAAATCTGCCGCAATCGACCGGCCATGCTGACATCAACCTAGCCAATGCCGTCTTGAAGCTGAGCCATCCGTCGATTGGACTAAAAGATCAGAAGTTTAAGAAAGCACAAATCAAGGCCAAGCTGGAGGGCGGAACCTTGCTGTTCGACAAGGCCTCGGGCTTTCTCTCTGATGGCTTGGAATTAATTCCGGAGGGCAAAATCATTCTCAAGCCCGTGGTCACCAGCTCGCAGCTGGATTTGAAGATTCTGTTTAAGCTGACCAATGACTTGAAGAGTAGCTTTGGCTTTCTCCTCAGCAGCGGTAGCGGTAGCGCCAGCACGGAAGGCGAGGTGACGACCCAGGTCCGCGGTACCATTGACCAACCGGTTACCGTCAACTTCTGACCTGGGCCGCGTCCGATCGAGCTGATCCTGCCTCCTTTGACACAAAGGCGACCTGTGCTCTACAATACCAGTAGGACTCCCTAAACCCCCCAGCACCCGGCGGCCTCGCCCATGCAAGACTTTGCTCGTCAGGCCAAATCGATCTTGAGCGTGTTCCTGCAACGCGGGCAAGCCGCGCTGGATGCGTTCGAGCGTGGCCAGATCGACGAGGCCGGTGACTGGCTGAAGATGCGCAATGCGGCATTTCATAATTTTCGCTTCTTTGATGCGCAGATTGCAAAAGACGAGCATGACCCGCTAGCGGCAGATCCTGAGGTGCAGCAGCTGCTCGCGGCGATCCAGCGCACCGACCAGCTACTTGCGCCACGCCTGCGTGAGGCTCACGATCAGACCCAAGCATTAGTGCACAGGCTGCATGCGGCCCAGCAAAAAATCGCCCGCTACCGCTCGGGACCGCAGGAAACGACCAGGTTTGAAAAGTCGGCTTAAGCTGACGGTGATCTTATAGGCCTTTGGGAGGTTGTGTATGACGGCTACGGACGGTGCAAAGAAAAAGCTAGCTCTCGTGTACGGTACGCTGCCGACTGTCGAGGAAATCGATCAGTTTCTCCTGTTGGCCCCGGAATACGATGTCACCGTCGTGACCTCTGAATCGATCGTTGGCTACTTGACCCAGACCAGCCACTTTGATCACCTGGCACTGATTCCGCTGCCTGATCACAGCGAGAACGGCAGTTACCTTCCGGGCCTAGAAAAGGCGCTGCAGGGATTCGAGGTCGTCGTCATCAAAGAGCGCCTCGGCATGTATGCCTTCCAGGCCGTCAAAGCGAAGTGGCGCAGTCGCTTCCGACTGATTGTCTGGGTCGACAATCTGACGCCTTTGCCCGGCGAAGATATCATGCACATGCGCACCATCCGTAGCGAAGTGGTCAATGCCGCTGACGCCTTTTTGGTCCAATCGGAAGCCGCCCGGCAGACGCTGCTCATCGAGGGCATCGAAACGAGCCGCATTATCACCTTCCCGGCCTTTATCGAGTCTCGCGTCGTGCGCGGCGCTAAGGCGCGGGCAAAAGCCGCCATTGGTCTTGGCCTAGCCGATACCGACTTCATCATCGCGCATTTTGGTCAGATCGAGTGGGAAGAGGCCTTGCTCGACCTCGTTCATGCCATCAAACTGCTCGAACAGTCCGACAAGTCGCTGGCGGCCCGAAGCAAGCTCGTGCTGTGCGGGATCGGTAGCTTCTCGGCGGAAGTGCGTGATCGTCTGGTGACCTTGGGGCTAGATCGCCAAGCGATCTATGTCGCACCAAGCCGTAGCGCCTTTATCGAAGTGCTCAGCTGTGCCGACGTCATGTATTACTCACCCACCCCTGCGCGTGACCGGGTTGAGGGCGATCCCTACCGATTGGTGCAGGCGATGATCTCGGGCGTGCCGGTGCTTGCTCCGCGCGGCGCGCTGGTTGAGGAGCTGATTGGTAAACATCGCTTCGATTTCTGCCAGAGCTCTCCCGACTCGCTGGCGCGCGCCCTAAAGAAGGCGGCGACAACGGCAAGTCTGCGCCAGGATATCGCTAACAAGAACCAAAGCGCTGCCAAGGGCCTTCGCGTCAAGGCGCAAAAGCAGATGTTCGAGGTGTTTGGCGCCGTCTCGCGTCAGGCCCTCACGGTCGATGTTAACGCCTTGGACCATCAGGTCCTCGAGGTCGAGTCCTTGGTCAAAGGCAAGCAGTACCTTGCGGCGATCGATGTCATTGAATCGATCTTTCAGCTCAAGGACATGCCGGTTCACCACAAGGCCAATCTCTACCGCTTGATCGGAGATTGCTTTACCAAACTAGGCGACGGCGACGCGGGCAAAACAGCCTATACCCAGGCGATCGAGCTGGACCCATACAGTGCCAAGGCGTTTATTGGCCTCGGTACCATCGGTCTAACCCGCCAGCGCTATGAGACCGCGGTGCCACACTTCCAAAAGGCCGTTAGCTTGGCTCCCGAAGACGAAATGGCCAACCTCGGCCTCGGCCTCGCCTTCCAGGGCATGAACGAGCTGGCCGAAGCGAGTCGCTGGGTGATGAAGTCACTGGAATTCAACCCTGAAAATACCGCTGCCATCTTTACCCTGGTGCAGATCGCTGGGGACCGCGGCAAGTTCTCCGAAGTGCAGCAGGCACTTGCCACCTACGTCGGCTTGCATCCTCACGACCACAATATGCTCTACACCTTGGCCGTGATCAAATTCAAAGTCGGCGACCTTGCGGCAGCCAAGAGTGCCGTCGACCGTATCGTCTCCATCGATCCCTACAACGAGCGCGCGCAAGCGTTGGCTCAGCAGATCAACCGCGTCGTCAGCCCGGCCGATCGCACGCTGAACGGGTAGTATGCTCAAGTACGTGTTGGTAAATAGCAAAAAGGTCCCAGTCCCGGTACCGGTGCGTACCCTGGCTGAGGCCTTAGCTTGGCTCGAGCACACCTTGGTGCCGACAGGCCATACCATCACGCGCGTCGCCTTGGATGAGCAACTGATTGGCAGTTCGACTGAAGCAGCCCTGCTTAGGTCGCTGCAGCTCAGTGCCGCGAGTAAACTAGAAATTCAGATTGAATCACCGGCCGAACTGACTCTCCAGACCCTTGATGCGACGCGCAACCTGTCTGAGGTGATCAATGGCGGCTTAAAGTTTCTCGCCGTTGCCTGTTGGCAGGCTCGGGCAGGCGCCAAGCCGCAGGAACTAGAAGGCGTTTGCAACGATCTACAGCTAGTGCTGGAGCTGATCGATCATGCCACCAGCTTGCTCGATCATGGTGCTGGCGAGGTTGCAGCCCTGCAAGGAATCGCCGGATTGATCAAACGCACGGCTGCGGCACTCGGCATGGCGAAGGCCAACTCCGACTGGAAGGGCTGTGCGCGCCTGCTGCTCAACCGCCTGGAGCCGCTGCTCAAAGACTTGACCAACGAGACCGAGAGCCTGCAGATCCATCTGATGGCGCAAGTGGGCTCAGGACTCGCCAGGGCCGGTAACCAGCCAACCTAAGAGACTGTTCGAAAAATTCCGTGTCTCCCTACTTCCGCGCCTCCGTGATTAAAATTGGGCGTTTGGGTCTGACCAAGGAGGCACGGAAGTAGGGAGACACGGAATTTTCGGATATGTTCTAAATTTCCATCGCCATCGCCATCTCCACGCTCACTCGGGACCCTCTTGACCTCCATGCTTGGCGCTCTCTTTGCGCTTCTCGTGGCGGATCTGCCGTGCTTGCAGGACAAAGACGACGCTTTCCGCGATATGCGAGCTGATATCGGCGATGCTTTCGAGTTTGTTGGCGATCAGGACCGCCTCTAGGCCCATAGCGATATCGACCTTGCCGCTGCGCACCGAGTCGATGCAGAGCGTACGGGTCTGCTTTTGTAAGGCATCCACCTCTTCGTCCTCGCGCGGCAAGCGCTCGGCCAAGCGGGCGTCGCCTTTGGCCCAGGCCGTATGGGCTTGGTCCAGGAACAGCAGGCATTTATCGATCATCGCCGTGACGACCTGCCATCCAGCGGGAAACTCCGTGTGCATATTCAGACTGGCGGCGACGTGACGAGCCACATACTCGACGCAGTCACCGATCCGCTCTAGGTTGCGGGCGATGTCGATTGCCGCCATCATCGCCCGAAAATCCGGACCGAGCGGCGCCCGCAGCTCCATAAAAGAGCGCGCCGTTCGATCAAGGGTCAGCTCCAAGGCGTCGATATCGCGGTCGCGATCGACAATCGCCTTCAACTCGGTTGCATCGTGGTTGGTTGCTGCCGTTTTGAGCACGGTGAGCTGGTGCACCACGGCAGAACTGAGTCGCTCCAGCAGGTTCTGTACCTGGTCGAATTCTTTTGCCGCTGCGTTGAGTTGCTTCACGTCCGCCCCCACTTAGAATACTCAGTTCTAACATGGACGAGCCGGGAGCGCCTGTAAAGTTCATCATGAGGGCACGGACTGAGGACCTTTTCGCTTGCTGCTTCGACTAGCCAGAAGGCCTTGGGGGCAGCTACTATGAAAGAACTAATCCATCCTACTTGAGAGTTCGCAGAGGAACTGGATGTCCGCGCCACGGCAAATCGCTCAACCCATCGTTTTTTCGCCGCGGCCTGAGGTGGTAGACGCCGTGCGTGGCGAGCTCAAAGCCATAGGTACCGATGGTATCCAAGTGGCAGTAAAGACCGAAGCTTGTATCGAGATGCTGATGATGCAGCCAGGGGTGCCGCTGGTCCTCGATTGGGCCCATGGTGCCGAGGCCGTCAACCAGATTCTTGGCGCCGTACGCGGTTTCTTTAAAATTGAAACGCGGCCGATTTTCTTGCTTATTCCCGAGATCGAGCCAACCGTGGTCGCGACCGGCATCGAGTACGGTGTGGCCCAGATCCACTCGGGGCCGATTTCGCGGGCGGCGATCCGAGCCTGTTTGACCGAACTACTGACCGTCGATGAGGGCGCCCAGGCCGTCCTTGATGGCTTGATTCAAGTCGCGTCGGCGAGGCGCAATGAGGACTGGGCGTCCTCACTGCCGATTTTGCAAGAATTGCATCGGCAAAACCCCGGCAACAAGCGCGTTCTGATGGAATTGGCGGAAGGAATGATTCATGTCGGGTCGTGGCAGGAGGCGATGGAGCTGCTCAAGCCGCTGACCGCCGAACCTCCCCATATAAGGGCCCTGCATTTGCTCGGTCGCTGCTACATGCAGGCTAAGGATTTCGATAGTGCGATTGGTTTACTCAGTCGCGCTAAGCTGATTAATCCGAGCAATATCGAGAGATTGATCGAGCTTGGCGATGCCTTTTTGGCGAACGATCAGGCCGCTCAGGCAGTCACAAATTATCAAGAGGCGTTGGCGCTAGATCAAGACAGCGTTCCGGCCAAGCATGGCCTGGGCACGTCGCTACTGATCAACGGTGAGATCAACGAAGCCTTGAGCCTGTTTAACGCGAGTTCTGGGCCGCGCGAGTTGGCCTCGATTTTTAACTCGTCGGCTATCATAGCGATGCGCTTTGGCCGCTTCGATCAAGGTATGCAGCTGTATCGCTCGGCGCTGAAGGCTCTGGGCCGCGAGGACGCCATTGCAGCCCGCTTGATGTTCAATATGGGCCTTGGCTATCGGCGCTGGGGTAAACCCGACAAGGCCCAGGTTTGCTTTGACAAGAGCTTGGTGCTGGATCCCAGCTTTAGCAAAGCCGCTAAGTACCAAAAAGGTGCACCGGCGCACCCGAGTGTCGAAGCCGCACGTGATTTGGATGATGATGAAATGGCGTTACATGAGACTATTATTAAGCACCCTTCTGGGAAGTAAGGCTTCAATTAGCGCAACGCCTTGAGTGTTGCTGGGGCTCAAGCTGCAACAATAATGTTCCGATCGACTGGTAGGATGTCTAATTTTAGGGATGGGCGTGGCCTTATGGCTTTCAAGGGTCTCCTGGTGGGTGCTTCGGTGTCCTTTGGGCTCGGCTTAGCAGCGTCTTCCAGCATGGCGACGACTCTGCCGGAGAGCTATCCTTTGAGCACGGCCGACGCTGGGCCGACTCTGCTTGATCCACAATTAGCCCAGTGGCTCCAGCAGCATGCCGAGCAGCTGCCGCCGGCGGATCTCGACCAGTCCGGGTTTAAGGCCTTGCTCGCTAGGCAGGATGAACTCTCCAGCCTCTACCTTAAGCTTGCTCGCGGCAGCAGCGACGCGGAACTGCCGACGACCATGCCACCGAGTCCGACGGTGGGACAGCAACCTGCGGCGCCGGTGGCCGGGACGGCGACACTGGCTAGCCCTACAGACTTTGGTCGCGGCCTGATCGACCAAGCCTTCAAGCTTATTTCAAGCGACGCAGACCCCACCCACCCGTCCGTGCTAAACCACCCTCTGTTGCCGTTTTTATACCTGGAAATCCTCAAATCACCAGCCCTGAGTCCCGCTGAGAGGGCCCAGACTCAGCTGCGCTTTAACCAGGTGGCGGCCGGCACGTGTGCCAGTAAGCACAGCGTGTACGAGGAAATCAATCTGGTCAATCTGACCAACCTACCCGACGATGGTCTACGCGAGCTGCTGGCGCGGCTCGA
>CAIYRB010000011.1 GCA_903928445.1 uncultured Pseudomonadota bacterium | reverse complement strand
CTGCCGACCGAGGACCCTATCCCCGTCGAATGGGCTCTCGGCTTAACGGGGCCATTGCTTGATTTCAGACGGCACAGACGACTCCGCGTTGTCAGAAGTGCTGCCGGACATTCCTAATCACGAATCATGTCCAAGCGAACGCAACTGACTTTGAGTCCAGGATCAGCTTTTGTGCACTGCGCTCCTTTGCAGGAGGTAACAGCACCGAAACCTCTGCCGCCATTATTTATGCACAGATTGTTGCCGTACCAGGTGGGTCGAACACGGCAAGGCACCTGAAGATCGGGGGCCTTTTTTGCGCATTTGCCTCGGTGGTCTTCACAGTTATGGATCGGGCCATATCCCTTGCCATTGTTGTCGACACAGACCCATGGGTTGGGAGCTGCGGTCGGATCCGCCGCTTGTTTTGCTACGGGAGTAAGCGTCTTATGTTGTAAGGGCATAGGCCCTGACATGAGGGTGACTGATGACTGGTCCGTCATAAATGCTTTCACATAATCGTGAATGACCCAACTGCTGAGATCGACAAAGCGGTCCTGCCAAAACCCCTCCGATTCATTCAGCTGCCCTGACTGCGTGGTGCCAACGAGTGTCCCCTTGGCGTCGTAAAGAGGCCCGCCAGAGTCGCCACGGTTGGTGGATGCGTTAGACGAAGATGTTGGTCCACTGGCGGTTGTGACTGCAATCATATTAAACAGCTGTTGAACTCGCACATTGTCAGCGACCTTATTATGACCAATCCGTCTTTCGCCTAGCGATAAGGCTTCCCACTCAGAAGTAGCGTCCCCATATCCGACCATGGTCACCACAGAGTCGACATCCGGGGGCGTATTAACCACTGCAGTCACCGGTGCAATCATATTCGACGGTGCTGTCCCTTTTGGAAAAATAATGAAGGCAAGATCATAGGGAACAGGCGCTCCACCTTCTGGGCCAGTATAATAAGGGTGAGTCGAATATTCGATCGAACTCGGTCTGGTTTGGCTGAGAGGAACGAGTTTGGAATAGACGACAAATTTGGCTGCGTTTTCCATCGTCGCGCAGTGTCCTGCCGTTATCAAAAGATCATCCCGCACAAATGTCCCTGTGCAGTATGCGATAAGATCGTCATTCACATCTAAAATCGTATAACCGACCGTTGCAGGAAAGCTTTGAAGGTCAATCTCGCCACCGACAATCTTCAGTGCGCTCGATCTTGCGGTGGCGTGTTGACATTGGACAGCACAAATAGCTAGCGGCATCATCAATAAGAGCTTTAGAAAGGTCGTCATCTATTGCCTCGTGAGAGCTAATGCTGCTTGCTGCGATGGAAAGGAACGACCGTTTCATGACATTTGATGCTAGTAAACAAGTCGCTGCTTATGTCGTATCACCATGATTACATTCAAATTATTCCAGGTACTGTGCCTTGGAGTCAATCCCGACTCAACAAGTGCCGTGATGACCCACGACGCTGACCCGGATGGGTTGCCGCTGGAACTGTGGTGACATGCTTAAGTAGCGTGTGCTACTTTCTGACAAGTATCTTTCCAGCAATTGCAGGAGGCCTCCAGTGGTCTACAAAAGAAGCTTGTCTGTTCTTTGGTGCGTAGCGATGGCGTGGGTGGCGACCCCGGCGGTGGCGGGAGGATACGGCGCCGCCGGATGCGGGCTTGGATCTGTTGTGTTTGGCGCCGAGACGGGCTTTGCCCAGGTCTTTGCCGCGACGACTAACGGGACATCTTACACCCAAACCTTCGGCATCAGTTCGGGGACGTCCAACTGTATCCCGGCGGCGAAGGCAGCAGCCTTCAACAGCCAGAGGGTCTTCCTCGAGCAAAACTTTGCCTCCGTGGCCATGGACGCCGCCCAGGGCGACGGCGAGACGCTGCGTGGCCTCGCCGCGACGCTTGGCTGCAGCGAGCAGGCCTATCCAGAGGTGAGCAGTGCTATTAAGGCTCACCACGCCGCGATCTTCCGTGCTGCGGGTGTCGACAAGGTGCTCTTTTCCATGCACGAGGTCCTTCGCTCGAGCGAGGGCGTCACGACCGGTTGTACTAATATCATTTAAGGCTGGCGCCACTTACACAGGAGCATAGAGATGAAGATCCTAACATCGTTGATCTTGAGCGTCATGCTTAGCGGCTCTGCCGCTGCGGCAGACTACGGCATGGCTGGATGCGGACTGGGTTCGATCGTCGCGCACGAATTGCACTGGAGCGACAACATGGCGCAGATTTTCGTTGCGACCAGCAACGGCACTGCGGGCAGCCAGACCTTTGGTATTACCAGCGGCACGTCCAATTGTGGCTCCGCTGCCTCGCCGAGCGTGAGGGGCAAAGTCCTTGGCCAGAAAAAGGCTGAACGGACGGTCTATTTACATTACAATCTGGCCCAAGTCCGCGCCGATGCCGCCCGGGGCGACGGCGAGTACATCGCCGGATTGGCGGACCTGTTCGGGTGTCGCAATCAGCTGACCGGCTCTTATGTCGGGTTTGCATCCATGAGTCAGCGTAGGCATGAGAGCCTGTTCAATTCCAACGACGCTAAGGTCGTTCAAGCAAACTTCGAGCGCGCACTCTCCCAAGATAACTTGGCCTGCGGCTAAACGCGTGCGGGCGGCGCTAGGTGCCGCCGCGCGCCTGCTGTGTCTGGTGATCCTAGCGGATGGCTCGGCGCTGGCTGGCGAGTCGGAGTTGGCCCTTTCGCCCGCCTGGCTTCGGGCGCTCTACTATGTGCCACATAGTTTAGGGCGCACCGCTGGGTTGGTCGCCACGCCTGGTTTTTATTTGGCGACGACGGGCCGCGACGATCCGCAGCAGGAACTCGCGGCGACCCTCGCGGCCTTTCGCGCTCAGGTCCCGGCTAAGGCCGACGACCATGCCCTCTGCCGCTTTCCGCGGCGGCGCCAGCTCATCGCTGCGGCAATGCCCGAGCTGGCGGCTAGTTGGCCGGTCGTGGCGTGCACTGCCTACCGCGACTGGCGCGAAGCCTTCCCGGTCGAAGGCGCGAGCCTCGTCTTTTCGTCCAACTACCTCAACAACCCGTCGTCCATGTATGGCCACACCTTTCTCCGCCTACAGCGCGGCAACGGCACCTCCCAGCATGGTTCGGATCTGCTCGACTACGCTGTCAACTTTGCCGCCAATCCGGATACGGCAAATCCTCTGCTCTACGCAGCCTACGGCGTCAGTGGCCGCTTTTTCGGCGGCTTCTCGCTCATGCCGTACTACCTAAAGGTGCAAGAGTACGCCAACGCCGAAAGTCGCGACCTCTGGGAATATCCTCTGCGCCTAGACGGAGCTGGACTCGACGCGCTCATGGCGACCCTGTGGGAGGTTGGACCGCATGGCATTCGCTACTGGTATCTGGACGAGAACTGCTCGTTCGTGCTGCTCGCCGTGATTGCCGCGGCCGATCCGACTATCACGGCGGCGGACAAATTTCCTTTGGTGGTGGCGCCGAAGGACACCGTCGCGGCGCTCTGGCGTCAAGGGGCCTTAGGTGAGCCCAAGCGGCGGCTCAGCGCGCACTCGCGGCTCACACTCAGACGTCAGGCTTTAAGCGCGGACGAAGCAAGCTTGCTGGTGCGGCAGATCGGCGCCGCAAAGCTATTGCCCGAGGTGGCCGCCCTTCCCCCTGCGAGCCGCACGCGCGTCCTCGACGCTCTCCTCGAATGGATCGCCTACGATGAGAAGCTGGCCGGCACCCGTCGTTCCGAAAAGCACCAGCAACTCTGGGAGGACACCCTGGCGTCCCGCGCGGCCACGCCTGGGAGCTCGCCTCTGGTGGTCACGGACGGCGTCCACCTGAGCCGCCCCGACGATGGCCCCAGTTCTCAGCGCGTCGCGCTCGGCATCGACAACGTTGCGGGTCAAGGCACCGATGCTCTCATTGGTTTCCGTTTTGCCTTGCACGACCTAGCCTCACCGCCCATCGGCTATGCTAAGGACCAGGAGATCACTATGGGTGACTTCCAGCTGCGCGCGCACCGCCAAAGCGGTGGCCGCTACGCTGTGGTCCCTGAGTCCTTTACCCTGCTTCGCATCCTGTCGATTCCCGCGTTTGACCGGGTCACGGGTGCCTTTGCCTGGACCTTGACGCTCGGCAGCGAGCGGCGGCTCGACACCGATGGCGACGCGTGGCTGATGCACCGCCTCGAAGGTGGCGCTGGCATCGCCCTGGATCTCCTCGGCGGCCGGATCTACGCCATCCCTGTCATCATCGTCGGTAGACTGAACCCCGCCACCGCGCAGCCGGGGCTTGGTGCCGGTCTGCGCAGCGGCTGGACGATGTCGCCAACACCGCGCCTGCAATGTGGCCTGCGTGCCGACAGTGACCGCAGCAGCGATGCGCCGGTGCAGCCTTGGTGGCGGCTGTCGGCATTTGCAAGCGTCGCCGTCACGACGCAGCAGGAGTTGCGATTTGAGGCCTTCAAGCAAGCCGCGCAGCCTTGGGGCACCCTTGCAGTGTGGTTTCGCTATCTTTAGTGCCTGTTAGACCTATGCTGGGCTGCACGCATCGCGCGAACACAGGTCGCCGCGTGGTTGGCTGACCATCAAGCTTGACGACGACGCAGGCTTGATTAAGACGACGTTTTACCGCTAAAGGCTAGGTAGTGTGGCGAGTGACGAATGGGTGGCAATTCAGTCTAAGAACATGTCGATGTTTAGCGCAGTCGTCTCATTGTAATGCACCGCCTTTATCTGCAGCGCCCTTGCCGCCTCGATATTCTTCGCCGAATCATCGATGAAATGCGTGTGGGCTGGGTCTAGTTGGTAGCGGTCTAGGATCAGGCGGTAGATCGCCGGGTCGGGTTTCACCAGACGCTCAATACCGGAGACCACCACCCCGTCGAACAGTTGTAGGAAGTCAAAGCGTGCTTTGGCAATCGGAAAGGTCTCCGCCGACCAATTGGTCAGCGCGTACAAGGGCACAGCGCGGTCTTTGAGTTGCCTTAGGAGCTGCACGTTTGCCTCGATGGGCTCACCTAACATCTGTGACCACTCCGCCCCGTAGGCCGCGATCATGGCGCGATGCTCGGGAAAACGCCGGCTCAGGTCCTCTATCGCCGCGGCAAAAGGCACGCCGGCATCGAGCTGCTCATTCCAAGACGGCGTGCAGACATTGGCTAAAAACCAGTCCATAGACGCGACGTCGGCGCCAAAATAGCGGCGGTAGAGATTGCGCGGATCCCAGCGAATCAAGACATTGCCTAGGTCCCAGATGACCGCGCCGCGCCGCCGGGCGGTTCTTGCATCTGGATGCACGTGGTTCATATACCGGTCTCCAAGATGTCGTCGTCTCTTTGCTCTAGATCCATGATCTCACCAGGCGTTTTGAGTTCAAAGCCAAAGCGCATGAGTTTAGCCGCATAGACGGCGTGTCGTTCGCGCATTTGGCGTAGGGTGTGGCGGTACGCTGCGGTGACGATTTCGGTGCGAATATGGTAGCGCATGGGGAGCCCTGCCATGAGGTGCGCGCACTCTTCATCTGGTTGAAAGACGAGAAAGTCGACATCCGGATAGCGTTCGGTCAAATGCGTCAGAGTCTGGTGGAAGCGAGTATGAACCAGGGCCTTGATCGTCTGCAGAATCGAAAAGACACCGCCGCGTTTATCGACTGATCCGGGGACGAGGGTTGCTAAAGGCTTCATCGGATCGATGATCAGGATCAAGCGACAATCGCGCTCGACGAGTAGTTCGAGGTTGCAGGTTTTGGTGACCTGGCCATCGATAAACCACCTGCCGTTTATTTTGGCCGGGGTGAAAAACGGCGGTAGTCCGCACGAGGCACGCAGTGCCTCACTGATCGGAACATTGCGCCACGGCGCTTTGCCAAAGGTCACGTGTTCAAACGAATCCTGATCAGTGGCGCCGATATAGAGCTCTGGCTGGAGTTGATCAAAGGCGTCTTCGTGGCCATAAGCGGTGATGCAGTCGCGAAAATAATTCTTTAGCGCTTCGCCCTTGAAAAATCCGGTTGGCACCGATTGCAGCAATTTGCGCGCCCATTTGCTCGGGTCAAGGCCGGCCCAAGCGACGGAGCTACTGATCAGCCGCCGGCTGATCACACCGGCAGCAACGTCAAACAGCAGGCTACCGGTCAGCGGCGCTAGGACGTCGGATTTGCCGTGCATGGCGCGAATGACTTCGGCGGTCGGCACGTTGCCCGCCATCAACGTGGCGCAGATCGACCCGCTGCTGATCCCCGAATAGACATCCACTGAGCGAATCGGACGGCCGATGATGGCCTTTTCTAGCGCATGCAGCACGCCGATCTGGTAGAGAAAGCCTTCGAGTCCGCCTCCGCTCAGCGCCATGCCGACGCGCTCGCCGCGACGCACGCCCTGGGTGAGGATGCGGGTCAGCCAGCGGAGGATGTGCGCGGTGTTTGGTGGTGCGACGTAGACGTCGCGCACCTGCACGCGGCCGAGTTCAAAGGCGCGCTGGGCGTCGTTTTGTTCTTTGGTCAAGATCGCGACGACGCGGCTCATCGGGAAGAGAAAGTCAGGTCCCCATAGCGCGGCGAATGCGACCATATCGTCACGGATCTGCCTAAGCGCGGCGCGTGCTTCGATCCCGTCCATGCGTTCGTCATAGATCAGCAGATCGACTGGATTGCGCCGCAGGTGCGGGGTGATGGCATCAAGATTACTGACCAGATGGATGTTTAAGATCAATTTGTCGAGTAAAGCATGCTCGAGCAGGTAGGACTCCGCGACGTCGGAGGGGCTACCTAGGGTCTTGGCGCCGATCCGTGACAGCGCCGTCTTGGTCTGCTTGATCTGCTGCGGTGAGGCCACGTACAGGAGATGATGAAGCACGCTTTACTCCGGCTATTTATGGGCGTGAAGGCGCAGCGTCGTGAGTAGGGACGGGGCGCTGATGTAGCCGTTGATCGCTTCTTTAAGGTCCAGTTCGGTGCTTGGTGGTAGTAAGATCAGGGTCGGTAAACTCTGCACGCCGTAGCGTTGTTGGATAGCGTCATTGGCGGCATTGGATTCGGTCAAGTCGAGGTGGAGCAGCACCCAGTTTGCCTGGAGTTCGGTCCGGACTTCGCGGTCGGCAAAGGTGGTGACGTCCATTTTTTTGCAGGCTTCGCACCACTCGGCCCATAGGTCGATCAAGATGGGTTTATGGCTGCTCTTGGCGGCGGCGTAGGCTTGGTCTTCCGTCTGCAGCCAGGTGAGATGGTCGGCCTCGGTATCCGCAGTGGCCGTGGTGCGCCATTGCCACGCCGCAAAGATGCCCGAGCCCAGCAACAAGGCAGGAACGAGGGTGGCGAATTTGTTGTTTTGCAGGGTCTGCGACAGGAGGACGACCGGACTCACCAAAGCGCCGAGGATCAGTCCAGTTAGTGTGATTTCATACCAATGGGGCTTCAGCGCTTGAGCCAAGTCGTAAAAGGGAATCCTCAGGTAGTAAAAGCCAAGGGCGATCATGACGCTGCCAAACAGCAGCTTAACGCTCAGCTGCAGCAAGGGCGCGACCTTGAGTTTGGTGACGTGGCCGACGGCGCCACCTAGTAGGATATAAGGCAAAGCGAAGCCGCAGCTATAGATGCCCAGCAAGGCTGTTGACTGCGCGACGCTGTTGCCACTGCGCGCGGTATAGGCGAGTAGCGCGGCAAGAATTGGGCCGGTGCACGGAGCCGCGACCAAGCCGGCGCCCATGCCCATCATGACGGTGTTTAGTGGTGAGGGCTTGCCACTGCCAAGACGGCTGCCGAGCGCTTGCAGCTGCGACAAGTCGCCAAAGCCAAGCATTCCCATCGCCAGAATAAACATGACTGCGGCAAAGCCGATATTAAACGCCTTGCTTGCAAGGAGGCTGCCGAACAGTCCCCCACTCAGAGCCGCAATTAAACCTAGTGATGTGTAGCAAATGACGATACCGGCAGCATACAAAGTCGCATTGGTGTAATGGCGCGAGCCTTGGCGCGCAAGTAAGCGCAGAGTGATCGGTACCATGGGGGCGACGCAGGGCGTCAGGTTCGACAGCACGCCGCCAAGAAAAACAATCGCCATGAGCAGCGACAGCGAGCTACCGCCGCCGAGCTGGGCGGCAAGACGCGTCTCAAAGTCAGCATCGGCGGGGCTGCCCGGACTCAAGGTGCTGGCGGTGGGGCCCTGCTGGTCGCTAGGCGCGGCCACTGGCAGGGATGGGGCCGCGCTGGAGGCGACGGCGAACGGCACGTCGATGGCCTGACTGTAGGGAAACAGGCAGATACGGTTGGTGCAGCCGACAAAGGTCACGGTGATGGGAAACTGCGCCGAGGTCCACCGCGGCGCTCCGGTCAGGGTCACCGTGAAATCGCCCCCTGCGTAGACGTCCACTTCTTCGTTGGCGATCGGATCCATAAAGCGCTTGCTTGGTGGCGGCGTGATCTTGCTGATGATGAATCCATTTGGGCCGGCAAAACTCAGATTCTTTGCGTAAATCTGCCAATCAGGTCCGGTCGGCTGCATTCTCAGGCTGACTTCTACGCTGCCATCCGGGGCTTCAACAGCCCGGAATGCTTGCCAGTTGATGGCGTCTTGCGGGTTGATGGCGGCGACTTTCGCGGCAGCGTCGGCGAAGTCTGGGAGGGTGTCCGCCGCGCGGCCAGCTTGGGTATTCAGCGCGACTGCGGCAAGCAGGGCCAAGGCGACGCGGTGAAGGGATGAATGGAGTATAGGCATCATAACTCTCCGCAAGAGCATCACTAGGTACTGGTCGGGGGACCTTCATGATGCCCTAGGCCTGGCATCAACCGCCAATGTTTGCTCAATAAATCGCAAGGTGCAAGGTACGTCCTTGACCGGCTAGGCAAGTTCCTTTATGTAAGGGGCTTCGGTTTTTGGATTAAAGCAAAGCTTAGGTGGGCTCCTCTCCATGAATTCTCAGAAATTTAAGCAATACGACCCCAAGCACGAGTTCAAAAGCAAGCTCCGCAAGGGCGATGAAGTCCTCATCCTAGCTGGCAAATCCCGTGGTGAAATCGGCAAGATCGAGACCCTCGACAAGAAGACCGGCCGGGTCTTCATCGCCGGCAAGAATCTGAATAAAAAGCACCAAAAGCCCAGCTTGAACGATCAAGATGGTGGTATCGTCGACATTCCTATGTCGTTGCATATCAGCAAAGTCGCCTTGGTTGATGCTAAGACCAAAAAGGCAACCCGCCTTGGATACAAGCTCGAAGGCGATAAAAAGGTCCGCTTCGCCAAGAAGTCCGGCGCCGTCGTCTAAATCGACTCGTTAGATCGTTAACTTGGGGCTTTGACCTCGGCTCTGCTGCTGTCAGCTCCAAGAAGACGCACACCACCACCACCTCTGCACCGCTGCGGCGATTGTACTGGTGGTGGTGTGCTTTTACCGGTTTAAGGCCGCCGACTGCGACGGATTAAGGTCGCGCGCCGGGGAGTTCAGCGCGCCGAGAAAGCGGACGATTGCCGCCATTTCCTCGTCGGTGAGGTCAAGTCTGTGTAGCTGCGGATCGCGTGTGCCGATGGCTGGTCGGCCTTCGAGATCGTTGAAATAAGTCATGACCTCCGCGACCGTCGTGAACCGGCCATCGTGCATGAAAGAGCTGCGTTTGGCGCCGTTGCGCAGGCCTGGGGTGCGGAATGCGCCAAGGTCCTCGCGCCCCTCTTTGTCCACCGACGCGGCCCGCAGCGACTTACACGCGGTGGTGATCGCCTCGGCCGACTGCGCTAGGTAGACGCCTTTGCAGTTGAACGGGTCGCTTAGGGCAATCTGGAGTCCAGCGGCCCTCCCCGCAGCGATGTCGGTGCCACGTTGCGGCAAGCCGATATTGTGGAACAAGCCGTCGCTAAATCGCGGACCGCTGTGGCAGTTTTGACATTGTCCTGGACCGTGGAACAGCTTTAGGCCCGCCAGCTCAGTGGCGCCAAAACCCTGACCGAGCGACTCCTGGGCGCTGCGTCCTTGCAGCAGCTGTGCAGCAAAACGGTCATAGGGCGAGTTATCGCTGACCTGGTCCATGAGAAATGCGGCCAGGGCCTGGCCAACCTTGGCGTAGACTTGGTTGGCACTTACCTGCTGCTCTGGGCTCAAGCTCGCGAAGGCAGCACTCCACTGCGTTGGCACCGGGACAAAATTGAAGGCGCGCCGGGACAGTTCGATGGCAGGCGTTGCGTGCTGCTGATTGGCCTGAGTCAAGATGCCGTCGAGAAGCGGAAACGAACCGAGAGTCGCAAGGCCAAGTGCAGCGACTTCGATCGGCAGTTTAGCTTGGATTGGCTCCGGCCGGCCGGCCTCCGGGATGCCTGCCAAGTTCACCGGCCACGCGCCGAAAGCCTCTTCGTAGGCGTCTTTAAAGCGCTGCTTGACCAAGGCCAGGACCGCCAGGCGCGAGCCGTTCATGCCCTGCGGATCTTCGAGAGCCTCCAGACAGGCGGCCGCCAAGCTATCACTGCGGCCGTCACGGCCAAACCAACCATCGGCATCGAGATGAGCTAGGTCGGGCGCGTTCGCCGCCGTTTGCCACACCTGATGCTGGGCTGTGGCCGTCGAAGTCGCAGTCACTTCCTGGCCCGGTGGACTGCCGATAGCATGGCAGCTGCCACAGGTGCGGTCGCTCTGGGGGCTTAGGCCGCTGCTGCGAAAGAGTGCGCGGCCCAGTGCTGCTAGGGCTGGTTGGCGCTGACGAACGGTTGGCGGAAGACGGCTGCGGCCGACGACCTGGCGCAGATCCTCGTCGCTGATCGCCACCTCGCGCAGTCTTGGGGCTGGCCGCGGCAGGAGCAAGACGATGCCGGCCACCACCACCAAGCCAAGTAGGATCAGCGTCATGGGCCTGCCGCCTTTGGGCTGCTCCGATGCGGGTCCGGACAGCGACCGCGATAGGATCGACGGAAGGCTAATTTTCTTATTGAATTTCAGCATGGTAAGCCTATGTGTAGAGGCTTCATCAGCAACGCCTCGGGAGGTCTTGGGTTGCCGCTTGCTGCCACCCGGGCTATAGGACTACTCCTGCTCAAACTTAGATGCTCCCGCGCAGCGAGATTGATCGATGAAGACAGACGGACCAGGCGGTAGCGCTTTGGCTCATATTTCGTACCGATGGCTATGTGCCGCGCTCCTTCTCACTACGTTGTGCGAATGGGCGGTTTTTGTCGAGCGTGAACTCTGGGGGATCAGCGAGCGTCTGCTCGTGCCTGGTTTGCTGGTCGTGTCCGGACTCAAGTTTCTTGCTGCGATTGGCTGGTTGATCCGCGCTGGCGCGGCGCTTGACGTCGGTAAACGGGCGTTGCTGGTCATTTTGGTGATGAGTGGTGGCTTGCTCATCCTGACCGGCATGCTGGTCAAATAGCCTCGGCTATAAACAAAGGACGTTTACGGTAGCGCGTGACGACTGTGCCCGAGCGGCGGGGAGCGGTAGCGACCTAAACAGCGCGAGACGCAAGACGGATTTAGTCGCTGGCGCGAAACACGCCAGCGACTATCTAGTGGGCTGCGCTCTGAGCGGCAGCGCGAAGCACGCCGGCAAGCGCGCCCGCCTCGAACGGTGGCGACAGCGTTTGGGCTAGCTGGCCATCCGGTCGCACTAAGAAAAATGCAGCGGTATGGGCCATGGTGTAGGCCCCTTCAGGGCTGCCCTTCGGCGCAGGTTGCGCGGTGGCATAGACCCCTAGCTGCTTGCCTAGGCGGCGCAGGTTGTCGTCGCTACCGGTCAGCGCAATTAAGCTTGGATCGAAAGAGTGGACATAGCGGCTGAGCGTCTCGGGTTTGTCGCGCTTTGGGTCCAGCGATATGAAGATGCCTTTGACGCCAGCGCTGTCGCGTCCCAGCAGCTTCAACTCCCGCGCCAAATAGGCGAGCGAGGTGGGACAGACATCGGGGCAGCTAGCGTAGCCAAAAAACACCACCAACCAGCTTCCGTTGAAGGCCGCCAGGCTGGTCGCTTGTCCACTCTCAGAGGTGAGTGGAATGTCGCTGAGAGCGCTTGCCGGCGCTTGCGAAGTCGTCTTTGGTGGTGTTGGAACGGCCAGGTCAAAGCCGAGGTAACCAACAATCGTTGCTGCAGCCACTGCCAGACAGAGCCGGGGCGCATGATACCAAAACGGGTGCCTAGTCATGTTATGGACTCCTACTGTCGGCTGTTTATAGCGCAGCTGCAAAGCCTTGTCCACCAGACCCCCTGGGGATTTGTGTCATATCGCGCAGCGCGCTTCTCATCCTGCCGTAAGAAAAATTTACTTAATTCCTCACGTCTCTGTTGTCTGTTAGCGATTGTGAGACTATCTTATTGGTCATCGTGGACCTTTTCCAAGACCCGGCTGTTGAAGCTGCGCTCACCAACTGGGACTATTGGTGCTGCAAATGATGGGACTCTGTTTGCGTCTTTCTCTGCTTTTGACTGCAATCTTCTTGTGGAGCGCCCCGCAAGCAATGGCTTGGGACGATCGGCCGAGCGAGCTGTACACGCTCTGCAAGTCCTGCCACGGCCAGGATGGGACCGGCAACCAAGGGGTTGGGGCACCAGCGATTGCTGGACTTCCCGAATGGTACCTCAAGGCGCAGCTCGATAAATTCAGCCAAGGCCTGCGCGGCGCCCATGCCAAGGACCTTCGCGGCATGCGGATGCGCCCAATTGGTCGGACCTTGACCGAAGAAAACCGCGCGTCCGTCGCTAAGTATGTCAGCAGCCTGCCGCGCCCCAAGGTGGCCGATACGATTCAAGGTAACCTAGCCAAGGGTGAAGCCACCTTTGGTGTCTGTACCGCTTGCCATGGTGCCGACGCTCTCGGTAATCAGGCGGTCAATGCACCGCCGACCGCCGGCAACAATGACTGGTACCTATTGACGCAACTGAAGAACTTTAAAAACAAGGTGCGTGGCTATGATCCGACGAAGGATCCCAATGGCGCCGCCATGGCGGGCATCGCGACGACCTTAGACGACCAGGCGATGATCAACGTAGTCGCCTATATCAATGCCTTAAAGCCGGCTAAGTGATAGACAAAGGGGGACTTTAGACGTGGCAGACAATGAGCCGGATCTCATGGCCAAAAAAGTGTTTTTTGCGATCGTCGGCGCGGTAGTCGTATTCGGCGCTATGGTAGTCGTCTTTGTGTTGTAGCAGGCCCTTGGCTTCGGAGGCAGTGGTAACAGCCTTATGTTGAATTGGATCATTTTAGAGGCGTCTTCCTACGCCGCGCAGATCGACAACGTCATCTTGATCATCGCTTTGCTCGGTGGCTTTTGGCTATTCGCGGCGGAGTTCGTGCTCTTTTATTTCGTTGCGAAGTACCGGCGCAGCCGGTCGCCGAAAGCGCTGCACATCACCGGTTATGACCACGAACACAATAAGTGGATCCACTGGTCGCACTACGCGGTCATTGCCTGCGACATCGTCATCCTCGTCTTTGCGGCGCGGGCTTGGTACCACGTCAAGCAGAGCGTGCCCGAGCATGTCGATGAGGAGATCCGCATCGTCGGCCATCAGTGGGCCTGGGAATTCGTCCATCCTGGTCCCGATGGCAAGCTGGGTACGCCAGATGACATCGATGTGGTGGACGAGCTTCATGTCGTCGTCAACAAGACCTACAAGTTTCATTTGGAATCGGCCGATGTGCTGCATAGCTTCTCGATTCCGCGCTTTCGCCTGAAGCAGGATGCGGTTCCCGGTCGTGAAATCGACGGCTGGTTCACGCCGACGGTCGCCGGCACTTTTGACGTGCCGTGCTCGCAAATGTGCGGCCTGGGTCACGGCATCATGGGCGGCCGGATCTTTGTCGAGACCGAAGATGAGCATCGCAAGTGGCTCGAATCAGCAACAGGTAAAACGGCGGCTATCCCAGCCAATGGCACGGGTAAGCTAGCCTCGACTCAGGGTGGTAATTGAACTTATGACAACGCATGCTTCGGCTGACCACGCGCACAGCGCTGATGACCACGGTCATCACGAGCTGAGCTTTATCCAAAAATACGTCTTTTCGACCGACCATAAAGTCATCGGCCTGCAGTATTTCATGACCGGCGTGCTGATGGGAGTGCTCGGTGCCCTCGCTTCCTACGTGTTCCGCATGCAGATGGCATTCCCTGGCCATGCCGTGCCTGGATTTGGCTTGGTCACGCCGCAGATTTACAACCAGATGGTGACCAATCACGGCACGATCATGATCTTCTGGTTCGCCATGCCAGTGCTGATCGCGGCCTTCGGCAACTACCTCATCCCGCTGATGATCGGCTGCGATGATATGGTGTTTCCGCGCTTAAATCGCCTCTCCTATCAGATCTTTTTATTTAGTGCGGTGCTTCTGATCGCGTCGTTTTTCGTCCCCAATGGTGGTTTCGGTGGGGCCTGGACCTCATACCCGCCGCTGGCTTCTAATCCCATCTATAATCAGACGCCTTACGGCGCCCCGATGTGGCTTGCCGCTGTCGCTTTGGAGTTTGTCGCCTTCTTGCTTGGCGGGATCAACTTCATCACCACCTTGATGAATGCTCGCGCTCCCGGGATGAAGATGTACGACATCCCGATGGTGGTGTGGATGATCGTCATCGCTTCGATCTTGTTCATGGCCTCGGTTGGTCCACTGATTGCCGGTGCCGCCATGCTGTTCTTCGATCAGACCTTGGGCACCGGTTTCTTTGATCCTGCCCGCGGTGGTGACCCCTTGCTGTGGGAGCATTTGTTCTGGTTCTTCGGTCACCCCGAGGTGTACGTCGTGCTGCTGCCTGCTATGGGCATCGTCGCCGAGGTCCTCACGGTGTTCGCCAGGAAGAAGTTGTTCGCTTATCGCACCGTGCTGTGGACGGCGGTTGCGACCGGGGTGTTGAGCTTTTTCGTCTGGGCCCATCACCAGTTTGTCGCCGGTATCGATCCGCGTATGGCCAATATCTTTACCGTCACCACCTTGTTGATCTCCGTGCCGATCACCGAGATGAGCTTTGTCTACATTGGCACGCTCTATGGTGCTTCGATTCAGTTATCGACGCCGATGCTATTCGCCATCGCCTTTATCGTTGAGTTTCTCATCGGTGGCGTCACCGGGATCTTCCTCGGCGCCAGCGGTGCCGATATCTACTTCCACGACACTTATTTTGTCCTTGCCCACTTTCACTACACCTTCGTGCCGATTGCTGTGATTGCCGTGTTCGCCGGTGTTTACTATTGGTTTCCGAAGATGTTCGGGCGCTACATGAACGACACCTGGGGTCGCATTCACTTTTGGGGGACGGCGGTGCCGTTCAACGGTATCTTCATCCCGCTGTTTTACACCGGGATGGCGGGCGATCATCGGCGGACCTTCAACCACCTGAACTTTCCCGACCTGGCCCGCGGCGACCTGATCTTTTGGCGCGAGTTCTCGACGGTGTCGCTGCTGATCATGTTGGCCTTTCAAGTGATCTTTTTCGTCAACTTCTTCTACAGTATGTTTCGCGGCAAGAAAGCCCCGGCTAATCCGTGGAATGCCAACACCTTCGAATGGGTGGCTGCGTCGCCGCCGCCACACGGGAATTTTGTGACGCTGCCGCACTGCTACCGCGGACCCTATGAATACAGTGTACCCGGACACTCGAGCGACTTCTGGCCGCAAAACGAACCAGCCCCCAAAACCTGAGGTAAGACGACGTGGCGATGGTACAACCGATAGCAACCAGGCGCAGTGCAACCGGAATCCCTACCGGCAAGTTGGCCATGTGGTGGCTTTTAGGCTCTGAGATTACGATTTTTGGCGGCTTGCTCGTAAGCTACATCATGATGCGGATCATGTACGCACCGTGGGCTGAAGCCGCTGCGCATACCAACACCCTGGCGGGATCGATCAACACCTTCGTGCTGTTGACTTCGAGTCTGTTCGCGGTGCTCGCGCACCATGCTGCCGAGCAAAAAAATGGCAAGCTCGCGGCTTTCTATCTTTGGTTGACCATCGGCGGTGCGCTCACCTTCTTGGTGGTGAAAGGCCTTGAATGGACCAACGAGATTCGCCACGGTTTCACCATTACGGCCAACTCCTTTTGGTCCTTCTACTACACGGCTGCTGGTTTGCACGGCCTTCACGTGATCGCTGGCGCCACGGCCATGGCCATCGTCTCTTTCGACTGCCTGCGCGGTAAGAACCTGCAGCGGGTCGAATTGGTCGGTATCTACTGGCACTTTGTCGACATCGTTTGGATCTTTCTGTTTCCTCTACTCTACATCGCCAAGTAATCGGGAGACCGACACATGTCGCAGGCAGCTGACGCACATCATGGACATTTGAACTCCGCAGGCGAGCACGGGCCCCATCATCCCGTTAGCTACTATGTTAAGATCTGGGCCCTGTTGCTGGTGCTTCTCGTCATCAGTATCGCTGGTCCTATGCTTGGCAATAAGGTCCTCACCCTGGTCACCGCCTTTGGCATCGCGGTGGTTAAGGCGCTGATTGTAGCGGCTTTTTTCATGCACCTGAACATCGAGAAGAAGTTTGTCTGGTACATGCTCTTGGCGATGCTCCTCGCCGTGGTCATGTTCTTTTTAGGGACAGCAGCCGATGTTATGAAGTATGACGGGTCTCATTGGACCAAGCCCACGTCCTATCTTTACACCGAAGAGTTCAAAAAGGCCTTTTCCGGCGGTGAAGAGCATGAGGGCCATGACGCCGATGAGTTTGATAGCAAGGCTTTGCCGAATGTCCCTTATGGTGAGACCGAGTCGCACAAAGCGCAAGGCTCGCATAAATCCGAAGGGCACGGCTTACCGGCGGCAGAGCCCCGACACGGAACATAACTGAGAGGAACAACCTATGGCGACCGTCATCAACCTACCTGGAGCAACGGCTCAGGTCCGACGGGAGCCGGTCATTCCCAGCCCTGTCATTGCCACGATCATCGTGGTGTTGACCGAGATCATGTATTTCTCGGGCCTGGTCAGCGCCTATAATGTGATCCGGGCGCAGCTCTTTGGTGTTTGGGCACCGCCCGGTGAGATTCGCTTGCCGATCGCAGCGACGGCCTTCAATACGGCGATCTTGCTGCTCAGCGGCGTGTTGATGTGCTTTGCCGCCCATGCCTACAGCCGCGCAGAGAGCAAGAGTCGGGCCCCCGCCTTGTTTCTCCAGTCCATCGTGCTTGGCGCCTTCTTTGTCTGCTTTCAAGGCTACGAGTGGGTTAAGCTCATCGGCTATGGCATGACGCTTCACTCCGGCATCTTTGCGTCGGTCTTCTTCCTCCTGATCGGCTCGCACGCCTTGCATGTGCTGGTCGGAGTGGTGGTGATGCTATGGTGTTATCTATGGATGCGTCAGGGGCGTCTTAGTGTTGGCGGGATGCGAGCCATGCAGGTGTTCTGGCTCTTTGTCGTGGGGATTTGGCCCATCCTCTACCGCCTGGTGTATTTTAGCTGAACCAGTCGCTCTGGCAGCCAGGGTGCAGGAGCTATTCATGCGCTACGTCTTTTTAGTCTTGAGTTGCCTGGCGTCGCCGTCACGGCTACTGGCTTGTTCGGTGTGCGGAGTGTACGGCGAGGACGTGAGCAACACGCCCTTTTTGCAAGGCACAGCCCTCCTCTCGCTGATGCCGCTGATCGTCATCGGCGGCACGGTTTACTACATCTATCGTCGGCATAAGCGCCTGCAGGCAGAGGATGTGGCTGGCCCCATTACCGTCCAGGCGAGGCCTCTCCCGCGCCTGGGTGCCGATCCGCGATGAAGCTTAGCAACCAGCTCGCCATCGCCGGCATCGTCGTTGCCTCGTTCTTTGCGATCGATCGCTACGAGCGCGCCGCGGGCGACGCGCACCGCCGCCAGGCCGTGCCCCAGGTGGTCATTGTTCCAGCCTTCCACCTGCCGCAGCTGGGCAGCCCTGAAGGCACCGAGGTGAGCCTGCAAAGCCTTCGTGGCAGGACGAGCTTTCTCGAGTTTTGGGCGAGTTGGTGCGAATCCTGCGTGCAGGAACGGCCGCTGTTGAATAAGCTTAGGGCTGCCAATCCCAAGGCATCGATGCTGGCCATCGCCACCCTCGACGACGAGGACTCGGTGCGCAAGAGTGAGGCGACCAATCCCCATGGCTACCCGGTGTTGATTGACGCGCCTGGTAGCGTCGCACAGAGCATCGGTATCGATGCAATCCCGCAAAGCCTTGTCATCGACGATCAAGGTAGGGTGTTGCGCCACTTCAAGGGTCCGCTGCGGGAGACCGATCTTGAGGAAATCGGCAAACTTCTGAATTAGATGGTTGACAGTACCAGGGGTGCTTGCTAACTTCCGTGTCTCCTGATGACCAACTGGTTGTTGGGAACCACGTGGGGTGGTAGTTAAGTTGGTTATAACGCCGGCCTGTCACGCCGGAGGCCGCGGGTTCAAGTCCCGTCCATCCCGCCACTCACCAAAGCACCGAAGCCTCAACCTCGCAAGAAGTTGAGGCTTCTTAATTAGTTGAAATCACTACAGTCGACTTTAGAGCGGTGCCTAAATCTTTCGCAGTATTTCGCTCAATTTCAGAGTTTCCCTACCAAACCCTACCAGAAATCCTAGCAGTCGGCGGTCGAGCCGAAGGCGGCAAAGCCACACTTCGTGGAGTGCTTCATACCTCGTGTCGTGCACAACGCGAACGAGCAGGTCACGCGCTAGGAGTTGCCGAAAGCTTTTTTTTCGCGATGCCTGCCCCGTGAATGCGGCGGATTAGAGCTGGCGTCACCAGCGCGTGAGCCTCCGACCAGCTGAAGACTGCGTGGAAGACTCAGTACTATGAGTTCAATGACCTGCTGGCGAAGTACATCGTCTACCAAAAAGAGCGGGCGCAGAACTCTTGGAAGTCGTCCAAGGTCTACCTGGAGCAATGGGTCTTTACCTATTTCTTGCAGGTTCGAAAGGCCGCTAACGTGAATGATTGGCATCTCTTTTTCGGACAGTTTCGGCTCTGGCTTGGTGACCCTGAAGCCATGCTGTTTAAGGGCCGCAAAAAGGCCCTGACCGCAAGCGGGAAGAGAACGGGAGAATCAAGCGTAAACCGCTCAAGAGCCTGAAAAGAATCGAAGCCAAAAATTTTCGTACTATCCCAATCCGAAGCAAGGAAGTCTGGAACATTCTCGCCACCAGGCACGCTATCCAGGAGGCGGCGTTTGAGGCGCGAGAATATACAGCAGATAAAGCGGACTATCCGCTGTTTGCGGATTTGGAGTGGAACCGAGTCTACAGTGCCCTCAAGGCTGCTTACGACTCGCTCAAAGAACCGCCTAAATCGCTGCACTGCTGTCGCCACTCATTTACCACGTTGCTCGTCGGCAAGACCCACGACTTTGCCTTGGTGCGGATGATTACCGGGCATAAAACAGCCAAGTCGTTTGAAAAGTACCTGCATATTTACGAGCAGATCGCCCTGGGCGCCAGGCTACCCACTCGGGAGGCGCAAGGGCCTTTCGCAGTGGCGCTCTTGATAGAAGAATAACGACCTATGAGGTCGATAAAATCGGCGTTACCATATTAATGGAAAAGCTTTTAAGAAGGAGGCGCTTCCCCACCATTGAAGCGACACTAGCCCTGACAAGCATTCAGACTTTCCCGTTCTAGACGGTGCAATATCCTGATATAACAGATTTTATGTCCTCTCGCTAAAAGTCGGGCTAGGAGCAAACCCAGTCGTTTAGCCAAGCCTTGGGCGCCGACTACGACTTTCTGCTTCTCATGAATGATTTTATGCAGTACAATGAAAATGCGCCAATTTGGCGTGTGTCTTTAACAACTATAAAGGAGTCTTAACATGGTCAACGAAACCAATGTCATCGCCAGCCAAGAATCCACCCTCGACCTCGTCAATGATTTCTACGCCGCCGTGGGCGAAGGCATCAACACCATCAAGACTGTGTTCCTTGACTAATTTTGTTAGTCATTAGAGAGTCATGGAAGACTTACACCTGCAACAGCAGTCTGGACGCTAGCGTGACGAATGGAATCGGTTACGTGATTCTTGTTTCCGCCTATGCTGGAGCGCTCTTAGCCCTTGGCATGCGGAACAATCCCGGGTTCGCCTCCTGGCATATGTTCGCAGATTTATTTCTGGCGGATATGCGGTTGTCGGCGACCGACGCCCACGGGCAAAGTCAGCCTCTGAATCAATGGGACTATCTGCCCCACAGCCACCTCGCAATGTCGCTGGCAGAATTCAAACTGTTTCTCTTCTTCTTGCAGAGGGTTCACCGCCGCAAGGCTAACGGCACCGCCATGCTCCATGCCGGTGAAAAATCCTTCGAGGCTACCGTTAAGGACGGACATGTGGCTAGTTAACGCCGTCCTCGGCGGATTTAGCACCCCTGTCCCTTTGGCGAGCCTTGCCTTATTTCGCATTCTGTTCGGATTGAGCCTCCTGTTGAAGTTTCTCGTCGAAACCCGGCGTCGGTATTATCGGTATTTGGACCCCGGTGCGTACCTCGCTTTTCGCTTTGCTGTGGCTCATAAAGGCCGTGAGGTACCAGCTCCTCTATGGCGGTTTTTCCACTGGGTCCGAATACCAGCGGCGGCGATGGTAGTACTAGGGTTCTACATAAAGATAGGGCTAGTCATTGTGGCGCTCGCCCTAGCTTTGGAAATGCTCGTTTATTTTAAGTATCACGCGAACTATATGTGGCTCGTGTGTTTGGCCCTGATTGTGAGCCCCGGCTCCGATTGCTCGCTTCGCGATGCGTTGTCTGGCGCGGTGAAAGCTCCGCCGGTCGCACACGCCTTGGTTGTAGCCACCCTATACGCTATGTACCTGTCCACCGCCCTCCACAAAATGAACCCAACCTTTCTCAGTGGCCGCGTTGTCATGGAGCAGCTCAAGGCTGTCATACGGCAGCGCGAAACTCGGCATCACTGGGATACATTCGTTCCGAATTTTGCCGCAAAGTGGATAAAAAATCAGAACACCGGTAAGTCTTCACGGTTCGTCCGAGGCGGCATGGTGACCACCGTAAGCCTTGAAGTTTTGCTGCCACTACTTTTACTGAACGACTACACCATCTGGTTTGCCATGGCCGCGGGGATTGTTATGCATGGGGCCTTCACGTTGCTGTTCCCGGCGACTCTGCTTCACTTTTCGCTAGTGGTAGTTGCGAGCTACCTGCTGTTGATTCCTCCGGAACTTGTAGCTCGATTACTGGAGGGTTAATGAAGTTCCTGGAAAAAGCCCCACTTTCTCTCAGCTTTTGGATATTTTGGTCCGGTCAGCTTCTATCTTCGCTGGGGAGCGAGCTAACTCGATTTGCTATCCCGATTTGGGTTTTTAAGGAGACCGACAACAATGTTTATTTGTCTCTCCTCGTAGCTGCCGCTTTCGCACCTAAGGTGTTGTTCGGGCTATTCGGAGGTGCGCTTGTCGACATCCTCCCGAGAAGAAGGCTTCTCTGGCTGTCGGAAGGCGGTCAGACGATTGGAACATTGTGCTATATCCCGTTAGCGTTTCGGCCCATCGATGAAGTCACTGTAGGTTTGTTGATTTGCCTTCAGCTCATTAACGGCTGTTTTGGGACCATGTCCTACGCCGGGATGTCTGCGGTTACCCGTGATATGGTAGCCCCTGATAGCCTTACGAGGGCGAACGGCATGATGGTCTTCATCGAATCTACCGTAAGCTTAGCCGGGCCAATTCTGGGAGGCTTGATGATAACGAGCCTTGGGTTACCTACAATATTTATTGCCGACGGCGTTAGCTTTGTATTCGGGCTGGTTTCCCTTTTGGCTGTTGTTGCACCTGTCGCGAACTCTGAGGCCGCGAAGAAAGGGGTAACGTTCAAAGCTTGTTGGGATAAGCTCAAGGAGGGAGTGGTGTTAATCTTGTCGATGCCTGGCCTGGCTCCTCTCTTAGTGGTGTCATCATTCACGAATTTTATTTTTAGTTTGTCGTTTACGCTTCTCACCCCATATGTCTTGACAGTCACCGGCAACGCTGAGGCAACGGGACGCGTATTCGCGGTGGGTGGGCTGGCTCAGGCTGCGTCGGCACTTTTCCTCGGATTCGTGCCGTCACCCAAATCTTTGGTTCGTGCTGAATTGATAGGTATTCTGATTATGGGTCTTTTCGGGCCGCTCCTGATAGGAGCTGTACCCAACGCCTGGGGGATTGCGGCTGGCTACTTCTTTACGATGCTTATCATCCCGACACTAAATACGTTTAATAGGTCTGCTTGGCAGCGGGCAGTGCCACCAGAATTCCAAGGGCGCACGGCCGCAGGGAAGAGAAGTATCTCAGGAGCTTTAGCCCTTGGCGGAACTTGCATTGCTGGGACCCTGGTCAACGACGTATTCACGCCCTTGCTGGGCAGCCCGAAAGCTGGATATCAAGGAGCTTTTATTGCGGCGGGGGCAACATTATCTATTATCGCGGCACTTTGCTTGGTTAGTCCTGGAATTCGGGGGCTTGACCTCCGCACTAAGAGTCAAAAGAGCTAGGTCCAATAGCCGGGGAGGAGGCATTTTTCGTGACGGAAGACCAAGTGTGCGATTCTGCGCAAGGCATCTGGAATACGCTAGACGCATTGGGTTTTTCGCAAGTAGGGACACTTACGACACTGGCCCCGCATTTTTGGCTTAAAGAGGGCAATGCTCTTGGCTGGGGCGCCTTCATGATGCTATTCGGGCCGACACGCAAGCAGCTCTTAGGCCGCGGTATTGTCTGGCACGGTGACGCAACCAACGTTGACCAAGGTTCGGCACCGCTGTTTACCGCCAGAATGCTCCTTCATCGCGGCCTTTATGCCGAAGCCATGCAAATTCTTCCTCAACTTGAGGCGCCATGGCAAGTCTACATCGAATCGATGGCGACAACTCGGTCTGAAGGCTCGGAGTCGAACCCTGATTCGCTTGCAGACCAGACCTTGATGGCTGCAACTAGTGGGCAAATTCCGCCGCGGGCCATGTTTCTCTTCGCCACGCAACTAGTGCGCCTTTGCCTGCAACGAGGCGACAAAGTGGGCTTCAAAAAATGGTCTGCGTTCGCTATTGACGTCCTGTCGAATTTTGATTCTGAGGACTACACAGCTTTTGACCGTGTTCTCGGTCGCAGTCGTCTCGCTCGTTATGTCGCGCCCGATGACCATGACACCGTGAAAAAGCTGTCGGATGCCGTCGCCGAGATTGAGGCATTTGATACGGGCACCACATCCGCAGTGTCCGCTGAAACGACCTATCAAACCTACCTCTTAACCGAGACCAAGCGGCGCATTCTTGACCAATTGATTTTCCATTACTGGCGGGCAAGGGAGCCTAACCAGGCCCTACCTTGTGCCATAGCAAGCTCGGTAATAGACCCTAATTGCTCGCGCGCGAGGATGGTACTCGGGGACACCTTTTGGTTAGCCGGTGATGTGAAGTCGGCGCGTCGCGAATACTTCATGGCTTTCATTCTGGGTCCGCTGGAGAGGACTTACTGCGGATTGAAGCTCGCATCCCTGACAACGTCATTGGCATATCGGAAGATTCTGGCCGCGGAAATTTGGCAGGAGTATCCCAAAGGACATCACGCGGTAGCCGCAGCCGTTGGCGCGCTCGCGAAAGGCGCGGCTCCGAAATTGGTCCCCCCGATAACGGTGGAGACAGCATCGAGCGCTGGGTTCCCGCTGTCGTTTGAGGTGCCCGAAAACGTAGAGGACATCGCGACGCTTATTCAGCGCAGCCCAATATTCGGGAGGGTAAGGCCGTTTTTCGAGCTTGAACCCGCCGACGACTTACACCCTGTCTACGCCAACGGGCCACTCCTATCGTACCAAGCTCTGGCGGCCCAGCAAGAGCCTTGGTTTGTGACCATTACTCTCCAACGGGCTATGATAGAGAATTATCGCCGAGAGCTTTCATATGCGATCGTAGGGCCCTTGGTTGTTAAGCGCCTTCTTCACGAAAAGCTGTCCTCCTTTGCCTTTTTCGGCGATTTATCGACGCGGGGTAGGGAACTCAAAATCCTATTTCAGTCTCGACAGCAGCAAACTGCGCTTCAACGAGCGTTGCTGGCGCGTACTCTGTCTTCTTTAGGCTTTTTTGAGGAAGCGCTTACGTGCCTGGACGCTGAGAGCGTGATTCATAGCCCTGGTCCGGAGGGCGCCTACGAATCTGGCATGTGGATTTTTGTTTGCCATATCGCCAGGCCAAATGAAACCACCAAGGTGCTGGACCTCTTACCGAAAATCTTTCAAGCAACGCCGAAGGCCGCGGAGACTCTGCGCAATAGGCTGGTGCTGGCGATTACCGGCTGCGTACTCTTTGGCCGAGCGCAGGACGCAGCCAAGGTCGGCGAGTGGCGCAACGTTGGCTTGAAACTTATCGAGGAGATAAAACACTGCCCCCAATTTTCATCATTTGAGCAGGCACTACTGGAGAGCAGGTTCTATCGAGCGGCAAGTTTTGGGCCCTTCATCGCCGGAGACCGGAAGACTCTGACTGAAGACGCCCATATCTGCGAGGATTTGGCGCGGAATTTGCGCCCGTCGACACCTACAGAAGAAATCTTGAAACGGGAAAACCTCTTTCCGATGCTAGAATCTATGTCGCGTACCTGGAAATTTCTCGGCGACAACGACAGGGCCGAGGCTTTTATGCGCGAGATTGTTGCCGCTGTTGACCCCGAGGACAGCAAAGCCTGGCTGCAAGTCGGAGAGTTCGAAATCGCTAGTGGACGTACCCAAGAGGCGCTGGCCTGCTTTTTACGGGCAGCAGAATGCAGCGTGCCCATGACCAGGATAGCCTGGTACAGAGCGGGTCGTTGTTACGAAAAGCTCGGAGAGAAGTATGAGGCCCTGTGGTGCTATTGGCGAAGCTACCTCGCCTGGCCCGCGATGAGTACCTCTATGGAACGGATACACGCGCTTAGCAGTGGCGTACCAGCTCTAAGGTCCTGGGCCAAATCAATCGGGACGAAGTCCTGACCATCTGTCATTTTCCGGTACCCGCTCGCAACAGGTGGTACTTAGACCCTGGAACCGATGTAAGCGCCAAATGAGCCCACTGCCGCCCAGAGGTAAAGAAGCGCAGAGTCTACCCGTACCACGCAACGGGAGGGACGAATGCGGACCGACAATGCCAAGGCCATTTACTGGCGGCGCCAAATCGAAGACTTTAGAAGCAGCGGCCTGTCACAAACCGCTTACTGCCGTAAGCATCATATCAAGAACCATAGCTTAAGCTATTGGCTAGGTCGGACCGGAAGTACGCCTGCGGCGCCGAGTCGCTTCGTAGCTGTCCAAATCGACGATAAGGCGGCTCCGGTAGTCGCGCTGCCCCTAGGTGTGGCTCTGGGGGTGCGTGTTGTTATGCCTGATGGCGTTGCCATCGAATGCGCTAGCCGTGGCGATCTCGCGGCCGTCGGTGTTCTCTTGGGAATGCTGCGCGGGAGGCATCATGAGATCGACCTCAACGTTCACGAAGGTTTTTCTATGCCGCGATCACGTCGACTTTCGCAAGTGGGCGAACGGCCTCGTTGCACTGGTCGAAGCAGACATGAAGCTTGACCCCTTCGAATCCTATCTATTTGCTTTTACCAACCGTCGCCGCGACAAGATCAAGCTGCTCTATTGGGACAAAACCGGCTATGCCATATGGTTCAAGGCACTGCAGGAGCAAAAATTTCTATGGCCAAAGCGCTCTGAGTTGGCTGTTCTGACGCTGACGCCGCAGCAACTAGACTTCCTACTGGATGGATACGACATCGCCAAAATGAAACCCCATCAGCCGTTGAAATATGTATCTAGTTTTTAATTGACCGAAGCGCGAGTGCTGGTAAAGTCACGCGCTATGGAAGCAGCAAGCAACATCGTCGTCGATGAAATCTCGCAAGTACGCGGCGAAAACTCGCGTCTGCGCGAGAAGGTAGCTCAGCTTCAAGTTGATATAAATGATCTACAGGCTCTTCTGAGGTTTTTTCAGAAGTTGCCTTTCACGCCGACAAGCGAAAGGTACGCTAATCAACCTCTGCTTTTCCCTGATACCCCAGAGGCGCTTGCGTCGGCTGAGGCTCGGGATGGGAGCGTTGAAGCTACGGAAGTTAAGGGTCATACGAGGAAGAAGAAGCGAGCCGTCATCCCAGCAGATATTCCTCGCGAAGTGCGTTTTCACGACGTCCCAGAGGACCAGAAGGTCTGCCCAAATCACGGCGTTGCTCTGGAACGAAGCGGTGACCAGGTCAGTCATAAGGTTGAATGGATCCCAGCCAAGATCAAGGTGTTCGAGGACGTCTGTGCAGTCTACTGCTGTCCTATATGCGAGAAGAACGTCAAGATAGCCGAGCTACCCCCATCGCCGATTCCGGGTTCAATAGCGACAGCGAGCCTTTTGGCACACATCGCGACGGCAAAATACGCCGATGGCCTACCCCTCTATCGGCAAGAAGGCATTTTGCAGCGCCATGGCTTCAACCTGACGCGCACAACCATGGCCACATGGATGGGCCGCTTGGCAGGTCTTTTGGCGCCGCTGTATAATTTGTTTGCTGACGTTCTCTTCGTCTCACCCGTCATCTACATTGACGAGACGCACCTGCAGGTGCTCAAGGTTGCCGGCAAGAAGCCAACTAGCAAGAGCTACCTATGGGTGCGCGTTGGCGGCATCAGTGGCCAAAGGGTTGTTCTATTTGATTTTGGGCCTGGCCGTGGCGGCGACGTCGCAAAAAGACTGATAGAGGGTTATGAAGGCTTCGTGACCACCGATGGTTACGACGGCTACAATATAATCGAAGGCCTAAAGGGCGTTCGTCGTCTTCAGTGCTGGATGCATGTGCGTCGGTATTTTAAAAAGGCTCTGAAAGTACTTGGCAAAGCAGGCAAGGGCGGAATCGCGGACCAGGGGCTCAAGAAAATTCAGGATCTTTACGCGATCGAGAGAGCCTGCGCAGAATTTACGGACGACGAACGCTACAAGTTTCGCCTCGAACGATCCAAGCCACTCCTTGACGAGTTTCATGTGTGGCTGCAAGCGGCTTTCAAAGATGTCCCACCTAAAGGCGTAACGGGAGTCGCGATCAACTATGCGCTTGAAAGGTGGCCGTACCTAACAGTCTTTCTCGAAGACGGCTGTCTACTGATGGACAATGGTCCTGCAGAAAATGCGATACGTCCAGTAGCTGTTGGTCGCAAGGGTTGGTTGTTTAGCGATACCGTCGAAGGGGCCGAGACCACGGCTATGCTCTACAGCATCGTTGAAACTGCGAAGGCTAACGGGAAAGATCCGCACGCTTATTTAACAATGGTCATTGACCGGCTGCCTCATGCCAAGACGCTCGCCGATGTTGAAGCACTTTTGCCCTGGGCTGCGGCCCCACCTCTAGCGGCGTCCGGCTGAATTCGAAAAAGTCGACAGATTTCAAACCCATTTGAATTGCAAATTGTTCGTGGCGACGTTGTCTTATAGGACGTACGGAGGGAACTTCCGTAGCTTAATCCTGGGGAACGATTCATGGACCACAATTACGATTTTGAACTGCCGCTGTCCCGCCGTGACTATTCAGCATTGATGGATATTCGAGGGCTCGCCTCTGGCGCACATATGATGGTCATGTGCGCCGTCATGAAGGATGACGGCACCTGGATCTTGCAGGGATCCGATGCGGATTTTGATGAGTTGCTAAATGACCTTAACGACGAGATCGATGCCAGCCTCGCGCCAAAGAAAAATTTGCCAGCTCTACGGCGTATACGCGACAGCGTGACTCCACAAGATGATGACGGGCTGTAAGTTATCGCGATCCGAGGCTCAGCATCGTTGAGTCTAGACAAGGATGCGGGCTATGAAGCTTCGAGCGGCAATGGGCCCACGGCCCTAGATCATATTGCGGTCCGAGTATATGGGCCGCGTTTGGCGCTTACTGTGATATCAGGTTTTTTTAACTCAACAACACAAACTTCACGATTATTGAATCGGATAGACAGGTCTTTCCTTCCCTTCTGATTTTTCTTCTCCCAGTTAAGTTCCAGTTTGCCGCTGTGGTCAGCAAATCCCAGGAGTGGTACAAGCCAGTTGTGACTCAAATCAGACTCGGTCAGCGAATTTTCAACTGCGTTCCGTAGACGTTGGACCTGTTGAGCCTTGAGGGCCATGAACTACTCCTAAGATTGGTACATGTCGCGTCCCTTTCTATCGGCTTTGAGACAGTAAGATTGAGGCGGTGGTCGGCATACAAATGAGCGTCCATCCCTGGTTTGGACTATCGGCGCCGCCTAACAAGCAGATATTTTTGAAAAAATATAGTTAAATAGGAATATAGGTCAGCCGCGAGCCGTTGGCCGACACAAAAGGCTAGGAACTTTTCTCGCTGACGCGATAAGTGGATTCGAAGAAGCACGCAAGAACGGCCGCTCGGACCTTAATTTTTTGGCAAGTCTACTCGGGGTCTTTATACTTATTCCACTTGCTACCAAGCATGCTTCTACTAATTTGAAGAGCCTCACTGGCAGCGCGCAACGAGCCATGCCGTTTCATGGCCTGGCTAAAAACAGCTTTTTCGATAGCCTCCATCGTCACTTCGAACGAAACATCTCCGGCTACAGCTTTACGCAATGCCAGCTCCGCCTCTACTATGTCTTGGTCACCGTGCGTGGCAGGCGTGGGCGCTCGGGTTGCAGCAGGAGCCTCGCTCGCGCCAGGGGCGAACATGGTCTTAAACTCAGGTAGTTCATCTGCCCGAATTTCCTTGCCGTCACAAAGAGCTTCAGTGGCGAGGACGCTGATAACTTGCATGAGCTGACGAACGTTGCCTTGCCAGTAATAGCCCGAACACCTTTTCGTCAACTCCGCCAAAGTCACGGGGGAAACGGAAGCCCCCTGCCGGGCCAGGGCTATTTCAATCAACAATGGCAATTCGTCGAGGCGTTCCCGAAGCGGTGGCAACGTCACTGTAAACCCGGTAAGGCGGCTCCGGAGGTCGAGAAGAAAATTGCCCTTATCAACCTCATCATCTAGGTCTTTAGTGCTGGCTACCACTGTTTGAAAATCACTATGTAGAGTCTGAGTATCACCGACCCGATTATAGGAACCGTCGTTTAAGACTCTTAGTAGACGCTGCTGGCAGTCTTTGGTAAGGGCTTGGATTTCGTCTAAAAATAGATAACCACCATCAGCGTCGCCTATAAAACCAGCGGTGGTTTCGGTGGCCCCTGTAAAGGCACCGCGCTTGTGGCCAAATAGTGCCGACACAGCCATGTCGCCTGACAGGTTCGCACAATTTACGGCCACAAAGGGCACCGGTCCATCGATGGTCGACCGCATCCGATGCAGCATCTTGGCGACCTCCTCCTTGCCCGTACCGGTCTCGCCGCTGATGACAATCGGCAGAGTATGGTTCGACAGGGCTCGCCGGACGCGGTCCCGGATAGACTGAGGTAAGACGACGCCATCCGGTACACGTCTCAGTAAATCAGGTGGTAGTGCTTGCAGTGACCCTCGACGGCTTGCCTGGGTCCTTGTGCGCCGCCCACTCTGCGCTGCATCTAAATGAACCAAAAGTTCACCAGGGCCCAGAATTGGCTTGCGGAAAAAGTAAACGGAACCAGCTTTCATAGCGCGATGGTAGGTTTCTACTTGTGGGTCCGATGACATCGCCAACGGAACGGACTCGGGATGATTTTGCCGTACCTGCTTTAGTATTTCTAGGCCTTCAAATGTGTCCTGCCGGCCTGTTCCGCCAAGATGGATATCGGTCAAAACAAATTGGAAGGCGTTGGTACCCAAAAGCTGCGTGGCATCTTTCAGATTGGCCACACCCTTAACATCAAGCAGGGCCTCGTTCCCCATTTCAAGGTAACGGTTTAATTGGCCAACGTCGTCTTCCACAATCAATATCGTACGACGGTCCTTCAGTCGGCTCACGCTTCAGTCCCCCAAATTCCGTTGCATAAAATCATAGACCTGTATGATTAGCCTGGTGGCTTTCTCAACCGTCGAAATCGGCTCGTCGATAATAGTGCGAACGTTTAAAGGCTGATATTTGTCACATACTGCACCAAAATCGGCGTAGACGATACAGGGGTCAAGGTCATCGTTGTCAATCGTAGCCACCTGTAATCCTTTGGCCGCCAATAACCCAGCAATCGTGGCCTGGCGAGCCATGTCGTCCAGCACGACCAAAATTAACTTGGATTTGGGAAGTACGTTTACAGGTCTTGCGTCCGCCACTCTTGGTGCTTCCCATACCGTCTGCTCCTGGGACATTATCACGTTCGGCAGTGTTATACGAAACACCGTCAGACCTGTATGCCGTTCATGTTCTGTGGTCCCCCCATGACCCTCAACAATCGCTCTGACGTTAAAGAGGCCTATCCCTGAGCCGCCAGCTTTGCCGTAGGTGGTACCACGCTGAAACAACTTTGAGATGACCGTATCCGGCAATCCCGGCCCGTTGTCTTTCACCAAAATGACCAAATCCGCGCCGCTTGCTCCACCTTCAATCACGACCTTGGTGGCTCCGGCCTCTTTGGCATTTCGGACCAGATTTGAAATAGCGCGCTCAATAGCTACTGCATCGAGGAAAGCGGGGACCACATCAAGGCCATCATACTCCACCTCGAAGGTCGGCGAGCTAAAAAGGCGGCTCAAATCGGCAGTCACGGTAGGCAAGTCGACCATGCAATTCGTTGGTCTTATCAGGGTTCCACCGCTATGCCTTCCGATACCAGCAAGAATCACCTGAACGGTTGTCAACGACCTCCCCATTTGGTCGCGCATAGCCTTAAATTCTTCCCACGACTTCGCGCGGGTGGCAAAAGCAAATGCGGCCATCGGATTTTTCAAATCATGAGCCAGATTTTGGGACATCTGAACTACCGCCGCGTCCCTCTCCAACTCTACCTGCTTACGATACATTGCTTCACGTTCGGCCTCTTGAGCTTCGATACGCTCAAGAAAAGCTTTTACTGCGAACCTTCCGGCTGCGATTTCCGCGGGCTCGTACAAAGACAGAGGTTCAGCAAAATCTTTGGCTGCAGCCGTAGCCAGTCCCATCTTTGCGACAAACTTCTCCATCGGTGCTGCGACTGATAGCCGCGTTACCAATGCCGTTATGAGGCCCATAAACGCTGTTGCCAGAGCTACCGCAATTAGGCTCACGCCCAGCGCCTTTTGGGCCAAATCCCTAAATGTTTGGACATTAATAATCGTTGCGAGCGTGGGCTGGCCGCCGGCAGTCAAACTCTTGTCATTAACTGGTGCAAAGAAATAACGTCGTCCTTTTGCCCACTTACCTTCATGCGTAAGGTTAGGCTCACAAAATTGCGCGGCTGGGCAGTGTTCCAGCAAAACCGTCCACGGTGGGGATGCTACCGAGCGAGGGAATGTGTGATGGCGGTCTGCGCTCATCAAGCCGAATTGAGCCATGGGGGCAATAAGTGCATTGACCTCTTCCAGGCCGCGGTCCACGTTGAACCAGTCGCCAATCAGAATGAAGCGTTTGAGACTTTGCTCCATCGTTGTGGAGAGCACACGGGCCGTCTCTGCAATCAACGGGTCGGCCAGTGTCATGCCGAGACCAGACATTGCGACTCCCGCAACGCTTAGTACGGCTATTGCGACAGCGGCGTTAGCGAGCAGAATGCGGCGTGCGAACGTGTTCCATGTCCGGAGTAAAAATCGTGTCATTTCAACGCCTGGTGCCAATCTGGAACCAAATGACAGTTTTGGGGAAGGCCGGGTATAATTACCTTATAGGCAAAGCCCGGGATTCCGTTTAAGCCCTTAATCAGAGGTACGAGCCAAAGTTCTTTCCCTGCTTCTTTCAAAGAGGCCAGACTTTCCGCCGGGCCGCAGCGGGCCTGATGAAGTGCCACATCCATTGAAGAGGATGAAAGCAAGCCAAAAAAGGGGTCAACTGCACTTTTGAACCGAGGGCTTAGCATCGCGAGGTTCGGTTTTATTGAAGTGGATACGCTTTCGTCTGAAAGCAGCTTCCTCAGCGCAGCTTCATCGGTGCAGTCTAGCGCCGGGCCGGTAAAGGCGTTTCGACCCAGCTCCGAAATTGCCTGTTCAACCGCGTGTTCGAGCCGGAAGTCGGCGCCTACGCCCTTGAATGAGTATCGGAAATCTTCAGGGCCATTTTTGCGAACGATTGCTAGCACAGCGGTCACATTAAATGGCGACGGTAGAAGAACCAGCGCAAATTGATAGCCAGCGCCGTGCCAAAAGGATTCGACGGCGCGGACCTTCGTGGAA
Source organism: uncultured Pseudomonadota bacterium (assembly GCA_903928445.1). Lineage (GTDB taxonomy): Bacteria > Bdellovibrionota_B > Oligoflexia > Oligoflexales > CAIYRB01 > CAIYRB01. Next base: position 8,918 of record CAIYRB010000011.1, on the reverse strand, counting down.
CCTTCGACTAAAATTGCCGTCAAGTCCGTGCATTCAGTCGGCGTCCGAAGCCCTCTGTTTAGTGCGTCCCGCTCAAGCACCTCGCAAAAGGCCGCTCTGAGGCATTCCGGTTCGGAGAGGTGATAAGCCTCCCCACTGCGGGAATAGTCAGGGTTTTTGGTTTTACCTAGATAGGGACGTAACGGGTTATACGGTAGATGCAACCACTGGCCCGAGAATTCGGACCAGGCATAGGTATCGCCAGGTCGTATCCCACGCTGTCCGGATGCGTCTACAGCCGAGCGTTCAAGGCATTCACTCGCTGCATGGGCCGCCGCGGCGAGCAAATCCGTTGAATATCCTGAGCCGAACGAGGCTCTGGTCGGAGCAAAGAATTCGTCATCATAGTTGCGACCGAAATTTATGTGCACGTCGACAATACGCTCGTCTAACGCCCAAGGCACTCCGGATTGAGTTGCGATAGTTTCAATCCGTAGCTCAACATCCTGCGCCTCCTCTAGGGAACGCAAAGCGTCAATGAGGCAGGCCTGCTCGTGAGACGATGGCCGAGTGTACTGAGCGGCCATTGCCGCCAACAGGGCTGGTCGCATCTGAAGGCCTCACTTTAATCTTAAGTCGTCGACCCGCCAGTTGTCGTCATGGGGCGCCATGCCCGACACGTCAAAGCGTGCAGCGAAGATGTTAACCATCTCGGACGCAAGTAACGGGATAATGAAGCCCGACTCTGCATTAAGGTCGTTGTACTTCTTTACTAGCGCAACGTGTTCCTCATACGTCCGAGCTTGGGGCAATGTAGCGTAAAAGCGAAAGAGGTCGTGAGTCGGCGGCAGATTTGTGTGCCGATGGTCCGAGTTTGCCAGGAATTGAAGGGCTCCTGACGGTGTGAGTGCGTCGATACCATGTCCAACGAAGCCCGCGGAGAAATCACCGACACGGACGTTTGCCAACATTTCCGTGAGGCTACGCTTAACGATTTTAGTCACAAGGCCCAGAGCATTCAGCTGCTCGCTGAGGATGCGGACAGGTATTTCGGAGCGAGGTATCCCGGAGTGTGCAAGCAAAATTGGAAGGTGACCATTAGCGACTTCGGGATAGTCTTTTTTTAGGCGATTCCTCGCATCTTCCTGGTCACGGGCGGTCCACCGTTTATTCTCCTGCTCAGTTATCGCGTCAATATTGCCGGTTACTCCCTTGAGCGGGAGGTAAGCGGCGTTTAGCTCTAAGTTGACCTTTTTGACGAGCGCGTCTCGGTCAAGGGCGATATTTATGTCGCGTGCCAGACGTGGATACCGTTTTAGGGGGGGTGAACTGAAGTCCACTCCCAGGAAAAACATGACGGGACCGACATCTGTCTTCGGCAGGCTCTTTTTTACGGCTTCCCTATACTCCGTCGTACCTTCCCAACACCTTGCAGCATCGACCTCGCCGTCAATTACCCGCGCTGCTTCATTTTTCTCGGAAGCAGGAATAAGTTTAATTCGTCGGATTAGGTGAGGTTCAGCTGAGCGCCAGTGCGCTTTGTTGAGCTCCATCACCACGCCTTCCGGAGCCATTTTGGTCAGCCGGTAGAGGCCACTGGCTTTGAAGTTGGGATGGATTTCGTCCCGGGATACTTCGACATCCTGGGGCCGAAATATGCCAAACGAAAGCATGTCGAGGTGCTCGATAAACGTAGAGACAGGCTTTGTGAACTTGACCTTGATAGTCTCAGCGTCAGGCGTTTCAATGCCGCCAAATGGCGAGGTTGGCGACTTTAGGTCTTCATGGGCCACTAGTAGAGGAAGATAGAGCTTGGAAAACTGACCGTAAAGGAAGCTACGTCGTAGATTAAAGGCAACGATTTGGGAGGTGATGGCAGTACCGTCGTCAAACTTCGCGCCGGCCCGCAGCTTGAAGGTAAACTCCTTCATGTCAGGCGCCACTTCCCAGGACTTAGCTAAGTCGCCCTCAGGAACTCCGCCACGCATCCGGAGTAAGCGGGTTGAGGTGTGGAACAAAATTTTGGTTTCGAAGGTCTGCCAGTCCCCAAGGTTCTTAAGCAGGAGATTTTTTGGAAAAAATGCAGCTAGGACCATTTCATTAGGGTCGCGCTGGTCCATGCTGAACCCTCGGGAGGCAAAAAACGGCGTTAGTATGAGCGCCAAACGGCACAACAGTGAGCCGGCCCGACGTCGCTTCGGATTGAACTTGGCCATGGTATCACTCAAGCGCCGTCGCACTTCTTAAAAGTTGAACCCGTCGTTGTGTCCGGCCACGGACTCGGTCGGCGGGATGACCTTAACTTTACTGTCCAGCCATTTTGACACATCAGCAGGCGCCGTGCTCAAGGTTTTTGGTGTCGCGGCGATGCCCACTGCTCCTGCTGTCACAGTAGCAGTAGCTTTGTTGCCGCCTTCTAGGTCGCCGCAGCCCGCCATCGCACCACTCACAGACAGTAGCCCAACTAGATTCAGGCCAATTTTTGTGAAACGCTTCATCGTAGGTCTCCTAGTGGTGTTCTATACAAGCCATAATGACGTGCCTAAAACTGTTAATGTCCTATACATTCTTTAATATTATTAATCAAATACTAAAAAATAAGCTGTCAAATAGATGACGTACATGCTTACCAGCTATACTCGCCCTCTGTCGTGACGGGCAGTTTCCTCCTCTGTGTTGCTAGAGGGTGAATGATAAGCAATTCCCGTGCCATAGCTACGTATGGCTGAATTTATTGAATAAATTTAGACTTTCGATTATCAGTGGCGCGAAATTCATCAAGTGCTGACGAATTTCACGCCACCGAGGCCTGTCAGCCCGAGCACGGAGCGTCGCAGTCAGCGACGAATTCGGAACAGGTAGTTAAGCAACTGTTTTATTTTCGACCTCCAGACATTGTTGGACATCGCGGTTCGTAGGCTGCGGAGCACAGAGCTTTGAAGCTGGAAATGGGAGACACCCACCAGTCCAGCAAACAAGGCAGCCCGTAATAGCGGACGCCCGGTCGTAATGTGACTCGGCAAGGCTGTAGTCGCCGGCAAAAGTTGCGGCGTCGCCCTGCTCGATAGCGGCCTGAAGCTGGAAGGCTTCGGGGCAATCGCGCAGGCGAACAACTTTCGGGGTCAAAGAACGAACCATGCCGCCTGGCAGTACCGAAAGTTGCGCCATATCATCGGGCCAGAATTTAGCGTGCGGGGGCATGAAAGTTCCGTCGTCCTTCCCGTTCTGTTGCCGCTCACCTAAAACTGAAGGTTTTTGGTTCGACCTGCACTAATGCGGGCGCCTAGTGCGCCAATATGACGTATTGCCTAGGCCACCCTAGATCAGCTAGGACCGCGTCGGTCTGTAAGCATAAAGGGGTTTAGAGACGACAATCTCTAAACCCCTTGGGTCGTGCCCAAGCGGACAAGCGCACCCACAACATGCGCCTTTTCCGCCGCCGGCAGGCCTTTGACAAGCACTTTTTGCGTCTAGGGTCCCGGTGTCCGAAATTCGACTAGGCATGTCGCGGCGTTGTCCGCGGTGCAAACAATCCTTCTCCATCTGCCAAAGCTGCGACCGCGGCCACTGGTATTGCTCGCCCGGCTGCCGGCAGGCGGCCAGAGCCTCGTCGGTGACGCGCTCGCGGGCGAAATACCGAGCCAGTGAGGCCGGCAAGGCTGTCCAGCGGCGAGCTCAGGCTGCTTGGCGGCGAAGGCAGGCGAAAAAAACCGTAAGCGACCAGTCTTCCGTCATTTCAGGGTCTTCGGGTAGTCCTAAGGTGTTTAGTCATCATAAGGAGGCAAAGCTTGACCGACATCCACCTAGGCCGACACCCGCTTACTGCCGCGCGTGCGGCAAACAGATCACCCATTTTCATCATGGTCGTAAGTATCCGCCGAGAGCCCAGCGCTACGGGGGAGCTATAAGCCATGATCAGCAAAGACATCGAGGCGGAGATCAAACGCCTCTACCACGCCGAACACCAGAGCAGGCACAGCATCGCTAAGTACTTTGGGATCCATCAGGGCACGGTTAACCGTGTTCTAGGGCTAAAGGCCAAACTAATACGAGCTGAGCTGATACGCTCGACACTGGTTGATCCATTTGTACCCTTTGTCATCGAGACTTTGACCAGGCACCCGCGAATGCGGTCGACTCGGCTCTACCTGATGCTCGTTGACCGAGGTTATAAGGGATCCGTGCAGCAGCTGCGGCGGCGGGTAGCCCATCTGCGCCCTCAGGTGCAGCCAAGGACGCACCTACCTTTGTCTGCCTTTGCCGGCGACGAGGCCCAGGCGGACTGGGCTCATTTCGGCGTCATCAAGGTAGGTAAGGCTGAGAGGATGCTGTCATGCTTCGTCATGGTCCTTAGCTACTCCCGCTATCTTTTTGCCCGCTTCACCTTCGACCAAACACTTGAAAGTTTTCTCAGATGTCATGTCCTGGCCTTTCGGCATTTTGGAGGCGCGGTAAGGCAAGTACGCTACGATAATCTTAAGTCAGCGGTCATTGATCGGCATGGCGATGCTGTACGCTACAATGATGCGCTGCTGGAACTCGCCGGCCACTATCATTTCAGACCTTCCGCCTGCAATCCATACTCGGGCAACGAAAAGGAACATGTTCCACAATACACCTCATCTGTGACTTTGGTTGCTAATCCCAAGATTTTCGGTCCTTGAAGCAGCCCGCTCCCGGGCCACTTTGGTCTTCATTTGGTGGCCCCACTTGATCGGTGTGTCTGGGCCAGGGGGATCGAAGAAGTAAAGACCACGGCCGTCGGCTGCGTGGCCTTTGATCAGTCCAGAGCGTTGCCAAAGCAGGACTGTTTCCCGTGCGATGCCGACACGAGCGGCGAACTCGTCGACCGAAAGCAACCCGCGCTCGCGAAAGCGTTGAGCTTGATCCTTCAATTCGTACGCTCGCCTGATCACGCCAACTTTTTTCCGATGGAAGGTGCCGCCTTCCCCGGATTTGAGGCCGCAAGCATTGAGCTCTACAGCGATCTCACCGTCGGATCGCCCTTCGTCGAGGAGCTTGTCGATTGCGGCAATGACATCGGCTGGTGTTTCCCGCAGTTTCCAAGCTGGCTGTGCCACTGGAACCATGAGGGTATGCGTCGCTCCGCCCTTGAACCTAACCTGAGCTCGCACGTCGTCGCCCTTTAGAAGAGTGACATCCTCAATGAGGAGTCGGGCCATTCTCTTGCGCTCCTTGTCGGGCGTCTTGGGGTCGTTCCAGAGTCTTGGAAAGTCAGTTGCCAAAGCCAATATTCGTGCCTTCCGATTGTCATCGACAACCGACTGTACGGTTTTTCGCAACTTTTCCCGGCGGTCCTGCGCCTCATTCAAGGCTCTCAATCGCTCATTCCAGTCGGCTTCTAATGAATCAGCTACTAGACGATTGCCAGGATCCACTTGCATGTAGCGTCGTCGGGCAAGATCGGCCTCGTATCTTGCGCGCTCTACTTCTTGATCGCGCAAGCGCTCGACGTCGTCCGTCCGTGACTCTATCTGCCTTTGCACCGAGAGCGCCACCTCGATTGCAACCGGAGAAACTGTTTCGATCAACAGTCGACCGATTGCGGCGTCAACATTGCGCCCCTGGATGCTTTGGCAGATTGGCAGCGCCTCGCGGATGCCGCGTCTTTGGCAAACGTAAGTCGGAACCGATTTGCCATCGGGAAAATGGTGGTAGCGCAGAGTCATGCTGTCACCGCAGACCGCGCAGACAGCTAGACCCTGGAGCAACGCGGTGCCTTCACGTGCCGGTCCTCGCTTCCGGTCGAGGCCATGAGCTTGGGCGTTATCCTCCAGTCGGCGAACATTCTCTTCGAGCTCGGCCTCGGTGATATAGCCGTCATGGGCATTTGGGATGTAGGCCGTCCATTCGTCTCGCGATAGCATTGTTCTTTCACTCGTGCCGTCGGGGCGCGCACGCTGGCGCGATCTTCCAAAGCAAAAGACTCCCGCATATCGAGGGTGATGTAGAATTCGCAGCGTGCGCGTGTGGTCCAATGGGCCCCATGTGACCTCCCCTTTGCGGTGTTCGTGACCTTTGCGCCGCGGGAATAAGAGCCCAGCTTCACGAAACGTCTTGACTGTCTGCGTTGCAGATCCAGTCCTGCGGAATATGCGGAACAGGTGGCGGATGCTCTCCTGGACGCGGGTATCTGGGTCGAGTCGGACGCGACCCGCGGGGTCGTAGATGAAGCCGATCGGCAACGGCATCTGCAGCTCGCCACGCCGGGCCTTGTTTAGGATACCACCGCGAAGTCGAGCGCGAAGCACATGCAGCTCCGCCTCGCTCATCGTTCCCTTTAGACCGAGCAAAAGTCTATCGTTAAAATGTGCCGGGTCGTAGATTCCATCCTCGTCGAGGATGAGTGTTCCAGACAGGGCGCAGATCTCGAGGAGGCGATGCCAATCTGCAGAGTTGCGGGCTAGTCGTGACACCTCGAGCCCCATTACGATTCCAGCGCGGCCCATGCCGACTTCGGTGACGAGACGCTGAAAGCCTTCACGGTCGACGGCCGACGAGCCGGACTGGCCTAGGTCAGTATCGATCACGACAATTCGCTCTGTGGGCCAGCCAAGTGCTATAGCTCGCTGCCGAAGTGCGTACTGGCGTTTGGTACTTTCCTGATTCTCAAAAACTTGGCGCAGGGTCGATTGGCGGACATAAAGGTATGCGTTACCCTTTAAATGCCGCGCTTCGATCTTCGAACCAATCTCCCGACTCATGCTGGGACCTCCGACGAATTAGCAAGGGTCATCGATGCCAAAAGCTCAACTATCTCGGAGTGCGCGCAGGCCGGAATCGGCCACAGACCGTCGTGTCGGAGCAGAGGCTTTGGATTCGGCACAGCAGCAGCCGATGTATGGATCCATGCCGCCATGCCTTTGTGCATAAGAACAGCCAGGCCATTCAGAGACGGAACCTTTTGCGTCGATTCAATAAAGTGCCTTCGGAGCTGCTCATAGGCATCAACGAGCAGCGACGTCTGACCAATGTTCACGGGTTGCCTCCCGGGGCTTTTTTTTTGCTCCGCAACAATGCTCGCTCGATGGTCCTGCGGTGCACACGGAGGCCGAGCTCACGCTCGACACGCTGAGCCAGCTTTGCGCTGTCGATATCTTTATGCTCGTCGATCGCTAACTGAATCAGGTCCATGACATCATCGGTTACCTTGTGCGGACCACGAGGGCCGCGCTTGACCGGCAGCAACCCCGCCAGACCATCACGGTCGAAGTCGGTTTGCGCTTTATAGAAGGTCGGCCTTGACACGCCGAAGCGGTCTGCAGTGTTGGCAATGGGCTCACCATCGACACGGACTTGTCGCAGCATCTCATACTTGACCTGAAGCAGATCACGGGCATCGAAAAACTCGCTCTGCTTAAACGCTTCATCCCGCACCAACTCGGGATGGGGATTGGCCGTCCCATGGTCGATCAGGGCCTGAAGCTTTGAATCCTTTGAATCCTTTGAATTACGTCGAGCCATCTGGGCACCATCATTTGTGTGTAATGATAATTATGTCTAATATAAAACGCCATGGATCACCTGTCAAGGGATGGAGGACGCGATTGGTCCACATATTGCGAAGAATATCGCGACTTGTTAACAGCCATATTGGCGTGCGGGCGCCGTGCCCAGCGTTAAGACAGGCGTATTTTATTTTACACTTGTGACATCATTTGCTTGACGCTGGTGTCCCCCTACGCCGAGGCCCTGACCGCTTGGCTGGAGGCGCCTCGACGTCAATGTGCTCTACGAGCGCCGTCAGCTCTATAAGTGCCGAGAAGTGCGGCCTGGAGGTGCCAGCGGCCATAACCACGAAAGGATCTGGCGCGGAGACGCTCGTCCACCCCACCGGCAGCGTTTTTAGCCGACCGCCCTCCTCGTGGAAGTAGACGCGATCGTCGCCCCAAGTCTTCCGCCGCTCATAAAAGCCGATCTCCTGGCCGTAGCGTGGGTGGAAAGGGTGGGTCACTCGGAAAGTAGTGCCCGAATGGCTCATATCACGTGTAGTTGACGACTCAGTCCAAAGGCCGCGTGGAACGCACCATCCGCTTTGTGCGGGACAGTTTTGCGACTGGTCGTGTCTACCGCGACCTAGCTGATGCCAACTCGCAGCTAAGCGAGTGGGTCGACAAAATCGCGAATCGTCGACCTTGGCCGGATGATCGGCTTCAGACTGTACATGATGTTTGGCAGGATGAGCAGCAAAGACTGCTTAGCCTTCCGGCGAATGACTTGTCGTCAACGCTCAAACGACCAACTCGATCGGGCAAGACCCCGCTTGTCCGTTTCGATCGGAACGATTACTCGATCCCTTACCAGCTTGTCGGCAAGCCACTGACTCTGATCGCTAACGACGACGACGTGAAGATTTTTGAGGCCGACAGCGAGATCGCGAGGCACAAGCGCTCTTACGATCAAGGTCAGCGCATTATCGACCGCAGCCATTTTATCGGTGCCTATGAACGACGACCTGGCGCCGAAACCGTAACAGCCAGGGCCTACTTGACGGCACTGATTCCAGCTACCAATCGACTCTTCGAGCTAATGGTCGAACATGGCGTAGGGCTAGGCGCTGGTGTCGCCAAGATTTTAAGCCTCATCACCGAATATGGAGAAGCCGTAGTCGGACGAGCGGTGGGCGAGGCCGTGACAAAAGAGATCGCTCGCCCAGCCTTTGTAGCGCAGCTTTGTCAGCGCTACGCCCTAGAAAAGAAGGCGACGCCGACTTTACCCATCGACCTGCCTGACCGCCCGGGTGTGCGCGAACTGACGACCAAAACCCATGATCCATCGAATTATGACCACCTTGCTCGGAACAGCGACAACAAAAAGCCAGAAGAAGGAGATAAACTTGCATGTTGCGCGGTTTGAGCATCAATCGATGGATCGACTGAGGCTCAAGGCATTCAGCTAATTAAACATCCAGGGCGCCT
>CAIYRB010000010.1 GCA_903928445.1 uncultured Pseudomonadota bacterium | reverse complement strand
TGCAGGCTAAGAACATCATCTATAAGGTGCGGCGCGGCGCTTACGACTATGCTTTGCCGCTGTTCGGACGTTTCCTGCTGCGGTGCTTGGAGAACGAAGACCCTGGTGTAACTCTCAGGGAGGTCGGACAAACATGAATAGGCGGCGGTGATTGCCAAGTCAGGTGGTTAGACCCGCCAGGTTCAAAGGCTCTTTGCGAATGACCCGATCGATCCCGCCTATCATATCGCTCGCATTGAACGAATCGTCCGAGATGAGAAGAACCTGCAAATCTGGACGGACCTGCTTCACCACGGCACCCACATCCATTCCGTTTTTCAGTGAATTGTCGTAATGGTAGTCCGTGACCACACAAATCAATCGCTCAAGCAATTGTGGATCGAGCGCGATTTTATCGGCCATGGCCTCCGGCGAGTCAGCCACATGGACGATCGCCTCATTCTGTAAAGCGTCAACCCCCTTCGAGTGGGCTACCATCTACGGGTCTGATAGGTTGGCATCGCCGGCGAGGGGTACAGTATGGGTTTTTCGTATGCCATTACCGGCGGCCTGGAATGTCAGGGATAAGGCCAAGGATTGACAAATGATCCAAATGTCTTTTGCCACTAAAGCGGTAACCTCCATAACAGGTTGGCCTCAGCAAATGACACAGCGGATCAGGCCATGTTAAAATGATGATAACTTTTCGCATGTCTTCGATCTGGATGGATAAACTTAAACCACTTGATCTAAGATTCTGACAACAGAACCCCTCATTCTCCTTCCCCACCTAAAAAGCAACTCAACGGTGACTAATATCAGAGGGACAGCATGAGCCGCCTGACAGCAAGAGCTTTAGAGACGCAAGAAGAAATCGACGAGGCGAGAATTCTTTTGCATGAAGTCTATATGGACGAGATGAAATGGACACCTGATCCAAAAAATCCTTCAAAACTAAGAACCGAGTTTCTTAAAAACCAAAGTCTTTTAGTCGATGCATTTGACTCAATATCGTTCTGGATAGGTATTTTCGATGGCAATAAGCTGATAGCCACACATAGACATTCGCCTAAATTAGACGGAAAGTTTGAGCTTGAGCACTATCGTGAGATGCCTGAATTCCTACTTACTGGAAAATCAATTGAGATGAATCGACTAGCCATTCATCGAGACTACAGAAAAAATTCGCCGGCCTTTTTAATGATAGTGGCTGCTGACTACGAATTTTTAGGTGGTAAGCTTTATGACTTCGCTTTTAGCACTGCAGAATTTCCAAATCCCGGAGAAATGTACTGCAAAGTCGGTATGAAACGCGCCGATATAAATCCCTTTAAATATTCTGACGCTGATCCCAATGAGGTTAGTCTCATCTATTTTGATTTCAGAAATCGTGAAGAAATGGATCGCTACATTTCCATAGCTACGCGGGTGATAAAAAGATTTAAATGAAAAATAGATTATATAAATTATTTTTATTATTACTGACATCGACATCCATTCCTGTCTTTGCCTCGTCATCCGTTCAATCTACATGGTCGGTCTCGAATAAAGGTATAACCAAAAACTTCTCAGGCTTAAATTTCAAGTGGTCTGATGTATTCGACACTAATCAAGACATCGAAGAAGTTGAATATAAAATAACAGTTGAAAATAAATATCCATCTTCATCCGAAGGCCTGTATCTAGTTTTACCTCCCATATGGGCTCCCATATCTTTGCAAGTAAATGGCGAAAATATGGTGCCTATCGAGCAAAACTTTCAATCGAAAATGCCTGTTAACCTGTATTCGTATCGGATTTTTAACCTCCCCAAATCTTCTCAGGATCATTTTTCTATTTTTCTGACGGCGAAAGGACTAAGTAAGTTTGGAGGATTTCGAGGTGAAAATCTTGAAATTATTCCTGCGTCCAAACTGTCAAAATATAAAATTATTAACTTCATCAAGAACGATATCCATACGGTATTTGCTATCATTTCGGCATTGATCGCTCTAATTTCTTTAGCTTTAATTTCCACAATTGACGAAGGAAAACATGCCTACCGACATCTCATATGCGGGTCAACCGCGATAGTCTTCTACGACATTCTCACTACAGGGGTTTGGAGCTATATTTCTAATAACCAGCTAGCCCCATTTATCCTTAACCTGTGTGCGATGGCAATTTTCTTGCCTAGCTTTATCCTTTTCGGATTTCTTATTTCTGGTAAAAAGGGAACTTGGCAAAATTCTTGGTGGTCCACTTCAGCACTCCTGTGCATAGGATTTTTCCTGTTTTTGGTAAGCAAGGCCTCCTTTTCGACCTTCTTTTTAGCCTGTTATGCAGTATACCTTCCAATGACGCTAGCGGTTCCCCTTTTAATTTATGTGAACCGAGAAAATCCCTCTTTTCTTCTGTTCATAATGGTTGGTACTCCCTTCTTTTTTTCAAATATCCTCAGCGATTATTATTTTGGAAACCAATATTACCTAGGCCATGGTTTATTTCTATTTTCAGTTTATGGAATGTACAAAATAATCGGAAAGCATATTTACAATTATAACGCGAACAAAACACTGACGAGATTTGTTGGAGGCTTCGCTCCCAAAAGTATAATTGACTCAATCTCTTATTTGCTCAATTCAAACGCCTCATTCGAGGAAATTCGAGGCACAATAAAAGGGGAAGATAAGCTAGTAAACATCTTTTTAGATATCGTCGGCTTCGGGAAAATGTATGAAAATTTACCTAGAGGTTCTGTAGGCAAAGCAAAGAAAGTCGCCTTTGACCGCTTTGGACCTATTTTTGCAGAACACGGTTTCGAGATGATAAAGACGGCCGGAGATAACCTTCATCATGTATGTGGGCTGCCTGGTTCAACTTTGATTACTGACTCTGCTATGGCTAATGCAGCACTTGCGAGCATAATAGCCGCATTAGGGGAAGTCGAAGGTGTAAATAGCGATTTAGCTCGTCTTAAACTTCCAAAGATATCTATAAAAATATCAGCATCCATTGGTCCTTGCGAGTACCTACTTGACGGTTACTCTGATCGATTTACGTTCGAGGTGCAGGGCCATTTTGTGAATATGTGCAAGAGATTTGAAGAAGCGATGAATGAAGACTTTTATAAACAGCACGGGAAAAACCTAGCCCTAGTTGGATCAGGACTAATTGCAGCCGCCGATAACCTCAGCTTAAGTAAATTTTTCAGAAAAAAATACACCGTGGAAGATAAGCACGGACTTAAATATGAGTGCTTCTTACTAAATTATCTAGAGAGCACAGAAGATATGGAAGATAATTTTCTAGCGCTGATCTACGGAGAATTTGCTCATCCACTACCGCTTCCAATGAAGCCTAGTTTCAAATCAGAAGGGAAAGAGAAAATGACCACGATCAGCACGAAAAAAGAGGAGGATGAATTGTTTAAATTGGCTCAGGAAACCTCTATTAAAATTTCTCCCCCACCAGGAGGCAAGAAAAAATCTACGGACGAGACGGAAATAGACGACAGCAAAATCGACGAACGGCTTTCAAGCGCGTCGTAAGGCTATGCGACTGTGTTAGTGGCTGTGTGACCGAGGTCGGGGGCTAGGTCTTACGTAAGTGCTTAGCCATCCTTTCAATTACCTACAAATTGACGGCATTTTCGACATCATATTCAATGGTTGAATGAAATCATGGATTGATGACGAGCTCGCAGGATGCGAGTTTAAAGACGCGCGGCTCGGCACGCGTTTCAGAAGCCTTCTGGTAAGCACCAAACGCGGCCCATATACTCGGACCGCGACATGATCTAGGGCCGTGGGCCCATTGCCGCTCGAAGCGTAAGCAATGGAATGGTCCCGCCGCATTCAATTGGCGGCGGCTATTTCGGAGCTTCGATCCATGCTAACCACGTCAAGAATCGGTAATAAGCTGAACGCCTTCTGGGCAAAATCGTCAACGCTTATGTATCGGTCACTTTTCCAGCTTGCGTCGATGTATTTACGAATGCGATTTTTTAATGCAGGCGCGGATCATTTTTGAGGCGTATCGGATAGGGGATTACATCCCCTAAAACCCCTGTGGCTCAGCGCTCCGGCTGCCTTCACACCAGATAGGACTTGGAGTAGCGCCGTCGTATCCAACGGTGCGCCGGTACATGAAGGGGTTTGGGCTATTTAAGCGTAAAAAGCCCCGAAACGTGCTGGGTGCCACGACGGTGCTGAACCTAAAATAAGTGCAAGAGACTCTCAGTTACGAGCGCGAATATGTGAACTCTTTATCGCAAAGCCGGCGGCACGCTCGATAAGGCGCAGCAGCTAGCGGGACATGCAAATGCCGAAACAACCCGTCTCTATGACCGGTCAGAGGACGAGGTTAGCGCCAACGAGGTGGAGCGTATTGTCCTCTAGTTTATGGTGCCCGTATGACTAGCGAGATATGGCTGAAGACCCTGTTCTGATAGGCTTACACGGCCATCGGGCTGGGGGATGTAGGCGGCCCTGCTGCTCCCAAACTGCATCGTCACTAGGCTCCTGCAGGCCCGTCAACGAGGCTCACGTTTCGATTCACCAAATGATGAAGACACACCTATTGAAGTGAGCTTGCTTCGAGCGAACCTCCCATGTGCCAAGGCTAGCCATTCGATGTGTTGAGGCTCCGTTCGAACGAAGCGTGAATGTCCATGCTGCTGCTAGGTAGGTTTAGGGCAGTCTGCTGTTCGGATTGGCTCGCGAGAGAACCCGCGGGTAGCGTCATGAAAAATTCTGTACCAGTCGAGACATCCGACTTGCAGTAGATAGTGCCACCATGGGCAATGATAAATTTATGGCAGATGGCCAACCCCAGTCCGGTACCATCCGCCTTGCCGATGGTAAAAAATGCATCGAAAATGTGCTTTAAAATGTCCGGCGAAATAAATGAGTCTGAATTGCCTATGGCCAGTTCTACCATCGGGCCGTTGGCTGCGCTGATGTCTCTAGTACTTACCCATATACGACCGCCCCCCTTGAGTGCCTGGCGTGCATTGTCGAGAATATTGGCGATCACACGCTTTATGCGGTCACTGTCAACTTTGATGAGGTAGCTATGCTTTAGCTCATAAGTCAACGCTATCTTGGTGTCTGCATGATATCGGAGCGTTTGCCTCAGAGTGTGATCAAGTAGTGAAGCTATTGAGCATTGCACAAGGTGAAGATTGGTATGGCCGCTTGCGACGTCTAGGACATCGGCTATCATGCCGTTGACTTCATCAAATGCCTGGCCGACATGTTCTCGTATTTTTCTAGCCAGGCTACGCGCCTCTGCTGGATCATCTCCGACGGATGCCATGCGTTCAATGCCAAGCTTGAGCATTGAGAAGGGCTTGCGAACGTCGTGAGCCAAAGATTGGGTGAGTGACGCAATTGCGCTCCATTTCGCCGCCAATAATCTTGCCTCTTGGGTCGCGGCCTGAGACTCGCGAAGACGAATCTCGGCTTTTAGCTCCATTTCATGGCGGCGATTCGCTTCACCTAATAATATTTTTAAGAGAAATAGTGCATAAAGACTCGTGCAGCATAAAATTAGGATTCCCGAGTCGAAGTTTAGATCGAAGATGAGGATCAATATATCGCAGATGGCGAGGAGGAATGGCGCTAAGCTTAAGAACAGAAGGATCCAGCCCTGGTGGTCTTCAGTGGCTTTTCTCGAGACCATCGCACGAAACACCCGGAAGGATATCAGCAGGTAGAAGCAAAGCTGTTGGGATATCGCCAAGGTAAACGTGAGCCAAAGTCCGAGGCTGGGCCTCTGTCCATGGAGAAAATGCCTTTGCGCATAGGACTGTACCATTGCGATCATCTCTGTATCGCTGTGTTGCATAGCCGTTAGTGAGAAGACTAGGCCGGTCAGTCCCGGAAGCAAAATACATAGCGATTTTCGTGAAAAGGTGGCGGATGGTGCCAGTATAGAATCAACAAGTAAGTAGACAACGGGGCCGATGAAAGTAATCGGTGCAAAACAAAGAAGGAATGCTGAAATACTTAACGTGTAAATGCCAAGAGAGACGGATGATATGACTATCGAATATATCGCTAATAATATCGACAAAATGAGCGTAAAGATTGATGACGTAGTCTTGAACCTATTGGTTACAAATGAGAAAAAGCTGATCGTCAAATTGAAAGTGGTTAAACTGACGATCAACCATTTAAAAATTTCTTCATCGAAAGTCATGGCCATGCCCTTTAATGATTCCCACATTTAACTTTAGTTACATTTTGGGATGCGGAGTTTTGGGATGAATCTTCAAAAGCAGAGCGTGTGAGACAGAAATCGCCATTGCTTCGAGACCGGTGTTGACCCGAGGGTGCTCACACAAACAGTCGACAGTCCTTAGACGATGGAGGGTCTTGTTGGTGCAAGCACTGGAAGGTAGCTTCTAGTCGTTAAGGTAACGACGATTTGAAGCGTAGGTCGACAGGCACTATCGATTATACCACTCCGGTCGAGACCTATGTAGGAATAGGGGGTAGAGAAGATCGGGTTGAGCTCGAACTTATTTAGCCCGATTCCCACACTGGTATGTTGACGGCTAGATCCTTGCCCATACCTGCCTTGGTTTAAAGGTAAAAGCGTCATATAGAAGACCTTTGCCAAGCGCCTCTGGTGCTGGTGCGAGAGCGATGATCATGACCGAGACGTACAGTAAGCAATGGAATGGTCCCGCCGCACTCCACCGAGGCGGCCCCTTCCATTGCTTTCAGTATATCGGCACCAAGTCTCTCTATACAATAAGTCCACACAAGTAGAAAACCTGTCAGTTATTGTTTAACAGGCCCTTAGCGTAACCTTCCCCCGAATGAGCCCGGCACCCCAGCCATCAGTTGTCGACCTTGTGATAAACACTATTACATTTACCTATAGGGCCTCGGTTAACCATGGCATCAAGCGCTCCTAACGCGCAGATACTATTTGCCAACATAGTTTTACTTAGCAATGGGTTGAACCACGCCGCCAGTGGCGTCTATCTGAAAAAATTTGGCTCTAAGTCGCCATTTTTCCTCCGAATATCCTGTTAGCTCATGCGCCCAAAAGGCTCCGCCGATAACCCTTATGGAAACGGTGAGCCTTGACATGAGCTTAGGCCACCCCGATGATGCTTCTACACGATAGAGGAGTACGCCTTGTACCGATTAACCGCCGCAATTTTGCTGGTCGGAACGACCGTGTGTTGCTCCAGTGACAGCAAGTCAGGAAGCAGTCGGGCTCAAGTGAGTCAAACCGGAGCTACGAACGGCAAAGCATCCCCCGGACCCACGGGGGCCGGCGATGCCACAACGCCAGATAGCAACGGCAGCACGACCGCCAGCAGTTCACCAAATCCAGTCGTACCAGCTACGAGTTCGACCCCACCGCAGGCACCCCCTGCTCCCGCATCACCTCCCGCCGTCGCAGCAGGTCCGGCGACACCGCCACCTACCAGTCCCTCGTCACCGGCCGCACCGTCTCCAGCCAATACCTCGACGCCGATTACCCCTGGCAGCGTCGGCAGCGTCGACATCTCCTTCGAAGTTCACGCCAATCAACAGGTTCACGCCATATCACCCTATGTATACGGACTAAACGACACCGCGCATGCGGCCGCGGTCCGCGCGACGTCGGTGCGCCTGGGCGGTAATCGACTGACTGCATTTAATTGGGAGAATAACGCCTCCAACGCGGGCAGCGACTATATGTATGAGAACGACGACTTCATGTGCTCCGTCGCCGGCTGCAGCACACCGGGCCAGGCGCTCAAGCTGTTTGTTGATGCTGCCGTAGCCGCCAATGCCAGCGCATTGATCACCGTACCGATCGTCGACTTTGTCGCCGCAGACCTTGGGCCGGGCGGAGACGTACGCAATTCAGGCACGAATTACCTAACGACACGGTTTAAGCAAAACAAGCCCGCAAAAGGTACACTTTTTAGCCTATCACCCAACACTTCCGATGCCGATGTTTACCAGGATGAAATGGTCAACTGGGTGCAGACCAAGTATCCGACCACCAATATCATGTACATGCTCGACAACGAGCCCGATCTTTGGTCGAGCACCCATGCCGAGATCCATCCGACGCCGGTCACCTACGCCGAGCTAGCGCAACGCACCATTCAATATGCCACTGCGGTCAAGGCGGTCGCTCCGAACGCGCTCGTTTGGGGTCCCGCCAGCTACGGCTGGGGCGGCTATACTAATTTACAAAATGCCACGGACGCGAACAATCGGGACTTTCTTGAATTTTACCTGGATCAATTGAAGGCCGCCGAGGCGAATACTGGCAAGCGCGTCGTCGACGGCCTCGACCTGCATTGGTACCCCGAGGCGACGGATGGTAGCACGCGCATCACCGATGCCGGAGCCACCAGCACCCTGGTCACAGCCCGCGAGGCCGCACCGAGGTCGCTGTGGGACTCCACCTACACGGAGACTAGCTGGATCACACAGTACAGCACTCTTGGCCCGATCAATTTGATTCCCCGTATACTAGCAAAGATCGCGGCACACTATCCCGGTACTAAGCTGTCCTTTAGTGAGTGGAACTATGGCGGCGGCGGCACAATCAGCGGCGCCCTTGCCACTGCGGACGTGCTGGGTATTTTCGGCCGTGACGGCGTCACCATGGCGCAGATGTGGCCACTAAATAGCGACGAGTCCTATACCTACGCTGCGTTTGCGGCGTTTCGCAATTATGATGGCCATGGCAAAGCGTTTGCCGACACTTCAGTCAGCGCAACCACCTCAGATACCTCCAACTCCGCCATCTATGGTAGCACTGATTCGACCAACTCGACGCGTACGGTCATCGTTGCGATCAACAAGGCCAACAGCAGCAGAGTTGCCGGAATCCGGGTATTCCATCCCACCGCGTATACCAAGGCCAATGTTTACACGGTGACCGCCACAGGCGGCGCCACTGTGGTTGCTGGCACCGCGCTGGCGGCGTCCGCTGCCAACGCTTTTAAGTACACGATGCCGGCGCAATCGATTTCGGTGATCGAGCTGACGCCGTGAGCCTAAAGGCGCACCACTGAACCTTGGGAACACGATTGGTCGCTATCCATCGTATCTTCTCTCATCTCTATGCCGCGCCTGGCTGTATCCGGCCTAAAAGCTCCATATACGTCTCAGGAATCTTAGGAATAATCGCCGTGACCTTGGAATATGCTCCAAGAAAGATCGGAGCGTCAGTCGACATAATTTACCAGATCATATTGGACCACAGCTTGACCGTTGCCCTGGGCCCTCTAAGGGCCTAAAAGATACAGATACTAGTTTATTTAAGGCCTGTGTTGATAGCTGCGGCATAGTCCTTGACGGGATAAACATTAGCGCAGGCTAGCATGTCGTCGAGCAGCCACATCCAGCCACCGCTAAG
Source organism: uncultured Pseudomonadota bacterium (assembly GCA_903928445.1). Classification (GTDB taxonomy): domain Bacteria; phylum Bdellovibrionota_B; class Oligoflexia; order Oligoflexales; family CAIYRB01; genus CAIYRB01. Next base: position 76,499 of record CAIYRB010000010.1, on the reverse strand, counting down.
CACGGGTTTGTAGCGGGCCAGCTTCTGCGCGACGTCTGTCGGTGTATCGCCGCTATAGCAACCATGACCGTGGCGACTCCACAGTCCTGCTTGCACCGTCAAGTCGCCAAACATGCGATTCCATGCAGCAGGATCATTGCCCGCGCCACCGTCGTACATTTGCAAATAGATGCGATCTACCGTGTTAGGCTGCTGGCTATTAAGCTGTGTCTTCACCGTTCGCCAAAAATCACCCTGGGTGTATGGACAAAGGCTGATCTTGAAACCTAGGCGTGCCAGCATACCGCCGAAGGTCGCCGTTGCGTCTGGCAGGTAGGCGCTTTCATCGTCAAGGCTGATGGCATCGACGGCGGCCATAGCTGCGCGCAAGGCACTGAAGTTGCGAAAGAGAATGCTGCTATTACCTATTCCTTGCGCTGCAATCAGTGCGGCAATATTCTCAAAGTCGCGCGTACCTGCCGAGCCGACACTGAGTTCAATGCGCTGCACGGAGGTTGGACTGCTTTTGAGGTCCGCCACTTGTGCGGGCCACGCACTGCTTCCGACATAGACACCATCCGCAACCAACAACTTGTCATTGAATACCAGATCGCCATTGTCATTCACGTGAACGGTCCACAAGATCATGGTGTTGAAGCCCGATGCGCGCATGAGCGGCATCACCGTGGCGGCGTCGTTATAAAAAGGTCCGCCGCCAAACACTCCGGAGACAATGTTTGGAGCGACTTTTGGAGCGCTTAAATCGACCGCTGATTGACTGCCAGGTGATATGGGAACGCTGCTCCCGACCACCGCTTGGTTGCCAGATGCTACGGTATTGCTTCCAACCTGGCCCGTTGCTTGACCTGGGGTAACACCGGGCGACGGGCTCGCGCTGCGGGAGCAGCTACTGGCGGCCCGTAAAAGGATGGCGCTAGTCGCCGCCACACATATTAGCTTTGTAAAATTGTGCATTGATGACTCGCTTCAATTTGTTTGAGTAAAGATTGACCGGAAGATTTTTTACAACCTATTCTAATCAACCTAGGTCGCATCGATCATTTTGATTGAAGCAACTGCTCAATCAGGACACTGAGCTTGGCGACATCCACCGGCTTGCGCACCACCGCCCGGGCTCCTTGAGCTATGAGTTCGGCCTCCCCTTCACCCGAATATCCCGTCATCAAGATGACCAAAGGCGCTCTGGACCCCATGGCGGTGAGAGACTTAAGCAGATCGATACCCGTCCCATCGGGCATCTTGATATCGGTCACCACAATGTCAGCCGCGTGCTGGCCCAACCAGGCCAGCGCTCTATTGCCGGAAAACTCTTGGGCTACGTCATAGCCCTCGCTGGCGAGTTCCGCTGCAACGATATCACACAGGTCGATATCGTCTTCGACAACTAACACCTTTCGTCCTGAATCCTTCGCCATCATGACCCTCTCTTGTGGCGGACGGAATCGACTCGGTCCTATCACGACATAGTTGTCATACAACCAGAAAAATCTAAAAAGCGCTATCAATTCTCGATGATAGCGGGGACTGCCCGCTGGGCCACGGCCCTGCTTTGTCAAGTTAGAGCAGGTGGTGCCGAACCACTAAGGGAGGGGAAACTGGCGTCCATGACCAAAACACAACGTCTACTTCAAATCCTTGCCCCGCACCCGTCGGTGGTTGATCTAGCGACCGCGCGGCGGATCCGTGCGCTCGCGGCCGGATCCCTGACCTTTGCCATCTTGGACTTGATCTATATAGCCTTCTGCCTCTACTACAGCCTGCTTGCGGCGCCCTTGGTGCTGGTCGGGCTGGTCGTTGTCGACGTTTTGATGATCATGGTCTACGTTCTCGTGCGTACCCGGCACTACCGATGGGGTAATTGGCTCTTTCTTCTCAGCGGCGTGGCCATCATCCAACTGCGGCCGCTAATCCCGCACCTTCCACCGGAGCGCATCGTGCTGGCCATGCCTTTTGTCGCGATGCTACAGACCACTGCGGTCCTGGTTCTCGAGTTTCGCGCGGCCATGATTTTCTTGCCGGTTAACCTCGCGCTAATGTCGCTGGTTTTTGTTTTGCGGCCGGATGTTAGCGTCGTACATGCGACGCTGGTCGTCATGTGCGTCGTGTGCCAGAGCATCATGACCGCTCTCCTGGCCTATATAAGCAAGCTTGAGCGGGACCTGGCCGCCCGCGCCTCGGCTGCCAGTGCAGTAGCTGAGATCGTCGCCGGTGTCGCCCACGCGCTGAACAGTCCGATGGCTGCGACCACCGCGATCGTGGCGAGCCTTGAACGTCGACTCAGCAGCGATCAGGAACATGATCCCCAAGCACAACCGGCATGGATTCTGCCATTGGTCGGTAAGGCCAGCCGCACACTGGAAAGATCGCAGATCATTGCCAAGAGCCTGCAGCACTTCGTGGAGCCCGAGGATTCGAAAAGCTCGAAGTCCATGTTAGTACTGACTGACTGTGTGGACGAGGCCATCGACCATTGTCGCCACGCCTTCAATGCCCCTCACGTCCAGGTTGACTTCCCGCGCGAGGCTTGTGCGCAGCTCAGGATTTACTGTCACCGGACGCGCTTCATCCACGCCATCACCAATCTCCTGTCCAGCTGTTTCAAGGTGCTATTGACCGCTTCCGAACCCGTTATTCGCATCGCGATCGCGGAGCGCACAGCGCACATCACGTTGAGAATCGGCGACTCGAGCGGTAGCGATTTAACGACGGTGCGTAAGCTCATTGAGGACCCCCTGCATGACTCGTCGACAATGGATAAAGGCAGCGATCTCGAATTGCGCATCGCGGAGCGGCTGTTTGGTCGTTGCGATGCGCAACTGAAGGTCGGGAGCGAGGTCGCAACCGAAAAATTCATCATCACACTGCCGGCGGCCTGACATACCGTCCCCGCTCGACTAGTTTTTGGACTCTGTTGCGGAAGGCGTCCGCAGAGCTATGGTTCCGACTTCGTAGCCGAAGCTCATGTCAAACGGTATGGCCTCGAACGCGAGCGGCAAGACACCGATCAAAGCATGCAGCATTTTTTGTACTTTTTGCCGCTGCCGCAGTGACAAGGGTCGTTGCGGCCCAGCTTAGCCTCCACCCGCACGTACGGCAGTATGGGTGAAGCTAAAGGCTTGCCTTCGAACTCGTCGAAATCAGCCTCTAGCGCCTCGTCTTCCAGCGCCTCCTCGCGCAGGTATTCGGCCAAGTCTTCGGCCTTTTGCGTCATGTAATCGCTCTTTAGCTGCTCCAAGTGCGCCTGCTTAGGGACTTGGATGCCGAGCAAAGCCGCCATCGGCAAGAGTCGGAGCAACACTTCGCCGAAGCCAGCCGTTGTTTCGAGCTGTGGCAAGCGCTTAAGCACTTCATCAACAGCTGTAGGCGACGGGAACAAGGCCAAGTGGGCTGCGACGGCACAGTCGAATTCCAAAGACGCCTTGCTGCCGAACAGCGAGACCAAAGCCGACACGGCCTGCGGCAGGAAACTGTTGCCGAGTATGTCTAGCGACAACTCGGTGCCGAGCGACAGAGGCTCATCCGAAGCGTAATCGATCAGCAGGGGGCTTTCGTCGGCGATCAAGCGCTGTACGGCTGCGATGACTTCAGCATCGGCACAACGAGCAAGGGCATCCGTGCAGGCATCGGCAAGGAGTTCATCTTCGTGTTCCAAGGCCTTACTGAACGTGCTCAGGAGCGTAGCGCGAGCGCTCGCTTCAGCGCGGTAGCCCAACATATCGACGATCTCTAGAGCCAGCAACGTGTCGCCGTAGCGACCTTCGGCCAAATACTGGCTCAACACCTCGGTGCTCGGATAGTTTGCAGCGATCAAGAAACCAGCCAAGGTGAAGCCTTTGGCTGAAAGCATATCGTCTTCCGTCCAAGCACTGCCTGCGACGCCGAGGACCTTGATGGCTTTCTGCCAGATCTTGGCAGGAGTTTCGTGCTGCAGTTGGGTGCGAAAGTTCATCAGAGTGCGCGTCGACGGCCAGATCGATGCTTGCTTGTCGATCACCGAGCGATGCTTGCGGATCAATTCGACCGGCGCATGATCCAAGGTGGTTTGCGCCATTGCCATTTCGGCGCTGCGGTCATCCAGGACGGTCAAGCGCTCGATGATGCCCAGAAACGTCGCTTCGTCCATGGGACCGCGGTTCATACCGGCTGCGATGATCTCGTAGGGATGCTGCTCATCGGCCAGGTATGCTTCCCACAGGAGCTTCTTGATCGCAGCAGTTGCCGGACCGTGGTCGGCCAGGATACGTGCCGCTTGGTGGCGGACGTCGACATGGTCGGCCTGCAGCAGAGGGATGAGGGCATCGATCGATAGAAGATCCTGGATCATGGCGGGCTCCGCTTAAGGTTGCGGCCCTCTGTATAACGCCTATTGGAGCGGGCGGTCCAGGTCATTAATCAGGCTATCTAGGTCTTCGTCACCGCCGCGGTCGAGGGCCATGGCACCGTCAGTTGCGGCAGGCTGGACTGATTGCCAGTTACTGATCCATTGGCGAAGGCGCTGGCCACCGTCCTTACGGCCGCCGATGCTGCGGTCGTAGGCAATCCAAGCAGCGCCGCTAGCCGTCAGCATGACGATACCATCTAAGCCCTTGGACCTGCGCAGCGCCGTCACTGCCTGCAACGGCGTTTGTACGATCGGACTACCGATATTAAGCGAGGTATTCACCGCCATCTCAACACCGACGCGGCGTCCCATCGCCTGGAGAAAGGCGTGGGTGAACGGATCGGTCTCGGCGCGGACGATCTGCACCCGGCTGGTGCCGTCTTCGTGCACCACCGCTGGGACTTTCGTCCGTGCGGCGGGTTTTGCTTTGGCTGTCAGCACCATGAAATTGTAGGCGCCGTAGGCGTCATCGCTGGCCCCTTCTTGTAGCTCGAAATACTCCTTGGCCGCCGCCAAAGTCGCCATCGGGGCAAGAGGTCGGACTCGCTCCCGGTGTTTGACCACCGCGTTTAGGTGTTCGAGCATGCGCGGATGGCAGGGATTGGCGAGGATGGAACGATGGCCTAGTGCCCGTGGCCCCGTTTCGGCGCTGCCCTGAACGAGTCCCATCACCGCGCCTTGGGCGATCAGAAAAGCGAGGAGGTCGGCGTAAGCGTCGCGCTGCGTCGAATCTGCTCCGTTACCAAGGTGAACCCATGCGACTTCGGGACACCGATCCACTGCGGCGGCGATGGCGTCATCGGTCGGTCCGTCGCCGCAATAGAAGGCGTGACTAAGGCGCGGACCAAGCGGTGCACCGTGTTGCATAGCAAAGGCATAGGCGGCGCCAATCGTTACTCCGGCATCACCCGGATTGGGCGGGACCCAGAGGTGGAGTCGGGTGTTTTTCTCACCCCTATAGCGGTCAAAGTAGCCTTCTCCAAAATGATCCAGAAGGCGCATGTTGGCGACGCAGTTGAGCGCGCAGCCACCAGTTAGGACGAGTTGGTGGCTCCCGCTTTTCTGGATGAAGGCGCCGATGATATGGCAAAGAGCGTCCTCAAAAACGAGTTGCAGGGCGGCGGCTTTGTCGACGCGTTCGCGAGTGATCTCCGAATGGACGACGTCATCGACAGATAATATCGCGTCGGGATCCCACATCCGAGCCAAGTCGATCGCCGGGCCCAGTAGCTCGGTGAGCTCATCGCTGTATGGTTTGATAAATCCCTTCAGGTGCCACCGCGCCAACCTCCGGTTGAGAAAAATCTGGCCATCCGCACCGAAGTGAAAAATCTGGCGTAGGCGCATATAATACGGATTGGTCAGACGGCAGCTATTGCCCCACGCCGCAGCGCCCATGTAGCGCCCCTCGCTGCTCAACGGTGTCCAGCCACCTTGCGTCGCGCTGATAATGGAGTAGACGTGGCCCAGGGAATCAAAAAAGCTACGGTTGTCATAGACTAAACGCAGTTCGCTGCCGCGTGCTTCATAGAGCGAGATGGCACCGGTGTCGCCGGCGCCGTCGAGCACGGCGACCATGGTTGCTTCGCTGCTGCCAGCAAATGGCGAGCATGCATATGAATAGGATGCATGGCAGTCATGATGGCGCAGGCCGACAATCGGTAAGCGAGGCTTGAGCTCCAGGGCGGTGCGAAGCCAGGCTGTGCCGTGCCAGAGGGCCTGGTACAGCGGCGTGGCATCGGCGAGCCCTTGGTGCATGCGTGGCTGCATCCAGGCCCAACTGCGGGGAGCTTCGGCGACGATCGCGCCAAAGGTTTCGGCGGCAAAAGCTGGATAATCCCAGGTGCCTAGACAGGCGTGGAGATCTGCAGAACTTTGTCCTTCCCGGTGTAAACGCCGATTGATCGCCTGCAGAGATAGGACAGGAAAGTCGGTACAATGCTTGATCCCGGAATACCTTTCCTCCTCATCGTTGGCGAGGAGTTCGATGCCCTTGGCTTTGGAACAACGGACTAGGGCGGCTCCAGAATTGTGCCCACCTGCGCCGAGCCCGAGCAGATAGATCTGCTCTCCGGCTTCTAGCTTGCGCCGAAAGCTCGCGCCACGCTCACTCGCATAGACACTGGATGCTCGAAAGTAGCCACGCCACGCAGCAAACTTGGTATAGATCAGCGCTAGGATCCACGACGTGGCGCGGCCAAGGCGCGGATGAGCTGGACCAGTACTGGTGTGAACGAGGGCCATCTCGAATTCCTAAACGGGCGCGGGACAAACCGCGATGGCCGTCGCTAGACCAAGGTCATCTTGAACAGCTGCCATCGGGCGTTTGACGATGCGCACCGGGATCGGTCGATCTGGCCCGGAGTTGATATGCTTAAGGATGAGCTTAGGCCGCGTGGTGGTCGCCAGTGAAAAGTCGGCTCGTCGCAAAATCGTCGCCAAGATCACCTGCATTTCACTAAGGGCAAAGCTTGAGGCGATGCAGCGACGCACGCCGCTACCAAATGGCAGAAACGCAAACAAGTCATATTTAGGACCGATAAATCTCTCCGGACGAAACTCCCTTGGAGCAGCAAAGACGTTCGGGTCACCGTGCAAGAGCATCAGCGAGAGGGCGAGGTTGCTACCTGGCGGCAGCTCCTTGCCGGATACGACCAAAGGCTTTCTGAGTGTGCGAAAGGCAAAAGGCGGTACTGAGTGAATGCGCAGCGCTTCATGGCACACGGCATCAAGATAAGGCAGCGCTTCGTAGCCGTGCACGTCCTCACTGGCTGCTCGCACTTCCGCGCGAAGCTTCTCATACACATTCTGGTTGGCCAAGGAATAGTAAACCGCCCAGGTCATCGTTGTGGCGGTGGTTTCATGACCAGCCACCAGCAACATCCGTAATTCGTCGCGCAGTTCTTCATCGCTCAGGGCATCACCAGACGGGTCCTTGGTATTGAGCATGACCCTCAGAAGGCTGCCTTGGGCCTCATCTGGATGCGTGCGGAGGTGACGCACTTGCCCTAACAGGCAACGGTCGAGCTCGGCTTGAGCGCGAAGAAATCGCCGCCAAGGCGGCCAGATCCGGTGCCGTAACTTCGAGATCAGCAGCAGGCTGGGTGTCGCTGCGGCGACGAATGCAGTAATGGCCTTGGTGAAGCGGGCCTTCCCCGCGGCGTCGTGGACGCCAAATATGACCTCGATGATGACATCTAAGGCGAGATCCTGCATGAGCTGCTGGAGCGGCATCACGCAATCTTCAGGCAGCGAAGCGAGATACTTTTGGGCGATGGCCGCAAAAGATGGGCCGAGTCCCTTGGCTTTGCCTGGGCCAAAGCACGGAATGATCAATCGCCGCTGGCGTTGATGGCGCTCGCCATCGACCGCCATCATGGAGTTGGCACCAAACACCGCATCGATGGGGCTACCGGGAATCGTTCGGTAAACATCGCTAGGTGCAGACAGCATCTCGCGGGCGCCGGCGGCCGTACCAGTGACATGGATGGTGGAGAAGCCTGGCAGGTTGACAGTAAAGAGCTCCGACCCGCCGCTGCGCGCACGAAAGAAGCCCTCGGGGTCACGCATCGCCCACAGAGCTTGGATGACGCTGGGAACTGGTAGCTTGGCGACCAAGTTCTGCCACCAACTCAGCTTGGACCTCCGACTGACAGCGCGAGGCGCAGACCCGGTCTCAGTGTGCAGCAAGCTCTGCTGAATCGGCAAAGCGGTCGATGAAGCTTGGTTTTGGTAGGGGCAATGCGTCATGAGGTAACCCTTTTAATCGGCCGCAGACGGGACCAAGGCCGGCCTAAGGTGGGGCAGGTATAGCCCTCCCCTTGCAGGGTAATCCAGCCCAAACTTCGGGGGTTACCGCCGCCGCCGTCGAACTACCCAGATATGTTGGGAATCCCGCCGCCGCCGTCGCACTACCCGGATATGCTGGGAATCATTGACGGGATGAAGAATCTGCCCCGATCGGCAGGAACTGGCTCAGCGGCGGCAGATCCGGCGCTACCAGCAGCAGCTGCTGGTAGCCGGACTCTGCCGCTGCAGTGCCACCGACTTTGTTGAGAAAGCCAAGGAAGTATTGTACTTGCGTGACGACCGAGTCATCCGTCAACTCATCCTCTGCCACAGCCGCCTCTAGACAACGCCGCACCGGATCCTTGGCAGCAGCAACAGTCGCTTGGCTACTCGTAGCAGGATGAAGAGCCAGAGGCAGCAGAGTGGCCCAGCTTTCTAAGCACAACTCGGTGGTCTTGGAGTTGAGGGCGCCACTCCGCCGCAATCTGGCGAAAAATGCTTTCTTGTCGCAACCTAGCTGTAAACAGCCGCCCCAATACATAAACACCAGGGGACGACCCTGCCAAAGAAAGTCGCTTTGCTCCTGCTCCATCAAGGGTCGTAAGGCCGAAATTAAAGGCGCCGAAAACGGCGATACGGCCTGAGTCATCTTCGTTTCCATGAGGTCTTGGGCGAGGGTCTTGTCGCCTTCGTTCACGGCCTTATGAAAGGAGTCTGGGAATGCCTCCAGCGCTTGGCGCAAGGCGATGGCATCAGCATGGACCACCGGTTGGTGTAAAGGAGCCGGCCGTGGCACCGCCACAGGTGCACGTTGCTGAGCCGGCGTCACTGTGATGGGCGGCGCTACGGCTTGGGTGTGATCGGCGGCCACCATAGGCTTTGCTACCTTGAGGTGGTTCCACCACAAGCCAATGACGAGTCCGCCGACCATGACTGCGAAGAGGACAAACTTACTTCTGGCTTGCAACAACATGGTGATCAGTCCGGATTAGGCGTAAATGGCAGGCAGGAAACCACTTCATCACAGGTCTTAAAGCAGCTTTTACCGCCCAGTTCAATTCCAGAATCAAGCGCATTGGCATCGTGACAAGCTTGCAGGGCGCTAGACTTTGCGATGAAGTATGGCACCAGCGGCCCGTAAAATAACTGCCCACGCTCGAGGCCAGGCCAATTTGAGTCGGGTCTGCTACAAACGTTGCCGCCGCCATTGGTGGCCTTGACCACTGGGTCGGCGTAGCAGGTGGTTCCGACGACCCCTTGCTCTTCTTGCACGCTGGATGATGAATCTTTTTTACGCTCGCCGCAGCTGGCCGCTAAGAGGGCTAACAGGGCAATGGCAAGACGCCGCAGGATGGGCATAAGGACCTCACTTTGGAATAGGTGGCGCAGGTTGTTGTGCCACTAGTGCTTCTGTCCAATGCGAGAATCATGCCGAGGTCGAGCTTGGTAGCTAAGTCTTTGTAGTCAGGAATAGTTTATGTCCCGAACAAGAAATGGGATGAGCTAGGCGTAGACCAACGCCGGACGCTTTCACCCGTTCGTGGCAAAGAATCGGTCCGCTCTAGTCTCTGCTCGCATCCTGCCGGTGCAGTCGGCGACGGCCGGGCTGCTAGCCCGATAGGCTTGAGGCCGACGTCCTGACATAGCAGCATCGCAAGGCCCGATTCACTTGCACAAACCGGAGTTGGGCAAGAAGCCGACGCGCGCCGTAGGGTCATTCACCACCGTGTTATCCAAGCTGCCGCGGTCAAAGAGCACGACGTAATTCTCCATAAACACGGTACCGAGAATATTCGTCGACGTCGCCGACTCGACACCCAGAAAGCGCTGACCGTCTTCGCGCGTTTGAAAGTAGGTAGACGGCGCAATCGTCAGGGTAAAGGTCTTGCTCCCCGCGACCGTACTGGCAGCGCCCGTGGCCGGATCCCGCGCCGCGATATCCATCGAGATTGCCGGGAACTTGGCGATTTCAGCATCGGTCAGCGTCGCGTACCCACCATGATCCGTCGCGGTCGGCCAAAAGCTATCGGGTATGCTGATGGAGTTATCTACCGCGACTTGTTTTAAGAGCTGCACGAGCGTCGCAACATTCGCCGCCGGAATCACCAAAGGATTGGTGCCGCTATCAACAATGATCGAATCACCAGCGTCCAACGTCCACGTCCAAGGGCTCGCTTGGCTCGCTGCACCGGAACCGCTAGTCGTCACGGGATTCACATACAGGCGCGTCACGCTGATAGAGTACGCAAGTCGCTGCGCGACCGGAGTCCACTGCACCTGCGCCATCTTATCTGAAACACCGGAGTCAAAGCCCCCAAGGGTCATCGAGCTTCCAGTCTTTAAGGCACACAAGCGCATCGAAAACTGATTCGCCAAACTTGCCGAGCTAACGAGCGCATCAAAAAGCGGTAGCTGCGGTGCGGCGCGAGGATGCCCAGCTGCCTGATAAGCGATCCCCCAAATGTTGGGGATCCCCACCTCCGAGGTGACTAAACCAAATGGATTGTTGGCAACCGTGTGGCCGGCAAAGCTTAGCTGATCTTGGTAGCCCTGGATCTTTGCCGTGCCAATGGGCAGAAAACTCACCGACCAGGATGATTTCAGGGCCTGACTGGTCGCGCCGGGCGAGTAGACGGAGGTGTACCCATATTCATTTTGGCAGTTGCTGCAGTGTTGTCCGTCGCCGATCGCCAGTAGGTTGGAGCTACCGGTGTCCATCACCATCTCGAGGTTTTGGCCGCCGAGGTTGATCACCGTTGTGTAGACGTTATTAAATGGAAAGTGATTATAATATTTAAGATCGGTCACGATCTCTGCGCCTGTCGCGCCCGGGATGTTTGGGGCAGCACCGTTCCCCCCACCCGAGCTTGAATGGTGACCGCAGTGAGCAAGTGGCAGGGTCGCGAGGAGTAGCGCACAGGTGCGGCGGTAGGTGTTCATCGGCGGTCTTCCCCTCGTGGTCTCGGATTGGTTAAAATATTATTATCGATTGAAGGCATTGTCTGCAGCTCAGATGTGTGAGTCATCCCACTAGCATAGATCTGATGGCTGGTCCAATGAGGTAAATGTTCATAAATTTCTATAAAATCTGTAATATTGATCAATTTTATGGACAAATTTGTCATCCTCTCTAGGGCAATTAGTACTTGGAAAAATGTGGTAGATACCCCGGCGCCCCGGTGGCAGTCTCAACACCTCGACCAACTTTCTGCTCTTTTGCTTAAAGGGTAAGGTGACATGAAAAACCATTGGCTCTCACTGCTTAAATCCACAGCTTTAAGTTCCACGCTGACCCTCGCCGTCGTCGCCTTAGCGGCATCAGACGGCGCCGCTAAGCCCAAAGCGGCCCCGCCGCCAGCCGAGACGTCGACGGCGCCGGCCTGGCCCATGGACCGCACCGTCCTGCCGATTGCCGAGCCGAACTACCCGCACTCAACGGTCCTCGACGTGCGCGACGCCAAGGCGCCGCCGCGGTTTCAAGTCACGGCACCGCCGGCAGCACCCAACGTGTTAATCGTGCTGATCGACGACATGGGCTTTGGCATGCCGAGTGCCTTCGGCGGTCCGGTGCGGATGCCAACTGCCGACAGGTTGGCCAAGGGCGGCCTGCGCTACAACCAGTTTCACACCACGGCACTGTGTTCACCGACGCGCACGGCACTTCTCTCGGGGCGCAATCACCACATGAATAACATGGGCAGCATCTCCGAAAGCGCGACGGCGTTCCCCGGCGACACCGGCAAACGTCCGAACAACGTCGCACCACTGGCAGAGACGCTCCGGCTTAACGGCTACAGCACGGCTGCATTCGGCAAAGCGCACGAGACGGCCGCATGGGAAGTCAGCCCGTCGGGGGCCACCGACCGTTGGCCGACACGCTCGGGATTTGACAAGTTCTACGGATTTATCGGCGGCGAAACCGACCAGTGGGCGCCAAGTCTCTATGAAGGTCTAAACCGCATCGAGACGCCCAAAACGCCCAACTACAACTTCATGACCGATATGACAGATCAGGCCATCAACTGGGTCCGCTTTCAAAAGTCGATGACGCCGACCAAACCATTCTTTGTCTACTTTGCACCTGGCGCCACCCATGCGCCGCATCATGTCCCCAAAGAATGGATCGCCAAGTACCACGGCAAGTTCGACCAAGGATGGGACAAGCTGCGTGAAGAAACGCTCGCCCGTCAGACAGCCCTCGGTGTCGTGCCCGCCGGCACGAAGCTGGCGGCTAAGCCGCAGGCGATTAAGGACTGGGACAAGCTTAGCGACGAGGAACGCAAGCTCTTTGCGCGCCAAATGGAGGTCTATGCGGGCTTCGGCGAGTATGCGGACACCGAGATCGGACGATTGGTCGACAGCATTGCCGACCTTGGCCAGCTCGACAACACGCTGGTCTTTTATATCCTCGGCGACAACGGCACCAGCGCCGAAGGCGGCATGGTGGGGATGTTCAACGAGATGACCTATTTCAACGGGGTTCCGGAAACCGTCGCCGACATCATGAAACACTATGACGAGCTCGGCGGCCCCACGACTTATCCGCACATGGCGGCAGGGTGGGCGGTTGCCGGCGACACACCGTTCGCCTGGACCAAACAAATTGCATCGAATTACGGCGGGACGCGCAACGGCATGATCGTCCACTGGCCGCAGCATGTCAAAGCCACCAACGAGGTCCGCTCGCAGTTCCACCATGTCATCGATGTGGCGCCGACGATCTTAGAGGCGGCGACCTTGCCTCAGCCCAAGGCCGTCAACGGCACGGTTCAGGAGCCGATCGAGGGCGTCAGCATGCTTTACTCCTTCGCTCAGCCCAAGGCCGTCAGCCGGCATAAGACGCAGTACTTCGAAATATTTGGCAACCGCGGCATTTATTCCGACGGCTGGTTCGCCGGCACCATTCACCGGGCGCCGTGGGAGGCGCAACCACGCGCGACGATCGCCAATGACCAGTGGGAACTCTACGACACACGGACCGACTTCAGCCTGGCTCGCGACTTGGCGTCGAAGGATCCCGCCAAGCTCAAAGCCATGCAGGATCTATTTTTGCAGGAGGCCATCAAAAACCGTGTCCTGCCGATTGACGACCGCGGCATCGAAAGACTAAACGCCGCGCTAGTCGGCCGCCCCGACCTTATGGAAGGGCGCAACTCCCTGACGCTGTATCCGGGAATGACCGGAATGAGCGAAAATGTCTTCATCAATGTTAAAAACCGCTCCCTGACGATCACGGCCGACGTTGAACTGCCAGACGCTGAAGCCAAAGGCGTCATTCTGGCGCAGGGTGGTCGCTTTGGCGGTTGGACCCTGTACATGGACCAAGGCAAACCGGTCTATCACTATAACTTCCTCGGCCTTGAACAATTCAAGGTGGCGGCCCAAGACGCCCTGCCGGCCGGCAAGGCTCAGGTCCAGCTCGACTTTGCCTACGACGGTGGCGGTCTTGGCAAAGGTGGCGTGGCGACGATCAGGGTCAATGGTAAGAAAGTGGCTGAGGGGCGCGTCGAGCGCACGCAACCGATTGCCTTCTCTGCTGATGAAACGGCCGGTGTTGGCCTAGACGACGCCACTCCCGTGTCGGCAGACTACAAGGAAGGCGACAATGCGTTTACGGGCAAGATATTTAAAGTCGTCGTCGACGTGAAGCCGATCGGCGCGGGCGAAAAGGCAGCCGAAGAGACGCTTCGTCGCGAAGTAGAACTAAAAATGGCGGAGTCTAACTAGCCGTTGCGAAGTAGCTGGAAGACAGCACAGATTGCCGCCCCCGGTTACGCATCCGAGGGCGGACTCTCGACCTTCCCCATCGCCGCAGTCATCCGTTTGCAACGAGTTTCACGCCTCAAAGCGTCAAGCTAAAGTCGTCAATCACCGCTCCCGGCAAGTGCACCCCTTCCAACGACCGCTGCCCATAGGTCCTCGAGCTCGGCAACAATTCGCGCTTGGCCGTCAGCCCCACCAACTTGTCGCCGAACAGACGCAGGATCGACTCGTCAAACCGCATGACGTTCAGCGGCTGCTTGATCTCGCCGTGATCCACCCAAAACGAGGCAAAGCGCGTCATCCCCGTCACCCGCCCAGCGGGTCGATCAGAGAAGTTTAGATACCAAAGATTGTTTAGATAGATGCCGTCGCCTAGGGTCGGCAAGATCTGCTCGTCGCTGAGGCTACCGGCCGCAAGCGACAGCGACTGCGGACTTTCGTCGCTGCCAGCACCGTTGGTGGCGACGCCGTATTCCTGCGCCGAACGCGGTGAGATCAAGGCATCGCGGTAGACGCCAGCATCGATCAGCTTCACCTGAGCCGGCTTGGTGTAGCCTAAATCATTAAAGTCCGCGGCGCTGCCACCAGCCGTGTCCTCGATCATCGTCACGCTGGGGGCCATGCGCACACCAGCTTCGATCATCTTCAACAGTGGTGTCTGTTTGGTCTTCTGGGCCTTCAGACTAAAGCCACCCCAGCTGAGCATCTCAGCCACCTCGGCCAGGGCTTGTGGGGCGAGATACACGCGGTATTGTCCAGGCGTGATCGACCGCACCGGTTGGTCGAGCACGGCCAGCTGTGCTTTGGCCGTCGCCAGCTTGGCGGCAAACGCCGACTCATCCCAAGCAAATCCAGCGTAACCAGTCTTGACCGCCTTGTCGGCGCGTAGGTAGAGGCTGAAGTCGAAGTTAAAATTGGCGGTCTCAAACCAATTGCGTTGACCGAGCGAATTGGCAAAGCCGCGGTATAAACTACCGGAGGCATAGATCCCGACTAAATCGACGCCTTTGGCTTGGTCGACGATGCGGCTGACGACTTCGGCGCTGTCGGGGATATCGCTGATTTGCCGCCGTTCACTCGAATGGACCTCGGTTGCATAGAGCAGGTAGGGGTCTTCGGGTAGCTGTTTGAGTTGCTCGCGCAGCAGCCCGAGCATGTGCAAGACACGCTGCTCATCTTCGCCACGCACACCCGACAAGGACAGCTCGCCCTGGGCGTTGCGGCGGCCGTCGATCAGGCGCAGCTCCAGCTTGCACTGTTTGACACTGCCAGCTTGGCGCACCTTGGCGCCATTAAACCGACAAAAGTCCGAGTCCTCTCCCGACACAAAGGCGGTGAACACTTCGCGCGGACGCAGTGCCGCGGTGGCGGTCGCAGCGAGCTGATTAAAATATTGCTGCATGGTCTTACTCGCCTCCAAAGACGTCGACATCGCTGAACAAACACGCGGGCGTCGCATGACCGACAAACACCGCTTGGTTTGGCTCGCCCTTACCGCAGTAGGGAGTCCCGAGCACCTCAAAGCTAGCAGCGTCGCCGACTTGCTTTAGGCTGCGCCAAAAACTTGCGGAGATGCCGCGGTAGTTCGGCTTTTTGACCACCTGCGTCAAGCGCCCATCCTCGATCAGCTGAGCCCACTCGCAACCAAACTGGAATTTGTTGCGCGAATCATCGATCGACCAAGAGCAATTGGTGCGCATATAGACGCCGCGTTCAACGCCAGCAATCATGTCCGCCAGAGTCGAGCTGCCCGGTTCGATATTCAGGTTAGCCATCCGGTCGATCGCCGGTCTCCGCCAACTGTCGGCACGGGAATTGGCCACCCCTGGCATGCCCGAGCGAGCCTGCGACACCGTCCCGCCGAGGGGACGTAACAACAGACCGTCTTTGATCAGATGCGCGCGCTCGGCCGGCCGGCCTTCATCGTCAAAGGCAAAACTAGCCGTCTGCTCGGCCCGACTCGGATCAAAGGTAACATTCAGCAGCTTGGAGCCATATTGATACGAGCCAAACATCTCAGGTGTCACAAAGCTGGTGCCAGCATAGTTGCGCTCGTCGCCCAAGATGCGGTCGAGCTCCAAGGGATGACCGATCGACTCGTGGATCTGCAGCACCATTTGATCCGGTGACAGCAGCAGATCGCGCGGTCCGGCCGGGCAGTTAGGCGCGACCAGCAGCGCCAGAGCCTCCTCGGCGATCTGCTGACCGGCGGTGCGAAAGCCGCTTTGATCAAGCAGCTCAAGACCCTGCTGGCGGCAAATCGCCATGCGGCCGAAGGTGCGAGTTGCAGTCTCCGTGCCATCGTTGGCAGTGACCGATAGCATCGGCATCAGTCGATCAAAGTCCTGGTAGATCTCACCACCGCCGCTGGTCAGATAGAGCCGCTCACTGCGCTGATGCCACAGCGACGCGCTCCAATCGACGATCTTGGCCGAGGCCTTGAGTCCGCGAGATAGCGTCGTCAGCAGTTCCACTTTGGCGCCGAGGCTGAGGCTGTCCCAAGGCTGTTTGATGGGACTGCGAAAGGTCCCCTGGAGGTGGGGCATCTGCAGCCGCGAGAAGTCGGTGACCGTGGCGGCTGCGGTGCGTTCAGCCCAAGCCGTGGCCCGGGCAAAAGCCGCACGAATACCGGTTTCGGTCAGCTCCGAGGTGGCCCCATAGCCGGTGCCGCCGCGGTGATGTACCGTTACCATGACGCCTTCGTCGCGGCGCGTCGCCAGCGGCTGCAGGACATCTTGACGCACCGTCGCGCTGTCTTCAGAGTCGCGGTGGTAGCGCAGGCTAGCGAAATCCACCTGCGGCTGCGTCTCGTTAAACAGCTTCTTGATCCGCCCGTCTAGCACAGAGACCTCCACCCATCTAAACAAAAATTACTGTGCCAACAAGGTGTCGCTACCGCCAAGCCGACCCAGGATGGCGGCACTGCGGTCGATAAAGCTCTGCATCATCTGCGCCGAGAAATCACCCTGCTGCAACCAAGCCAGATCGTGGATCTGGTTGACGACCAGCTTGACCTCCTCCAAGCGGTTGAAGGTCTGCGACAATTTCAGCAGGTTTTTAATCGCCGGCGAGGTCTGGTTGACGACCAGCGTGTAGTCATCTGGCAAGCCAGCGGTGTACGCCGCCATGGCCCCGTTGCCACGAACCATGTCCTTCATGCGCCGCACGTTTTCGTCGACCAGCAGCATGGCCGGGACCTTGTCGGACTTAAAGCTCTCGACGCGGATCTTGACGCCGGTCTTGTCGAGGTTGTCGCGAAAGATCTTGTCGAGCTTCTCGGCCGCAGTCGCCGAGTCGTTGGCATCAACGACGATCTGCGACTTCGAGCTATCGAGCAACTGCGCGGAGATATCAGCGTCGATACGCTTGAACTTCCATTTGCGACCGGTCTGCATCTCGAAGTACGGGATGAAGTGTTGGTCGATCATGGTATCGGCGATGACCGCCTCCATACCCTCGTCTTGCAAAAGACGCAGATAGGCTACCTGCGAGGTGGGATCGCTGGCGTAGATGACGGTGCCGTCCTCCACCTTGCCGAGCATCTTCTCTTTATATTGCTCCAAGGTCAGATGCTCACCGCCAGCCGTCTTGAACAACAGGTGGTCTTGCATCCGCTCAAAGAACTTGTGATCGCGCAGCATGCCGAATTTGATAAAGGGATGGATGTCATCCCAAAACTTGGCATAGGTCTCGCGCTCCGTCTTGGCCATGCCGGTGAGCTTGTCGGCGACCTTTTTGGTGATGTGCTCCGAGATGCGCCGCACCGTTGGATCGCTCTGCAGGTAGCTACGCGAGACATTGAGCGGTAGATCAGGACAGTCGATGACGCCCTTGAGCAGCGTCAGGAATTCCGGAATCAGTTCCTTGGTGTTGTCGGCGACGTAGACTTGGTTGCAGTAAAGCTTGACCTCCCCTTGCGAGGCATCGAGTTCATGCTTCAGTTTAGGGAAGTAGAGTACGCCCTTAAGGTTAAAGGGATAGTCGACGTTGAGATGGATCCAAAACAAGGGATCGGGCGTACCTGGGAACAGCTTGCGAAAAAACTCTTGGTAGTCTTGATCGCTCAGCTCCGTCGGGGAACGCGTCCACAGCGGCCGGGTGTCGTTGAGGACTTCGCTGCCCATCTTGACTGGATAGCGAATAAAGGCGCAGTAGCGATGAATCAGATCCTTCAGGGTATGCTCCTCGAGCATCTCCTTGGAGTCATCGGCGATGTGCAGAATGATGGACGTACCAACGGCAGTGCGCTTGGACTCCGTCAGTTCAAAGGCCGTCGAGCCATCGCAGCTCCAGTGGGCGGCCACAGCACCTTCTTGATACGACAAGGTATCGATCTCGACCTTGCTGGCGACCATGAAGGAGGAGTAAAAGCCTAAACCAAAATGGCCGATGACCTGCTGGGTGTCGTCTTTGTCTTTGTATTTATCAAGAAAGTCATGCAGGCCGGAAAAAGCCACCTGGTTGATGTACTTTTTGATCTCGTCTGCGGTCATCCCCAAACCAGTGTCGGTGATGATGACCTGGCCTTTCTCTTTATCGATCGCCAACGTGATCTCAGCCTCGGGGACCTCGCGTTTGACCTCGCCCAGTAGCGCCAGTTTTTGCAATTTTAAAATCGCGTCGGCGGCGTTAGACACCAGCTCGCGGATAAAGATCTCCTTCTCCGAGTAGAGCCAGCGTTTGATGATCGGAAGGATATTTTCTGCATGGATGGAAATGTGACCGGCTTCCATAGTCCTGATCAGCCTCGCATAAAGAGTTTTATGTACGAGCTATCAGTAAGTCAGCCAGGGGGGGCGGTCAAGGGGGGATCAGGTGATTTTTGCCCGAGGGACGCGGCTTCCCGCTCCCTCGAAGCCTCACGCGGCGCTGATTAAGAACTCAGGGTCCTGGCTCTGGGCGCGCTCTAGGGCGACGATGGCCTTGGCCCATTCGGCTTCGTCGCGGCTCTCCATCATGATGAGCTGGACGCCAAACTGTGGCCCCTCCCCCTGCGGGGCGCGGACGACCTTGCCAAGACAACGCACCGGATGCTCCAGCACCTCGCCTGCAGGGTCGACGGTCAACTCGATCAGGGTATTAATCTGATACGGAATATGCTGCGGTCTGACGCTAGTCATGTACAGGCCACTGCGGGAGAAGTTGGCCATCGCCATATGATACTCGATCCGCGTGCCTAGGGTTTTAGCCTCGATCCGAACCGCACGCTTAAGGTCGATGCGCTTGGCCCGGACATAGGTGTCGACTTCGAAGGTGGACCGCCTGGACATAAATACCCCTTTCTAGTCAGCTAGATAAGACCCAGGGCCTAAGCTTCAGGGGGAAGCTCAGCGCGCCCGCGAACAAATAGCTGGGTGATAGGGACGCCTCGGCAGCTTCGGCCTTGGACTTTAGGTGTTATCAGCCGGACCCTTGCCGACGAGCTTGTTGGCGGCACGAAAGCGTTGGATGTCAGGCTCTAAAAGCCGCACCACCTGGTCGACCGAGTGCACCACCTGGAGCATGCTGAAGTCCCGTTCGGCCATCAAGGCGTCCTTCAGAGGATGATCTCGCAGCCAGCTGAGAAAGGTGGTCCAGGTGTCATCGGCCGACAGCAAGATCACTGGCCTTGGCTTGATATGGTTCACCTGCATCAGTTGCCAGGTGTAGAACAGCTCCAAGATCGTACCGATGCCTCCAGGCACAACCACGACGGCGTGGGTAATGCGCATGAATTCATCGAGCCGGCTGGAGAAGCGCCGGTGCTGGCTCTTCACGTCCAAGTGCGAGTTGGCATCGGATTCAAACGGTAGATCGATCGGCAAGCCAATCGACCACGAGCCTTGACTGCCAGCTTTGGCGCCTTTATTTGCCGCCTCCATCAGACCAGGCCCGCCTCCGGTGACGATGTCGACGCCGATGCGCGCTAGGCCCTCAGCCAGCTGTTCCGCCTGATGGTAGATCGGCGAATCAGCGGCGATCCGCGCCGAGCCAAAGATACAGACCCGGTAAAAATCCGTTTCCATATCTGTCAGAAGTCCGTCGATATCCGCCACGATATCGTATAACTGCCTGATTTTACTATTTAATACCTTGCGAACCCGCTTCTGTTTGACCGCCATTGACCGCTGCTCCAAAACGCTGCATTTCCTGTCAAAGATCGCAGAGTTTCCTGGTCTTGGCAAACTGCCGCCAGCAGTCGCCTCGGCTTGCGGACTAAACCTCCGCCACGGTCTGCCGATAGCCTCTTAGAGGATCCCACGTACCCCCGGCTGACCGAGGCCCGTCGTTCGATGAGACTGCACGCACACATCCTAAGCCTCGTCCTGCTAGCGCTACTGCCGGCGTTAGTCCGCGCCGGTGAGGCGACGCGAGCTGAGGACAGCGAGCAGGGCTTTACCATCATGGGTCAAATCGTCCAGGCCAACAACGACGACGGCGTCGCCTTGATCAAGGAAGCCTCGGGCACAGTCAGAGCGGTCAAACGCGACATGATCATCGTCGACCGCTTTAAAGTGATCGGAGTTTATGCCGGCTATATCGACGTCATCACCCGCGACGCCAAGCGCCTGCATATCTATCAGGCCAAATTCGACGGTAGTGGCAGCTCGCCGACTAAGAGTACCAGCACCAGCAGTGTCGCTGCCCTCGGCGAAACCTATCATGAAGACGGCTTCGAGCGCGCCAACGGCAAGGTCGTCATGACTGGCAGCTACCGCGACAAGCTGGTCAAAGAGGACCTGGCCAAAGTGATGATGCAGGCCACTGCCGAACCCTACTTTGAAAACGGTGCCATCGCCGGCTTCAAACTGTCGCAGATCGACGACGGCAGCATCTTCCAGAAGTCCGGTCTCAAAGACGGCGATATCGTCTCGGCGATCAACGGCCTGGAGATGAACAGCATTGCTGGCGCGATCAACACCCTTAAGGGACTCAAGGGGGCCGATCATATCGACGTCGATATCCGCCGCGGTAGCGGGATCCAAAAGGTCTCGGTCGACGTGCATTGAGCCAATGCGGTTCTAGAGCTCTGGCACCAGTGGGAGGCGCCTCAGCCTTGAATTTGGTCCCAGCGCCTGACCACAACCTCCAACGGTAACCCCAGCAGCAGCAGCCAGAACCACGGCGTGTCCAGGATCCAAAAGAAATTGCGCAGCGTCTTGAAGCGACTCGGCAAGGGCATCCCATCTTGACCCGTCGCCCCTGCCAGCCACCGATCGAGGCTCTCCATACCTGCAGTGCCAAGCTCCGCCGCATCGGGCCACATCGTCAAGGCCGCCTGGGTGAGCTGCGCTAGATCCTCAAGCTTTTGTGGCGCCGCACCGATGTCGCTATCTTTGTAAACAGCGGGGAAGACCGCGGTCACGCTGGCCTTGACCGAGCCAAAGGCCGGATGATTGCCGTTGATCTCCAGGGTGCAACGCTCGCCGCCGGCAAATGCCGTGGGCAAAGTGCCGCGCAGTTCCCACTCGTCATCGCTATGTTGCGTCGCGACGACGTCGCCAGCCGCGATCTGTTGCCCGCACACCGTCAGCGGCCACTCCGCCGCGGGCTGGTAATACCTTGCCGCCGGGCCTTGCAAGGTCACCCGCCAACGCGCCGTCTGCTTGCGACCACCAAACAAGTTAAAGCCGGTGGCAACCAGGGGACGGCGCAGGTCTTGGCGCATCAACCAGGTCATCGCTCCTTGCATGAACTTATTATAAACCTGGCGCGAGGTATCTTCGCTAGCGGTCAAAGCCAGTCGATTAAAGGCATCGCTAAAGATCCACAAGGCCCGGCCCTTGCCGGGATAAGAAGCCACCGCCAGAGGAATCGCGGCACCCTCGCTGCGCGCGTTGAGCAGCACCGTCGTACTCCCCTCCTTCATCTTGACGCGTTCCATATGATGTAAACCCTTTGCCGTTTTCCATGCGGTCAACGGACCAGCCAGCGCCTCCCAGTCTTCGTAGACGTTGGCTAAGGCTCGCTTGGCTGGATCTGGCTTGGCCAACTCGACTAGAAAGGCGCGCGTCGGATCGTAAGCTGGACCAACGCCGTTATCACCTTGAGAGGGCATTCCACCGTTCATCAAGGGATTCAGATCCCCGTCAAACGGCATCTGGTCACTTGGCGCCGGCGCAGCATCTTTGCCAGCCAGCTCAAATGGTAGAATCGCCTTCAGCGGCGAACTACTCAGATCCGCCGGGGTCAAGGCGCGAGGGCCACCGATAAACAGCAGGCCGCCGCCGTCTTGAACAAATTTCACCAGGTTATTTTGATATTCTGGCAACAGAAATTGAAACAAGGTGAAGTTCTGCAACACCACGACGCGAAAGTTTGGCAACTCATCGCGAAACAAGCGCTCGACGGGAAAGGGTATGAGGCTCAACTCACGCTCATTGACCTGTTGACTATCCCAAGGGTCGCGCAAAATAAAAAAGCTGATCAGATCGTACTTCGGCTCGGACTTCAAGTAGCGCCGCAGAAAGCGCCCGTCCCAACTCGGCGCCCCAAGCAGATGCAGCACCCCGACGGTGTTTGGCAGGACCTCGGTTTGGACATGCACGGTGTTATCCCACAAGGCGGTCTCACCCGGAATCGGCAGAGCACGCACCGTCAACAGGTGCTGGCCGCGCGGCAGCGGGGGGACCATCGTGCTGACTTGGGCCTGCTGTGCACCAGCGGCGAATTCCGCATTCACCGTCATCAAAGACACCGTGCCGTCGAGCACCTGGACTTGCACTCGCTCGTAGTCCTGATGCGCCGCGGAACGTTTCAAGGTGACGTTCAAGGACAGCGGCTTGTGGTCGAAGGCAAAGGGCGCAATATCGGCTTCTTTGACCGAGATATTCGGCCGCTGATCGCCGCCAAAGCCGATGATCAAACCGCGCGGTGCCTCGCCTTTGGCCAAACCATGGCCCCCTGCACTGGCCAGTCCACCGCTACTGGGACCGCCACTACCGCGCAAGGTACTGGGCCAGCGCTGCGTCGGCATGTAGTCGCCACCGTCGCTCAGCAGCAGCCAAGGCTCCCCGCTCGTTCGGTAGAGCCAAGACTCAAGGACATGACTCAGCGGCGTGTAACCCTCTTTGGTATCGTGATCCTGCTCGCTCAAACGAAGGACCTTAGGCAAACAGCCAAGACGCGCGCAGCGCTCGTCGATCTCTTTGATCAGCCCTTCACTGCGCTGCAGCGGGCCGCTACCGGCGCCGACTCCTTGCATGCTGGTTGAATCGTCGAGCAGGATATGGACCGGCTTAAGTGCCAAAGCACGCGGTAGCTGCTGCGTCTCGGTGACGGGAAAAAAGCAGAGGAATAATGGCGCCAGCCACGCCGCCCGGCAGCAAGTGGCGAGCGTCGCTCGGATCAACCCAAGCGTACCAAGCCAAGCCAGCCACAACAGCAGCAAGGACCCAAGCGCCGCGACGAGCAGCCAGGGCAACACCTCATGAACCTGGAACCAACTCACCTGCACACTCACCTCAGCCGCTTCAATATCTCAGGCAAATGGATTTGATCGCGCTTATAGTCGGTCGCCAACGCTACCATGATCAGATTGATAAACACCCGGGTCCCTCGCTCCTGGTCCGGCGGGTCCTTGCACGCGGGGGCCGCACCGTGATCCTTCAGCGCGTCGAGAAAGCCGTAAGGCACGGCCAAGATCGCCAAGCGTCCGTCAAAGGAGTAGCCACGCCAGATCTCGCCGTTGCAGCTGGGCAGGGCATCGAGCAGGTAAAAACTGCGCATCACCTCGTGATCCGGCGGCAAGGGCTGCCAGCTGCCGTTTAGCGGCCTGGTCAACTTATTCAGCTGCAATGCTTGCCACGGCGCCTCGATGATCAAAAAGCCGCCGCGTCGAAGCCACGTCGCGACCTCCGTCTTTAGCTCGCCCGACTGATTCGCCACCGCGCCGCTTCCAGAGGTCCAAAGCCAGGGTTCGGCCAAGGCTTCTGGCGACAGCTTGGTAAATAGTTCAGGTTTAGCGGCAAGCTCGATGCTGGTCCGCCGCGACACCTCTCGGGCTAAGGTGCTAAAGCTGGCGCCTTCGACCAAACCAGAGCCAAGTACATTGAACTCGATGCGCGCCTCCGCCTTGCCCCCGTGCAGCAGCGTCAGCACCAAGGCGACTTGGGCACCAGCCTTGAGGAAGCTGCGAAGACGCACGGATAACGCCACAATACCCTCCAAGAAGCCCGCGCCGATGCACAGGTAGGCAGCAAGTCGCAACCACGGCAGCGGATCCTCACGATCCTTTTTACTCGGCAGCTGTTTACTGCTGCTGCGCAACTCCGCCGCCCAACGCGGCGGCAGACTTTGCAGGTCCACCTCGGCCAGTAAACTCTCGCCAAGCGGCACATTGCTCACGCGCAGCTGGGCCAGAGCCTCGGCGTCAAGCGGCGGCTGGTGGTTCCACAGCGCTTGAACGATATCCCCACTACGCGGCCACTGACCGCCTTGCGCGCCCTGCCCATGGGTCAGACCTTGCCAGGCAATCAGTTCCTTCACCAAGATCGGCATCTGCGCATGGTTGATGCCACTCCCTGGAGTCGGCGCCAGCGGCACGGTGAAGGCCAAGACCTCGAAACCGGAGCGTTGGTCGCGCTGGTGAAAGGCCAGGGTGTGCGCGACGTCGCCGAGGCTGCCGCCCACCTGCTTCGCGCCGAGCGATGGTAAAAGCCCGACCCACTGACTGCGACTTTCAATACTATCGCAGTAGCTAGGTTCAGTGGCTGCGGCGTCGGGCGTCAGCAGCAGGCGCGCGTAGCAGCGGCAAAGTTCGCGGTAATCTGCGGCCTCACCTTGCGGCGCCAGCCAGATCTTCGGCAAGCGCTCGCCAGCCAACGACCGACCGGCATTTTGGCGCGCTAGGCGCATGGTGGCCAAAGACCGCGGACAAAAGCGGTCCACCCCCGACCCACCTCCTCCGAGTAAGACGATGAGCGGCGCCTCTAAAGTCTTTGGCCCAGCACCGCTGATAAAATCATAGCGCTTGACGCGAAAGCCTTGGATTTCCAGTGCGACCTCGAGCTGCCCGGCAGGATCCTCAAGCAGGCGCTCGCCACTGGATTCGCCGATGAGGATGACGTCCTGCTTGAGTCCCTTGAGCGGCGTGCGAAACTCGTCGTCGAGGGCCATGGCGTCGCCGCTGCCCGGGTGCAGCCGAAAGATCAAAGGAATGCCCTGCGCGTCTTGAGCCGAAACACCGGCCACGGCCTGGACTGGCCAGCTCAAGTGGACATTCAGCCGCTGTTTCCCCTCGGGTAAGCGCCAAGCGAAGGAGCCAAGGCTACGTCCCATGTACACAGCCTCGATCGTGCCGGAGGTGTCATCGCTGCCGCCGCCGCGGCCGATCTCGACATCCCACTCCATGGTCTGCGCCTCCGCCGTCGAGAGGTAGCGCGCGTCGTTGATAAAGATGTTGGTCCGCCCGCTGCGCCCCTCATTGCTCAGGTCATACCATTGGACGTCCATCTCCTCCAGGAGATAGCGCCAGTTAAATCCGGTCCAAGAGTGTTGATCGCGGTCTGACACGATGAACAGCCGATCGATATCGGTGGTCTCTTTAAGCAACTCCTTCATGGCATTACCTAGGTTGAGGCCGCTGCGATGAAAGCCACGCTGGAGGATCAGCTGACGCACTTCGTCGGCCGACTGTGGCTGCACCACTTCATGGCTGTGCGACGTGGATAGACTCACCCGCCCCTGCTGCTTCAGGGTGTCATAAAACACCGCCATCCGTTCCGCATATTCCTCCAGACCAAGCTGCGCCGACACCGATGGACTGAGGTCGCAAAACAGATGCAGGTGCGTCTGATTCGGCTCAAACGGCGTGTAGATCTGCGTGCGCGGCCGCAGCGTCAACCCTATCAGAGCCAAAGCGCAGGCGAGAAAGCAAAGAAACGCCAGCAGCGGCGGGGGGCGCAACACCAGCTGAGGCAGCAGGTGAGCCTCTAGGCGCAAGATCCGCACCGTCGGCAACCAGACCCGCTGTTGCCGCTTGCGCAGCAACCACCATAACACCAGCCCGATCAATGCGAGTGCAGAAGCAGCCAAGACCGTCCATGTCGGGGTGAGCATCAGGTTGCCAAAGTTCATCGCCGCGATGCTCCGGTCTCTGGGCCCGCCCCAGAGCTTTGGATGAAGTCTTCCAGTGAGGACAGATACGAGGCGACCTGGGTCGTCTCAGTCAGACGCATATAGTCGCACCCTTGCTTTTGTAGCCGCTGGCGCCAGTCATCACACCAAGCGCTCAGCTGCGCTAGGTAGTTGCCAGGGCGCTTGAGCACGGGCCCTTGATATTCGCGCAGCTCCCGCCCACCTTCCTGGTCAAAATACGAGGTGCTGGACTGCAGCCAATCGATTTGCAGCTCCAAGCTGCTCAGCACATGTATAAACATGGACTTTTTACCCACGAGCAACACGTCGGCGACCTTGGCCCCGCCAAGCGCATCACCCAGCCAAAACACCCGGTCGCGCTTGGCCTGCGGCCACGGCGCCGCGTGAAACTCGTCACGAACGGCCTGGACCGCGCAGTCCTGCCCTACCCAATGTTCATACAAGGCGATGATCTCGGCGCCACGCCGCGGCTTAAACACCAACTCGGGATAGGCCGCCCGGGCGTCGGTCAGCAACCACACCTCGACGAGGTCGCCCATGCGCAGGTGCAGATGCGCCAGGTGCAGCGCCAAACGCAGCGCCACTTCGGCCTTGGTCGCGGCGACTCCCTGCGGCACATCGCTGCTCGGCCACTGCATCGTCGCCGAAACGTCGACGCCAATCATGACGCGGCTGGTTGATTGATCGCGGACCTCGCGGACGATGAGCTGGCCGAGGCGGCCGTAGGCCTTCCAGTCGATGAGGTTGACCGGATCGCCGGGAGCATACTCACGCCCGGCTTCAGGCAATCTGGTCGGGCGCTTGAGCGACATGAACTGGCTACCAAACAGCTGCAGGCTGTTCTTGTAGTCGCGGTACTGCACCTCGCGCGTCCGCGCTGGATGCAGCGCCGCAAGGGTCGCAGGATCTTTTGGCGAGGCTTCGGCCATCGGCTAACCCGCCAAACCTTTAGCCAGGTGTTTATGCCGCTCTTCGCAGCGACTGATCAAGCCATCGATCAAAGCATCGTTGTCTAGCCCCTCGCGCCCGCCCTGGGACGTGAGACGCAGGCGATGACGCAGCACCGGCTTGGCCAAGCGACGAATATGCGTCCAGCGCACCGCCTCCTGCTGCTCGATCAAAGCTAAGGCACGACCGACCGAAATCAAACTGAGCCCAGCGCGCGGCCCGGCCCCGTACCAAAGATGGGGCCGGACATTAGCCGGACAAAGCTCGTCATCCGGCCTGGTCGAGCGCACCAGATCACGGATGCCACCTAAGATCGCATCATCGACCCGCACCGCCTTTGTCCGCTCGATGAGAGCGGTGATCTGCTCAGCACCGATCTGTTCATGCTTGATGGTGGAGGCGCCGAATTGCTCGCCGACCAATTGTCCTGCCGCATGCTCCTTTAGGATGCGGCTTTCCGCCGCCTCGTCCGGGTAACCGACCAAGGCATGCAAAAGAAAGCGGTCGAGCTGAGCCTCAGGCAAAGGAAAGGTCCCTTCGGACTCAAAAGGATTCTGCGTGGCGAACACCATAAACGGCTGCGGCAAGACATGCTGCTTACCACCAGCCGTGACGGCACGCTCCTGCATCGCTTCCAGCAGCGCCGACTGGGTACGCGGTGACGCGCGGTTGATTTCATCGGCCAGCAGCAGATTGGTGAATACTGGCCCCTTGGCGAATTCAAAATGCCGCCGACCCGTCACCTGATCAACGTGCAGCAGGTCGGTGCCGACGATATCGGCAGGTAGTAGATCAGGGGTGAACTGCACCCTGCCAAACTCCAGGCCGAGGTGCCGCGCAAAGACGCGTACCAAGGTCGTCTTAGCCAAACCAGGAGCGCCGGTCATGAGGATATGGCCACCAGCCAAGAGGCAGCAAAGCGCCTCGGTGATGAGTTCCTCTTGGCCAAAGACGGCTTCGGCGACATGCGCCCGCAAGCGAGCGGCAAGATCCGTCGCGTTTTGGAAGGACAACAACGCAGTCGTCATGAGCAGCGGCTCCTCTGGGTTGGCGCGAGAACTAAGTCGGGTAGTCAACAAGGATTCTAGCGCGAAAGGGGCGGCGATGCGCGGCTTTATTGGATAAAAAATAGTGTGCGGGTGCCGTCGGTGGGTTCCAGCCAAGTCCATTCAGTGAGACAGCCGTTTTACCCACGCCGCGCCCACCAAGCAGCAGTACTGACGACATTTTTCCTAGTATTTCCGATATGTTAAGAAGTCTTTTTAACCATAATTGAATATTGTTTGACATAGTTCAAGCAAGGTCAGGGACCAGTCCAGGTGCCGGCACCAAAGACGCCTAGCAGCCTACTGTTTCAGGCCTATCTGCGCCGGAGTCACCGGTGGGCAAGCCGCGGCATTTGGCTGCGCCGGCGTCGCACTTTGGATAAACACCGACCCCATATTAAAGCCGGCCGAGCTAGATTTGAAAAAGTAGAAGTTATACTGCGGCACGCTCTTTCCGCTTTGATCCATGCCAGTGCCAAGCGAACATTGGTACATCACGCTACCCGCGCTCGTGTACTTGTCAAAGGCCTGCTGCAGCGCAGCAGCTGAACCAGGAAATTCCTGCGCCACGGTTTGCGCGTTGCAGCACCAGCTCACCAATGGATCGCCGCACATGGCGCTGCCGTCACTGGCGGGAATCCAGGCCTTTTTCAATGCCATGCAAGAGGTTAAAGTCACCGTTGAGCCAAAGTTCGCGGGACCAGTCGGCGTAACAATCGGCGATATGGTCCCAGCTTGCGTGGCATCGGTGCCGCCGGCGTTGGCACTGCCGGTGCTGTTAGCGGTAGCTGCAGGATCAGGCGTCGGAGTGGTGTTGCTACCGACACAGGTGCTAGGCGCTGCGGCGGTTGCTGCCCCAGCCGTGGTACCACCAGCAGTACCAGCAACCGCGCCCGTGCCGCTAGTTGTCGCTGCGATCGGCACGGCGTCGCCGGTGGTCGTGGTGCTCCCCGGGCCAGCTAAATTCAGAGTTGTTTGAGCGATGACGCCACCCGATGCACTGGTAGCGGCAGCAGTCGGAGCCGGTGTGGCCGAGCTGACAGCAGGGGTGCCGCTTGCAGCCGGCGTGGTACTAGCTGTCTGGTTGCTCGATGAACCCGTCGGCGTGCACACAGGAGTCGCGGGGCCGCTTGGAGCGGCGGGTGCACCGCCAGACCCACCGTCGTTGCCACCTCCAGCACCGCCAGCGCTAGTTTTCTTCGTCGAGCATCCCGCGGCTAGACCGATTGTCACACCGACGAAGATGGCCAAATAGTTGCTGTTGATGCGCATAAGTGACCTGCAGTGACGGGGTTGTAGCGAAAGACACCCATATCGTCCTTATCGGTCGCTTCTCACTGGAACTTGAGGGTGCCGCCACCCGGACATAAAAGTTCGATCATTCCAATCATCTAAAGCGAACTCGGCGGCTCTTTCAAGTCACCTCCCGACGCGCCGGACGCGCCGCATGTCGCTGGTACCAGCCCAATCGACCTGAGATGTTCCCATGCATGGTGATTCCCCCTCATCCCTACAGACCAAAAAGGACGCCCCATGCCAAAGCAACCGACCAAAACCGCCCAGACGAATGGCCACCATCAACGCGGTGCAGCTGCCTTGGAGTATATCCTCGTCAGCACCTTTGCCGCCGTCGTCGCCCTCGCTGCTCTCGGGTTCATTGGCAAGGTGGTGCGCCAACAGCTCACGACCATGGCCACTAAGCTGGGTATCAGCGAAGTACCGGAGATGCCACTCCCCTACCCCTCCAGCCCTTGATCGGAGGCTGCAGATGACCATGATGAGGTGGTTGATGGTGGCGCTGCTGTGGTTGCAAGCGACCTTATTGAATCAGGCGACCCATAGCTTCCAACGCAGCTATCACCAATTCCTGCAACTGCGATTAGCTCTGCTTGACGAGCCCCTGACCGCATGTACGGCGCATTGCAGCTTGCAGGATCACAACAACGAGCCTCCTGAGCGCTGGACTCCTTGCCGCATCGACCTGCACTGGTGGCGCGAGCGTGGCGTCGCCCATGAGATCTGCGCCGACATCGCCGCTGGCGCCGTCGGACTAAACTTAGCGTCCCCGCGGCGCTACCGCGCCACCATGACCTGTACCTTAGCGCTTTATGGGCTAGGCTTACGGCTTCCCTTGCTCAGTGCGACAGTCTTCCGCTAGAGTGGACTGATGTACTTCGCCGTGGTCAAAATTTCCTTCGAGGCCGCCACCGATCCAGGCTTCGACCGTAAGGCTTTGCGCTCGCTCAGCGAGAAGATCCGAGCTCGTTTTAAGGTCTGCGCCGCGGCCGCGGGCGGCGACGAAAGCTCGGATACCGTCCTCGCCATCGCCGCGCTCGGTAGCAGCGAGGAGCGCTTAACCAATACCCTGGATGCTATCAGCGAGTTTTGCGAGGCCTCGGGCTTTGGCCGCATCGCCTCCGAGCAAACGCTGATGGACCATATCGATGCCCTAGCCGACTTTGCCAGCGACGAGGACGACTAGGCAACGGAGTCGAGCAGTGCCTCAGGATGTTCTTCAAGGTCCATCTCGATGACCATAGAGGCCTGCGGCCGATGCAGCAAGTAGCCTTGGATCAAGTCGATACCCATGGCCTGCAAGACGACGGCCTCGTCCCAGAGTTCAACACCCTCCGCCAAGATCGTCGCCTTGGAGATCTTCGCCGCCCGCACTAAGCCACTAACGAATTCTTGTTTAGGGAGATCGCAGTGAATGTCTTGAATCAGCGAACGATCGAGCTTGATCAAGTCAGGCTTGATTTTGATAATCTGCTCGAGTCCAGAATAGCCGCGCCCGAAGTCATCGGTGGCGATGCGCATCTGCATTTGCTCAAGGCTCTGGCGCACCTTGAGCATCAGATCAAAGTTGTTGATCGCCTCGGTTTCTGACACCTCAAACATCAGATCCTTGCGGTCCATAATCAAATGCTGCAGCTTGCTGATGTTATAAAGGTTGCGCGGCA
Organism: uncultured Pseudomonadota bacterium; assembly: GCA_903928445.1. Classification (GTDB taxonomy): domain Bacteria; phylum Bdellovibrionota_B; class Oligoflexia; order Oligoflexales; family CAIYRB01; genus CAIYRB01. The sequence continues at coordinate 45,534 of CAIYRB010000010.1, read as the reverse complement.
GGATATTTAGCAGCAGCGTGCCGGGCAGTTGACTGGAGTTGAGCACGGCCTGCTGCAGACAAGCCTGATCTAGTTCAAGGCCGATCTTGGCGGCATGGGCCAGCGCAAATAGGGTGTCTGGACGAAGGTATTTTGGATCAAGGTAGGCGGGTCCGGAGGCTTGAAACAAAGCTTCTACCGCATGTGTGCGGACACGAATCAACGATTCAAAGCCATAGAGATTGCCGCGCAAAGGCTTAATCGATTGGTGACGATGTGCCTCATCCACTTGCTTTTTGGTCAAGTCCGGCAGGGTAAACACCGCCTGGTAGTGCGGCTCTAAGAGTCCAGGGGTTTGAATCAGCGTCTGCATGAGCTCGCGTTGCCGGTCGCGTGAACGCTTGAGCTGAATCTTTGAGACTTCCGTGGCCGTCTCAAGAAGACGCTCGATCGATTCCAAAGCATCGACGCATGGGTTGTATAGGACCGTGCCAAAGCCCATCGCAATGTCGGGCACCACTTGGATACAGTCCGGGACGAGGCGCTTCGCGGGCGGCACAAAGATTTCGCCCCAAAAGGCGTTTTGCAAGCGCGAGACTAGGCGGTCGGCCAAAAGCTCCAAAGCACCGGGCGCGGGCACCGCGCTGGCGGAGCGCGATTGTTCGAGAAAGATGTAGTATAAGTTGCTATGCAAAGACCGACGACAGAGGATATCCGCAGCACGAAAGCACCCGGGCTGGCCCCACAGGTCAAACAACAGTTGGCTAAAGCACACCTGCATGCGCAGGTAGGCCTCGGTGCCGTACTCGATGGCGATTTTGCGAAAGCTGCTGACATCCACCACCATCAGGCTGAGAGCATGATTGTTTTGCAGCATGTGCAAGGGAACTTGCGGGTTATAGGTCGGAATGGACTCGCGGTTGACCTTGCGATTGTCGAGACCGATTGCACCGCAGGCTTGCAGCACTGCTAGAATATCCACTGGGCTCGGATTTGTCAGCCAAGTGACACTGCCCAATGCAGCGGCCTGATGACCTAAACCGCGCGCTTGCTCCGTTGTCCCCATGACCACAACAGGCACGCGCCGCCCAAGGCTGGTCAATAGATCGAGCCAAGCGTGATCCGGTAGTACAGGAACGGTACCGTCGACCACAACCGCGACGACATCTGGTGCATAAAGTGCTTCAAGCGAGGCCTTACCGACTGGCTTGATCTCGCGCGCCTGCAAAGCCTGACCGCGAAGCAGCTCGGTCAGCTCCTTGGCGAGGTCGGCGTTGGTGGTCAAAAGCGCAATCATGGGCATCCAATGCATCGTTCCGCAACATCCTAAGATACATCGGCCCGTCACCAAAAAAAGTTAGGCTTGCCAGGATAACTAGCTTGGAATATTCGTAAAATATATTAAAACTTGCTGTCTAAGGCGCGCCCTACGATGGACATAAAAAATCGCTTGAAGCAACGTTGCCAGACCGCCCCAGGTCGTCTCGGCCTACCTGACAGCGCCGACGTCCGCATCCTGGCGGTCGCCAGGACCATGTTGCTCGAAGGAAGCGTCCGAGAAATCTCCTTTTTCAGTCCCGAAACCGCCACGCGCAAGCTCGCAAGCAGCGCCAACATCGACCTGGCACCAGTCGCCGCGAAGCTGCGCTGGGTGTGCCAAGACGACCTAAGCTCCGCCGAGCGCGTCGGCCTTGCGGCGCAGCAACTAGCCGACGGTCGCTTGGACGCCGTCCTCGCCGGCAACATCGCAACCACTGCCGAGGTGATCCGCCCGGGCATCAAAATCGTCGGCATCACACCAGGAGTGCGCACCGTCAGCGGCGCCTTTTTGATGCACAAACCCGGCGCACCGCAGGGCCAAGACAGCTATCTCTACGCCGACTGCAGCGTCGTCATTCAACCGACGGTGGAGCAGCTCGTCGATATCGCGGCCGAAGCCGTACGCACCTGGGGCTTCCTGCAGCCCGAACGGCCACCGGTGGTGGCCTTCTTGTCGTTTTCCACTAAGGGCTCGGCGCATCATCCGGCCCAAGCCGCCATGGCCGAGGCCGCGCGCCTCTTCCAGCAGCGCTTTCCGACGGTGATCAGCGATGGCGAGCTACAGTTTGACGCCGCCTTTGACGTCGCGATCGGCCAGCGCAAAGCCCCTGGCAGCAAGGTGCCAGGCCAGGCCAATTGCCTTATCTTCCCCGACCTCAATGCCGGCAACATCGCCTATAAAATCAGCCAAAGGCTCGGTGGCTATGAAGCCTACGGCCCGGTACTGCAAGGACTCAAAAAGCCGATGAACGATTTGTCGCGCGGGGCGACGCCAGCAGACATCATCACCAGTGCCTATATGACGCTGGCACGCGGCTAGAACCTCGGGCAGGCTGGACACGACTGCGGTAGGATTGCGCCGCAGGTGCCACCCCCACGGCCGCGAGACGCGGCAAGGAGTACGCGTTGAGCGATTATCTGTTGGAACTTGGCCGCCGCCCCTTAGCCCGCAAGCTCCTGCGTCAGCTCCATCTGCCGCTCCCCATCCCGGAGCTGCTGCGGCGTAGCGATGCACCCTGGGGTGATCAGGATTTACGCGGCGTCCACTGCGCCATCGGCGGTGGCCGGCAAGCACCGCTGACACCGCTGCTAAAACACCTCGTCAAAGCCGCCGGGGCAGAGCTGACCGAAGGCCTGCCGACCACTCCACTCCATGCGATCGTCTTTGATGGCAGCGATCTGACCCAGAGTGCCGACCTCGGCGCCCTCTATGATTTGATCAAACCCAGGCTGCGCATGCTTGCGACCGGTGGCCGCGTGCTGCTGATCGGCGTCGATCAGGGCAGTGCGGCGTCACCCGAAGCCGCCGCGTGCAGCGGCGCGCTGATCGGATTTGGCAAAAGTCTGGCTAAGGAGATCGGCCGCAAAGGGGCCACATGCCAGATTCTGCTGCTGCGTGAGCAGGCCGATCATGCAGCAGCGTTGACGGCTCCAGTGGTATTTTTTCTGTCGGCGCGAAGCGCCTTTATCACGGGACAGGTCCTGCGCCTGGGCGTGGCACCGCTCGACGGGATCACGGCTCTGGGCCGCTCGCTGGCCAAACGCACCGCGCTAGTCACCGGTGCAGCGCATGGCATCGGCGCTGCGATCTGCCGCCAATTGGCCGCTGAAGGCGTCGAGGTCTACGGGCATGACCGTCCCCAAGAAAAAGACGCGCTAGCAGCCGTGATGGAGGAGGTGCGCGGCACCAGCCTGCTTGCCGATCTGCTCGATCCACATGGCACACGCATCCTGCTGGAACAAATCGAATCCACCGTCGGCCCCCTCGACATCTTGATCAACAATGCCGGGATCACCCGCGACAAGATGCTTGGCAACATGCCGCGCGATTTTTGGGACGACACCTTGGCGGTCAATCTCGGAGTGCCGTTGGGCGTAACCGAAGCACTGCTGGCCAAGGGTTCAGCGATTAAGAACGGTGGCCGCATCGTCTTTATGTCATCGATTGCCGGCCTCGCGGGCAACGCTGGTCAGACCAACTACGCCGCCGCCAAAGCCGGCTTGGCCAGCTACGTCAAAGCCGCAGCAGCTGCTCACGCTGAGCGCGAGATCACGATTAACGCCCTAGCCCCTGGCTTTATCGAAACCCGCATGACGCAAACCATGCCGATCGCGATGCGCGAAGTGGCGCGGCGCTTTAATTCTCTCAAGCAGTCGGGACAACCAGAGGATGTGGCGCAAGCTGCGGTGTTTCTCGCCCTGCCAGGTGCGGCTAGCGTCAGCGGCGAGGTGCTGCGCGTGTGCGGACAGAATCTCATCGGGGCCTAATCATCCCAAATCGTCGGCACCCGAGGCATCATGGGTACGAACAGGCTGCGCCAAAACTGGCATGCAGCTTGCATTCTTGTATGCAGGTGTGCGCTTTCACTCCAACGGGAGGCTCTTCATGCTGCATATCTTAAAAGACCTCAAAGGCTTAAAAGTTGCTGCGACCGATCAAAATTTTGGTGTCGTCCAGGACGTCCTGTTTGACGACCTCGCCATGGTGGTCCGCTACTTTGTGGTGAAGACCGGAGGCTGGCTCGATGAGCGTCCCGTATTGATTGCGCCGCAGGCGATTAAGGGCATTCATCCCGAAAGCGGTGTGCTCGTGTCAAACTTGAGCAGAAAGGACATCGAAGCGAGCCCCCCGCTAGAGGTCGATGCTCCCGTCGCTCGCCGCTATGAAGAAAGCCTGGCGGAGCACTACGCCTGGGAGCCCTACTGGGCGATGCCGATTGACCCGTCTTTTGGTCCCTTCGGTATGATGATGCCGGGGATCTTTTACGCCGGCCAGGGCCTGCCCTATCACCCCAGGCCTGGGGTGGCTCTGGCTCGTGACCCGCACCTGCAAAGTGCCGCGGAGATCGCCGGCTATGCCCTGCGGGCCGAGGACGGCGAAGTCGGGCACGTCAGGGACCTGCTCATCGACGCCAGCGACTGGCAGATCAAATATCTGGTGGTGGATACAGGGTACTGGTATGCCCGTCGCCCGGTGGTCATCGACCGCAGCTGGATCACAGGGATCGACTGGGCGGCTCATGACATCGACGTGCATCTGCGGCGCGACGATATCGAAAAGGCTCCGCCTTACGATCCCGACGAGCTTGGCGCCAGCTTTGCAAGCGACTTGACAGTGTATTACCGCGGCTTGCTAGATCGCTGGCAAGAAGGCCTTGGCCTCCACACCGCGGCGGGCGCAGGACGTCACCATAGCGGCCAGGGTGAAAGTTCAAGCTAGCCGACGATGTTCAGTGCCTGTAGCGATTTCACTGCAGCTGGTTCCAATCGATGACACGGACTCTTGTGAAAAGAATAACCGGAGAAGCGCGACGCTCCTCCGGTCATTCCAGCTGACTCTTAAAGCACGAGATTAGCGGCAGTAGGAGTAGTAGCCGTAGCCACCGTTGCTGTAGTAGCTGTTGTAGCCGTAACCGTAGTTGTAGCCACCGTAGTACACGGTGTAGCCGTAGCCGTAGCCGTAGTTGCTGTTGTAGTTGCTGTAACCGTAGCTGTAGTTGTTGTAGCCGCCGTAGTTGTTGTAGCCACCGTAGCCGTAGTTGTTGCGGCTATATCCCCAACCCCAAGACTGGGTCGAGCTGCTCTTGTCGAGCTCGCTGCCTGCGCTAACGATGCTTTGTGGCGCCGTGCCGCTGTCAAAAGCTGCGGCCAGAGCGTCGCCAGTCAGCTTGTCTTTACCAACAGCCGTGGTACGCATGTCGGGGCTACCAACTGGGTTACCACTAGCATCGAGTTGGACGCGAACAACAGCAGCTGCGGGCAACTTGTCAGCCTTGGCGGCCTGGTCAGCGCTCATAGGCGCGACTGGAGCTGCCGGGCTGCTGTTGTCCTTGTGCTGGGTGCCGCAAGCGGTAGCCAAGAAGCCAGCGATAAACATGGGGGTCACGAAACGCATAGACTATCCTCCGGGATGGGTTGGGTGAGGGTCTGGGGCCCCTCTTGTTGCTAATTTTTTGAACACACAGTCGTCACCTGCAAATATCTTTTAAACTATTCTGATAATAAATCAATAGCATTATATAATGATGTAGTACTTTTAGTGGTTTATCTATGAAATAGGTCAATTTGACATAGAGTCGAAACTGGCTCAAAATCGCTAAACCCCCTGCCAGAAGCCACTTTTATGGAGAGTTTTTATGCCTCGTATTCTATTGATTGGCGCTAGCGGCTTTATCGGCCAGGCCTTGGGAGTTGAATTAATAAGGCGTGGCTATGACATCAACCTACTCAGCCGTGGGATTAGCCGCGAAAAACTGACGTTTCCATGCCAGATCTTTGCCTGGAAGGGCGACGCTAACAAGATACCCGCCGCCGCTTTAGAAGGCGTCACGGGCGTCATCAATCTGGCCGGAGAAAGCATCGCCGACGGCCGCTGGACCACGGCGCGAAAAGCGCGCTTTCGCACATCGCGGCTTGGTCCGGCGGCGGCCTTGGTAGAAGCGCTTAAAGCGCGGTCTGAACGTCTTGCGGTCGTCGTGCAAGCGTCGGCGATCGGCTATTACGGCGACACCGGTGATAGCGTGGTCGCTGAGGATGCGCCAAGCGGTGACAACTTTCTCGCCAAACTCTGCGTTGACTGGGAAGCAGCGGCCAAGCCGCTTAGCGACCTCGGCGTGCGCGTCGTCATGCCGCGCATCGGTGTCGTGCTCGGACTTGAAGGAGGCGCGTTGCCGCAACTGTGTCGTCTGTATCGCCTTGGCGTTGGCGCAGCACCAGGGAGTGGGAAGCAGTGGTTTAGTTGGATTCACCTGGATGACTTGGTGCAGCTGCTGATTCGAGCGCTAGAGGATAAAACAATCATCGGGCCGATCAATGCCGTTGCTCCAGGAGCTGTTCGTTATGAAGAGCTGCATCGCGCCTTCACCGGGCGCCGTCAGGGGTGGGTCCTCAAAGCACCGTCGTTGCTGATGCGAGCTGCGGTCGGTGAAGGGGCGAGTATGCTGCTGGCGAGCCTGCGGGTTGCGCCGCAAAAAGCTGAACAAATCAATTTTAAGTTTAAATATCCCACTCTGGAGGCGGCATTGGAATCGCTGCTCGGCAGCGGCCCTAGGCGGACTCAGGACTACATCAAAGCCGCACAGTGGATCCCGGCGCCATTAGATGTCGTCGCGGAATTCTTCGCCGAAGCGCGCAATCTGGAGTCGATCACGCCGCCTTGGCTAAACTTCCAGGTCAAGTCGATGTCCACACCGCACATCACCAAAGGGTCGAAGATCCGCTACCGCTTAAGCCTGCACGGCCTCCCGCTGCACTGGGAGAGCTTGATCAGCGAATGGGTGCCCCCGAGCAGCTTTGTCGATGAGCAGGCGCAGGGCCCGTTTAAGTCGTGGCATCATCGACATACATTCGAGCCACTCGGTGGCGGCACCTTAGTGACGGACCTGGTGCATTTTGCGGTGCCGCTTGGCAAGCTGGGGGGACTTACTGGGGGATTTTTAGTCGAGCATGATGTGGCGCGGATCTTTGCTTATCGGCGGACGGCAGTGGCGAAGCGCTTTGGTGAGGCGATGTGATTGGCCCCCAGGTCTAGCTGCTGTCAGCCCCCATGAATTTTCCATAAGCCCACCCCCAGGGGGTTATTAGCCCCTTTTTTCGGTGCTATAGTCTGACCATAGCCGCCCCATTAAAGGACCGTCTCATGGACATACTGAAGCAATTAGCATCCATGCAAGCCCGCGTCGGCGCCCACGCGACCCTCGGACTCAGCACCTCACAACTGCAGCCCTTCCTGCAAGATCCCCAGCTGGTTCAGGCAGTTGCCGAAGGCGACGCGGCCCAACAGCGACTCCTCAAAGAATTCCCGGCGCTCGCTAAAGAAAGCGAAGAGCGACTGATGGACCTCGTCCAAGCTGACTTCGTCAACTTTTACGCTGAGGACCAACGCACCCCCTACCTGCCCGTGTCCGGCCGTGGCCCGTGGCTGGTGAGCTTTCACGGCGCGGTGATCCACGATTCGGGTGGCTACGGTATGATCGGCTTCGGCCACGGCCCAGATACCGTGATCAAAGCCCTCGCCGCACCGCAGGTGATGGCCAACGTCATGACCCCGAGCTTCAGCCAATTGCGCCTCGGCCAACGCCTCAAACAGGAGATCGGCTTTCGCCGCGGGGGTAGCTGTCCCTTCGATCGTTTCATCTGTATGAACAGCGGCTCCGAAGCGGTGACGGTGGCAACCCGGATCTCCGACATCAACGCCAAGACGATGACCGATCCAGGTGGGCGGCATACCGGTAAACGCCTGATGTACCTGACGCTCAAGGGCGGCTTCCACGGTCGTACGGAAAAGCCGGCGATCCTGTCGGACTCATCGGCGAAGAACTACCGCACCAATCTGGCCTCCTTTCGCAACTTAAACGTCAACTACACCATCGAGCCAAACAACCTCGCCGAACTGAAAGCCGCATTTGAGTGGGCCGATCAGCAAGCGGTGTATTTCGAGAGCATGTACTTAGAGCCGGTCATGGGCGAAGGTGATCCCGGTAAGGCGATCACGCCGCAGTTCTACGCCTTGGCCCGGCAATTGACGGCCGCGGCCGGAACGCTTTTAGTCATCGACTCGATCCAGGCGGGAATCCGTGCCCAAGGCTGTTTGAGCATCACCGATTACCCAGGTTTTGAAGCCCTCCCACCACCGGATATGGAGACCTATTCCAAGGCGGTAAACGCTGGTCAGTTTCCGTTGTCGATCCTGGCGCTGACGAAGTCCGCCGCGAAGATCTACGTGCGCGGCGTTTACGGCAACACCAAGACCGCCAATCCACGGGCACTCGACGTCGCCGTGGCCGTGCTCGATCTGGTGACGCCGGCCTTACGCCAGAACATCCAGGACAAAGGCCGCGAGTTTTTGCAGAAGTTCCAGGTCCTCGCCCAGCAGCACCCGCAGGTGGTGCGCAAGGTCCAGGGTACAGGACTCATCGTCTCGATCGACCTCTATCCCGACGCCTTCCATGTCATCGGCAAAGGGCAACTCGAGGAGTACCTGCGTCACCACGGCATCGGCGTGATCCACGGCGGAACCAATTCGCTGCGCTTCACCCCGCACTTTGCCATCACCAGCCAAGAGATTGACCTGATCACCGCCGCTTTGGCAGCGGCGTTTGTTTCAGGTCCTCGGCTGAAAAAGGCCTAACCCAGGCTTCAGTCCTAAGCGTTCACCGCCGCAGTCTCTCCGGGTACGGTTTCAAATCCGGCGAGGCGGCGCGTGAGCACCGGATCGTGCATCTCGATTTCGGCCTTGAGCATGTTTAGTCGCGGCCAGGTCTTGTTGAGGAAGCGCTCGGCGTAAGGGGCGCGGGATTCATCATCCTCGGCGTCCCACACTAGGCACTGCGACAGGCTGACGATCGCCTTGATCTCACAAAGCCGCTCGGCATGCAGCAATGCTGGGCCGACATTCTCCATTTTGATCAAGTCGCGACTCAGCAGCTTGACCATCTGCCGCAAGTCCGAAGGCTTGACCTCGGAGATCGAGGCGCGGACGTTGGTCTTTAGCAAGCTAAGGAGGATCGATATGACGGCTCCGCTCTCCAGCTGCTTGGCGCGGTAGAGCTTCTTGCGCAGCGGCTCACCAGCGCGCAGAGTCTGCACGCGCAGTCCGAGCGCGGTCTCGATAAACCGACCGGGCTGCCGGATCACTTCCTTCAAGGTATCCTTGACGCACATCAGAGCTTGAATCTGCGAGGTCCCTTCGTACAGCGGCAAGATCAGACTCTCGCGCACCCACCACTCCGCGCGGTATTCTTTGGTATAGCCGTAACCACCATGCAGCTGCAGGCCAATGCGGGCCATCTCGACCGCCTTCTCGGCGCCGTACCATTTGATCAGCGGGGTCCATTTGCGCACCCGCTTACGCGCCTTGGCGACCTTGCGCTCCAGCTTGGTGCGAGCCTCTTCGCTCAGCGTCTTGTCGTGCTTTAGATTGCGCTCGCCTTGGTAGAGGACCGATTGATTGATCGCCGCCTGATAGGAAAGGCTGCGCAGGGCTTTGACCTCAACCTCCATGTCTAACAGCTTTTCGGCGATCATCTCGTGCTGCGAGATCGGCTTGCCCCAGGTCTGGCGCTGCGAGCAGAACTCGGTGGCCAGGCGCAGGATCGCCTCACAGTAGCCGAGCGCTTGGAAGCCGACGGCGATGCGCGCATCGTTCATCAGGTTGAGCATATGCTGAAAGCCCTTGCCGTTTTCGCCGAGCAAGTAGGCGACGGACCCGTCAAAGTTGAGCTCACAGGTGGCCGACCCGTGCAGACCCAGCTTGTCTTCGATTTTCGTGACGGTGTAGTTAAACTTGGTGCCGGGGGCTTCAGAGCCGTCGAGGGTGAAGGGTGGCTTGCGTAGACAAAGGAACAAATTGAGATTGTTTAGACCCTGGACTCCCTTGGCATTCATCGCCAAAACCAGCGACACCTGGCTAGCGCCGTTGGAGATAAAGCGCTTGCTCCCGTAGAGGCGCCACGTGCCATCGTCTTGCAATTGGCCATAGGTCCTAAGTGCCGCCAAATCGCTACCCGCATCCGGCTCGGTCAGCGCCATGCTGCCAGACCACTCGCCCGAGGCGATGCGCGGTACGACAAAGTCTTTGATCTTATCGCTGCCGAACTTCTCGACGATAGCGGCGATGGCGCTGTACCAGACGATGTTGAGTCCGGTCGAAGGGCAGGCGCGCATGATGACTTCGTTGGCGGCGGCCTCCAGCAGGAAGGGCAGGCCCATGCCGCCGTATTTTGGCTCGACCGACATACTGGAGGCGCCGACTTGCACCAGCTTTTCGAGGTTGCTAACGATCGACGGTGGCAAGATGACCTCGCCGTCCTTGAGATAGATGGGCTCCTTCTCGACCTGGGCGGCATTGCCGGCTAGCTCGGAGCCGCAGACGTCGCCAAGGGTCTCTAGTGCCACCAGGAGCATATCGCGGTATTCTTCAAAGGTAGAGCAACCAGCGACCTCGCGCTCCTCCGGCGAGAGGCCCTCGAAGATGCCCTTAAGGTCGACACGCCGGGTGAGGTGATAGCGAATATCGGGGTTGTCGGTGACGAAATTTTCTTTTTGCTTCATGGCAAACGCTCCCTCTAACGACGCGGTCGGATGCTTATTGAACCACTGCCGATTGTAGTGTTTTGGCCCCAAGGAGCAAGTTCACAGTGACTTGTTCATGGATTCCACTCTGCGAAAAAAAATTGGAACAATGAAACAAAAAAGTCCAAAGCTCAGCGTCCTCGCACTCATCGCGCTCACAGTCGCCCCACCGGCCTGGGCTATGCCACCGGAATATCAGGTCAACGTCCGCGAGGGCTGTCGCCAAGCAGTCGCCGGTGCTTACTTGAAGGCCTACGACGAGAAAGAGCGAACTGCGTCCTATCAAGCCGCGCTCAAGGAGCAGGTGGCGTCGCTTAAGGAGGCCTTGACGACGGCTCAGACCGCGGCCAAGGCCGCGGCCACGCAGGCAGCGGGTCACGACTTTGATGCCACGCTCGCGGCAAAGCGCGACGATACCGCTGTCGTGGTCAAGACACTCACGCTACAGATGGCCGACTATCAGCAGATGATGGCTAAAAACGCGCCTGAGATCGAAGCCAAGGCTGCAGCCGAAAAGCGCCTGCGCGCCGCGATCGAAACGGTCTTTCAGTTCACCAGGACCGGCGACCTCAAAGACGGCGGCTACCCGACCCAGCTGGCCTACCGCTCCCCTTGCCCAAAATACCGGGCTCTTTGTCCGCTCCCGGCCAAAGACCGCGAGGCCCTTACCGCGCTGAAGATCGAAGGAGGCTTACCCGAGGCCTGTCAAAAGTACTCCGGGCAAAGCCACCTTCCCTAGTTGCCTTTGCAACCATCAACAGCTACCCCTAGCCCACCGTGATGGGACGCTTGGCGCTGAGCGCTGGCAGGCTCTCGTTGAGGCGCCGTTCCAGCTCCAAAATCGTCAAGTCCCTGGTCGCACTCATGCGCAGGATCGAGGCGATCTTCTCTTTGTCCGGCAGGGTAGAAACCTCCACGGCATGAATCAATTTGCCGGTAAAGTTATCCTGATCCATGTAGGTTCTGGCGGCTTCAAAGCGGCCATCCGACGGGATCCCATCGAGCCAGCCGAGGCCCTCGCGGTAGACGATATAGCTCGCCATATAGGCCGACAAGATGGCGAGCTGGTGCGGCCGAGGTAGCCGGTTGAGCAAGCGGTCTTGATAGCGTTCGACCAGGACCTTTGGGCAATGACGATAGATCATCTCTTGATAGAGCGTGCTGGCGAGCACCTCGTCTTCGCGCGCCGTCAGGTTTTCTAAGATGACATCGGTGACGTCGCTGATCTGCCGCGAGATCGCCATCGATAGCTCGACCAAGGTCTTGCGGCCGCCCTGCAGGCTGTATTCCTGAAACAGCAGCTTCGCCTCTTGGTCGGCCTTGTGCCGGAGGATCTCGATGACCTGCTGCACATAGAGGTTTTTGATGGCGAGGAATTCTTCGCTGGATAGCGTCAAGCTGGCAATGATCTCGTAGGACGAGCAGATAACACCGGTCTTGTTGGCGCTGGAGTCCTTGATAAACAAGACGCCATGCTTTTGCAGTTCGGTCCGCGCCTCGGTGGTGAAGAAGATGTTGGCACCCTCGACCACCGCTCTAGTCGTTGGCACGTGGTCGGGCCCCATGAACTGATTCCAGTTCTTTTCGTTGACCGTGTAGGGGCGGCCTCCGGCGGGGATAAAGACGTCCGCGTAGACCGTGAAGTGCAGATTATTGCGGATGCGGATATTCTCGGCGCTGTCCGCTTTGACGACAAAAGCGTCCTTGCTGCTACTGAGCAGGGCCGGATTAAATTCGGAGGCTGGCTTACCCTCCTCGCACAGGCGCAGCAGCTCGCTCCAGTTGAGACCGTTCGGGTCCCGCGCCGCACCATAGCCGTCGGCGATGGCCACCAAGCGGGCAAGCTCGCCGTATTCGCGGTGCAGGATCTTAAGTTCGTTACCGGCAACGTCGCCATCTGGGCCGCCGGTCATCTTAATGGTAAAGCGCTCGGTCAATGGATTGATGCCGAGGTGGCGCAGCATATTGTCGAGAAAGACGTTGAGCCCTTCCGACGTCACGCCGTATTCCTTGTGGTTGATCCCGGCACCTGGCTTTGACGACATAAAGGCTGCGGCATAGCGATAGCCGCGGCGTGCTGCCTGCAGCGGGATCCATTCGATCAGGTCGTTGGTGATGTTTTCGTCAGGCCCGAGGTAGATGATCTCCTCTTTGTCGTAGTAGCTAATCGGCTCACCGATATTTGGCTCGTCGCTGCTATTAAATGGTACCAGTAGATCAAGCAAGGCATTGACTGCGCCGCGCACGGCCTGCTGGCGGTGGCCGGTTGGCCTGAGCACCAGCACGGCTTTCGAACCGCCTTCGGGAATATCTTTATTCTTAAGCTGCTGGGCATGGCTTAGGCCGTAAACCTCGTCGAATAGTCCGGCCAAGGCATAGTCGAAGTCCGAGGAGTTGCGCGACATGACCACGCGGAGCCCACCGCGTGAGATATCCTTCCAGCGCAGGTGGAAGAAGCGAAAGTCCTTGCCGACGATAAAGAATATGCCAAAGGGCCGCAGCGGGTAATACTTGGGATTAAGCGCTTCGGGAGCGATGCGAAAGGCCAGGCCGGTCTTCGTCGCCAAGAAATAGTTGGTCTTCAGGGTGTGTTCGATCAGGTTGATCGACTCAAGCAGGATGTTCTTCTCGACCTCGTCGATCACCTCTTTGGTCATCGCCATCAAGACGGCCTTCGTCTGATCGTAGCCGTCTTGCTTGCGCTCTTCTGCCTTGAGGGGATCAAAGCGCAAGCGAAACAGCGCGATCAATTCGCGGGTAAACTCGCCGTACTTAAAGAACGTCGTACGGATCTTATACTGCGAATAGTAATAAGGGTTTTCCTTGCCGAGCATGATGTGGGTCCACGTCGCCACGGCGCGGATTAAGTTGGCGGCGTTGATGGAGAAGCCGTAGGGCTCTTTGGTCAGGTCACCGTACTCGTCGACATCGACCCAACCCAGGGTCCGCAGCGCTTTATTGAGGCGCAGGACTGGAATGCTGTTCTCTTCGACTTTGACCTCGTCCTCACGCGCCACGATGATGTGCACCACGGAGATCGGCTCATCATAGCCTTGCGAAAACTTGACCAAGAAGGCACGGATCACGTTAAATTCGTATCTGTTTACCAGGTGCAGGATCGACTCTAGCACCTCCGAGGGATTGACGTTCTTCATGCCGAGCATCAAGCGGGCGGTCTGGGTATTTTCGATCGGCTCAAAGAAGGTGTGGGCACCTTCGTGATCGAGCATATGGCGAACCATGCGGTACATGAGATGCACCCGGTTGGCCGTGGCATACATGACGAAGTCGTTATCGAGGTTCTTTAGATAATGGTCGATGCGCTCTTGTTCGTTCGGAAAATCCTCGGCGATCAGGGCGCGCGAGACCTTGATCTTCTCCATGATGCGACGATTTTCACGATCGAGCTGCTTGTGGTCTTTGCAGTGAAAGGTCGACAAGAACAGCAGTTTATCGCGGGAGAAGTACAGCGAGCCCATGCGTAGTGGGTTGGGTGCAAGGCGTCTGGCCATGTCGATCAAAATGGCGCGGTCGCCACCCGGGCCGATATAGGTGACCTTGGCGCGGTCGCGGTCCCAGAGTTCGACGGTCTGCTTGGTCTCGAAGACGTGACCGGTGATAACGGCCGATAGGTGCCGCACCTTTTCGGGCCTAGGCGTCGTCTGATAATAGGTGCGCGGCATGTTGTTGAAGAACCATGGCGTCAGGATGGCGATACTCTGATCTAGACCGATACGCACGGTGTCGGCGATGTCCTCGATGTAGCTCTCGAGCTCATCGCCGGTTTTGATCTCCTCCCACGACGCCGCGCGGCTTTCTAAACTCGGCGGCGTGTCTTCAAGTAGGTCCTCGTCGACGTCGAGGTTGGCTTTGCTTTTGCTGAAGCCCTTGTACTGAGGGGACTGGGGCATGACAGGTCCTTGCTGGTCTTAAGTGAGTTGTGCCGCCCAGCGGTCTTCGAGGGCTTGATACCCTGACAGGGGCAGGTAGGGAGCCTGGGTTGCCTTCAATTGCGCAATGACCGCATCGGCCGGGGTCAAGCTTCGCGCCGTGAAGGTGTCTGCAAACACCGCTAGCTCGCGTTCGCCGCCGGTAGCTTTAAAGCAACCAGGCAACGCCGCAAAGCCCTCACATGCTAGCGCCATCACCGCTTTGGCCAATGCCGCGAGCTGTGGGTCGGCAAGGCCGCCCTCAGCGCGACGAATCAGCTCGGGTAACTGTGCCCGCACAGGTAGTAATAAATCCAATAAACCGTCTAGGGTCTTGTCGTCGTAAAGCAGGCCCGTCACATAGGCAGCGGGAACATTCTGAAAGGCCCGCGGCTGACAGTCGATCGACCGCACCTCAAGAAAGCCGCGCGGCCGGACTTCAGGGAACAGCAGCGACAGGTGCGTCGCTAGATCAGCCGCCGTCGGGCTGACGCCCTGAATCGGCGTCGTCAGCCATTCACCAAAGGTGATCGTGCCTCTGGGCACGTAATAATCGAGGGCTGCAACAAAGACCACGGTGGCGTTAAGGGCGAACTCCAAATACGCATCCACCCAAGCCTGCCGCGTCATCGCCCCACGTTCGATCAACGGATGGTCGATGCCGACAAAGCCGGTGTGCGTCGGATCGGTATGCCGCCAGATCCGCGAGCGGAAACTGCGCACCCCTTGGTCCTTGCGATCCACCACCGGCGAATAAGCAAAGGTCGCCGTAGCCATCGGCGCAAACAGCTGGCTAGCAAGATAGCGCTTCACCATCGTCGCTTCGGTGGCACCAAAGTCGAGGTTGACCTGCAGCGTGCAGGTTTGCCGCATCATCCGCTGGCCGTATTCGCCGATCGCCTGGTAGTGCTGATCCATCGCCCGGTAGCGCCCTTTGGGCATCTGTAGGCCGATCTCTGGCACGGTGTGCCACGGATCGATGCCGACCTGCACGAACTTGACGCCATGCGCGGCAAAAGCCTGGTCGAGGAGTCCTTGCATCTGCTGCATGCGACGCACGGCATCACCGAGGCATGGATACGGACGCGACGAGAACTCAACCTGGCCACCGGGCTCAAAGCTGATGTTGTCTTGCTCCTCCAGCCCCAGTTTCAGCAGAAGCGGCTGCCCATGATCGCCGATGGTCTCCTCGATACTCCAGCCATGGCGCGCGGCTTCGGCACGCAGAATGGTCGCGCTGGAAAAGCCGGGATCCTGCAGCGGCACGCTGCCTGGATAATCCAGGCCAGCCGCAGGCGCGACGATAACCGGCAGCATCTCAATCTCTAAGCCGACGGAGCCTGGCCACTTCGGGTACTTCTTGCCGTAGTCGATCGGCTGCAGACGAAAGGTGTTTTGGTCTAGGTAAGCACGGCAGGCCGCTCGATCTAGCGGAGTGACATCCTTAGGCAGGTCAACCGGCAAGGCAGCTCCTGTGATAGCGACATGGCTAAACTCGGGCGAGGCATGATTGGGGGGAAGCATGACTGGTATAAATTAGCCGCTACTACCAGCCTCGACGTTAATGGCGAAGTCGGTTATACCGTGTTTTCTCACCGTATCAATCAATTTTACCACGGCTCCATGCGGCGTCTCCTTATCCGCAGAAATGACGGCATTGAGCGGTGCACCATTGGCCTTGGCCTGCTCCTCTTTGATCCGTCCAGCGACCTCGTCAAAGCTGAGGGCCTTGCCATCCAAATAGAGTTGGCTTTTGGCATCGAGGACAAAGGCGAGGTTTTTCGTCTTGTCGGCGTTGTCCGCCGTGTCGGCTTTGGGCAAGTTGACGTTGATCGACTTATTTGTGATGTAAGTCGCTGTAACCATGAAGATAATCAGGAGAACCAGCATCACATCGACCAACGGCGTGACGTTGATCCCGGTGATTTCATCGTCGCTATCGCTAGCTCCACCCGCCATGTTGCGACCTCCTCAAAGCGCCACCACAAACCAACCAGCAATACCCGCGGCCTAAGTCCCTCAGGCGTCGTCGTAGGTAGACAGCACCAGCTTCATCACCGCTTCACTATTGGCGATCCGCCGCTTCACGACGCGGTTAAAAGCATTGTAGGCGATGACCGCCGGGATCGCGACCACCAGGCCAATCGCCGTGGACACCAACGACTCAGAAATACCCGCCATGACCACCGAGGGCCCGCCCGCCGGATTGGTGGCGAGGTCCTTAAAGGCCATGATGATCCCGACCACTGTGCCGAACAGGCCGATAAACGGCGCATTGTTACCCAGTGTTCCCAGCACCATCAAGCCGCGATCGAGGATTTGCTTGTTGCCGATGAGAAAGCCTTCCATGCTCTCGCGCATCGCCTTTGGCCCGCGCTCGCGGTACTCAAAGCCGCGCATGACGACCTGCGCCTCGATCGCCGGACGATTGGCGCACAGCTGCTTGGCGCCCTCGATATCGCCGTCGATCAGGCGCTTGGTCAGCTGCTGGGTAAATTCGGGAAAGTTTAGGCGCATGCGTAGGAAAAACAAGGTGCGCTCCAGCATGATGGTGATCGAGACGACGCTCAATGCGACCAGCAACCAGAGGACCCAAGCGGTGCCGATGAGAGTCAAGCCAAGCAGTTTGTCGACGATATTGAATTCCATGCACGCTCCGCTATGATGAGCCCCCAGGTTGCCGCGCGGCGCTCGCCGCTGGCACCACGTAAGTCCCTAAGCTACCGGCCTAAACCGACTGTAGCCGAAGGAACACCAACCCTGATGGTCTTGCCTGAGTAGGATACTAAAGTCGAGCCGGCTTTACCAACCCGAGCTGCAAGCAACTTAGGGCAGACCGAGTTGTTGCAGCAGCTTTTGCTCGTAGTAGCTAAAGGCCAGCAGGTCCTCGCCGAGTGCCCGCGATTTGACCCGGGGCATGGTCGGCTGATCGCGGGCCATGAACAGCTGGACCGAGTCCACCGGAGCCTCCTCGCGCAAGAACAGATCGCGCGCCACGATCTTTTCGGCTGGAGTCACGAGCCATCCCGCTCCCGAGCGCTCAAACAGCCAGCCCTTTTGATTTTGCGGTTTGACAAAGAAGTAGGGCCGCCCCGGATGCAGCCGCCCCGTCTCGCGAAACACCGTCGGCCCCCGATCCTTGCGCTCCTGCTCCCTGATCGCGCCAAAAATACGCAACTGCAGCCGTTTGAACACCTCATCGGCCAAGGAGGCATAGTCGAGTAGCTGGTAGCGCTGCTCCAGGGACACCGGCCGCGGCTTCACCGCCGGCGGCGGCGGCCTCACGCTCGCCTCCGCGGCCTCCGGATTTTTGTCCAACAGCTTGAATACTTGGCCCTCCAAGGCTTTCAGCCCGTGGTGTAAGCCCGCGAAGACCTGTTTTGAAAACTCTTTCATGAAACACTCTTGACAGTCAGAGGCAGAAACCTTAATTACTTTCTCACTTCTGGAGCGAATTGTGCGGGTGTAGCTCAGTTGGCTAGAGCGTCGCGTTGCCATCGCGAAGGTCGAGGGTTCGAATCCCTTCACCCGCTCCATGAAGTCAGTAGGTTACGGCGGTGAAAACCAAAGTGGCTAGATTAAAATGGCTAGAATGGCTGAAGATGCCGCCTCTCAGACCGATTACGGTTTGGGGGGCTTATGTATTTTCAGCGGCCGAAAAATCGCAAGGGCATCACGGTCTATTATACTGCATCGGACGGCAGTATCAAAACCGTGCCGCGCCACTACGTCGAACACCTCGACAACGAACCGCCGCACAACGTCCAAGCCTGGATAGCCAGCAACGAGGCGCGGTGGGAGGCTTCGGCGGGGGTGCCGCTAGGGCTGCAGCTATCTGACAGCCGTCTTGAGGCGCTAGCCACTAGCTGGGTTGCCTTTAGGGAGAAGCGCGGCTACGGCATAAAGAATACCCGCACTCGTGCCGACCATGCTCTGCGCGACGACGTAGTCCCCTACTTCCTGTTGGGTCAAAAGCAGACGACTCCACCGCGCAAAGCTGATTCTTATTGTAAGAGTATCAACAATGTCAGGGGGGTGGGAGGAGTAAGAACCAGGAATAGGTTGACGAAATGAGTTACTTACATTATTATGTAAGTTAGGGGATCAATGCGGCGTATTTATGATACCAACTTGTTGATTAACGGCCGGCGCATAAATACGATTGTGATTGATCCGCACTATGAGAAAAAACACGCATCGTCCGTTTCCGACGCAATCATTGTAGCTCTCGTGGATCGATTGGACGGCATGGATTTTATCGCCAAGTCGATCGAAGGAGGTTTTGAATATTATGCAACGGAGCCTCATTTCTATTCTGGCAAACCATACCGCCTGATTTGGCTGCTTCCAGAAAAAGGTGACTATTTAGGGATCGTCAATTGCTACAGGAGACCTTATGTCAGGAAGTAAGATAAAAATGCCATCGAAAAAGACGATGCGCGTGATGGACAAGAAGTTAAAAAAGGGCCAAGCATCCTTTCTCTTACCGCCGGACGCTGATGCCGTGGCTCGGACCAAGTACGAGCTGTGCCGGCAGATCGTTATCTTCATGCATGCGAAGGATCTTTCACAACGGGATTTGGCGAAAAAGATCGGCGTCCCCGAGACAAGAGTCAGTGAGATCGTTCACTATAGGATCGAAAAGTTTACCGTCGATCGGTTGTTGAGCCATTTAGAAAAATTGAATCCGAAGGTTGTTTTGAGAGTTGCCTAAATGGCCAATACCACGAACCGATCACTGTGCTATCGGCACCCCAGCTTGTCCTTGCGAGCACCGCAACGCCTTAAATTTTTCCTGTCCTACAACCTCCCGTCCACTCGCTGACTCTCCAGCGCCAGGATAGCAAATACGCACTCATGCACACGCCGCAAACTGTCTCGCCGTACAAAGCGCTCTAAGCCTTCAAGGCCGAGAGCAAACTCACGCAGCGCCAGCGACTGCTTGGTACTCAGCGAACGCTCCTTAACGCGGAGTAGAAGTTCTGGCTGGCAGTGGCAGCGGCACACCGGCCATCGGATCCTCCCGTGAGCCGGTGAGAAGGAGGCTGGCTGTTGAGGTCAGCGTGCCGGTCACGGGTGTGAGCTGGGTATAAGCGCTGCAGCTTATGCAAATCGAAACGGCCTTTCGCTTAAAAGTTACTATTATTGGCGCGACGGGCTAAAGAAAAAGACACCCGCAAAACTAATCCTGATTGCTGTGGCCGAGGCGCCGACTCGGCGGTTAACGTTCACCATCGAAAGTGCAGGATTTCCGATCCGATGAACTCTAGGTGTTTCACGCCTCGACTTCGAGCTCTTTCGCCATCTCGATGAAGAGTTCAGCCCCCCAGTCCTGCAGGTCGCGTTGGCGCTCTACCGAGATAAATGGCATGACGTCACTTTTGGCCTTTGTAAAATCCACGCTGAGAAACTTTTCCTTGAGCAGGTGGATCATCGTGACGCGATCGAGTGGCGTTTTCTGCACATAGTGGCCCGAATCACGCAGCTTCGCTTCCAAATAGGCGATGTTTACCTTGGTGCCACGCGCCGCATAGAACATAAGATCGTAGTAGTCGCGTCCTTTCACCCGATTGAGGTAGGCGCGAGCGATTAAGGCATGGAGTTTGCCGGCAAACAGTGATCCCTCGGATAGGGTCGTCACGAGAAATGGCGTTGGCAGTTTAATCAGCTTTCTTTCGATTTTGAATCCAGGGGGATTCGTTTTGTCCACCTCAATTTTGATCTTAACCACCTGGCCCTTTTGCGCTCGCTTGTTATCCTTGCCAATGAGCAGCAGTCCTGAATTGGTGTCCTGTTTGACAAAGGCGGATTCAATGGCCACGTCGATTCCGGTTCTCTTCTCCTCTAGGTGAGCGACAAAACCGAAGCGCTCAAGTTCACTCTGAATGTGAGCAAAATAATCCTTCAGTCTGAAATGCGGATCTGGGGTGATCAGGCAAAAATCCATATCTTCCGAAAATCGATCCAAACTGTAGAGCAGGCGAAGCGCTGTGCCGCCATAGAAGCAAGCTACGGCAAAAAACGCTCCGCGATGTAGCCCCAGAAGTACAATGCGCTGGATCACCTCTTTCAGAGCGTTGTCTTCATCCCTTCTTGTCTCGATCCGACCATAAGTCCGCAGCATGGCGTCAATGGCATCATTCATTCTCATTCCTCTTCAACGTAAAGATGCGAGGGCCTCAGCCAATCTCATGGGAGCGTGGTTTCGATAGAGTGTGGCCATTGTATCGATTTTTTTTAAGGAAAGACGTGCCAGAGCATCCTCATCGACCCGCAGTCCGTCGATGACATACTCCAAGATCTGGCGTGGGGAACTCACCGCGGCCTGGAGCTTGGCGCTAGAGAGCGTGTCGAGAAGTGCCTTTTCCCGATTGGCGATCGCCAACGTGTCATGGGTCCGTACTTCAAGATTCATTCCAAGAGCAAAAAGCTCTCGATGTTGGGAGCGATAAACGTATTGGGCCACGGGTGTGTTGAAAGTAGCGGAACGTCCGTCAACGACCGCGAGGATCTGGTGAACTCTCTCCGGGACCATGCCGTAGTGGCCGAGTGCCGTTTCGAATGACACGTAGGATGGGCCGTGAAGCAGCGAGGTTGCCGCGAGCGGATCAAAGCCGTCAAGGAAAGCATAGGTCCCCCGTTTGAGGCGAATGACCGCATGGTCCTCTTCTAGTGCGGCCAGAATCTTCAGCGGTGCCCGGTAGTGGGGCGACAATAATGCCTTGGCCTCGCTAACCTCAAAAATTGGCGGAAGACAACCTCTTAACATACTGATTATAAGGTGTTTTTTCAATTTTATCCCAGACACGATAGAGATAAATTATCTCCTTATCGCACCTACGAGATTACCACGAAAAGGATCAAAGTCAAATACACGATAGGGAATAAATAGTTCCTTAATATGTAGATGAGATGAACGCGCGATAGTAGGGCAATCAACCATGGCGCTATATTCATTCCAGGCAGCCGTTGCAGTACCAGGTTTACCCTTGCCGCCGCGGGTGGCACCCATTTACACCCATTTACACCCATTTCGCCCTCGTCAAATGGGTGTAAATGGGTGTATGATTGGTTCATGATGCGAACTGATAGCCTCCACATTACGCCAGAGGTCTTGGGCCTAATCGCCCGAATTGACGAGTTTAAGGGCGCATGGCGCGCTCTGGGTATGCTCGCGCCCGATCGTCTCTCGGCTCTGCGGCGAGTAGCGACCATCGAGAGCATCGGTTCCTCCACCCGCATTGAAGGTAGTAGACTCAGCGACCGGGAGGTCGAGCGCCTGCTGTCCAACCTCGCCATCCAGAACTTCGAGACCCGTGACGAGCAGGAGGTGGCGGGCTACGCCAAGTTAATGGATTTGGTCTTTGCCTCTTGGCAGGATTTCCCATTCAACGAAAACCATCTCAAGCAGATGCACCAGATTCTGCTGGAGCACAGCCAGAAGGACGAACGGCACCGGGGCCACTATAAGACCAGCTCCAACAGCGTCGCGGCCTTCGACGACAACGGCGCGCAGATTGGCATCGTGTTCGAGACGGCGACGCCGTTCGATACGCCGCGCTTGATGTCCGAGTTGGTGGCGTGGGTAAGCGACGAACGCGAGACGACACGACTGCATCCGCTGTTGGTCATCGCTATCTTCGTCGTCGTGTTTCTGGAAATCCATCCATTTCAGGACGGCAATGGGCGCCTCAGTCGTATTCTGACGACATTGCTGCTGCTGCAAGCAGGCTATGCCTACGTGCCGTACACCTCGCTAGAAAGCGTGATCGAGGCGAACAAGGAAGGCTACTACCTTGCCCTACGGCAAACGCAGGGTACGATTCGCAGCGACGCGCCCAACTGGCAGCCATGGCTGGTATTCTTCCTGCGCTCGCTGGTCGAGCAGATGCGGCGCTTGGAACAGAAGGTCGAGCGCGAAAAAGTCGTTCTGGCCGTGTTGCCAGCGTTGTCATTGCAGATCGTCGAGTTCGTCCGTGAGCATGGGCGCATCACAATGGCGGCCGCCATTAAACTCACCGGGAGCAACCGCAACACGCTCAAACAGCATTTCCGCGACCTGATCGAGCGCGGGCACTTGGAGCAGCACGGCAGCGGGCGCGGCGCGTGGTATGGCCTAAAGTGAGGTATCGCTATCTGGCGAGCTCCGCGAATGATGAGCGGCTTTCGCTTAGTCTACAGCCAGAAACCCAAATCCAGCGCTCAATCCACATAGACCGCCGGAGTGGCAAATTTACCAGCGTTACCCGTCTCCATTTCCCGCAACGCTTAAGAGGGTGATGGAAGTGGTAATGGGTAACGCTTTGCGCCAAGAACGTGACCATGGATTAATTTGGCGCCAACGCCATGGATCAATCTGGTCCTACTCATGCTCAATCGGTCGCGGCAAAGCCCAGATTTGGCGCCAGCCTTGGCTGCACGGCGGCAAAGACTCGATCAGCCGACTGTGCCACCGTCTGATCAACGGTCGTCACCCGCAGGTCTGGCGCCGCAGGCGGCTCGTAGGCTTGGTGCACACCCGTCAACGATCCCAGCGCCCCCTTCCTAGCCATAGCGTAGAGGCCCTTAGTATCGCGCTCGGCACAAACCGCCAGCGGGGTATCGACGAAGATTTCAATAAAGCGCTGCGCCCCGATGATATCGCGCGCCCGCTTGCGATCAACCGCAAACGGCGAGATCAACGCACAGATCGCGACCACGCCTGCTTCGTTAAGCAGCCTGGCAACCTCCGCAACGCGCCTGGCGCTCTCCGCTCGGTCTTCTGGCGTAAACCCGAGGTCACGACATAAACCAGCGCGCACGGCGTCGCCGTCGAGTACCAGAGCACTGATACCAGCGTCACGAAAACGCCCTTCCAGCGCGTAAGCGACGGTGCTCTTACCGGCTCCAGAAAGACCTGTAAGCCATAGCGTCAAGGCCTGCCGCCTAGGGCCTGGACCCGGTTGAGCTGACTCTACCTTGGGGCTCATGGGGCTGATAGCAGCTTACATTCAATTGCCATGGACAGTTCACCAATTGTAAGAAGCATGGGGACCACCTTGGTGGCTAAATCAAAGGGAAATGTAGATCTTGATGATCAGGTTTGACTAGTCTTATTTATGGCAGCTCCTGCGCAATAAAGCCACCAAGGCCGACCCCACTGACGAAATCGGGATCGTTCATGCCACCCGGGAGTGGCCGTTAAGAATGGAGCGACCGCATCGGTATCTATGGGTTTGCTGTTTAAGATTATCGCGGCCACCGGAACGAAATTAGAAATTCATGCCGCCTGACGAGTTGATCACTGTTATCAGCCTGCCGAACGCGATCAGCATCGATGCCGCTCGTTCGCGCACCTCATCCGACGGGCCTACCCGTTGAGACCAAAATTCCCGTCACACTTGACACCTCGCCGCTAGCTCTAAAGCCTGTCCTCAGATTGGTTTAGAGAGTTTTAACACAAGAGAAAGGCGCTTAAGGTGTGTCGACCTCATGAGTTGTCAAGGCCCGCAGCGACTCAAACTAGATATCCCGAATGACATCAAAGCCCTTGAAGGAACCCACGACAGCAAAGGCATAAATCTTAAGGGATGGATGGGCAGCATGTCCCAAATTTGGTGCGGACTCGCACTGCCTAGACGAACCACAGCGTCCAAGACTCGCTGCTGCGCATCGGTCAACGATGTCCCCAAGATAAGTTGATAACCCATTCAAATCACCGAGCTTATTCGCTTCGATCAGACATAGTATGTAGTACACTACATACTATGTACTATCAACGCCGGCCGACCTTCCTCCACTGCCCCACCCCGATGCCATCGGTGCATCCACCATTCCACCCCAAAAATCTAATCATAACAAATCGTTCCACCGCACCCCCCAGCGCTTGCTACCTAAGGTCTAGCAACGCTATGCTGCGCCTCAACGGAGGACAAACGATTGAGCACGACATCGGTCTGGGGCGACGCCAACACCCGCTACTTCTACGAGCTAACCCCCGAGCGCATCCTCGGCGCTGTCGAGACATCGACCGGCCTGCGCTGCACCGGCCGCGCCTTGGCCTTAAACAGTATGGAAAACCGCGTCTACGACATCGAGATTGAACTGGATGATGACGACGCGCCGCGCAATGCTCCCGGGCGTTTTCTCATCGCCAAGTTCTACCGCCCGGGCCGCTGGAGCCAGGCGCAGATCCTCGACGAGCACGCCTTTTTGCAAGAGCTGCAGGAGAGCGAAATCCCCGTCGTCGCACCCCGCCCTTTTATCGACGGCCAAACCCTGCATAAACTCCACGATGCCGACCTCTGGTATGCAGTGTTTCCAAAGATCGGCGGTAGGTCGCCCGATGAGCTAAACGACGAGCAGCTCGCCCAAGCCGGACGACTCCTCGCGCGGATCCATAACGTCGGCGCGAGTCAACCAGCGCGCCACCGCCTGGTCCTATCACCGCAAACCTACGGGCTCGCCAACCTGCGCCACCTGGTCGACGCCAAAATTCTACCGAGCAACTTGGTCCACGCCTACAGCAGCGTCGTCGAACGCATCTGCGAGCTGAGTGAGCCGTGGTTTCAAGCAACCACGCGGCATCGGCTACACGGCGATTGCCACCTGGGCAACTTGCTCGGTCGCGAACAACTCTTCTTTGTCGACTTTGACGACATGGTCACTGGACCATCGGTGCAAGACTTGTGGCTACTCATCCCGGGTCGCGACCGCTATGCCCAACGCCAACTCCAAGTCATGCTCGAAGCCTATGAGACGATGCGCGCCTTTGACCGCAGCAGCCTGCGCCTCATTGAGCCGCTGCGCGCCTTACGCTTTATCCACTTTAGCGCCTGGATTGGTCGCCGCTGGCAGGACCCAGCTTTTCCACGCGCCTTTCCGCATTTTGGTATGCCACGCTACTGGGAGGGACAACTGCACGATTTAAAAGAGCAGCTGTTCCTCATCGAGGGCGGCGAAGTCGAAGAACCGGAATGATCCAGTTTACTTAAACGCAGCGCTGTTACAGGTTGACGGCGTGAACGCTGATCACATTATCAATGCGCATCATCGCCTCAACGGCATCGCTACTCAAAGGCGAGTCGATGCGCACCAGCGCCAGGGCACGACCACCTTTGCGATTGCGACTGAGGGCAAAGCTGTCGATGTTGACTCCGCGCTGCGCCAGGAAGTGTCCGACGTCGCCGATCACCCCAGGACGGTCGCTGTTCTCGACGATGATGATTTCACCGCTCGGTTCGAGCTCAAAGTAAAAGCCGTTGAGCAGGGAAATCCGCGCGTAACGATCATCAAAGACGATGCCGCCGACGGTCAACTCTTTGCCATCAGGGCCGCTGACACGGACTTTTAATGCGGATTTATAGCTATCAAAGCTCGGGTCCTGCTTTTCGCTGAGGACGATGCCCATCTTTTCGATGTGCGACTGGACATTGACAAAGGACACATAGCCATCGACGACTTGACCGGCAAAGCCCTTCATCAAGCTGAGGCGTACCATGGCGTGATCGAGCGAGGCCAGGTCGCCGCGATAATTGAGATTGATCGTCGTCGGGTTGAAGTCGAGGATCTGACCGATTAAGGCGCCTAGTTTTTCCGCCAAAACAGCGTAGGCATTCAACAACGGACTGTCGATCAGACCAACCTGAGGCAGGTTGACGGGATAGTCGACGACGCCGCCGGCAACGGCCTTGACGACCTGGGTCAAGATGGTATCGCCGATGGCGATCTGCGCTTCGACCGTTGAGGCGCCGATATGCGGCGAGGCCCACACGTGGGGATGCTGCAGCAAGCCGGACAATGGCTTTGGCTCTGACTCCCAGGTGTCGATTCCAGCGCCAGCGATATGGCCGCTTTCCAGGCGCTCCATCAGGTGCTTCTCGTTGATGATGCCACCGCGCGCGATATTCAGCACATAGCTGCCCTTGGGCATGAGATCCAGCATGCTCGCGTCGATCATGTTCTTGGTCTCTTTGTTGAGCGGCACATGGACGGTCAGCACATCGGTCTGCCGCAGCATCGCCGCCAAATCGCTAAACGGCTTGGCTTGATTGCGCTCAAAGACCTGCGGCGCGACGTAGGGATCGTAAGCATAAACCTCCATGTCAAAGCCATGGGCGAATTTCGCCACGCGGTGGCCGACATTGCCGAGGCCGATGATACCGATGCGTCTACCGCGCAGTTCGTGACCGGTAAAGCGGTGGCGGTCCCAACCGCCGCCTTTCATGGTCTGATGTGCTTGCGGCACGTTGCGCAGCATCGCGAGCAGCATGCCGAGGGTCAACTCGGCGGCGGAGTTGGTATTCTTACCTGGGCAGTTGATGACCAAAATGCCCTTTTCGGTGGCATAATCGATGGCGATGTTACCGACGCCGACGGCGGCGCGGGCGATCACCTT
Organism: uncultured Pseudomonadota bacterium; assembly: GCA_903928445.1. Taxonomy (GTDB): domain Bacteria; phylum Bdellovibrionota_B; class Oligoflexia; order Oligoflexales; family CAIYRB01; genus CAIYRB01. The sequence continues at coordinate 18,639 of CAIYRB010000010.1, read as the reverse complement.
CAAGTCGGGCGCACGGTCGATGACCTCGCGATCGACATCGGTTTCGCTGCGCGTCACCAGGACTTGGGCCGTAGCGACCAAACGCAGCAACTCCGAGCGTTCGCAATCAGGCGCATAGACGATCTGCATGGTCTTGTTGGCGCGAAAGCCGGCGATCGCTGAATCATGCAAATGACCGGTGATCAGCACCTGAATCAGACTCGAATTGGACATGCGCATCATCCGCGGATAAAGGAGTGGTAAAGGCCATCCGACGCCGGCACCCAGTGGTCCCGCGGGAAGCCTTTACTGTCGAACCTCGCCTCCTTTTTGTCAACGCTTCAGCGGGTGACAGCGGACGGAAGCGCAGATTTTTTCGCCTTACTGATCGGCCCAGACGCGACGCGAACCATTTCGATCCGCCCTTTGATCGACAGGGCACCCGTCTCTGGCATAGTCGCGGGAATCTGCAGCTGCCGCGACGCCGCAATGGCCTCTCCATTCTGCAATTTGCCCAGCTGCAGGGGCAGACTGCGGCCCAGTTTAACCCGGACGAAGCGGCGCCACTCGCCAAAGCTATCGGTCACGCCAACCTGCGTTCCTGCTGACGTTACGGTGGCGCCAGCGACGGCGCGACCGTCCGGTCCGATGGCTTTGATTTCAAAATAGACATAGGGATCCACCGCCGCCACCTCTCGCGCCAGGTGCGCCCGCCACCAAGCGCCGCAGCCAATCGCCAGCGCCAGGCCAGCACATAACAGCAACCACCGCATCCGGCTTGATCGCACCACGATGAGCGGCGCTCCAGGCGCAGTCAAGTTGTACGGATCAAAAGGGGGATCCTGGAAGACGTTGTCGCGGGTCTGTTTAATTCGAAACACGCCCATGGAACGGTCCTTTGGTGAAGCGAAGGTGCTTCTCCAAGTCTAGCCAAGGCCGTGTCGAGAAAAAATGGGCAGAAAAGGCTCGGCGAATCTTGCCGCGCTAAAACACCTCGCTGCAATTGCGGCTTGGCCTAAGCGCCTCACAGCGCTGCTTGACCACGGCCATTTGCTCCTTGGGCAGCGCTTTGACCTGCACCACCTGGAGCTGAAACGAGGTCCGCCCCGTCTGCGTCAGGTCCGCCTCAACCGCATAAAAGCTGTCGCCTGGGACCCAGGTATTTTCCCTGCCAAACAGGTGGACGCGAACGGGTTCATGCTTGAGAAAACGACGCCATAGGCCCTCGACCGCCGGCGCCGAGCGTAGCTCCAAGGCATAGCCGATATCGGCGTCCTCCATCGCTGGTACTTCCCAGTACTGCACGACAAAGGGGGTGTAGGCGACGAGTTTGACCCCCTGCGGCAGGCCAAAGGTGGAGCCGATCAACTGCTGCACGCTATCCCGACTGCTCGGTGCAAGCGGGCAATCGGTGCCGAGCAAAAACGTCACCATCTTCGGATTGGCGTAGTGGCCTTTGATCTCGATCCGGCCACCGCCGCCTGAGCACGGAAAGCCCATGGCCAAATACGGCGTGGTTTTTTCATAACCGCGCTGTCCTTCCGGGGTGATGCAAGGCTTTAAGAACCGGGTTAACACGACATTTTTACCCGGCAAGGCCACGGGCGGATCGTTCGGCAGCTTGGCCAGCGCTTGGCAGGTCGAGGGCGGTAGCGCCGGTGCCTTTGCCGCGCCCTGGGCCGGCGTCGGGCCTACCTTGGCAACCGGGGCTGCCAGCGCCGGCGCGACGCCATGCTCCCGCACCACCTTGGTGTCTGCTGCCACGACTTCATGTTCATCCGATGCAGCACTGTGACTACACCCCGAAAGCGCCACACAGAGGAAGAGATAGCGAATCATCGATTAAACACTCCCGTCGCTCGGACCACCAAATCATCCCACTAGCTTACTTGCATCGGCGGACTTTTACGCTCAGCTTTTTTCTGCCAGCCAACAGCTGCGGTCCTAGCGACTGCTGATCCGGGTATCGAGAACTTTCATCAAATTGTAAGCACAGGCAATGCCGCAACTCAAGATGGTTGGCTCTAACCAGAGCAGGACTCGCCTTGGCAGCAATGGTAATAGGGCTGGCATGCGCAGGCCGCGCGCAGCCAGCTCATGGACGAGCCGAACATCGCCGCTGTCGGCGATAAAAGCAGCGCCGAGCAGTAGAACCATGACGATAAGTAGCAGCCAGCTCCACTCGAAGAAGCTTGGCAGCCCGGTCCAGGGCGCTTGCAAAGAGCACAGCAGCAAAACGCCAAGGCTCACCAAAATATGTAGATCGAGCACGCTCCAGAGGGCCAACGACCACGGTTCCAGGAACTGAACTCCGGGCCAAGCAAAGAGGTGGAACTGTAACAGCTGCTGCACCTCTTGGCGGCCACTCAGCGACCATTGCAGCGCCACCAATGCCGCCAAGGACAGCAAGGCCGCGCCCAGCCAAACTGCGCTAACTCTGAGCCATCGCCGTTGCCAATAGGCCCACAGCATAAACGGTAAACTGATGGTGCGAAACAGCGACCCACGCTCATAGTTCAAGCGCCAACTGGCAACGGCCTGCTCTGGGAATTCCAACCCCAACACGTCGCGCACCGAATGCGTCAAACGGACGAAAAAAGCCCCACCTTCCTCGCCCAGCTGCTCCAGCCTGCCACCCACGCTACGCGTGCCCCCCGCTGAACTGCTACGGTTGAAAGCCCTGAGCCGGCGGTTAGTGCCGCGCAGGTGGCTAATCATCGGCCGGGTCAAGATGCCTCTAGCCAAGGATCCGAGGCCGAGCAGCAGCGGCACAGCCAAGAACAAGACCACAAGGGTTCGCTCGAACATCGCGCCGATCAAGAACGCCGCCGCCATCACCCCGGTGCTCAGTCTGGCGCCGGTCCGCAGCATATGCGTCGCCGCCATAAGCCCGACTGTCAGCCAGAACATGACCATATAGTCGGGCGAGATAAGGCCGATCCCGGCAAGCAAGCGGCCGCGACTCAGGACCACGGTGGCACAGGTCAAAGCAATAGGCCACGAACTGGTAATCATCCGCGTCATCACCGCCGCACAAAGCACCGTCAGCACAAATAGAAACTGGTTTAGCTTGAGCGCCCACCGATCATCGAGCAGGTCGTAGCTGCAGGCGGCAAACCCAAGGGCGACGTAACCCGGCGACGTGGCATAGGCTCTCGCTGCGACCAGGGCCGGTGGGCTTGGACTCAGCGTCCGGGACAAAGTGAGCGGGGGAAAGGTGGTCGCCGCCGCCGCTATATTGGCCTGCAGCGGCGCCAAACCCTGGCGGTAGCTGCTGCGCAGCGTATCGCAGTTGCCGCCCATGGGCAGACTTATCAGGGTTTCCAGGGACATAAGGGCCCTGGGATCGAGCTGAACCGGATAGGACCGCAGCTGCATCCATACCAGGCGCATCAAAATCATGATCAATAATACAATCGGCAACGCCGAGCGTACTCGTCCCTTCTGACTGCTGCTCCCCATCGTTGCCCCCATTCTTTAAAACTATAACGGTTTTCAGTCTTTGCAACCATAGGGCTGAAAAATTTAAAATTGAGCATTGATGATGTATATTATCTTAAATTTTCATTAATCGATTAACATTGACTCTATTTTAAAATAATTATAGAAGTCGCTAATAATTTTGTAGCAGTAGAAAGCAGTCTTCTGTAGATTGTGCCTACTGATTTGGTCTGGATTGAGAGTTTTCAATTGGCATCGTCCATTAGATGGTGAGAACGGGCTTTTATTAGTCTGGTTCGGCGCCATCACCACGCGGACGAAATTTAGTAACCCGGTCGTTTAATGCCGGCAAGAAGGGACATTCCATGGCATCGGTTGAACTCCGCCCAGGTGACACGCTCAACATCATCTGGAGCTCCGTCCAAGACACCCCCCTTGGTGTCAAAGAAGTCGAATCAAAGTTTGCCTATAGCTACGACGAGTTACTGCTGCGCTTGAAGGCCAAAGGCCGCGCCGGCAAATCGCGGCGTTCCGGCACCAGCGGGGCCCGTTTCAGTCGGATCGTCGCGCTGGCCGCAAATGCGCTGCGCAAAGGTAAGTGGTCCACTGGTGCCGATATCGACCGCGAAGAGGTCTTCGTCAAACTCATGCGCCGCTTCAACGAGCTGGACGCCACCGAGTACCCCAACATCACAGCTAATGCAAAGCAATCGCTGATTGTTTTGTACCAAAACAAGACGATTCTGAAGGCCCCACAGAAAAAGGACCTGAAGGACGCCATCGATGCGATCGGCATCGGCGACAACATCTAAATCATTTGCGAGTGTTCCCTGACACGGTGGACGACGGTGGACGACTGGGCTACGGCCCAAGGCCGCCCGACGGATTGACACTTAGCTTCCATCCTTATAGGATCATGCAAGGATTTCCATAACTTACCTTGCATGATACGAAGCGAGCAGCCTGGTCTCAAGTGGACCCTAGGCCCAATCGCGCCTAGGAGGGGACCCATGATGGGATTTGCTCGGCGACTGACTCCGTTTACCGTCTGGCTCGGACTTTGCGCGCTGCTAGGCAGTGTCGCCTTGACCGAAGCGGCGCTGCATCAGCGCTGGCAAAACCTGCAAGCCGCCCGCAGTGCCTATCTTCTAGCAATCGCCGACACCCAGCTCAAGCTCACCCACCTGATGTCACGTGTGGGCGGCGACGCCGCCTTGGCGCAAAACCTCAAGTGGAAGCTCAGCCACTCCGTCAAAGCCACTCTGGACGGAATGCTGGAAAAAGGCCAATTGGACCTCATTGCGCTATACGGCCAGGGGTGCAGCGACCTCGGCCGCGCCGGAGCCGCCGCACTCGCCGTCCAGTGCCCAAGCGCCGAATCCCTTCGTGGCAAAGGAACCTCCTTCCAGTGGTCGAGCACGCAAGGCGCCACCACCATGGCCCTGATGACCCCGCTCGACGGCACCGAGGTCAACTTAGTCGCTGCGGTTGGCGTCGTCTCCCTTGACGAGCAATGGCTAAGCCTGCAATCCGGACTCCATCCCATCATCCAGAACCTGGGCCTGCGCTTTGGCCAAGGCGGCGGGATCGCCTTAGTTGAACCGGCCAACACCCCAGGTGGCGACGTCGCGACGCTGCGCAGCGACCAAGTGAGCGATAAGTTGATCTATAGCCGCGCTGTGCAGCGCTGGTTCTTTCACACCTCCTTGGTCTGGCCGTGCTTCCTGCTGACCCTGGGCTGGGGCTTATATGTGCTGTGGCGCGAAGCTGCTGCGGCGCAACGCACCAACACGCAGGTGGTGGATTTCACCGCGTGGTGCCGGGGCCTCGCCAGCAGTTCAGCAGCGATCGCACCGTCGCCAGTGACCGCTGAGGGGGGCCTAGCAGAACTCAGCCTTGGCCTGCCCATCGCGCGGGGTCTGGTCAACCACGCGCTCCAGGTCAAGAACGAAGCGATGCACGGGCTCAGGCATAAGCGCCAAACATTAGAGACCCAACTCAAGACCAAAGAAGACGAGCTACAGAAAGTAAAAGTGCGCCTAGCCGAACTCGCCGAACTCGACTCGCTCGCGGTTCAACTCAAACGCACCACGGCGATCTTTTTGCAGCGCATGGACAGCTTTCATAGCGACGTCGATGACCTCGACCAAATCGCCGCTAAACAAATGGGACACGAGGGCAGTGCCCTGCTGCGACTAGCGACGCAGTGGCAACACGGCATCGCCGCGCGCGGTTCACGTAAGTTTATCCGTAGCCTCGCCGAAACACCCCATGACCCGGCCGCTAGCCCCCAGGTCGGCGCGATGTCAGACCTAGACGCCTTCAGCGAACTCGACGCGCAGTTAGCGGATTACTATCAGCACAGTCTGCAGCTGAGCGACCTTGCGATCACCACCCAGCGCATCACCGGGCAGTTGCAGCAAACGGCGAGTTTTGCCGCACGTTTGGCGGCATTGTGGCACGGTTTGGCGCTGAAGTCGCATGACGCCGAGCCCTGCGAAAGCCTACTGGCACCGATCGAAGAGGCGCAGGCACTGGTCCAGCTCGAGCCCGATCTGCTCGCCGCATGCTTTATCAATCCGGAGGTCGAGGATTTAGAACGTAGCCTACCGGCGGTACCTAAACCGATTTGGATTTCCTCGCTGTATCATGTTTATATTGCACTGGCCGAATTAGCCAAAGGCGAGCGCGCGCAGGTGGTGACTCGCCTGCGGGGCAGCGGCACTAAGACACTGTTGGTCATCCAAGTGTCGAGCACCGACGGCAAGCACCTACCGCAGCGCAGCGAAAGGCAGGCTTATCACCTGGAGATCTCCCGCGCGATGCTGGCACCCTTTCACATATCTCTCAGCGTCTTGCCAGCTCTGGATGGCCCCTACCCCATCGTGCTGACTTGGGCGCCGCCAGACCTAAACGAAACAGGCGCCCTACCTGGTAGGACGCCTGCAGAGTCAGATCTTTCAGGTCATTATGGCTGATACATGTAGGAGTAGGAGCAGCTCATAGCCCCGGTCTTAGCGACAAAGGGACTCACCACGCTCTGGGTCGTGAAGCTAAGGTCCAACGCCGGAGCCGGCACGAGAGCCGCTGCCATCGCCTGCAGGTCCGACCAGGCCGGGCCAGTGGCGGTTGGCGCAACACCTTGCGCCACCAACTTGTGCGCTTTGATCTCACGGTCGATATTAAACATGCGGTAGCACACGCTGTGGTGCGGGTCGGTAAAGTTGCCGACAGGGATGAAGCTGTAGTTGCCGTCAGCCCCCAGCCAGCCGGCCTGCCAGAGGCGCTCGCAATCATCTTGGGACAAGATGTTACCAGCCAGACCCGTCTTCATGCCCTTGCCTAAGCTGCGCATGCTGTCAACGCTGGCAGCGGGATCGATGCCAAGATCAGAGATCCATTCAGCAGACTCATCATCGGCTTCCTGCTCGGTGGTGTATTCACCGATGTGCTGATCGTGCACCAGCTTTAAGATCGTGCGGCTTTGGTCATCTTGCGCCACGAACCCCTGGCTGAGTGCCAACATCGCATCAAGAGCCGTAGTCGCCTGAGGCGCTTGGCTACCAAGTCGCGCCGCGACTATGCCGTTAACCTGACTGAGGCGAGCCTGACGCGACGGCGTCACAGAGGTTAAGAAGTCCGGCCAAGTCGGGTGCGCAGCGAGAGCACGGATCGCATCGAAGCCAACGGTCGTCGCATCCAAACTACCGTCCGAGCTGAATGCGAGCGTCGCCAAACACGCCAGCAATTGCTGCTCGCTGGCTAGGTAGGTCTGGACAACCTTGGCCGAGGGCGCCTTGACGAAGGGAAACAGTCCCATCGTCGACTTATAGGACGGAGTGGTTATAAAGGCCGCTGCGGTCGTACACGCGCCGGGAGCGCCGTCCTGCCCGGCCACTTGCGTGACGAGGGAGCCGGCAGTCTCGAACAAATCAGTGCGCAGACGCTGATCTGGCGAGACGACCGGGAAGCTATCCGCAGCGCTCAACATGCCGCTGGCAACGACTGCGGATTGACCTAGATCGGTCTTGTCAGCCTCTGGAAGCGGCTTGTGATCGGGTTCATCCTGCGTCAGGGTGTAGAAGTAATCGTAGTCGCCTTTCGAGGCAGTCGCATGCGACCGATAGTAATGACCGAGCTCATGCGCCAGGACCGAGACGAAATCCGCCTCAGGCATGATCGTCAAGATACCGGAATGGACCGTGATAAAGTTAGCGGTCTCCATCAACACCACACCAGAGGACACGCCGACCCCATAAACATCGGGATCAACCTCGCAGGAGCTGTTTGGCTGAATCGCCCCACTGGCAGACACCACAAACTTACAAGCATTCGCGCTAGCATTGAATTTAGTGACGAAGGCATTGGCGATGGCTAGGCCTGAGCGAGTGGCATCACCGCTCTTGCAATGGAACTCCGCTGGCCAAACGGCGAGCGCGCCAGTCTTAACGTCGATGTAGATCTTCCCGGACCTGCCCGAGCCTGCTCTACCGACCTGGACCGGCACATCATAGCAAGTTGGCACTGGAGCGACGAAGGCGTTCGGCACGCCAACCTTGAGGACCTTGGCCTGCGGCTTCGGCACCGCGGCTAGTGCCGCGGGGTATTTGCTACGCAAAGACGCATCGACCTGATCGAGCCAGAACTGGGTCCGCTGCACGATCGGATTGCTCCCCGGCAGGATGGAACTCGCATCCAATCCGAGCAGGGGCGCCATGATGTTGGCGTAGTCATCATCCGTGGCGCTACTCCAGTTCCACGACCCGTCGTCACGGACCGGGGCTTTGAGGTCATGCTTGGTTTGGGATAAGTTTTTCGAAGAACACGCCGAACAAATTGCACCAATCAATAGAAATGGCAGGCCCATAACAAGGGACTTGCGGGACCATTGGGACCTGGTCAAACCAGGTAAGACGGTGGACAAGCGCATCGGCAATACCTCTAAAAAACCTGTCATTGCATAGGCCTAACCGGCACGGTGGGATTCTGCTCTGACTGACTGGCCAGTTATATGGCAGTTTGGCTTAAAAGCAAAGCATTTTTTAGTATTCTTCAGACCTCTTTGGGCGACAAGCCAACTGCAATGGCAAGGTGCCGCCTGGAGCACCGAGAGCCACGTGGCCTGCTTCGCTACCGGCGTTTCCACACACGCCAGGTGAACGGCACGCTCCCCGCCCCCACCTCTTCGCGCTCGATGCGAAACAAGGGCTCCGGTAGCTCCGGGTAGTAGGTGTCACCAGCCACTTCCTGAGCCACCACAGTCTGATAGACCGTGACGACCGAGGCCAGGGTTTGCGCGTAAAGCTCACCGCCCCCGATGATAAAGACCTCGCTCCCCCACTCAGCAGCCCGCTCACCAGCACAGGCTAAAGCCGCCTCGACCGAACCGCACACCACCACACCACTGGGTGCCGGCCAATCTAATTGTCTGGTGATCACGATATTTAAGCGACCAGGCAATGGTCGCCCGATCGACTCATAGGTCTTTCGACCCATGATCATGGCATGACCCATGGTGACCCGCTTGAAGATCTTAAAATCCTCCGGGATATGCCAAGGCATCTTGCCCATACTCCCGATCACCCGGTTGGCGGACATGGCGACAATATGGCTTAGCTCCACGCTCGTCCCTCTGGGTTAAACCGCAACCGCACCCTTGATCGCCGGATGCGGGTCGTAGCCTTGCAGCTCGATATCATCGTACTGATAATGGTAGATCGACTCGGGAAGACGCTTCAAAAGGAGTTGCGGCAGAGCTCGTGGCGTACGCGCAAGCTGCAGCTGCAGCTGCTCGACATGGTTGTGATAGATGTGCACATCACCACCTGACCAGATCAATTCGCCTAGTCCCAAGCCGGTCTGGGCGGCGATCATCGCTGTCAGCAGGCCATAACTCGCAATATTAAACGGGACACCGAGGAACAGATCAGCGCTGCGCTGCGTCAGCATGCAGGATAATTTGCCGTCGCGTACGCTAAACTGAAAAAAAGCATGACAGGGCGCCAACGCCCCCTTGCCGGCGCGCACGTTGTCCTGCGGCGACACCGACGCATCGGGCAGAGTCGCCGGGTTCCACGCGCTGACGACCAAACGCCGACTATCCGGACGAGCCTTGATCTCGCTGATGACTTGATCGAGCTGATTGATCTCGGTGCCATCGGGTGCTTTGTAGCGCAGCCAATTGACGCCGTAGAGTGGCCCAATGCTCGGATACTTGGTGCCATCGACATGCTGCAGCTGGGTCTGCCAGGCCCGCCAAATATTGATTTTGTGCGCCTCAAGATAGGAGGTGTCATCGGTGCCTTGGAGAAACCACAGCAACTCATGCACCACGCTCTTAAAATGCACGCTCTTGGTCGTGACCAGCGGAAAACCCGCGGCCAAATCAAAGCGCAGCATCCGACCAAACACCGACTTTGTACCCGTACCAGTCCGGTCGCTCATGCTTTCCCCGTGCTCGAGGACATCCTTGACTAGGTCTAAGTACTGCTTCACCGGCTTCCCTCCTTGGCCTCGCCTAAGTCAGCAACTCCCGGGTGCCAGGTGACTGGGACTGCTTGATAAAGATCCGCAGCAGCTGCAAGGCCGCCGGCGTGACACCGCTGATGCGCGAGGCCTGCGCCAAGGTCTCTGGCTGCTGCTTGGTCAACTTCTCGACGATCTCACGGCGGAGGCCAGGCAGCGAGTGAAAAACGAAGCCTGCCGGAATCCGGATCCGCTCGAGTTCGCCGGCGTCCATGATGGTCCGCAGCTCCCTGGCGATGTATCCCTCATATTTCAGCTCGATACCAACTCGCCGCAGGATATGCAGCGGCAGCCGCGCCAACTCTGGAACAAACGGTGCCAACGCCTCAGCGGAAACCTCCGGGCGCCTAAGTATGGCGGCCAGCTTGGTGCCCGAGTTGTCCTTGTCCTCACACAACTCCGGCGGCAAAGGATAAGCGCCGCAGGCGGCGGTCCGGGCAAAATTGAGCGCCTCAAGCAGCTGGGCATGGCGCTCGCAAAAGCGCGAGAAGGCCTCCGGCGTGACCAAACCAGCATCGCGGCCAAGCGGCGTCAAGCGCACGTCGGCATTGTCTTCGCGCAGATACAGCCGATGCTCGGCACGCGAGGTAAACATGCGGTAGGGCTCGACCGTGCCCTGCGTGATGAGGTCATCGATCATCACGCCGATGTAGGCTTGCGCGCGACTGAGCACCAGCGCCGGCCGCCGGTGCACCGCGAGAGAGGCATTGAGCCCCGCCATCAACCCTTGCGCTCCGGCCTCTTCATAGCCCGTCGTGCCGTTGATTTGGCCCGCCAGATAGAGGCCCTCGACACGCTTGGTCTCGAGGCTCGCGGCAAGCTCGGTGGGATCGACATAATCGTATTCAATAGCATAGCCGGGACGGATGATTTCAGCTCGTTCCAAGCCGGCGATCGTGCGCACGAACTCGAGCTGACAGTGCAGCGGCAAGGACGTCGAAATACCATTTGGGTAGATCTCGCAGGTATCGTACCCCTGCGGTTCAAGAAAAATCTGGTGCCCGGTCCGATCGGGAAACTTAACGACCTTGTCCTCGATCGACGGGCAGTAGCGCGGACCGATGCCGACGATCTCGCCGCTGTATAGCGGCGAGTCTTTGAGGTGCTTGCGAATGACGGCATGCGTCTGCGCATTCGTATGGGTGATATAGCAAGGCAGCTGCGGCTGCGTGATGCGCTCAGTGGCAAAGCTAAACGGGATGATCTCGGCGTCAGACGGCTGCGCCTCAAGCTGACTCCAGTCGATCGTACGTGCATCCAGCCGCGGCGTCGTCCCAGTCTTTAGACGCCCAACGCGAAAGCCGAAGGCGCGAATGAACTCAGCCAAACCGATCGACGGCGCATCACCGGCTCGGCCCGCGGCGATTTTCAGCGGCCCCATATGGATGAGCCCATTGAGAAAGGTGCCGCTGGTGATCACCACTTTGGTGGCGCTAAACGCCCCAAAGCTCTTGGTTTCCACACCCTCGATACGCGGCCGTCCACCATCGACGCCGGGCGCGATCAGCAGACCCTCGACGCTATCTTGGCGCAGGTGTAAACCCGGAGTTTGCTCCAGCTTGTGCTTCATATAGCGGCGGTACAGGTCCATATCCGCCTGCGCCCGTGAGGACCAAATGGCCGGACCCTTTTTGCGGTTTAGGATGCGAAACTGAATGCCCGTAGCGTCGATGGCCTTGGCCATCTCACCACCGAGAGCATCGATTTCCTTGACCAGGTGGCCCTTTGCGGTCCCACCGATCGCCGGATTGCAGCTCATCGCGCCGATCTTGTCCACCGCCAGGGTGATCAGCAAGGTCTTGGACCCTGTGCGGGCAGCAGCAAGAGCCGCTTCACAGCCGGCGTGGCCGCCGCCAACGACGATGATATCAAAATGTTCGGCGGACTGCGGCATGGTCTAAACCTCTTATGGCGAGGCTGCTTGAGTATAATGCCAAGCGCAAAAAGTCCATCGGCAGATCCATTGCCGAGTGCTGACCAAGGATTAGCCGGCGGCGGAGGCCTTGGCAGGACATAAAAAGCCGAATTGTTTCGGATGGCTCCAACAGAAACGGCGCGGCCTACCGGGTCTCGGCGACCAAGGCTTCGACACCACGACGGATTACAACTTCCTGAATAGATGGGCGAATTGACGCTAGATCCGTGGTATCATCCTTGCAGACTAAGTCTCTACATGACCGAAATGCGTCCATTTAAAGCAGGATGAAAGCATGCGTGTATCAAGCTTGACCGCTTGGCTCGTGGCGACCGCAGGGTTCAGCCTGGCCGCGGCTTGTAAATTCGGCACCCCGAACGCGATCGTCTTGGACTACGGCAGCAATGCTCCTGGGGCAGTACAAACCACCTATTACCCCTACGACGCCGCCGATGCCCAAAATATGGGCCCAGGTCACTTTTCCTGCAGCCAATTCAATGGCGAAACCCAGTGGTATGTCGCGCCCAGCGACACCTTTGGCGACCAGCGCCTGTGGAGTGGCGCACCGTGCGCGGCAAACCCCAACGGCGGTCCCCCAAGCTGCGCGGCGGTGATGACGACGTGCGGCGTCAAGGTCAAGCTGTCCTGCGCCTCCAACTGCAAACCTGGCGCCCCAGATGTCGTGGCGATGATCACCGATGTCTGCCCAATGAATCACGCCCAAAACAAACGCAGCGGCGCCTGCCAAGGCGGTCCGCATTTTGATATTGGCAAGCCGATCTGGGCGCTCATGCACAACGCCAACGACAATATTTCTGTTCGCTACCAAGTCGTCGATGCAAGCACGCCACTTGGCCCAAACAACAGCGCCACTAGTCCAGCGCAGCAAGGGCCAGCCAATGCTCAGACTGCAGCCACGGGTCCAAGCAATCCGCCAGTTGCACCGCAGCAGACGCCTCCCAGCGCTACCACCGCGCAGAGTGCCCCAAGCGCCGGAGCGGGCATGGCCACAACATCGAGTTTTGCGCAGCCCAGCGCCGCGCCAATCCCAAGCACGCCGTCTCCCTCGCCAACGCCGAGCGCGCCGTCGTCTCCGGCGCCAATTGTGACCCCAGCTGCGCCGGCTGGCGGCACTCGAGGGCAGTGGTGCGATCCATATAAGCCAGGCGTTTGCTTTCCCTATTGCACCAACGGCAGCAACACTGGCAACAGCTTTGGCTGGCAGCCAGAACTCGGCGGCCCAAACGGCGGCAGCTGCCGGGTACCGTGACGACGTTGGCGGCGGTTTAGTCAGGTCCGCTAGGTGGGTGGGATGGTGTGGTGTTCTTTCAACCACTGCGTCATCAACCGTTTAATCATCGTCTGGTAAGGTATGCCGGCGTGCTTGGCCTTAAATTTAAATGCAGTCAGAAGCGGTACCGGCACCTTGATGCTAATCAGCCTGCTTGGATGTTGCGCGCTCGGATCAGCTAAATCTTTGAACATCTCGATAAACTCCAGGATTGGTCCGACATCTTCCTGGGCGCCAATGACGTTCGCTCGGTTGGCGAATTGAACCGGACGGGGAGCTGCGCTGGGTTTAGCTTTGCTTCGGATGTTCTTTTTGTCAGGTTTCTTCAAGCAGTGCCTCAAGCATCTTAATGTCTTCAATATCCTGCGGTCTGCCGCTGAGACGCTTCATTTCTATAAGGTCTCGTGGGGATAATACTTTAATCTTGCCTAGTCTAAACCGCTTGCTGACAGTCGACAAAGTTGCCAAGTCATGGGTGATGATCACGTCAACCACCTCCATGGGATGACTGAGATTGATGAAGCTCCAGGCGATCAAATTGCGCCTCGAAATATACTCTGCGCGAAATTGAAAGACCTCGCTCGCAGTGACCGGCAAGCGCGGCACTAGCCCGATCGATCTCAAGGCCCGCTCACAGGCGATAAAGTCCACTTCCGTGTGTCGGATAATACAGTCGACATCCATCGTGCCGCGCGGCGCCCCATGCAGAGCTACGGCTAAGCCGCCGACCAAAGCATAGGGAACTTGATCGCGGTCAAAGGCTGCAACGATACGCTCTAGAAGGGACATAGCCATCCACCTAGGATCACACTCATCTGGTATATACCAGTATATACCCAGCCAATCAGGTTCGCCAATATATTTATAACTATCTAATATAATTATAATGAGTGACACCGGTCGCAATCTAAAATGGCCTCGGTCAAAAGCGCCAAGCGACGCTGCACCTAGGGATTCAGAGCAGCGGCAAGGACACCTTTCGGCTATGCTCGGCGCCTATGCCGACTCTACGCCACATGACCTGCCTGTTTATCGATCTGCAAGCCACGGGTGCCAGTCCAACCCACGGACGCCTACTAGAACTAGGCTGGTGCTTCGGTAGCGCAGCCAACGACGGCACCGATGCAGCGACGCTGCGCAGTTTACTGGTCGATCCCCAGCAACCGATTCCTAGGCAGATCAGTCGCGTCACCGGCATCGATCAAGAGATGCTGGCGCAAGCCCTAACCCCAGCCGAGGCCATCCAACAACTGCATCGCGATGCGCCGTCGGCCACCGTGATGGTCGCGCACGTGGCGCGCTATGAAGCCTCGTTTTTGTTGCCACTGTGGCGGGAGCATCTCGGGCTAGAGCTAGCATGGCCTATCTTGTGTACCCACCAAATAGCGCAGCGGCTCATTCCAACCTTGCCAAGCTTGAGTCTGCGCGCGGTCGCTGGCCACTGTGGCTACGGTGTTGACCGCGAACGGCGCTCGGCCGGTCACGTGCTCGCTACTGCGGCGGTCTGGCGCCGAGTCTGCGAGCTTTTAGAACAAGACACCACTGTACGAACACTTAGCGAACTACAAGACTGGCTTAAGCAGGCCAAACCAAGCGCTAAAAGGCCGCGGATCTATCCCATGGCGCGTGACGCGCGCTTACGCTTACCAGATCAACCGGGGATCTACCGGATGTGTGACGCCTCGGGGCGCATTCTCTATATCGGCAAAGCCCTGTCGCTAAAGTCGCGCGTGAATAGCTATTTTCGCCACCGCCGTGGTCACGGCGCGGATAAACTCGAAATGCTCACTCAAGTCGCCTCTATCGATATCGAAGCGACCGCGACTGGAGTAGAGGCGGCGCTGCTCGAAAGCGATGAGATCAAGCGACTGGACCCACCCTACAACATTGCGCTGCGCCGACTGGATCGTCGCGCTGCTTTTGTCGATCAACAATTGCGACCAAGCAGCGACCTAGGCCAAACAAAGCTATTTGGTCCGTATCCACGACCCGAGCCGATGATCATACCGCACATGATTGCGGACGCGATGAATACATCGACGCCTACGGACGACCCGGTTTTCGGTAAGCTGGCTGAGCTGCTGCGCGAAAGCGAGGGCGACTGCCTCACCAGAGCTGCACTTGACCTCTTTCGCCAAGCCTTTGATGAAAAAGAACCTAATGCAAGGCAGATTTTAGCCCTTGGATTCTGGAATCAGCGCCGTGAGGTGGCAGAGTCGTTGGCAGAGTCGTTGCTGGCTGCAACAACGGAGTCAGAGACGGCGACGGAGACAGAAACCGAAGCTGATGCTGACATCGATACCGAGCAACCGTTGACAGCTGAGCTGCTTGTCGCGCGGATACAACGAACTCTTGTGTCTGCTGCGCGCGACTGGCTGCGCGGTCGGCGTCTACAGGCCTTGTTCAATTGTCAAATCACCTGGAGTGAAGGGAAAGGGGCGGACATGCGCTGGCGTCAGCTTACGTTGGAACATGGCCTAGTGATTGATCGACGCTGGCTAACATCTGCGGCATATTATGCGGGCAAAGTCGACAGTCGGTCTCACCCAATGTGCCAATGGTCGAGCGACATCGCGGTCTATGACAGAGTCAGAATTCTTCTTACGGAGATCAAACGGCTGCGAGCCGAGGGAGCAACGGTCGAGGTACGGTACTAGAGCCTGTTTAACCCTAGAACCGATTGACCTCGACTCGTCCTTAGCGTCAAGTGCATCGCCGCCACGCTACCTGATATTGCTGCACCATCCCCCCGTCGATCGAATCGATGGTCATATAGCCATAGGGAAAGCTCGGTCCCTTACCAGCGTCATCTTGCTCGCCGTCGCTATCACGAAAACCAAGTCGGGGCCTGACCGTAATCGATGCTCGTAAATGGAACCGGCGGTGACGCCCTGAGTCGCATGGCGACCATTCAACGGCCGCTAGTGGCAACTCCGAATGGCTGGAGAAATTATTGTCAAAGGGTCCGATGAGCTGCTGGCGTCCAATGGCCTGCCCACTACCCTCGCCAAAGGAATGCAAGATCTGCTGCACGCCAACCGCACCGGCTTGAATATTGGCGTAGCCGCGAACGTCCACTCCGAAGAGGGTAAACTGCCAGCCTGGCTCGGTGCGCATAGCAATCTTAATAGCACAGACCTTACGCATGGGCCTGCCGCTGCGCGTCGAGGTATCCACGGCGAAGCCGCTAAAAAGTAGAGTCATCGTTTGCGCATCGGGCGCCAGATTTGCTGCGACGCTTCCCTCGGGGCAGCCTGTTCCGCGGTAGGAGATACTCTCGATGCCAGATGGATGAGCGCTTGGGGCATCGGCCAGCAGCCGAGGACATAGCAAGGACACCACCATCAAGGCAGCAAAGATCCAGCGCAAAGCGAGCATAAAGTCGACTCCTAAACAAAAATAAGCGAAGAGAAGCGAGACCCGGACCGTCTTAAGATCCCGGGTCTCGCCGTGTCTCACTAACTACAACGGCGCCACCGAATGCCGTAGATCAACTTGAACTGGCCATCAATTGAATCAACCGTGATCATGCCCTGGCTGTTAGGAGCTGCACTGTTATCAACGCGGACCTCGGTGTTGATATTCAGCGAGCGCATGACGCCGCAAGGCGACCATACCAGGTTGGCCATGGTGAGTTGATCCGTAGCTTGGTAGTTACGGTCGACTGGACCATAAATAATCGTTTGTTCCCGCCCAGTAAGTTGTTGTCCCTGGAAGTAATACGATGATTGCTCCATCGCCCGCACTCCCGGCTCCAACGACACGTAACCACGAGTATCGACCGTAAACAAAGTATAGGACCAGCCATTTGGGATATCCATACTGACGTTGACCTGACAGTTCTTGCGCTTCTGGCCGAAGGGAACCCCCGGACCAGCGGACGCTTGATACTGATCAAACAGTAAGGTGAACGCTTGAAAATCTGGCGACACATTGTTGCCAACCGAACCCGCAGGGCAGCCGCTCCCAGCGTAAGTAATGCCGATAATCCGCACATAGCTTGGGACATCGGCAAGCGCTGATCCACCGTAGCTTGTGGCGACCATAGACATCGACACGGTCAACAATTTAATACATCGACGAATGGACATAAGAGACCCCCTTACGCAGTTTTTGTTTGCCAATCGGCTAAAACAAGGCTTTGCAAGAGGTATTCCACTGCCACGATGCATCGATATCGGCCATCCTGGCATGAATCACGCCAATACGGCTGCATTACAAGAGTAGATCGGTATATTTTTGTTTATATATTTGACAAATCAATACCACATGCCGAAACAAGTTCATGGAGTAGCGCATCACCCAACTGTTGATATTCGTCGAGTGCATCTTATTAGGTTCAGCAGAATCTGCATAGGATTAGGACGCCAGTGACAATGCGAACGTTCAGGAATTTCATAAGATGATCCTTGTCGAGGTGGGATGAGACTCACTGCTGAATCAGCGGCTCAATCACCCCCCACATGCGCTGGCCAATGGCGGCATGCACGATCTGATCCGGGTGGATGCAGTCGGCAGCGACGTGGTCGATCGCGCTAGCGTCTTCGCCCATGGCTGGCGGCACATAGTGGGCCTGCCCCTTGAAGTGCGGGTAAACGCTCTCGTCGTGGTTCAGGAGCTGGGTTTCGTTCTCAAGAATTCCCCGCAGCACGGCGAGGCGCTGGCGGGCGGCTTCAAGCTGGGACTCGGGAGCGCCTGGGTAGACGCCGGTACTATTGCCAAATTTGACAATCCTATACAGATCCGAGCATTTGATCGGTCCATTGGGGCCGTGAGGCACCGCCACCCGGTCCGGAGCCATCAGCAAGGGCATGGGGTCCGCCATACCGGTGATCACCAGAGTCGCATACGGAGCCATCGCGGTCAGGCGCGAGTAAAACGCCCGCACGGATTGTTGGTAGTGCTCAGGACTGCGATTTTCCATGAAATCCATGGCATTGAAGTTGACGATAACCAGATCAGGCTTTTTGTGGAACGGATTGCGTTCGTAGAACTTCGCGAATTTGTCCAGGTACAGGTGGCCAAAGTAATACTGCCCACCCATTTGCGCGCCGTTGTAGACTTTGGGCTGAAAGCCGGTCAGCTGTTTGATCAGAACGGGCAGCGAGTAGGTCTGGACACCCAAATAGGGCGACAGCGGGATCCGCGCCATGTTGCCGAAATTGGTTTGCAGCAACTCATGCTGTTGGTCTTCGGTCGGGTGCGGATTGAGCTTGCCGATGGTCGCATCATAGAGCGCGGTCTTGGTAATCGACTCAACA
Organism: uncultured Pseudomonadota bacterium; assembly: GCA_903928445.1. Lineage (GTDB taxonomy): Bacteria > Bdellovibrionota_B > Oligoflexia > Oligoflexales > CAIYRB01 > CAIYRB01. Next base: position 227 of record CAIYRB010000010.1, on the reverse strand, counting down.
TAGTCGGCATAGAAATGGGCGTTGGGGTTGCCCATCTTGGCGTCCGCCATGGTCGCCATCGACGCGCTGTCACCGAACAGTGCGATAAAAGAAGAGTGTCTTATCAGAGGCGCGCACCCGAGTCGGCACTGTCAGGCATCCCGACACCGAGTTCTCGCGCCCCCTACGACCGGTGGGCGGTTCGGATAAGATCCCGTTGAACGAAACGCGCTTCCTCTATGGGGATT
>CAIYRB010000009.1 GCA_903928445.1 uncultured Pseudomonadota bacterium | reverse complement strand
GGTCGAGACCGGCGTCTTCGCGACGTTGGTGCTCATCGCTATGATTTTCGGTTACCTCGCTTTTTCGCCAGCAACCTATGTCGAACAGGCAACCACAGGTAAAGCCGTGGCGACCATGGATGAGGTTCATAGCAGCGTCAAGCGCAAATCCGAGGGCAGCTTGGCGTGGAACGACGCCGAAAGTGGCGGCGGCCTGTACGGTGGTGATCAAATTTTAACGGCGGCCGATTCGCAGGCCAAAGTGAAGTTCGCCAACGGCGGTGAGGTTACCGTCGCCGAAAATTCGCTGATCAAGATCGAAACGCAAGGCGGCCGCACCAGCCTCGACATGACCAAGGGTTTTGTCTCGGGCAAATTCGCTGATTCAGCCGGCCAGGTCACCATCAAGATGGGTAAGACCGAGGTACGCTTAAAAAAGGGCGCCGAGGTGCAGATCAAGGTCGATCAGAAGCATCCGGAAGCCACCACCTTTGCGCTGATCAAAGGCGAAGCTAGCCTTAAACCACAGGTCGGCCAAAAAGAGGTCAAGCTAGCTTCCAACCAACAGCTAAAACTCGACACCAAAGCCGGCACCGCAACGGTGCAAGAGATTCCCATTCGCCTACTCAAACCAAACGGTACGCAGCGCTTGGAGGCTGGTTCAGCGGACGGCGTCGTGTTCGCCTGGGATACCAAGAAGGAGGCGACCAGCTACAACGTCGAGATTGCCACGGACAGTGCTTTCAAGAACATTGCGATCAGTCGAACCCTCGACGCTAAATCGCTGCGTATCACCACGCTACCGGCTGGCTCGTACTACTGGCATGTCCATGGAACAGGCAGCGATGGCTCGGCGCTGAATAGCTCCGACAGCGCTTTGCAAATTGTTCCACCGCCACCACCACCGCCACCACCGCTGCCTCCTCCTCCCGCGCCGGTCGCTACACCCGAGCCAAAAGCGCCGCCCGAAGCACTCGCGCAGCAGCCTGCTGAGGCGCCCGCCAATGCCGACCAAATCGTCGCACCACCGGAACCGCCACCACCGTCGCCGCCGCCACCACCGGTGCCAGTTGAACCGGTCTTGATGAAGCCGCTCAACACGGCGACCGTCAACTTAACAATAAAGCAAAATAGAGTTTACTTCAGCTGGGAGGATCAACCCGCAACCCACGACTTCACCATCGACATTGCCACGACGCCAGATTTTGATCATCTGGTCCTGACAAAGCATATCATTGGTCAACACTTCGAATGGGACCATCCCAAGCCCGGCAGCTACTTCTGGCGGCTCCACGCCGAAGGGCAAAACGCTAGCGCCGTCAGCCAAGCGCGCTCCCTCACGGTACGCGCAACCTTGCCGCTACCACCACCTAAACTTGAAGACAGCTACTTTTTCCGACTGCCACGGCGGGGCCCCACCTCGATGCTGCGTTCGGTCTTCAAGACAATCATCGGCATGAACGTCGCTAGGGCGGTTGTCGCCCCCCAGGGTCCAGATGATGACGCTGCGGACAACGACCGTGCCGTCCCGCTGACCGACCTTAATACTAAATCAAAATCTTTTTTGGATCACGTTGAGATTCATTGGGCCCCGGTGCGCGGCGCCGTCACCTACATCAGCGAGCTAGCGACGAATTTAAATTTCAAAGACATCGTCGTGCGCACCACCAGCAAAGCTCCCGCCTTCTACTGGCCCGAGGCCAGACCTGGCCGCTACTTTCTGCGCGTCGCAACGGTTGACTCAGAGCGTAGCCGCGGCCCCTTTTGTCATCCGGCCACGGTGATCGTTGAGGAAGAACGACCACCGCCACCGCCGCCGCCGCCCCCCCCACCGCCGCCTAAACCAAAACCTGCGCCGCCGCCGCCGCCGAAGGCCGTGGTCGCCGAGCCACCACCACCGCCACCGCCGGTTAAAGCCGCCACGCCGGCGCCGACCTTGCCACGGCCGAAACGGCCCGCGCGCGAAGCGATGCGCGGTACAAGCGACGTGGTGAGCACGACCCAGAGCCCCAACCGCACGGCGCAGGTCGAACTGTTGGCGGCTTATGCGCCGGCGGTCATCTCGAACAGCATGATCAGCCCCAATGTCACCAACAGTTTGAGTGTCGCCACGTTCAATTCGTATTTCTTCAGCGGCACACTCTACTTTATGCGTAACTTCAGCCTCGAAGGGTCCTATCAACGCATGTCGGTGGACCTCTATAAAGCCCAGAGTCTCCAGCAGGGGACGACCGGACAACCGGCGCTGGCCTTTCGTCCTCAGTCGATCACCGCGCGCTTGCAGGGGCGTTGGTCGCTCGGCACTAGTCCCTATGCGCCGGCGCTCGAAGCGCGCGCTGGCTACCTCTACAAGACTTTCTACACCTACTACGCCGGATCGCTGACCACATTTGGCTTAAGCGAAGCCGGTGCGCATCATGCCACGGCCGGACTCGGCATCCGCCAACCCTTGGCTAGGACGCAGCACCTCGAAGCTCTGGTCGATGTGGCCAAGCCGCTCGCGTCGAGTCCAGCACAGGTCACGGGCGGACAACAATGGTCGTTTCTGGGGGCCTACAGCATCGAGATCAGAGCGCCGATGCAGCTGAGTGTTGGCATGCGCTTCATCAGCACCAGCTATGACTTCAACGATCAGGCCCACGACGTCCAGGGCACCCTGAGCGAGCGAAGCCTAGCGGTGTTCGGGGCGTTAGGGTGGGGCTTCTAGCCGATGTTCCGCTGCCGCTGCGCACCTAACCATCGAACATAAAAAACGATCTTCAGCATCAGCCAGGACTCCAGACCAGCACCGACCTGCGCCTCGCCGCCGCGGCCTGGACCTCCTGATGATCCATGGTCCGGGGGCGACAAAAAAATAGGCTGCTTGCACATTTCGCTGAAGCTAGTAAAATCGCGCCCTGGCTCAAGAAACCATCAACAGGCGCCAAGCAGGAGCACCCCTTGATCGAACAAACTTTGTCCATTATTAAACCCGATGGCGCCCAGCGTAACCTGATCGGCAAGATCGTCAGCCGCTTTGAAGAAGCCGGCCTGCGCATCGCCGCGATGAAGAAAAAGCAACTCTCCAAGCAGGAAGCCGAAGGCTTCTATGCGGTGCACAAAGCCCGTCCGTTCTACGGTGAGCTGGTGCAGATGATGACCGGTGGTCCAGTCGTGATTATCGTCCTCGAGGGTGAAAACGCGATCGCCCGCAACCGCGAGCTGATGGGCGCCACGGACCCAGCCAAAGCCGACAAAGGCACGATCCGCAAGGACTTCGCCAAGTCGATCGGTGAAAACACCGTACACGGCTCCGACAGCAAGGAAAACGCCGCCACTGAAATCAACTACTTCTTTAGCGCAACCGAACTAAGCTGAAGCGCAGGGCCGTCAGCTAAGGTCATTGGTAAGCAATGATCCGCTAGCGAACAGCCGAGATAGCAGCGATAGTGGAGCATCGTGTGTGACGATGCAGCGTCCTCCACAGCAAAATGGTCGCGCGTCCGTGGTACCTTTGTAGCACGGCCCGACCTGTCTTTTTCAAGGCGATGGGCTCATGTCGATTCATTTGATCCAAAAAGTCGCGGCCGAGATGAACCTCAAGCCGGCCCAGGTCCACAGCACGATCCAGCTGCTCTTCGAAGAGGAGTGCACCATCCCCTTCGTCGCCCGCTACCGCAAGGAGATGACCGGCACCCTGGATGAAGTCCAACTACGGGACATCCGCGACCGATATCACTATCTGACCGAGCTCGAAAGCAGCAAAGCTAAGTACCTCAAGGTCGTCGAGGAGCATTGCCAAAAGAACCCCGCGTTCAAGGGCAAGTTCGACGAGCTAAAAAAGCGCTTTGAAGCCTGCCAAACCCGTCAGGAACTCGAAGACCTGTACCTGCCGTTCAAGCCCAAGCGCCGCAGTCGGGCCATGGTCGCCAAAGAGAAGGGCCTCGAACCCCTACTCGAGCAGATTCTCGCCCAAAGAGACACGGTCCAAGATCTGCTGGCACTTGCTGCCGCCTTTGTCACCCCCGCGGATAAAGGCGATGTTCCCGAAGAGCTGCGCGTCCTCACCGCCGAGGCCGCCTTGGCCGGAGCGGCGGATATCATGGCCGAGCGGGTCAACGAGACTGCCGAGTTCCGCGCCATCGTCCGCGCCATCAGCCACGAAACCGGCATGCTCGTCGCTAAAAAGATCGAAGACCGCGCCTCGGCCGTGGCCGCAGCCGCGGCAGCCACCGCAGCCAGCGACGAACCCGGACCCAAGGACTTCAAGCCTAAAGGCAAGAAGGCCGACGCCTCGAAGTACGAGAACTATTTCGAATACAAAGAGCCGCTAAAGAGCGCCCCCTCGCACCGGATCATGGCGGTTCGCCGCGGCGAAGCCGAAAAGATCCTGCGCGTCGGCGTCGAAGTCGACGAGAGTCGCATCACCCATGATCTACGCACCGCGGTGCTTGGCCCTAAAGTCGCCAGCGACGCAGTCAAGACTTGGCTCACCGCCGTGGTCGAAGACGCCTACAAGCGCCTGATGGGTCCATCGATTGAAACCGAGCTGCGCCTGCAGCTCAAAAGCCAGGCCGAGGATGAGGCGATCAACGTCTTTTCCAAGAACCTGGAGAACCTCCTGCTGCAGTCGCCGATCCCGCACAAAACGGTGATGGGCGTAGACCCCGGCATCCGCACCGGTTCCAAGCTGGCAGTCGTCGACGAAACCGGCAAGCTGCTCGGATCCGCGACCATCTATCCCGACTACCGCAAGGAAGACTCGGCCAAGACCAAAGAGGCCAAGGCCGTGGTCGCTGGCTTTATCGACAAATTCAAGGTCGAATGCCTCGCAGTCGGCAACGGCACCGGCAGCCGCGAGATCGATCGCTTTATCAATGGCGTCATCAAAGAGTTCAACATCAAGAACGTCAAGCGCCTCGTGGTCAACGAAGCCGGCGCCTCGGTCTACTCCACCGACGACCTCGCCCGTGAGGAGTTCCCTGACCTTGACCCGACGATCCGCAGCACCGTCAGCATTGCGCGGCGCTTGCAGGATCCTTTGGCCGAATTGGTGAAGATCAATCCCCGCTCGATCGGTGTCGGTCAGTACCAGCACGACGTCAATCCGACCAAACTAGGACGCAGCCTCGAAGAAGTCGTGGAATCCTGCGTCAACAAGGTCGGCGTTAATCTGAACACCGCCTCTTACGCCCTGCTCGGTTACGTCTCCGGCGTTGGCCCCGCCCTGGCCAAGAGCATCGTCAACTACCGCAACGAGCACGGCAAGTTTTCCTCCAGGGCCGATGTCACCAAGGTGACCGGCCTTGGGCCAAAGGCCTACCAACAGGCAGCCGGCTTCCTCCGCGTGCCCGAGTCGGACAATCCGCTGGATAATTCCTCGGTCCACCCCGAGCGCTACGACATCGTCAACATGGTCTCAGCCGACCTGAAAAAGCCGCTGCGCGAAATCGTTGGCCACCGCGACATCGTCGAGTCGATCGCCTGGGAGAAGTACGTCTCCGACGTGATTGGCATGCCAACTCTCAAGGACATCGCCAGCGAGCTGGTCAAGCCAGGCCGCGATCCGCGTGAAGACGGCGCGCGCCTGATGTTCTCCGATGAGGTCAGCGAGATCGAAGACCTACGTGCCGGCATGACGCTCAAGGGCACGGTCACCAACGTCACCAACTTCGGCGCCTTCGTCGACATCGGCGTGCATCAAGATGGCCTGATCCACATCAGCGAACTGTCAGACACCTTCGTCAAGGACCCGTCCCAGGTCGTGGCCGTCGGCACCGTGCTCAACGTCCGCATCCTCGACGTCGATGTGGCTCGCCGACGCATCAGTCTGAGCTGCAAAACGCCTAGCGCTGAGCGTACCCAGCAGTCACCACGCCCCGCCGGCCAACAAGGTCAGCACGGGAGTGGCGGCCAGCAGCGCCGCCCCGAAGGTGGCTCGCGCGGCGGCCAGCCGCACAGCACCTCGCAGGGCCAGGGTCAGCGCGGCAATCGCCCTGCGCCGAAGCCAGAGAAGGAATTCACTGCGGCCGACTTGCTCAGCAAGTTCAACCGCAAGTAAGCGTGTCGTCAAAGCGATTGGAGAGGATCGGCCTTGCAAGTGCAGCATAAGAAAGCAGTGAAACTAGCCGTCATCGGCGGCTCGGGTCTGTATCAGATGGAGGCCGTTAAGGTCGTCAAAGAGCACGATGTCACCACGCCCTTTGGCAAGCCCTCCGACGCCATCATCGAAACTCAAATCGATGGCCGAGCCGTGTACTTTCTCCCCCGTCATGGCCGTGGTCACCGCCTGACGCCGTCGGAAGTGCCTTACCGCGCCAACATCTACGCGCTGAAGCAGCTGGGCGTCACCCACATCTTGGCGGTGAGTGCCTGCGGCATCATGAAAGACGAGATCAAGCCGGGCGATATGGTGGTGCCAGACCAGATCTTTGACCGCACCAAAGGGGTGCGTGAATCGACCTTTTTCGGCGAGGGCATCGTCGGCCACGTATCCTTTGCCGACCCCTTCTGCGACGAGATGCGCCAGCTCATCATCGCCGCCTGCACCGCCAACAAGGCGACGACGCACGGCAGCGGGACCTACGTCTGCATGGAAGGACCGATGTTCTCGACTCGCGCCGAGTCGCAGCAATACCGCAAAACGCTTGATCCTGCCGTGATCGGTATGACGGCCGTTCCCGAGGCAAAATTAGCGCGCGAGGCCGAGCTAAGCTACGGCATGCTCGCACTTGCCACGGACTATGACTGCTGGCACGAGACCGAAGAGGACGTCACCGTCGAGGTCGTCTTGGCCGTACTCAAAGCCAACGCTGCGCTGGCCAATGCGATCGTTAAGTCGGTGGTGGCCAGCTTGCCGCACGAGTCATCGAGTCCAGCTCTTCATGCGGCAAGGCATGCGATCATGACGAGTCCGGCGCTGATTCCGGCGGCGACTAAGGAGCGGTTGGCGTTGCTGTATGGAGCCTATTTTGGCGCCTGAGGCGTCGGCTGGGTGGAATGTAAGGCGGTGGCCTTGACGCCCAATCATCTGCCCCCCAGACGAGTTACGACGAGGTCGCGGGCAAACCTGTGGGCAGAATTTGATCGCCGTGAATCGTAAAAATGATGCAATACTTGGCAGCAACAGCTTGGCTGTGATCGCCCTCTGCATGGGCGTCATGTTACTGATTCCTGCAAGCCACGCCGCGTCGGCCGCTACGAACAGCGACCATCTAAGCAGCTTATTATGGATGACTCCGGCCCAGCTATACCGGCTCGACGGCGCAACACTGAGCGCCCAAGTCGACGCGGACCGAGCCACAGCCACCAACCACGCCGGGTTCATCTTTGGCCGCAAGGCCTCGCCCAGCCTTTATAGCGTACTCAGAGCCCAAGTCGGCAGCCATGCCAGCCTTGATCTTGGGGGTGACGGCGCCTTCAAAATCCTCGACAAGATCGTGCTCGGCCTCGGCTTTGGTTGGGAGCAAGGCCAATGGCTAGACACAACAGCAGGAACTAAGCAGGTCCTATTGAGCAGCCTAGCCATCGTTGTCAAAGACGAGCGCTACGAAGTCGGCGCAGCCATGTGGCAACTACAGCTCAGTGAGCATGCATCCGCCGCACTACTTCATGGCCGCTGGTGGATCACGCCAACCCTTGCCTTGGGCGGCGAAGCACGACGAGCGCCGCGGTTCACCGAACACCGCCAGCAACAGCGCTGGATCTATGCTCTAAGTGCCGCTGCGAACTGGCCCGACTGGGAGCTGGAGGGGCTACTGCGACACCCAGCGCACAACACCGGCGGAGCTCCAGCCGAGCCAGCGCATGGCGCATTACGGATGTGCTACCGCGCAGCGCCCGATTGGTCGATGGATGTGCAGGTGATGAGTGACCTTGGTCATGCCCCTGAGCAAAACCGCGTCCAGTCGACCTCCTGGTACCGAGCGCTCAACGGTCCGAGCGCGGGACGCTCGCTGGGAGTCGGCTACAGCCATCGCCTCTAGACTTTGCGGTGGACACCATAATAGCGTTACAATTTGGTCTGCATCGACCATCGCCCCCCATGATTTACACGAGGCCCTCATGCTTGACGCCACCGCGGCAGCTAAGCTCACGGCATCGAAGCGCTCAGCCCCTCTCGGGCCTCCCTCCCTACGCCTTAAGGACATCCGCATCACCCTTGGCAAAGCCTTGCGCCTCAGCATTGCCGACTTCAAGATCGCCGCCGGCGAACGCGTCTTGATCCATGGCCCCAGCGGTCAAGGTAAAACCACCCTACTCCACCTGCTTGCCGGCCTCATCGTGCCAGACTGCGGCGAAGTCTGGATCGGACCTACCAACCTACGCCAACTCAGTGAGCGCCAACGCAGCCAGCTGCGCCGCCGCGACTTCGGCATCATCTTTCAATCGCTCAATCTCCTCGACCACCTCACCGCCGTCGAAAACGTCCTGCTCGCAGGCGGCCGCACCGCACTCAGTCGTCACGCCGCTCTTGTTGCCCTGGCGCAAGTCGACATGGAAGCCTATTCCGAAGATTCTACCGCCAGCCTTAGCCTAGGCCAGCAGCAACGCATCGCCGCCGCACGCATGCTGGTGGCAGAACCCAAGGTGATCCTCGCGGACGAACCAACCTCCAGTTTAGACGAGGCCAACGTCGAGCTGCTGATGGACGCGTTGGACGCTGCGGCCAAAGGAGCAACTTTGGTTATGGTTAGCCATGATCAACGCATCCGCGCGAGGTTTCGGCGCGTCATCTCGATCAACGAGGTTTTCAACCGGTGACACCCTTGCGTTTAGCGTTGTTGAGTCTGGCCAGACGGCGTACCGCGACGACGATTGCGTTGCTAGCGATCGCCTTCCCGGTCGCCGCCGGTGGTGCCTTACTACGCTTGTACCGCGCCTCCGAGCAGCGCTACTCCTCTCTTGACCGCAGCTTTGACGCGGTGGTCGGCGCCAAAGCCGGGGAGCTAGACCTACTGCTTGGCGCACTCAACGGCGACGGCGAGGTCGTCCCGGAGCCCATCACCCTAAACCTCTACAACACCATCCGCGCCAATGCCATTGCCGGACTTTCGCCTCCTAACGCCGCCCAACCGCGGTTTCTCAGCAGCCTGATTCCGATCACGGTCTTCGCCCGCTTTCACGGCAGGCGAGTCATCGCTAGCGACGTGAGTTTTTGGCAACGCCCAGCTCCCGAGCCAAGCCCCGTGTTCATAAGCGGCAGAGCCCCGACCACCACGACCGAGGTGAGTCTCAGCGAAGCGCTGGCGAAGACGGAAGGCCTCCACCTTGGCGACCAAATCAGCGTCGATCCTTGGGTGAGCCGAAGTAACAGCAGCAACGCCGCGCTAGCAAAGCTGTCGCTACGGGTCGTAGGCATCACCAAAGCCACCGGCGCGTTTTGGGACCAGGTCCTGGTGGCGGATCTGAGACTAGCCACTGAAGTCCTGGCCAGACTTCCTAGCAGCGAGCTGCACTCCGCATGGAAGGAGCACATCACCCACTACCTCCTCGCCAACTGCCTACATGGCGACTGCGCTACCCTCAAAGACCTGATCAACCAGGCCACGGTTGCGCAGATGATCGAGGTCAAACCAGCCGTTGCGAAGTTGCGGCGCCTCCTCGGCCAGGGCCAACGCATGGGCCTCGTCATCACGACGATGATTCTCACCCTAGGCGCCTTGGCCGTGGCCGGCATGATGCTCACGCGCTTCGATGCCATGCGCGGACAACTGGCGGTGCTAAGAGCGATTGGCTACGGCCGCAGAGAAGTCGCGCTGTGGCTTCTGCTCGAAGGACTGCTGCTTGGCACGACCGCGACTTTATGTGGCGCGGCCTTGGACGGCGCGAGTTTTCCCTGGCTACGCCATTTGACGCAGAGCTGGGCGCCGACTGCGGTCGGACTCGACCTGCCTCTGCTAAGTAGCGCGCCGGTGTGGGCAGCGGCGATTGCCGCGACGCTGGTGGCGGCCTGTTTACCGCTGCTGCGGCTCTTGCGACAGGATATTCACCGGACGCTGCGATCATGAGGCCGCCTGGTCGCTTCACTTGTAGCTGACGCCATGGGCGTGTAGCAGGAAGGATGGCGTGGCCATGCCATTGCCGACCATGTACTCAGCCCTATCCAGGCCGCATAAGCGAGCGTATGCGCATCTCAGCGGGAGATTCCCTGGAACCCTGCTGCCGGCTCGCAAATGACACAGGCATGCCTGGGGACGACTTTCTAAAGGATCCTCGCCAACCCGCTTTGCCACGGCAAGCAGGCGACTCCTTCAACCACCGTTTCTGTCGGGTCTTGCGACCAGATCATAGCTTCGCAAGGGCGATCCCATGCTGACTTAAGTGCGTTAAGCTTCTTCGCGTCACTTCTGTCCAAACGCCTATAGGATTTGATTTCGACCAGAACATCCGGAGCACCGGGGCGCTCAACGATCAGGTCGATTTCAGCGTCGTCCTTGGTTCGCAAGTAGGATAACTTAAAATCAGCTTCGGCATACGAACTCCGCCGCATCACCTCAAGAACAACCAAGTGCTCAAAGGCACGGCCATATTCATAAGTTTGCGCCACAAGCTTAAGACTCAAAGTGTTAGCTAGGGCACGGCGCACTCCGGTATCAAACAGATAAAATTTAGGCGCCTCGCGCTGGCGCTTGCGTATTGAGCGATGAAATGACGGCAGGTAAAAGCCGATCAATGTATCGACTAAAATATCGTAATAGGTCTTGACCGTCTTTTCATCCACCCCGACATCTTGAGCAATCTTGGCGAAGTTGATGATCTGGCCGTTCATGACTGCACAGATCTCTAGGAAATCCTGAAAGGGCTCAACCTTGCGCACCAACTGTTCAAGGACAACCTCTTCTTTTAGGTAGGTCCTCACGTAGGCTTTGAGAAAGCGCGATGAGTCCAGAGGATCAGTGAATTCCAGAAGCTTCGGCAAGGTGCCGAATTCCAACGCATGGTGAAGATCGAAGAAGGCGCCGAGTTCCGTGGAGGTCAGCGGAAACAAATGGAAGGTGAAGGCCCGGCCGGCTAGTAAATTAGCGCCGCCGCGTTTAAGTTTGCGAGCGCTGGAGCCAGACAGGACGAACTGCACGTTGGCCTTTTTCTCGATTTCCAGGTGTACGATGTCGAGAAGTTTAGGATTCTTTTGCACTTCATCGATAACCGCAATGCGGTAGCGCCCTGTCGAGAGCAGCTCGGTCAGCCGCGAGGGCTGCCGGCGAAACGCCTCTTCGTCATCATCGCTGAGCAGGTCAATCCACAAGACATCGTTACGGTTCGAAAAATGCTGGCGAATCAGCGAGCTCTTGCCGGTCCCTCGGGCCCCGAACAGGAACAAGCTATTGGAAGTATTGAGTTTTAGTATTCGTCTGACCATACTCCGGAATTGTACGCCCTTTCCGGAGTATGGTCAAGCGCCGTCGGTGCTAAGCAGTTGCGGGTGTCAGTCCATGAGAAGTGTTTAGCTGTAATCATCTAGTCAGCCACACCCTAGGCAATCTCCGCAAGTATCGCCGTCAACAACTCCGTCGTCTCATGCACACTCGAATCGCGCTGCAGTCCCGTATCCAAACACGCCGCCGTTGTCCCAGACCGCAACCTAAACTTACCACCGTGACCAAAGTCACGCCGCCGATTGATCGACATCGACAAGACATCTCCAAGCGCATCTAGCCGCGGCTTGCCCGTAGCTAAACGAATCCCCATCGTCCCAGCCCTCGACGCGATGTTTGAGGCTAAATCAGCCGCACGGTTCGTCTCGCGCGGCTCCCAAGCCACCGAGCCATCAGCAGCCGACATGACACCATAGAGATGAGCATAGGCACGATTACCCGTCGCCGACGCCAGCAGTTGACGCAGCTGCCCTATAAGGCCTTTACCGCGACGCAGCAGCTTTGCCGCCGCCGCAACCGCGGGCTGGCAGTCAGACCGCACCGCTGGCCGCGTCGCACCGACTAAACTAGCCGTGAGTGCACCGGTGAGCATCGCCAGCACCTCCGCCTCCATACTGGTGTCAGCGGTCGAGCGAATCGCAATCGCCAACCGTCGCCGCGGCATCCACACTCCGATGCCGCAGATCCCACGCTCGCCGCGCTTGCCTGGGATAAAGCTAGCGTCGACAAACACGGATTCACCGCGCAGCTCTGCCGGCAGTGGAGACTTCGCTCGCTTTTGCAACGTCGCCTTCACCCCTTTGAGCCAGTGAAAAAGCAGTAGACTCAGGGTCATCAAGTAGCGGGGCGAGAGGACTCGAGCACCGTTTTTACTGCGCCGCTTACGCCTTTTCCAGAATTTAGCCCCACTTTGATGGCGACCCAAGGGGTGAGACGCCTTCTGTCGATACATAGCCACGCTAACCTCGTTTCTCAGACACCCTATCCCTATCGGCAGAATCGAGGATTCCCTCAACCTCCGGAGTAACACTTTGTTTATATTGGATTGTTAGACACATATAAACAGAAGTCCATAGACCTAGCAAGCGGCAATGGTTTGTCCCAACTGCAAGGCCCCCAGGTCGCCGACGCGCCTTATCCTGCGCTGGTTGCGCGCATGGCTCATTTGAAACAACAGGGTCAACAACTTGTGTCGTCGCTGCAATCAACCACCAAGGACCTGACGCACCGCCAAGAAATCTTCGCGGCAATCCCGTCGAGGCTACCGGCGAAAGGCTGGCCCCACGTCCACTATGAGATCCTGATCCACACCAGCGCCCCATAATCTTGTCGGCCTGGTCGAATGTCTGGTATAATCGACAGATGATTCTAATATTTGTAAGCTATATCTGACAAACTGTGTATGCTTCCTAGATCATTAATTAAAAGTTCGCTTGACGACTGGATGCGCTGGGCTGGTGCAGCCCGACGCGGCATGTTCACCAGAATCTGAAGGTGCAGGCGCGAGATTCGCGGAAGTTGTATGTGATCGACACCGGTTTGCGCAACGTTCACGCTAGGTCCATCCACGAAGACCTGGGCAAGCAGGCCGAGAACATCGTCTATATCGAGCTCAGACGTCGCAAGCAGGAGATATTTTACTACCAGGAGCAAGGGGAAGTTGATTTCATAACGACATCGATGGGAAAACCCGATCAGGCCTTTCAAGTCTGCTATTCAGACATGACTGATGAAGCGACCTTCAGACGGGAGTACGACTCGCTGCGACGCTGTATGAAGAACCTCCACCTGACCGTCGGCCATATTCTGACACTCAATCGCGAAGAATCGCTTGTTGACGGTGGGGATACGATCAAGTTGATGCCAATCTACAAGTTCCTTACGGCGGCCCACGACGCTCCATGACTGGTGGGTAGCCTGCTCCATTGAAGACTACGGAATCTCCTCGAGGTGGTCACTGGATTACCAAAGACGGAAAGCATATTTTAAT
>CAIYRB010000008.1 GCA_903928445.1 uncultured Pseudomonadota bacterium | reverse complement strand
CCGTGGACGGGGGAGGGCAACTAGGATTATACTCTGATGGCGATGCCCAATGATTGTTTTTGCAGCCGAGTCTTCGGCGAGGCCGAGCGTGAGCGAATCATTCGACAGCAAACAAGTTGCGATGACCCGGGGCCAACGTTACTCATCCCACGCCCTGGTTGAGCTCCGTAAGTTTAAGCATCTTCCATTCAAAATATATAGCGCTGTCCTTCTCGATATCAGCCTGGGGGGCTTCAAGCTCGAATTTACCGGCGAAGTCCGCGCCAACTCGGGCGAACAATTCTGGCTGCATATACCGCTCACGCCGCTGGGCATTTACTCCCCGTCTAAACTCATGTGCCGTGTTGAGTGTCGCTGGTTTGATCCGCAAAAATATCGCGTTGGTGGCGTCTTTATGCATCTGGACGCCACCGAGCGGCATATCATAGATCAAGTGTTGGACGCCCTTCAATTGCGTGGCGGGCTGTCAGACTGAAGCGCATTTACTGGACTCGCTGGTACCAATGGTGAAAACCAATCACTTTGGCTACACAGGTAATTTTTCTTATCAGAGGTAAAGGCTGTGCGCATGCGAATGCGCACAGCGCCAGGCCCACTCAGATCAGCCTCCGTTTGCAGCACACGGCGGTTTATGGCCAGTTCAAAACTACGCCTCGCGACAGGAGCGGCTCGGCTCAGACGCCTGAACGGGGCGTCCTGATTGGGATTGAACATCTGCACCTCACGGCTACCCGCAGTCGACGTCAAAAGAACTTGCCGATTCTCCTTAGGTAGATCGAGAGCGATCTCCCACCTCGCTGCCGGTTCATCAACCCAAAAATCACTGGCGACAGCGCCGAACAAAAGATCCGTGGGTGTAGCAAGCGCGGCGTAAAATTCAATTGCAGCTGCTTTTGGGCATTGTCCTGATGCCATATTGATGACCGCTAAGCGTTTAGGTAACAGCTCCTGCCAGTCGCTGAAATCCCCGTCAGCGATGATTTTTTGTGGGTGAGATCCTGCATTCAGCGGATCCGTTCCGGCTAGCCATTCTGCCATATCAGTCCACCCGTCCCCATCACTATCGGCCCGCTTCGGATCGGTCCCTAGTCTGGCTTCGAGGAAATTGGGCAATCCATCCAGGTCGTCATCATCGAGTGCCGCAGCAGTGTAGGGCGCGACGAATGCAGCGGCGTCCAGCCACCCATGGAGGAGACTGGTTATCCGCCCACACTTTGCCACATCGTTGCCGCAGCTAGCGACCAGTGCTGCCTTGAACGCATCGACACCACTATTGGTATCTGCCGCTGCAGCCGTGGCCGCTTTAGACCAGACGGCCAGCAGTTGCGCTGGACTTAGCTCATTGCCCAGGAGATGACCAAACGCCACAGCCTTGGCACGCCCGGACGCCGTGTCCGCCGCCGCCGAAGGCAGCGGCACGCCTTGTTCCTTGGTGGACGCGGCGAGGAAGGCAGCGACGCCTGGGCGAAAATAGTCCAGCCAATAGCTCTTCCCGAATTGCTGCGGGACCAACACGTCGAGAAGAGCCTCTCGCAACGCCTGCTCGACCAGTATAGGCGCGCGTGGAAAGATGTCCCTAAGCCCCAAATCAAGTAGCTGCCCGGCAGCCTCAACGAAAAATGCTCCCTCAGGAAACTCACCCAAGCTGTCGGCCCGAAAGCGGCGCGCATCAACAACGAAGCCCCGGTACAAACCAGCCAAGCCAGCGCTACCCAAGGTGTTGCCGTTGTCGTCACCGGTGTAGGATAGAGCTATGCCGCTACTTTGACTCAATTCTGGCAGATCCGCCGTTGCGACAAGAATAGCGAGGCTGCTCATCGGTAAGGGCCGACTCAGTATGGACTGAACTCGGTCCAAGGCAAGCCGCACAAGGCCGAAGAAAGGTGCTCCAGAATCGCCCGGACTAGTGCTGATTTCGCTTACACTCACCCCCCCCATGCTGCTGGCCCAGTGGACGCAGCGGCCAACCTTGAAGGTGGGCTGGTCGGTGGCCAACATCGAAGGGAAATAGGCGGCGGCAGTCGAATCCATGATTTGACCCACGCGCTCGTCGCGCGTGAACAGCCGCACCCACCATAGCGGCCAAGTCACGACATCGCCGAGCAAGCGCCGACCCAACCAAATCTCGGTACCATCGGCCCCACTAGCAACCACCCCGAACTCTGTGCCAACTCCCTCCCATAGCCCATTATGAAATTGCTGAATGACCCCGTCACTGACGCGAAAAAGACGCCGCAAGTCGCGGCGGACCGCGCTTTTAACGACCGCTCCCCCGCCAAACTCGAAATTCAGGCTACCACCGACTGGCACCTTGTAAGCCACTGCGAGGACCACATCGTCACCGCTGGCCGCGATCTTCCAACTCGTCAGATCAAAGCCGTCGCTTGCGTCGCCAACCGGATCGGTCAGGTCGGCCGCCGAACCGACCCAGTCGCTAAAGCTGCCATCAATCACTAGTGGTTTGGCTTGCAACGGCAGCTGCAATGAATCTTGCTGCTGCAGGCACTCACCGGAGTTTGGCCTCAGGTAGCTTAAGGGATCAAATCCGACGTCGGTCCGAAGCCCCAAAGAGACCGGAGGCCCCGCCTCGGCCTGTGACGTTGCAGGAGGCTCTCCCCCCTTGTTGCCGCCAGTACCGCCGCAGCTCATGCCAAAGGTCACTAGACCAACTAGCACGAGCTGTTGCCGCATGCGCGCTTCTCCGGGTTAATGTCGTGGGATCCTTTTATTATCGCACGATGGGCGTCCTTGGTGCAAAATAACTTGGCGTTCGACGCAAGGCCTATTGATGCGGAACAGCTGGTGGGAGATTTTATGCAGGTGACCAAATATCGACACGCCCTGCCAAAAGGCAACGGCAAGCCAGTGCTTATAGACGGAGCCAGGACGGCGTTCGTAAAATCATTTGGGGTGTTTGAAGACTGTGATGCCTTGGAGCTATTCAGTCGTTCCGTTCAAGGCCTGCTCCGCCGCCTTGATCTCGACCCGCAAGAAATCGATGAAATTTCCTGCGGCGTGGTCGTTCCGCAAACCAAAAACGGCAACGTCGCACGCGACACCATCATCAACCTCGGGCTGCCTGCCCATATTCACGGCGTCACCGTCAACCGCGCGTGTACCAGTAGCATGCAGACGATCGGTGATGCCGCACGCTCAATTGCCTTTGGCAACCCCGCATTGATTCTTGCCGGTGGAGTCGAATGCTTAAGCGATGTGCCGATTGTCTATTCGCAAGAAGCCCGAAAATTCCTCGTGACCCTAAACAAGGCTCGCTCGACTGCGGCGAAGCTAAACATCTTAAAGAACTTCAGTGCAAAGGCCTGGCTACCGTCACCACCCAGTCTATCGGAGCCTCTAACAGGCCTGACCATGGGTGAGCATGCCGAAATCATGGCGAAGCTAAATCGAATCAGCAAAGATGACCAGGACCGTTTTGCGGTAGAATCACACAAAAAGGCGGCAATTGCCCAAGAATCTGGCTACCTAGATCAGGAAATTGTGCCGGTTTGGCCAACGCCAAAGTACGCGCAATGTATTGATCGCGACAACATGATTCGCGCCGATACATCGGTCGAGGCTTTGAAGGACCTCAAGCCAGCATTCGATAAAAAGTTTGGGACGCTGACGGCCGCGAACTCTTCGCCATTGACCGACGGGGCCGCGGTCACTTTAATCGCCGATGAAGCCCGCGCGAAGAGTCTCGGCTTAGTGCCGAAAGTCCGCATTAAAGACGTCATCATGGTCGGGGTCAACCCATATGAGCAGCTGCTCATTGGCCCCGCCATCGCGATACCGCTCATGCTTAAGAAGCATGGCTTGAGCGTCGACAACATCGATCGGTTCGAAATACATGAGGCTTTTGCGGCACAGGTCCTGAGCTGTATTCGTTCGATGGAATCCAATGAGTTTATGGAGCGCTATTTCGGTGACAAGGCACTGGGCAAATTCCCTATGGACCGAGTCAACGTCAATGGTGGGGCGATTGCGATTGGGCATCCGTTTGGTGCCACCGGGGCCCGCCTCGCTACCTCGCTCGCCAACGAGCTTGTCCGCAGCGACAAAAATCTCGGGTTGATTGCCATCTGCGCCGCCGGGGCCATGGCCGGAGCGATGTTGATCGAGCGTGTATGAGATTTGATGATTGAGACTAAGGAGTGACCTAAAATGGGCGAGTTTTGGCATATTGAGCGAGAAGTCGGCAACGTTGCAGTCGTAGTTTTTGACACCAAGGAGAAAGAGGTCAACGTCCTCTCGGCCAAGGTACTGCACGAGCTAAATGATATTCTGGATTCTTTCCAAGGTGACCATGGTCTAGAGGGTGTCGTTTTCATCAGCGGCAAGAAGGACTTCATCGTTGGGGCCGACATCCATGAAATCAATGCAATGCGCACGATCGAAGAGGCAACGCTTGGGTCAAGACAAATGCAGGCAGTGCTGCAAAAGATCACTGATCTGCGGGTTCCCACGGTCGCCGCTATCAATGGCCAAGCCTTAGGCGGCGGCTTTGAGCTGGCGCTTGCTTGCTCGTGGCGGGTGGCTACCAATGACCCGCGCACCAAGGTCGGCCTTCCGGAGATTCAACTCGGACTGATTCCAGGTGCGGGTGGGACCCAGCGTTTGTCGCGGTTAATCGGCCTCCAAGGCGCCCTGGACCTAATTATCACCGGTAAGAAAGTTGGCGGCAAAAAGGCCGAGAAGAGCGGGCTGGTCGATGCCACGGTACCGCCACAATCGCTACGTGAGTATGCCGTCAAGCTGGTCCACAAGAAAAGACCAGCGCGCAGTCGCCTCCCCGACCTGAGCCCCGGCAAATTGGCGGCAGATCTGCCAAAGTGGGCGACGGAGGGCAACCCCATCGGCCGCAAACTCATGCAAAAGAAAGCTCGGGAAATGGTCGATGACAAGACCAAAGGATTTTACCCGGCCGCCTATAAAGCATTGGAGGCAGTGTTTGAAGGACATGAGCTGTCACTTGCCAAAGGCCTAGAGCTGGAAGCCACACTCTTTGGTCAACTGGCCGTCACCCGTGAAAGCCATAGCCTGGTCCATCTCTTTCACGCCACGACCAGCCTCAAAAAGCATCGCTACAAAGACGCCGGCCGGGAGCGTTTTGGTACCTCCAAGGTCGGTTCGATCGGCCTGATTGGTGCCGGCTTCATGGGTGCGGGAATCACCACGGTTGCGATTGAGCGCGGCATCACCGTCCGGCTGGCCGATCCAAACAAAGACTCCGTTGGGCGCGCCTTGAAGCACTCCCGAGATTACTTCCAAAAGAAGCTAGATCGGCGCCGCATCAAGCCCTTTGAGCTGACGCAAAAGCTCGCCCACCTGTCTCCAGGCCTAAACACCAAGGGCCTCGGTCACGTCGACATCGTCATTGAGGCGGTGTTCGAAGACCTCCGGCTAAAGCAGAGTTTGCTTAAACAAATCGAAGAATTGAACGGCGAGGACTACATCTTCGCCAGCAACACCTCGGCGCTCCCCATTAGCAAGATTGCCAGCCAGGCGAAACACCCGGAGCGGGTGATCGGTATGCATTTCTTTTCTCCCGTTGAAAAAATGCCTCTCCTAGAGGTCGTGATCACCGATGCGACAGCAGATTGGGTCACGGCCCGAACAGTTGAGTTAGGCCAGGAACTCGGCAAACAGGTCATCGTTGTCAAGGACGGCCCCGGCTTCTACACCACCAGAGCCCTGTCCTTTTTTCTCAACGAAGCTGCCTTGGTCCTGGCGGAAGGTGCGCCCATCGAGCAGATCGATGAAGCACTCACCGATTTCGGTTTTCCCGTTGGCCCCATCACCCTCATTGATGAAGTCGGTATCGATGTCGGAATGCATGTTCTGGAGACCATATCTAGCGCGTTCCCCGATCGCTTGGTCATGCCCCAAAGTCTGGCGCCAATCGCTGACAGTGGTCGACTCGGACGCAAGAACAACAAAGGTTTTTACCTTTACGAAGCTGGCAAAAAAGGCCGAGCCGACAGCGGTGTCTATGAACTTCTCGGCCTTGAGCCAGACAGCGCCAAAGTCGGCGAAGACGAAATACTGGAACGTTGCCTCCTCGTCTTTGTCAACGAATCGGTGCGCTGCCTCGAGGAGGGGATCCTCGCCAATGCCTACGACGGCGATGTCGGCGCGGTGTTCGGCCTAGGCTTCCCGCCATTTTGGGGCGGCCCGTTTAAGTACATAGACCATGTTGGCGCATCTGGTGTCGTTGCGCGTCTGCGTGAGCTGGAGGGGCGCCATGGCAGTCGCTTTAAACCTTCACCTTTGCTTATTAAACACGCTGACTCACAACAGCGCTTTTTTCCGGAAGAGGCGTGAAGCGGTGCCGTGAATCAAGCAAGAGCGGCTGGCTAAACCGAGTAAGCCAGGTGCTCGCTTTGATGATCTGCGGACTTGGCGGCACGCCAAAGGCCTTGGCAGAGGCCAGGGAGGGCTCACGCCTTCCTAGCGTGGCCTTTGATGTCACCATCGATGCCCCTGCTGAGCACTCGGGTCCTAAGCGGTTACACGGCACTTTGCGCGTACGTGACTGGAACCCCCGCCACGACGCTTGCATTTATTTGCCTTATGCTGATCCAGACTACGGTGACAGTCGGAGCGGCAATCGACGCTTCGACTTACTCTCCGCTCCAGCTCCTCGCCCGGTTTTTTTGGGCGGCCAGCAAGCCATACAGGCGTCACTTCCGGCCCAGGTAGAAGCAACGTTCCTAGGCCATCTCGTACGCATAAACGCCGGTTCACGGGTGATCACGGACGAACTGGCGTTCAGCTTCGAAGCAGTCGTACCTAGGCTCCCGATGAGTCGAGACGGAGACTGGTTCTATGATGGGTTCCTGCCACAACTATTGGCTAAGTGCCCAGAAACTGGGCAAGACCCAGAGTACTATCGAACGGCCGTATCGACGCACCTAACTGGTCAGCTGCACATACCTACTGGATGGAATTATGCTGGGCCAGGCGACACACGGACCCCTGGTACGGTCGCCATTGACTTAACTGCCCGCGGACTAGCATTTGCCCTAGAGAAAAGTGAACAAGGGTTTCTACGCAAGGACTTCCAAGCCGCCGGCGTCCCAGTCACGCTATTTTATCATAGCGAAAGCTTTAAGGAGCTGGAGGCCACCGTTAGCGAGACGCTCCCGGTCTTGGTCGAAATCCTTGGGCCCTACCCTTATCCAACGCTGACGATCATCGAGACCTCAGAACTGCAGCGCCATGGATTACCTGCGCTTATTGCAATGAATCGACCGGCGCAGGCCCTTTTTAACAAGGTTCAACGCTCACTACTTAACTGGCAACATTGGATTTTTGCCATCCAATTAACCCACCAATGGTATGGCAGCGCCATCGCCGCAGCCACTCCAGACGACGACTGGCTGGTATCGGGGATAGCCGAGTTCGCAACACTAGAGGCCTTGAGTCGCCACCCTGCCCGTTTTAATTTGTTTAATGCCAGTGCGGGCTTTCGACTGTTGTCGTTCGACTATCTGCAGATCTCTGAGGTCACCGCAGCTTTGCTGCGCCGAAACGCGCCGTTGGCTATTTTGACCGACAGTGAGCTGAAATCAAAGTCCATCCATACGGCGCAATCCCCACTCTTGTTCATCAAGCAGACCAGCGCCATGAGACAGCTTAAGAGCGCGGCTGGCGACCAGGTTTTTTTTCGCTTCACGCGCAATATAACCCAGCACTTTCTTCACTCTTTCATCAGCCCTGCCGAGTTTTATGACTACTTCTCACACCGTCCATCGCCCTTTTCTCCATCTATGCGCCAGACTCTTACCGCGTCGCTAAGGAATTGGTGGACCTCCAACGGATGGCCAGACTTTGCGCTGGAGAGCGTTGACAAGACTGAACTTCCAGATGGTCGCTGGATCAGCGAGATCAGCGCGTCGCAAAAAGGCGGGGTGGACTTTGCGCCGTTGCTGGGTGTCAAAGACCTAAGCGGGCACTATTATTTGGCGCGAGGCGCCAAGACCAACAAAGCACCGGATGCGCCGTGGGTCGCTAGCATCGTCACGCCAGCAAAGCCCGGCGATGGCGAAGTCGATCCCACACATGAGACGTTTGATGAAAATCGCTTCAATAACCACCTGGGATGGCCTGACCTGACCTTTTTCCCGGGTCAGGCCGATACGCTGCGCGATGACGCCTACACTATCCTATGGGTTCCCTATGCATTTAAGCGGCCGGGTGAGCCGCTTTCTCTTGGCCTTCAGGCTGCTCTCTTTAAGTACATCAATAGCGGCCTCTTGGTTCGCTTCGAGGCAGCGCCTGGAACAACGCTCGCGGCGGTTAATCTGAGTGATAGCTTCCGATTACCGGACTATGCTCTGAATGGATCGGTTGACGTCAGCCAGAATTATGACCGCGATCGACTAGCGCAGATAGCGCTGTCAAGGTCGCCGGTCGTAGATAGCAATCCGGAACTAAGCCTTAGCCTATCCCTGAGACGGCGGGCGCGCGCCGCTGAGCCTGAGTCCGCACATGGGACCTTTGCCATTAGCGCCACCTTGCGGCCCGCTGGTTCACCCCGGATATGCAGCTATAGCCTAAATGGACAGCAGGAGAAGGCCCCCGGCGCCTTCGCTAAGGGGTTTCAATATGACCGAAGTCAGGCTGCAGCGTCGGGTCAATGCAATATCACGAATCGCATCGCGCTCAGTGCCAGAGCCTTTCGCGGGCTGGTAACCGGTGACGGGCAGCTGCCCCAAGTCGCACTGTTTAAGCCCACCGACTTAAAGGAAGCGCATCTACGCCTCGATCAACGCGGGCTAAACTGGTCGCGCTCGATTGCCTCGGGCAGCCTCGACTTGTTCCTCCCATTCCATTTGCCAATACCCAGCGACTCCCTACTCCTCACCCGCCAAATGCGCTGGCGCTTGTTTTACGATATCGGCAGATCGATCGACCTAGGCCAATCCTACCGAGACGGCGGATTTGGTTTTCTGCTGCCTTTTGGCGGTGATCTCAGCGGCGCTGGATCGCTGGCACTTACCAGGTTGTCGTGCTTAGTCATCGCCTATAGCGACGTGGCTGGATCGACCTCACGCAAGCCGAGCCTATTACTCGACTTAAGCGGCGAGTTGTAGGACTTGGGCCAGCTAACGACTGAACTTGGATTTAGCTTCGATGACGCGCATTTTTAATGACCCCAGGGCCGGCCATACGCGCCAAAACAAGTACTGCCAAGCGCATCCGATCATTGCCCCAAAACCAAAGCCAGCCAACACATCCCCAGGAAAATGAACCCCCAGGTACACCCTGCTGAAGCCAGTCAAAACGGTCAAAACGAGAGCTACCCATGCAGCTGCGGCCGGAGCATTAAGGGCTAGAATAACCGTCAATGCCATCCCATTTGCGGCGTGATTGGACGGCATGCCATAGTCTCCTCCGCACCAAATCGGGACCATGCGCAATTCGGGCAATGGACGCTTACAGGGTCGCTCACGAGCAACCAGAGGCTTAACCACCTGATAGGTTACAACGTCCGTCAAACCGATCGTGCTTCCTAGCAATAAACACAAAGGCAGTAAGCGCCGACGTCGGTTTAGCAACGCGAGCAACAAAATCAACACACCCACTACAAGCCAGGTGTATTTATTCGAAATAAACATCATCGGGGCATCGAGCCAGGTTTGCCCCAGGCCGTTGTTGATGGAGTGAAACAAAGCCTCGTCCAGTGATCCAAGTGTGGACAATGCGACCTCCCTGAGATGATGCAGCGCTGCTAGGCGAGTGGCGGGACTCACCCAATCTATCGTTGCGCCCCCAAGGATGCCTACTGGAAGATTTAAATTGACTGGCCAGCCAAACATTGCTATCGTCGCGGCATCCCACATCATCTTAGTCGGTGAGCGCTAACAGAAGCGGGCGGCGCTATTGGGGCGAGGCTGCTGCTAACAGTGAACTTATTCCAGACTAAAAAGCATCGTCCTTAGCCGGTTCGAACACCTTGGGATAAAAATCCTTGCTAATGGGCTCGTCGGCCCGCTCAAGGGGCAAAGGATCCAGCTTAAAGGCAACCCTAGGCTGCTGCAGATGTCCCGTGACACGCAGTCTCTGAAACCGAAGATTGCCTGGTTTTTCTCTTAATTCAGGCTGCTTATGGGAGACTATCCGGTGTGGAGCAAGCACCTTTAAACGCCCGGGTTGGTCCGGATCACGCATGTACCTGCCCAGGCTCGATGCTTTCGCGGGAGCAATCACTACCGGCGCAACGGACTGCTGCTGCCCCAGGCCATAAAGGCGCTGACCTAACGGGGGTATTGCCTGGGCGACTTGCGTATCATGGGCGCTGGCGATTACTGCGCTAGCTACGCCCCATACAAGCATACACGCAGCGATATTCCATTTACGCAAAACCATAGCTAGTTTCCGTCGCTTCGAGTCTTTACCAATCCGTAAAGAACTTATCGGCAGTAACTGGCAAAGCTTTAGGCCGAAGTCAATTTTGTCCAGAAGCAGCCGATAAGCTTGGAGGTGACGGCGATGGACCGAACCCCATGCCACCAACGCGAACGGACCCACATGACGCTTCTCATCGTCGAACGCGGAGCAGGCGCTGGCGACCGCCTCACTCTCAGCCAGTTTCCGATCACCATTGGTCGCGATCCAAGCAACGTCGTTGTGCTTGACGATGAGGAAACCTCTCGCTTTCATCTGCGTATCAAACGTCGCGGCAGGCTCTTTATCTGCGAGGACTTAGAGTCAAAAAACGGCACATACATTAACGGTGATCGAGTTTTGAATGCGGTCCTACAAAATGGCGACAAGCTCCTAGTGGGAGCTACCGAGTTTCAATTCGTCACCTCGGAGCCTGACATCCACTTGGCGCGCGAAGTTCTCGACTTTGGAATGGTCGTATCGGATGACATGGGACTAAAAGGTCCAATCGACATCGGCAAGGGCGAACTCAGCGCCAAATTTACTCCAGTCCGGCTAAATCAGCTCGGAGTGGTCAACAACTTAACGACTGACCTCAGGTCCATCAAGGAAGTCTACGACCTTCATAGCAATATCATCGTGGCTTTTGGGCTAGAGGAAGCTAGCGAGACGCTGCTCAAGTCGATCGGCAAGCTGATGCCAATCGCCAGCCGCGCCGCGGTGTTCGTTTGGACTGCCGCAAGCCGCCAGCTGGTGCCATGCGCTGCGCGGCACTATAAGCGGAAAAAGGAACCCTTCCTCTTAAGCCAGCGGTCATTTGAGGACGTGCTAACGAGAAAGCAAGGGCTCCTGCTCCTTGCTGACGTGTCGCCACAGGTGACGCAAGCAGGTCGCAACAGAGTCGTGCTACCGATGGTCCACAACGGTGAACCGATCTGCGTTCTGCATATCGAGGCTGACAACACCTCGCAAGCTATCGGCGCAAAGGAACTGGAGCTAGTGCAAGCGTTGATTAGTCGCTGCGCACCAAATTTCGAAGCGCTACTACTACGGCGCGAACTCGATGCCTGGATGGTCGGCATGATCGAAACCATGGTCGCAACCATTGAAGCCAAAGACACCTACACTCATGGCCACTCCGAGCGGGTCAGCCGTTACTCCCTGGCGATCGCCGAGGAGCTGAAGTTGGGCCGTGACCTTAAGCGCCTCTTACTGATCAGCGCCCTCTGCCACGATATTGGCAAAATCGGCATTCCAGACGCTATCCTCAAGAAGGCATCGATGCTGAGTGCTGAAGAATATGAGGAAATGCAGCTTCATCCGACCATCGGTGCCGAGATCATCAGCAACATGCCCAACGCCCAACGCTTCCTCTCTGGGGTCAAGCATCACCATGAGAAGTGGGATGGTACAGGCTATCCAGACGGACTAGCGGGCGAAGACATTCCATTCTTTGGCCGCATCGTGGCTATCGCCGATGTCTTCGATGCAATGGTGTCTGGTCGTGCGTATTCGGGATTCATGGACCAAAGTGATGCCATCCAAAGGATGGTCGAAGAGAAGGATCTATTCGATCCAGAGATACTTAAAGCCTGCATCAGAGCCCATGATTCCGGCGCTCTAACCCTAAAAACCAGTACGGCCAGCCAAAAGGTACCAATCAGTCCAGGTCCAGCGTCTGACCTGACTGACGACGATGCTCAGACGACGCTCAAGCCACCGCCGCCACCAACACAGGCCGCCGAACGGCTAAGAAGTCGCCCCGTTGGCAAAAAGCCACCGAAATCCTAAACATTGCTCCTTTTGCCAACGGGTTTCTCAGGGCCTCCCTGGGAGTTGGCGCCGATCTCGGTTACAATTAAAAGAAACCAGCCGGGAGCACAAATTATGTGGGGAGAACTGGCCCTGAGCCTGCAGCATGGAAATGGCTACGTGCTCAGCATCTTAGTCTTGGGTTTCTTCGCAACGATCGTCATGTTTGAACGCATCATTATGCTACAGCTCGTCTATCATATCGACTTCGTAAAATTTTTAGCGAACCTGAAAAAGATGGTTAACGCCGAGGACCTGACGCGCGCCATCACGCTCTGTAAGAACACCTCTGGAACGTCGTTACCACATATCGCATCACGCGCCCTCGAGGCTGCAGAGGCTGACCCAAGCAAGGTTCGCGGCACCATTGAGGAAGAAGCCATCGATTTTCTGCCGCAGATCGACAAGCGTCTAGCCATCCTACCAGCGATCACTTTAATGATCATGCTCGTCGGCATACTCGGAACGATTGATTCACTATGGACGGCGTTTCAGTCCATCGACGTTCTGGACTCAGCAAAAAAGCAGGCGACCTTAGCCCAAGGTATCGCTGGTTCACTAAGCCCGACTGCTTTGGGTCTAGTTTTTGGCATGATGTTTCTCGCTGGTTATCATGTACTAAAGGGTATGGCTGCAAACCTAACCGACCGACTTCACCACGGCGTGACGGTTTTGCTCAATCTCCTAGCGCCTCAAGAAGCGGCATATTTTATGCCAGGCCCAGCCCACGGCCAAGAAGCGCCCAATACATCTAGTGCACCAAGACCTGAAGTTGACTTTAATGCCGGCGCCAAAGAAGCGTCCGAAGTTCATGCAGATGAGAGTTTTGATGATGTATCAGTCGAGGATATCAAGGACGAAGAAGAGATTATCTGATGATCGTTGGTCGATGCCTGCTGTGTTATTTGGCCTGTTCGGCCTCTTAACCATCCTGAGCTTTGGCCTGAGGGCCGTAACCCTTGCGTCGGTCTACGGTGTGGTACCACTGGAAATTCCGTTGGTTCAAGCCTCGGTTGACGACCCGGGTTTGCACGAATATCGCGAGGAGCCGCGAGCGATCCTGACACAGAACTCGCCAGCCGTGGTGCTCACAGCAGACGCCTTTTACTTCGGAGACCTGACGGCATTTTCTGTAAATTTTTCAAACGTGCGAGACAAATACATCATCCGCCATATAGATGGGGCGCCGCAATTGCAGAAACTCCTAGAACAGCTGACGTCATGGGTGCAAGAACGGGCGGCTCACCAGAATATTCCGCTCAGTAAGGTGTTAGTCCTCATTCCTTCCGGAGATGTACCGGTACCCATCGTCACTCAGGTTGTCGCCGGACTACGTACATCACCACACTTCGAACGCATCATTCTAAGCAATGGACTCATGTAATGGCCATGGAACCCTCACGCGCCGCCAACTGGAGCGAGGCATACGTTGCAAAGCAGCAGCGCCTCAACGAACCGCTTTGGTGGTATCCCTATCCATTTCTTCTGCCCGTTGCGCTTGCCTTACTCCTTACCGCCCACCTGGTGCTCGCGACCAACCCACGCATGGGACACCCAGCTAGCCTGATTAACTTTCCATCGCAGGTTCGACCAGACAGCGCGGTGTGGTTCAGCATGTCCCCGATTGGCCCCGACATCGTCATCACCACCAACGATCGGAGAGTTTTTCGCTGGCGCCAGGACTCTGCGTCGACGGCTGCGATGGGGCCTTTTGTCGAATACCTCCGCCATCGGGTAAATGCTGAGATTGCAGCAGCAGCCCTGCTCAAACGAGTGCAGGGCTCGCAGACCACGACGGTTATTGCCGCTGATCAACGCCTAAGGTACCTGCATTTGCGACCAGTGATCGCCGCGCTTGCCAAAGTCGGTGTAACCAACTATGCGCTTGAGACCCTAGTCATTGCTACTTCGCTGCACGGATCACCTTACGACTCGCCCTCCGGAGGTCACGCCACCGAATGAAGGCAAAAAAGGGCGATCCATCCGCAGTCATTGGCACTGAAAGTCGTAGGACCCTCGCTAAGGCTAAGTCTAGCCAGCGGAAATGGCATCGGCTTTACGTCGAAGTCCTACAAAATGGCTCTTCGCTCCTCGCCGTCCACTTGCCGATTAGGCGGAGGGGGCACTTAGCTCTAACCAGCCAGGGTCGAGGGCCCTTTGTGGTGCCGCACTATCCGCTAAGCGATGGTCGACTAGAATTCCTGCGCTTCGTACCTGGCGGGGTCGAGCTTGATGTCGATCACCGGTGGGAGGGGTTTTGCACCAGCAAAGGCGAGCTAATTACGCTAAAGCGCCAATCGCGTGGCCGGCATCAAGTGCTGATGCAATTTGGAGACTACGCCAGCGTCACCGAAAGTGACCTGCGGATCATGATCAAGCTAGCTCCGCTTGGGCCTCGCACCAAGGCTGCCATGAGCGGCACCAATCCGGCCTATCGAAAGCCTTTGCTCAGTCTCCTTTTTGCTTCAAGACTCGAACTGAAGATGGGCTTTTTGGGACTCTTGATGACGTCCATCATCATCGGGGGGGCCTTGATAGGGCTCCTAAATCGACCATACCATAGGCCAGCCAAGCTATCAGACGTCGCCGCCGAGTATGCCTTGCCATTCATCGCCCCAGATCACCTGCGCACTGCACCTGAAGCATTGCAGGAAAACCTCGACCGGAGGCACCTCGTCGCATCGGTCATGAGCTATTACGAGGCACTTAGCGCCGCGTTTATGGGATGGCCTGTAGATCAGCCAAAATGGGTCGATCGTTCGACGACGAATTTATATCAAGCACTTTCTAATGACGCAGTTAAAAGCTTGGAGGCAAAAGTCGAACGGCAAAAAGAGATCGATCACCTGCAGGCGATGAAAGATGGCGTCGCAATCTTGTCCATCCCTAGCGTCCTAGGTGAGAGCAGCAGCGGCAGCATGCGGCGCATCATCGATAAAATCGACATCTTGCAGCGTGGTTTCGACATGAGCTTGGTGGCTAGAAGTGAGATCCAGAAGGTATTTCCCGCTGACCAGGACTATGCTTGGCAGGAATACCGCAATGTCAAAAACCAGGACCCTGCCCTAGCTGACTCCATTGCGAAGATTCATGTCTTCCACAATCTGAGCGACGAAGAAATGATGTACGCCGAGGCTGCAGCACTTGGTAGCGAGGCAAAGGCCAAGCAACGCGGTGCAATGCGCCATGACCGAGGGACATTAGGCATACCGCAGGATGACCAGGGGCCGATCGCCATACCCGACGGCGCGCGCTACGCTTCCTTCAACATAGGCTCGGATCTTCGGCTGGCTGACGAAAAGCTCTACCAGATTCAGGCTTCAGAATACGGCGCACCCTCGCAGGGCGCACCGACGGTACGCGAGCCATTGATCGGCGACCTTGAGCCACCGTTGATTGAACGCTACATCAAGGAGAATCGGTTCCAGTTGCAACTGTGCTATGAATTAGCCTTACGCCGCAATGACCAGGCCGCCGGTATGATGGAGTGGAAGTGGCGCATAGACTCACGCGGGGCCATCGCCGACGTGGCCTTGATCGCCTCTAGTATCCAAGATCAGCGTATGACAGAGTGCATTCGGCAAAAAATAATGACCTGGCGCTTTCCCCGGCCAAGACACGGCAGCGTTGAAGTTAGCTACCCCTTCGAGTTCGCTCCGACCAAAGGATAAACCTCATTGCAAAACCTAGACACACACCCGTTCAATCCCGCTTCAGTCCCAGGCGCCCTCCGTATCATTCCGATGGGAGGATGCGGGGAGTTTGGCATGAACCTAACCGCCTATATTGCCAGTGGCAAGCTCTTCGTCGTAGACGCTGGAGTGCGTTTTCCTGAGCCGGAACGCCTCGGTGTCGACGCCATCGTGCCTGCCGTCGACACCTGGTTTCAAGCAATCGGCGGCGTCCACGCTTATATCATCACCCATGCTCACGAAGACCATCTTGGGGCTGTTCCCCACCTTTTGCCTAAATGGCCTGCGCCGGTCTACGGCACGGCGTGGACCATCGAGCTGTTGCGGCTCAAACTGACCAAGCTTGGCCACGATCCAAATGCCTTTACCTTGGTGACCGTGGAGCCCGGCGATCACGTCACGACGACAGGATTTGACGCCGAATACATTCACGTCAATCACTCGATTCCGATGACTTGCTGTTTATTCATCCGGACCCCTGATCTAAATGTCTTTCATACTGGTGATTTCAAGTTCGAAGAGCATCCGATGCTAGAGCCTGCAACGGATTTCGCTCTGCTTAAGCGCATTGGTGACGAAGGTGTAGATCTGCTGCTGACCGATAGCACAAACGCCGACAAGGATGGGCACTGCCCCGGCGAGGAAACGGTCTTTGAACCGCTGAAGCGGGTTGTTGAGCATTGCTCTGGAGCGGCGATCATCACAACCTTTGCCAGCAACCTGTGGCGACTTAAAACCATTGCCGACGTGTGTATTGCCACCGGCCGCAGATTATGCATTTGCGGTAATGGCATTGAAACAACGCTGATGATCGCTAAAAAGCTCAATCTTTACCACCTACCAGAGAGTCTTCGCCTGACCGAGGACCAGGTGGCCACCTTCCCTCGCAACAGGCTGGTCGTCTTGGCTACTGGCTGCCAGGGTGAGTGGCGCTCAGCATTGGCGCGCATGGCAGCGGGAAGCCATCGCAGCATCACCGTCGGCCCCGGAGACACCGTCATCTGGTCGTCCAGGATGATCCCTGGTAACGAAAAGGCCGTCTTCGCCATGACCAACTCTTTCCTTCGCGCCGGGGCAAAAATCGTTTCGGGTCGCGATGCCCCTGACATTCACGTCAGTGGTCACGCCTATGGCGGCGACGTGGAGCGATTGGTGCAGACCCTGCGTCCGCGTCACTTCCTTCCAGTCCACGGTTCATTTACCCATATGCGGGCTAATCTCGGTAGGCCGCTGAGCGCTGGAATGACCGCAAGCAGCACGCTGATCGAAAATGGGGATGTCCTTGATGTTAGTAGAGACGGCGTCGTTAAGGCCGGCAAGATCGATATCGAACTGGAGTTCGTCGATGCAGAGGCTGGGGTGCTCATCAGCCAGGGAACCCTTCGCGAACGGTTGCGCGTCGGAGAGCTGGGCATGGCCTTAGTCGATGGAGTGTTTGATCAGTCCGTCAAAGCGTGGCGGGTCGGACCCAACATCTCACTTAACGGACTGTGCTTACCCTTGATGGTCAACACGGACGAATGGCTGGAGAAAATGGGACGTCAATTGGCCCATCACCTACGCCCATTTCTAAGTCAAGCTCAGAGTACTCCAGACGGCGTCACCGAGGAGGCTAGGCTCTTTGTTAGACGCCAGCTGACGAGACTCTTGCGCAAGAAGCCAGTCGTACTCGTTAAGCTGCATATTCTTTAGACTCAGCTAGGCACCGGTGTTAAAGCAATATCTGGTAAAATGCTAAAAACCGCCTGAAGTGCGAGATGTCGTGGATCCGGTCCTAGTCGCCGCCGCTAAATTCGAGCTCGAGCCCCTCGAGAATGCCCTGCAACAGCGTGGCTGCACGCCTTTGACGAAATTAACCGGCATTGGCGCGCTCAACGCCGCAAAAAGGGCCCGCCAAGTGGCCGACTTTTGCCGCGGGCGCCCGGTGGTCTTTGTTGGGACCTGCGGCACCTTCGGCGCCTTTACCAAAGTTCATTTGGTGAGAGCCCAAGAAGTCATCTGGATGCCTACCTGCGAGCGAATGGGCTTTTCGTACACCGTCAAGGATACCGCGCCGCCCATCACGCTGCCGCCACCACCGTTGTTTTGTCGCTCCCTGCCGGAGCGCCGCGTCATTGGCTCGCCTGGCGTCAGCCTCGTTGGCAAACTCCCAGAATCATGGGTCCCTGAGCATCACGTGGAAAACCTAGAGCTTTATTCTATCATCGGAGAAATCGCGGCTCAGGCATCAAGCCTTGCCGTTATCTTAGCCGTCACCAATAGGATCGGACCCGACGCCCACAGCCAATGGCGCCACCACTTTACCGCCGCGGCCGGGGCCACCGCAGAGTTCATCGCTCCGCGCATAAATCGCGAACAAGACTGGGAAAAATGAATCTTATCAAGCGCCGCCTCGTGCTCGAGACCATTCCCTTTAGCGTCGAGCAGCTCGACCTTGAAAAGAATGGTGTGCCCTTTTCGCAACCATTTTACCGCCTGATCAGCAATGACTGGGTCAACGTGCTTCCGATCACCGACGATGGTCGAGCGATCTTAGTTCGCCAACCCCGCGCAGGTGTATTGAAATCAATCCTGGAGACTCCTGGCGGTGTGATTGAAAGTAGCGAAAGCGATCCAACCATAACGGCCGCTCGCGAGCTAGAAGAGGAAACGGGCTTCACGAGTCAACGCATCCTTTCTCTTGGCTCAATCTACACAAACCCGGCGATTCTAACGAATCGCTGCCATTTTTTCCTCGCCCTAGGTTGCCGCCCGGCCACTGAAAGGCGCCACTTCCCCGACACCGATGAGCAGATCGAGGTTGAATTAATCGACGCTTCGACATTGGACTCCATGGTCCGAACGGCGCAGATAGATCACAGTCTCAGTGCACTGTGCATCATGCTGGCAAGCAAGTACCTAAAACTTCCTACTCCTGACACGAGACGCTCACAGGAGTAACAACATCCTTAGAGTAAAGCTCTTGAGAGGTTCGTGTGACGTCAGACAACCGGCTGCAGGCCATTAAATCCGAGCTTCAAACCGACGCCACCGCGAGGCGGGCAAAGGCTGGACCCGCGCGCTTTTCAGCCGTTTGGGCTAAGAGCTCAGCAAATCTGGCCGAGGCTCCTGGCAATAGGTCTTGGGGCCGTATCAATAAGCTAAAAGCCATAGCCCACCGTGTGCCGGTTTTTGGTGCTGTTGCCCGGTTTGTCGCCACATCACTTCGCCTACCTGACCGAGTGGGACATCTGGAGCGCGAACATGCGCAGTTGCAACAGACGATCATTTCGCTAGAAGCGCGGCTTGCTGCAACCACGGAACTCCTCAACCGCGAAGCGGCGAAAGTGAACGCGCTCACCGAACAAGTTGGTCTGCATAGCGGCATTCCACTGCAGATCGATATGTTGCTGCACGAGAATCACCTGCGCTACCAAAGCCAACTAAAGCTTTTGACACAGCTGCATTTGGTAAAAGACGACCAGATCAAGTCGGACAGCCGTCTGGAGACGTTTATCCTGCGCCTTAACTCGCAGGCGCTCCCCACAAGCCTGGAGCCTGGAGCTGGGCCTACGCAAACGCACCAGACAAATTCCGAGGCCATTTTACTCGATGATTTCTACTGGCGCTTTGAAGAGAAATTTCGCGGCACTACTGAGGCGGTCAGAGCAAGGCTCGAGGTCTATGCGCCGTATCTCGAATCGGTCAAGACCAGCGCACCTGGACGGCCTCTATTAGATATAGGATGTGGCCGAGGTGAGTGGCTGAAGCTGGCTCAAGCCAGAGGGCTAACGGTTAAGGGTGTCGATCTTAACGCGAAGATGGTGCGCGATTGCCTCGCTGCAGCATTGCCCGTGACTCTTGGTGATGGTGTGGCTTACCTTAAAGGGGAACCTAGCAATTCGCTGGCGGTGGTCACCGGGTTTCACATCGTCGAGCACCTACCATTTACCTTGTTGATGACGATGTTCAAAGAAGCCTACAGGGCCCTCGCGCCAGGCGGATTCGCCCTTTTTGAAACGCCCAATCCAGAAAATATTTTGGTTGGCGCTTGTACATTCTACACAGATCCTACGCATATAAATCCTATCCCACCGCCGACCCTCGCCTTCATGCTGGAAGAGGCTGGATTCCGCCGCCAGGAGTGCGTGCGCCTGCGCCCAGAGTCCATGATTAATCCGCCTGAAAATGCCGCGACTCTCGCAGTGATTCAAAGGTTTTACGAGGCATCGGACTACGCTATCATCGGGTTCAAGGATGGGCTGGAGCTTTAATGGCAAAGAACACCTGGTTCCTTCGCGAACTCTTCGATCACCGCTACCTAATCTTGCAGCTGACTTTGCGTGACTTTAAGTCGCGCTATGCGGGCTCGATGCTTGGATTATTTTGGGCCTTTCTCCAGCCCTTAGCGATGATGGCTATCCTCTGGTTCGTCTTCACCTACGGCTTGAAGGCCGCCCCAACTGAAACCGGCGTTAAATTCATCCCTTGGTTCTTTACCGCAAGTGTCGCCTGGAATTTCATCCAAGACGGCATCTTTGTCACCAGCAATGCGATCAATGACTATGCTTTTTTGGTCAAAAAGGTTGATTTCCGGGTGCGTTTATTGCCCGTGGTAAAGATTCTTTCGGCGCTGATCTTGCATGGAATCTTTCTCCTAATTCTTGTCTTGATCCTACTGATCTCCGGCCAAGTGCCCGATGCTCAATGGCTCTCGGTCTTTTACTATATGTTTTGTACCTGCGCGTTTCTTTTGGGCTCCGGCTGGCTGCTGGCACCGCTAAACGTCTTCACCAGGGACATCACCCAACTGGTCGGAGTATTGATGCAATTTGGCTTTTGGCTGACGCCCATCATATGGGACTGGCATAGGTTGCCAGAAAAATACCGCCACCTGATCAAGCTAAATCCGGTATTTTACATTACCGAGGGCTACCGCGATGCTTTCGTCTACCACCGGTCAATAGCCGCCCACGGTCTTAACTCCATGCTGTACTTTTGGGCCTTTACGTTCGCGCTACTAGGACTCGGTCACACCATCTTCAAGCGCCTTAGGCCCCATTTTGGCGATGTCCTATAGCAGCCACCCCGTGCCGGAGCATCGATGTCGTCGTTTGCCATAAAAGCCGAAAGCTTGACTAAGGTCTACCGCCTATACCCCGCGCCGATCGACCGCCTCAAAGAAGCACTAACGCCGTTTCGCCGCAAATATCATGAAGAGTTTTACGCTTTAAATGATGTTAACATCGAGGTTGAACAAGGCCAATGTGTCGGCATTATCGGGCTAAACGGCTCGGGCAAAAGCACTCTTCTGCAAATGATCGCGGGAGTCCTGACACCGTCTAGTGGCCAAGTCACTGTCAACGGCAAGATCGCCGCCTTACTTGAGCTCGGAGCTGGGTTTAACCCGGATTTTTCTGGCGTCGAGAACGTCATCTTTCAATGCTCAATCATGGGCTTTCATCGCCGTGAAATCGACGAGCTGTTACCAAAAATCGTCGACTTCGCCGATATCGGCGCCTTTATTAACCACCCGGTGAAGACCTATTCCTCTGGAATGTACGTGCGCTTAGCATTTGCTGTAGCGATCAACGTCGATCCAGACATCCTCATCGTTGATGAAGCGCTAGCCGTAGGCGACATCCGCTTTCAAGCCAAATGCATGGCCAAGATTCGCGAGTTTCGCCGTGCCGGTAAAGCGCTGTTGTTCGTTTCTCACGACCCCGGGGCGGTCAAAAGCCTTTGTAATAAAGCATACTTACTCGATAGGGGCCGCATTCTCGACGAAGGTGAACCCGACCAAGTATTCAATTACTACAACAGCTTGATTGCCGAACGCGAGACGCCGCAAGAAGGCCGCTCGTCCCTGCAAAAAGGCCTGCTGCGCCAACGTTCCGGCAACGGCAAGGTACGTATCGAACAGACCAGCCTCATCGACTCCCAGGAGCGTTCGGTAGACACTGTGGTCAGCGGCACTCGGGTGCGTCTTGAGTTGGCAGCTGATATCCATCATGAAGTGGACAACCCGACCTTTGGCATCCTGATTAGAGACCGACTCGGCAACGATATCTTCGGCTCAAACAACCACCTACTTGGGGTCGAAACTGGACTCCTCGCGGCTGGCAGTCGACTTTTGATTACTTACGAAATGCAGCTAGATCTTGGCGCCGGTGTTTACACTGTGACGGTGGCCGCCCATGCTGGCGAAGCGCATATCGAGGAGAGTTTTGATTGGATCAATGACGCACTAGTATTTCGCGTCATTCATGCCCCAGACACGAAGTTCACCGGTGTCTGTCGACTCAGCCCAACGTTTGGGTTTCAGCCGAGAAAGAAGGTGACATGACCATCGTCATCTGCGCCTTACCGTATTTGTCCCGCCATGATGCCGTAAGTAACGATGCACGCATCGAGCACAAAGTCTTACAGCAGGCCGGGTATCAGTCTTATCTGTACGCGGAATTTTTCCAGTCAGGGTGTGAAAGTGAGTCGATCGATCACACGACATTTAAGCGCCTCACCGACGATCCCGCAACGATCCTAGTTTTTCACATGTGCGTAGCCTGGGCTCCGTTGGATGCCTTTTTAGCGCAGACTCGCTGTAAGGTGATCCTTCGCTATCATAATATGACTCCTCCCCAGTTCTTTTATGCCTACGATCAGCAGGGCGCGCATGCAACAAGAGCGGGCCTGGAACAAATGTCACGAATCTATCGCCACCCGCAGATCAAGATGCTGATGGCTCAGTCCCCCTTTACGCTGCAAGACGCCCTGAGGACCTGGGGGCCACTAGACATTCCATCAGCCGTAGTCGCGCCGTTTCTGGCGCTGCCTGATCCAGCGAAGCATAGCGACGACGACGCCATCGTCGCAGAGCTAAACGATGGCCGGACACATCTTTTTTTCATCGGCAGATGGGCCCCTAACAAGGGTCATCATCACCTACTCGGCGTGCTCAGTAGTTACTTCGAACTGTACGGTGCCAATGCCTGCCTAACCATCGCTGGAGCGGTGTCTTCTAACTTCAAAGGTTATCAGGCCCAGATCGAAAGCCTGGCTAAGAGTCTGGGTATAGATCACATGCTCAGAATCGTCAAAGGAATCGACGAGCGCCAGCTTTTAACCTACCTGCGCCACGCGACGGCCTTTCTTCTAACTTCGGAACATGAAGGGTTCTGCGTTCCAGTGGTTGAGGCGCAGTTATGTCGCCTTCCAGTATTGGCCTTAGCAAACACCGCTATCACAGGTACCGTGGGGCCTGATCAACTGACCTTTTCTCAACCGAACTATGATTTGTTCGCAGCGGCAGCGCACCGTATCCATCAGGACGAAACTTTGCGCCAGCTACTCATGGCACAAGGTCAAAAAAATGCCGCGAGGTTTAGTCTTGAAGCAACTAGCGCCCATTTCTTGGATGCAATAAAACTTCTGGGATAAAGGAATTCGTGCCGGTGAGCCTTCACAACATCAACAGTTTCGATCTTAAAACGCAGCAGCAAATACGCGACATCGTCGCTAGCCTAAAGTTGCCGCGCGCTGGTTTTCGTCACGCCGACTTGGAATTCAGCTGGCCTAATGCAGAGCACATCAGCAAGAGCGATCTTAAGTCCATGGCAGGACTGCAAGATCTATTTTTTACCCATCATTTCACCAGCCACAGGCGGTGGCTCGGACCTTGGATCATCTTGGCAAAAAGGATTAGCGTCGGATTGCTAAACCGCCTACTTAAAATCAGCCTAGTGCGACAAGTCGAGCTCAACCAGCACCTCTGGAATCTTGCCTTGACGGTGCAACACCTCGAGCAGCGGGTCTTGCTCCTCGAGCAACAGCAACGAGAAGTGAAGCTCGGGGACCACCAATGATTGCCAACTACAAAGCACTGCATCAACTGCTGCCAAGCTTCAGTCCACGCGACGCGATTGGCAACGAAGCCGTCATCATGCAACGCACTCTTCGCGGACTCGGCTTGCGCAGTGAGATCTTCGCGGAACAGGGCGAAGCCAAAAACCTAGATGAGTTGTTCTCCACTGATCTTGCTCAGTCAGCGCTACTTTATCATTTCAGCATCGCCTCGACGATCCCCGGGCGAATCGCTCCACTAAGGCTACCAAAGTTAGTACGCTACCACAGCATTACACCGCCCTGGTTCTTTAACAGCCAAGGTGAGCTGATGGCGCAGCAAGCATGCAGTTTGGGGCGCCAGCAAATCCCGATGGTCGGTGTCATCGCGGATGCGGTCCTGGCCGACTCGGCGCATAATGCTGCCGAAATCAATCCCTACGCGGCAAAACCCGCGACAGTGATGCCACTACTGCGCGACTATGAGAGCTTGACCCAGCTCGCACACCGCGTTGATGCTCTGCCGGGGTCGCCTCCCCTAAATCGCCCAGCTCTGCTTTTTGTCGGTCGCATTGCGCCAAACAAGTGCCAACAAGACCTGTTAATCCTGCTGCATTTAGCGCAAAAATTCATTGCCAAGGACCTTCGGCTAATTTTAGTAGGAGGCTTCTTTTCCACTGATTTTCATCGCCAATTTTGCGATCTCGCGGCCCACCTTGGCCTGCGCATTGGCGCTGATTTACAAACAGACCACAGTGCCGATGTCGTGATTCCGCGCGATGTTGCCGATGCTGATATGGCGCTGATCTACCGCCAGGCCCGGGCGTTTGTCTCCATGAGCGAGCACGAGGGCTTTGGCGTTCCCTTGGTCGAGGCCATGTTCTTCGACTTACCTATTCTGGCCCATCGTTCCTCGGCGGTCCCTGAAACGCTTGGGGAAGCGGGACTACTTGTCGACAAACACGACTGGCCTACGACCCTTGCGGCGCTAAGAGCCATACTTCAAGATGAAGAGCTGAGGTCAACACTCACCAGCGCCATGCGACAAAGGCGCAAGGCGCTGAGCCTAAGTAGCGGTCTGCAGCAATTCAACCATTGGCTTAACTCTTTTTGATCCGGTCCGTAAGGCTACAGGCCTAGGACCTCACCTGCTGATCATAAACGGACAAAATCTGCGACCATGAAAACATCTTCAACGCCCATGCGCGTGCCACATCGAGATCTTTTTGCTCCTGCTCAGTGCGCCAACTAGTCGCAACCACTTTGTGCAGCACCGCCGTGAATGACTGAAGGTCGCGAAAGCCAAAAGCTGTAGGGACCTCTTCCGTGTAGTAGCGCAACACATCACAATGGGCA
The DNA here is from genome assembly GCA_903928445.1 of uncultured Pseudomonadota bacterium. Classification (GTDB taxonomy): domain Bacteria; phylum Bdellovibrionota_B; class Oligoflexia; order Oligoflexales; family CAIYRB01; genus CAIYRB01. The sequence goes on along the minus strand of CAIYRB010000008.1, from coordinate 22,476 downwards.
TTGACCAGCACCGGAACTTTCAGCGCCAAAGCCTCGATCACGATCAGCGACAGGCTCTCATGCGCCGACGGGTTGACCACGGTCACCGCATCGCGCATGAGCAGCAGCTTCTCGGCCTCTGAAACGAAACCACGGTACTCAAACCGCGGGTCCTTTGGAATGGTCACGCTGTCCTCTAGATGTCCGGCCAGAACCAACCGTAAGCCACGAAATCGCTCGTCGCCGCCAAGTTGTTCAAACCAGGACACCAACTGCGCGACACCTTTCCCCGCACTGATGCGCCCCAAATATAGGACATAAGGCGATCCCTGCCCGGATGGCGGGCCAGGTCTCGGAACAAACATCGTTTCGTCAAAGCCCATGCCGGCTTGATCAATACGGACCGAGGCACCGTCGAGCTTGGACCTTACCAATAGCTCTTCCGGCTTGGTATTGGTCAACATGCTGCGAACGGAGCGAAGCATGCGTTCCACAATGATAAAATGAAAGGGTGCCTCTTCGTGCGCGAGAGGAATCAATATCGCCTTTTCCTTAAAGCGACTGACTCCGGCCAAGGTAGGGTAATAAAGATAGGTCACGAAGATGATCTTTTGATAACGCTCGGAAACACGGCCCAGTTCGGTGAGTAGATCTGGGCAGTACGGTCCCTGGAGTAAAATCCACAGCTTTTCCAATATCACCGCCACGGGCCGCGCCCACGCGCGGCGCCGCAGGCGAGGCAACCAGGGCCCGACCAGTCGATCAAAAAGCCCAAAAAATTTAGCGCGTTGGAGCCTGCTGTTAAAGCGATGGACGCGAACGCCCTGAATCACTTCAAGGCCAGGAACATAACTGTTCGCCCAAGTCATATAGTCTTTGGCCGTAGTCGTGTAGACGTCAACCTGCCACCCTAGGACACGGTGCAGTTGCTCCGCAACCTGCCGAGTCAAGAGTTCACCGCCGCCGATGATCTCGGTGCCATAGCGTTGGACAACAATCGCGATCTGGACGGTCATGCTCTTAGACCTTGCAAAGGCAATAAATTTGCTATGGAAAAACACCAGCGTCAATGCTTTAATGCCGCTATTGTCGTGAATATCAAGATAAGCGCTCCCATATTTTTTGGAAGGACCCAGGCGTGGCAAAATCCGCACTCATCACCGGCATCACCGGCCAAGATGGCTCCTACTTGGCCGAGCTTCTGCTGGCCAAGGGATACAAAGTCTTCGGCGCCGTACGCCGGCTGAGCACGCCCAATTACTCCCGCATCGAGCACATTCGCGATCAAATCGAAATCATCGATGCTGACCTCAGCGATCAGTTGTCGTTAATCCACGCGATCGAAAGATCCGAACCATGCGAAGTCTACAATTTGGCGGCCCAGTCCTTTGTCGCAACCAGCTGGCAGCAGGCCATCCTGACGGGCGACTGCACCGGACTAGGTGTCACTCGCATGCTCGAAGCGGTAAAGATCGTCGACCCGAAGATCCGTTTCTACCAGGCTAGCAGCTCGGAGATGTATGGCAAGGTGCGCGAAACACCGCAAAGCGAGGACACCCCATTCTATCCTCGCAGTCCTTACGCCGTGGCCAAGGTGTACGGCCATTATATCACGCTGAACTACCGCGAAAGCTACGGCATGTACTGCGTGTCGGGCATCTTGTTCAACCATGAGTCGCCACGTCGCGGCATTGAATTCGTGACCCGCAAGATCACCGACGCCGTTGCACGAATTAAAGTTGGCAAGCAAAAGCACCTGCTGCTCGGCAACACCGACGCTAAGCGCGACTGGGGCTTTGCCAAGGATTACGTCGAGGCCATGTGGCTTATGCTGCAGCAAGACCTGCCGGATGATTATGTGATCGCTACCGGCGAAGCGCATTCCGTTGAAGAGTTTTGCCGGCTGGCCTTTGAGCGAGTCGGCTTGAACTACAAAGACCACGTCAAAACCGATGAGCGCTTTATGCGGCCCGCCGAGGTCGATCTCCTCTGCGGCGACGCCAGCAAGGCGCACCGGCAACTTGGCTGGAAGCCGGCGACCACGCTAAAGGAACTGGTGCATTTGATGACCGATGCCGACTTGGAACTTCAAAGGCGGTCGTAAACCATGCGCGTCCTTATTACCGGAGCTTGCGGCTTCGTTGGTCAACAACTCGCCCGTGAACTTCTCGTCCATGGGCATGAGCTGGTCTTGGCCACGCACGAGCGCACGTCGATGAAGGTCGCTGGGGAGACCCTTCCGGCGACTCCTTGCGATGTTCGCGACCATGCCGGCATTCAGGCTCTGGTCGGCACCGCTAAGGCGGATGCGGTCGCGCACCTTGCAGGACTTGCCCAGGTCATCGATGCCGCCAAAGACCGTACCAGGCTGTCCAGCATCAATACCGTCGGCGTCCATAACCTTTGCGCCGCTATAGCGGCGGTTGCGACCCGGCCGACCGCGGTATTGTTCGCAAGCTCAGCCTTTGTTTATGGCAACGCCTACCAAGGGCGAGTGGAGATCAACGAGGACTCTCCGGTCCAACCACACACGCCGTATGGCCACAGTAAGTTGGCGGCCGAGCATGTTGGCCAATGCTTTGAGGGCGAAGCTATATCCTTTTATGTGGCTCGCCCCTTTAACCACATTGGCCCCGGTCAGACGACCAGTTTCGTTTGCCCGGGCTTTGCCCAACGCATCCTCAACACCCCGGCAGGGGGCTCGATCGATGTTGGTAATCTCGCATCGAGGCGCGATTTTTGCGATGTTCGCGATATCGTCCGTGCCTACCGCTTGATCCTGGAAAAGCAGCCGCCGTCGCGCCTGTTCGTCCTAGGCTCTGGCCAATCCGTCGCCATTCAAGAAATTCTAGACCACCTACTCCAGATCTCTGGCAAGCAGGTTGGCAGCCATGTCAACCCCGGCCTGTATCGACCCAGCGACCCCTGCGACATGATTGCTGACAGCAGCCTGGCACAGAAGCAGCTCGGCTGGTCCTGTGAGATCCCCTTGCGGCGATCCTTGGCCGATGTCTATGCTGCGTTGGCTGCGCATGATAAAATCTCAGAGACACTCCCCCAGTAACTCTGACCGAAGGTCTATTTGTCCACCGCCCCTGAAATCAGGATCACCGCGGCCGGCGCCACCCATGTTGGGCAGGTGCGCTCGGCCAATCAGGATTCGATCCTGAGTGACCCCGTGCAGCAATTATTCATTGTTGCTGATGGTATGGGTGGCCATGCCGGAGGCGAAGTTGCTAGCAGTCTCTGCGTCCAAGCGATCGACCAGCACGTCCAGGAACAGAAGGAACTCTTCGCTCCGTCACCGCTGCGAACGCATCCAGACGCCCGCGTCTCAAATATGCTCGGCAACGCTATCAATTATGCCTCGACCAAGATTTATGAAAGAGCACTTGAAGAGCCCTCTCTGCGCGGCATGGGAACAACCGCAACGGTGGTTAAAATAATCGATGATTATGCCTATATTGCGCATGTCGGGGATAGCCGCTGCTACCTGCTCAGACGGGAATTTATCTATCAAGTGACCAACGACCACTCCCTCGTCAGCGAGCAGGTCCGAGCGGGTATCCTGACCAAAGAAGAGGCCGACCTTCACCATCTGCGCAACGTGATCACGCGCAGCGTCGGCTACCAGGAAGAAGAAGACGTAGACACCACCAGCTTGGCACTGGAAGACGGCGACAAGCTGCTCCTCTGCAGCGATGGACTCCACGGCAAAGTCACCGACAAAGATATCTCCTTTCACTTAAAAGCCCATGCCACGGCAGCGGTCCAGTCGCTGATCGATTTGGCCAATGCCAACGGCGGCGACGACAATATTTCAGTCGTCATCATCGCCGTCAGCGTGGGACCGCGAGGCGGTGAGTGAAACGACTAACCATCATGATCATTCCCGATGGGCACCGGGCCACGCGCCAGGTGTCCTTGCCTCAGGCTTTGATTAACGGCTTGTTTTTCGCCAGCTTTTTGGCCCTTGGCAGCAGCGGCTTTGTGCTCCTCGACTACCTGCAACTGCGCTCCTTTCGCCGCCACTACCAAGTCATCTCCGCCGAGAATGAGGGCCTGAAAGGCGAAGCACGGGTCTTGATGCAAAATCTTGAGGAAGTCAAAGTGTCGCTGCGCCGGGTCCAGGACTACACGTCCAAGCTCGGCGAGCTGACGGCTATCAAGGTGCAAAAGTTTAGCAAGAAGACGGGAATCGGCCCCCTTTCGCCGGAGGAGTATGGCGTCGCCAAGCGCGACGGCGAGGCGGTCCAGCCAGAAGGTTATGTGCCAATTGGTCTAAATCTGGATAAGCTGGTGTTTAGACAGGTTTTCGACCGTTTGTCAGGGATCGGCCAGGAGGCGAACAACCACGCTCTGGAGCTGCAGCACCTGCTGTCAACCCTCAGCAAACAAAAAAATCTTCTGACGTCAATCCCGTCTCTAGCTCCAGTCGATGGCTGGATCACTAGCGGCTTTGGCGTCCGAGTCTCACCGTTTACCGGGGAGCGCACCGATCACGCCGGAATCGATATCGCGGCGCCGGTGGGAACCGCCATCTTGGCTCCCGCCGACGGCGTCGTCATCTTCTCTGGCGCCAAAGCTGGATTTGGAAACTTCATAATGGTTGCGCATGGTTATGGCGTGGTGACGCGGTATGGTCACAATCATCAGAACATGGTCCAGCCCGGCCAGAAGGTTTCTCGCGGCGAACAAATTGCCACCGTCGGCGACTCCGGCCGGACCACTGGGCCACATGTGCATTATGAAGTGCTGATCAATGGCAAACTCGAGAATCCACAAAAATTCATCCTCGATCTGGCCGACATCAGCCATGTGTATTGAGTAGAATGAAGACTAGCTGTTTCGCCAGTGGCCTGTGGCAGGTATATTGCCCGGGTTACCCAACCGCTTGTGAAAGATCTGGGCTTTCGGATGCAATTTCTTCAAAAAATATTTGGCAGCAAGAACGACCGCGAACTTAAACGAATCAAGCCGCTGGTTGATAAAATCAACGCGCTCGAGCCGCAAACCAAGGCATTAAGCGACGACGCGCTCCGGCAAAAGACCGCGGAGTTCAGGGCCCGTTTCAGCCAGGGTGAAACGCTAGACGCCTTGCTACCAGAGGCCTTTGCCGTGGTCCGGGAGGCCGGATGGAGGGTCGATAAAAAACGCCACTTTGACGTCCAGCTGGTCGGTGGGATTTTCCTGCACGAGGGCAAGATTGCGGAGATGCGAACCGGCGAGGGAAAGACCCTAACTGCGACCCTACCCATTTATCTCAACGCCTTGGCTGGCAAGGGTGCTCACCTGGTCACCGTCAATGACTACCTAGCCAAACGTGATGCTGAGTGGATGGGACGAATCTACGGATTTCTTGGCCTCACCACCGGCACCATCGTGCATGGGCTAAGCGACAGCCAGCGTCGTGACTCCTACGCCTGCGATGTTACCTACGGCACTAATAACGAATTCGGCTTCGACTACCTGCGCGATAATATGAAGACCGAAGCAAGCCGCATGGTCCAGCGAGGTCATTTTTTCGCAATCGTCGATGAGGTTGATTCGATTCTCATCGATGAGGCCAGAACGCCCCTAATCATTTCGGGGCCATCCGAAACCAATATTGGACTGTACGCAACGGTCAACTCGGCGATCCCCGGTTTACAAAAGGATAGCGATTATATCTTCGACGAAAAGTCGCGGACTGTGGCTTTAACTGAAGACGGCATTAGTAAACTAGAGAAGCGCCTACGCATTGAGAACCTCTACGACCCGACCCATATCGAGTACCTGCATCATATTCAGCAAGCTCTAAAGGCGCATATCGTCTTCAAAAAGGACGTGGACTATGTCGTCCGCGAGGGCAAGGTCCTGATCGTTGATGAGCACACGGGGCGTCTCATGCCTGGCCGTCGTTACAGCGACGGTTTACATGGGGCTTTGGAGGCAAAAGAGCACGTCGAGGTTCAAAACGAAACCCAGACGATGGCAACCATCACCTTTCAAAACTTTTTCCGCCTGTACAGTAAGCTTGGTGGGATGACCGGAACGGCTGACACTGAGGCCGTCGAGTTTAAGAAGATCTACAACCTCGACGTCGCCGTCATCCCAACCAACCGGAACTTGGTTCGTCAGGATCATGAGGACGTAGTCTTCCGCACCGCTAGAGAGAAGTTCAACGTCATCGCTGACGAAATCGCCGAGGCACAAAAGCGCGGCCAGCCAGTACTGGTTGGTACGGTCTCCGTCGAGAAGTCGGAGTTGTTGGCGAGTTTGCTGGTGCAGCGAAAGATTCCGCATGAAATCCTCAACGCTAAGAACCACGCTCGCGAGGCAGATATTGTCGCAGCGGCAGGACAAAAGGGCCAGGTGACCATTTCCACCAACATGGCCGGCAGGGGGACGGACATCGTCTTAGGCGAGGGTGTCAAAGATCTGGGCGGCCTCTACGTGGTTGGTACCGAACGCCATGAGTCGCGGCGAATCGACAACCAGCTGCGCGGACGCTCAGGGCGACAGGGCGATCCTGGGCAATCCAAGTTCTTCCTCTCTTTAGAGGACGACTTAATGCGCATCTTTGCATCGGACCGACTGTCATCCATTATGGGCCGTCTCGGCATGCAAGAGGGCGAAGCGATTATTTCACCGATGGTGACTCGGGCCATAGCTCGCGCGCAGCGTCGGGTCGAAGAGCAAAACTTCTCCAGCCGTAAACACCTGCTCGAATACGACGACGTCATGAGCCAACAGCGGCAAGTCATCTACGGTCTGCGCCGGCAAGCGCTGGAGGCAGAGACCCGCATTGATTTCACCGAAGAAGCTATCCACAGTATTGCGCATGCCACCGTTGCCGATCAGGCTCCAGATCTGACGGGGGCTGGATCATGGGACCTGCCCCATGTCGAGACCTTGGCCAAAGCTGCTCTGCATCTTCCGATTGACCTAAGCCAACTTACCGCTGGCGATGCCTCCGTCGACTCAATCGCCGACAGCATCACCGCTCAAGTGATGGCAGGTTACAAAGCAAAGACCGACCGGATTGGCGAAGAAAATGCTCGCCGTCTGGAAAGCTGGGTCTTCCTCCAAGTCATCGACAAGGCATGGAAGAACCACCTAATGGGTATGGATGCGCTAAAAGACAGCGTCAGCCTTAGAGGCTACGGCCAACGCGACCCGCTTCAAGAATATAAAAAAGAGGGCTTCCGGCTCTTTTCCGAAATGATGGTGCGGATTCAAGAGGAGACGGCCTCGGCTCTGGCCTCCATTGAAATTCCTGACCAGTCCCCCGAGCAGACAGCCCGAGATCTGGAGCCAGAGCCAGAGCTAGATGAAGAGATGCTGCAGCTGCGTCATCCTGAACCAGCTTCGTCTCTGTCACCTACATCGACCGAAGCAGAGTCAGGTGTGGACACCGGGAATGGCGCTGGCCTAATCTACCATGGCACGAGGGTGCCGAGCTCTGAGCCGACAAGACCTCTGCCGGCTCAGACATTTAAGCGTGATATGGACAAAGTCGGCCGCAATGATGTCTGCCCCTGCGGATCAGGTAAAAAGTTCAAAAAATGTCATGGTCTACCTGCGGGGGAAGAGCTAGGCCGTGCCTAGAGCAAGCGCCATGACCTGTGATACGATATCTCGATGAGTCGTATCTTTGAGTTTATACCTTCGCCGGAAGAGGCGGTTGTCTCTCGGACTCTCATGCTGGTTCACCAAGCCATGGACCAGCATTTGCCGTCAGCTAGTAAGGCCAATCGCCAATTTACCAAGACTATTTTGAGCGGTGAGGGTGAAAGAACCGCGGCTCTTTTGGCGGCGCCCGATGAAGATACGGCGGGTAGGCCCCATGCGGGAGCCTTTGGTAGTTTCGAAGAAACCTCACCAGACGGCCGAGTCACGCCGACCGATGCGCCTGCGGATGGCACCGCTGACCAGCCGGCTAAGCCTCAACCAACGACATCGGCGTTAACGGATGCTGCAAAGCCAACTCCAGTCGCGACGAAGAAACCGGCAGCTGAACCGAGATCTACAGGATTTTCCACGCTTCAAGCAGGAGCCATCCCACCCGACCACCAGAGCAGAGCGCCAGACTGGGTGACCCGGATTACCCTGGTTTTCCTGCTCGTAGGTCTGGTGCTCCTGGCCTATGTCATCGCGGCTTAGAATCTGGCTCAAGACTCGACGATTTGCCCATCGGCCGCGGCAGCTTGAAGCTCAAATAAAGAGGTCAAAGCCTCTTGGGCCGCATCGATAATTCGGACCACATCGTCTTTGCCAAAGGCGGCTCGCTCGGCTGTACCCTGAATTTCAAGGATCTTGCCGCTTTGAGTCAACACGACGTTCATGTCCAGATCGGCTGAGCTATCTTCGATATAATTTAAATCGACCAATAGCTGTCCGTGTTTCATCCCGACAGATACCGCAGCCACGGCATCGTGTAGCGGACTCTGCCGCAACCGACCCGCTCGCAAAAGCTTTGCCACTGCTATGCGCACAGCAACATAAGCCCCCGTAATGGCTGCCGTTCTGGTTCCGCCGTCGGCCTGAATCACATCGCAGTCAATATTAAACGTCAAATCCGGGCAGCGATTCAAATCGATCACACCACGTAGGGCGCGCCCAATCAAGCGCTGGATCTCCTGGGTACGGCCTCCTAAGGCACCGCCTCTCTCGCGGCGAATCCGTTGCGCCGAAGAGCCAGGAAGCATTGAGTACTCCGCCGTCAACCAGCCCTGGGCCGGCTGCACATTGCGCAGAAAATGCGGCACACCATCTTCAACCGAGACGGTACAGATGACTTTGGTATCTCCAACCTCAATTAATACACTGCCATCGGCATGCTTTGTATAGTGCGGGGTAAGCCGAATGGGGCGCATCTGCCCGGAAGAGCGGCTATCAGATCTTAGCATTGAGTAACTCCGTACGGGCTTTTTGAACGAGGGCGGGTTGGCTTAACGGCGGGAGAATATGTCGGCGCCGGACAAACTGGCAAGTGCTCCTTTAGCAGCTCGCCGACAAACCAGGGCCATGCCGATCCGTCGGCTGCGGCGGAATGTCCGCGTGCACTGGCTCTGGATATTGACCGCTAAAACAGGCGCTGCAGAATCGCCCCTCGCCCTTCTCGGCCAAGGCCTCACGCAGCCCCTCGATGCTTAAATAGGCCAAGGTGTCGCAACCAAGCGAGGCACGAATAGCCTCAACATCCTTTTGCGCCGCAAGTAACTTGGCCCGGCTTGGTGTATCTACCCCATAAAAGCAAGAGTGGGTAATTGGTGGTGAGCCGACCCGTAGATGAATCTTCCTGGCACCGGCCTGACGGACCATGCGGATGATCTTCTCGGAGGTGGTACCGCGAACGATCGAGTCGTCCACCACCACGACGCTTTTGCCTTTTAAAACGCTAAGCACTGGATTTAGCTTCAAGCGGACCGCAAAGTCTCGGATGTCTTGCGCCGGCTGGATAAAGGTCCGCCCCACATAATGGTTCCTCACTAGTCCTAGCTCAAAGGGAAGGCCCGATACCTTAGCAAAGCCCATAGCCATGGGCACCCCTGAGTCGGGAACCGCAATGACGATATCGGCACCTTCCGCTGGCGCCTGTCGCGCAAGGATTTCTCCCATCTTGCGGCGCAGAACGTAAATCTCTTCACCAAAAATGCGGCTATCTGGACGGGCAAAATAGATTGGTTCAAATGAACAAAACGCTGTCTTACGTTTAGCCAGTGGAAAGTGCGAGGTCATCCCCGCCCGAGTGATTTCCACCACCTCGCCAGGACTAACCTCGCGAATAAACTCGGCGTCCATAATGTCCAAAGCACAGGTTTCGCTAGCGACAATATAGCTGTCGTTCCTACGCCCCAAAACCAGCGGCCGAAAGCCAAAACTGTCGCGTACGGCGAAAAGCCGATCCTCGCATTGAACGACCATCGAATAGGCTCCGCTGACCTTGGCCATTGCCGCGAAGATCCGGCCGAGAATATTAGGTGCCTCGGCCCGGGCGATCAGGTGGACAAAGACCTCGGTATCGGACGTGCTTTGAAACAGACTTCCTGACGCCTCTAGAGAGGTTCGCAGCTCGGCAGCATTGGTCAAATTGTCATTGTGTGCAATCGCCAGCGGACCTAGGCCGGTGCGAAAATGAAAGGGTTGGATATTCTCGATGGTGTGCCCACCCTGGGTTGAGTAGCGCACATGCCCAATCGCATGATCACCCTTAAGGCGAGCTAATATCTCCTCGTTGAAGCTTTCCGCAACCAAGCCAAAGGACTTGTGTACATGGAACTTGGTCGGCTCCGAGCCCTCAGCCCCGCTGTGGTCAAGCGACACAATGCCGCAGCCTTCCTGGCCGCGGTGCTGCTGGGCAAAAAGCCCTAGATAAACCATTTTCGCGGCGTCCGGGTGACCAAGAACGCCAACAACACCGCACTCTTCTTTCAATGATCCCACGGACCCACTCGTTTCTGAGCCTTAGCTCAAAGGTAATGAAGAAGAAAACGCATGCCGTGCCGCGGCGACCGGAAGCGACCACTGGCCCCATTGGACCTCATCGCTCACCTTTACGGCTCCAACCCGAGTCAATGCGCAGTAGCGTAATTCGTTCGCGTTGTGTAGCGCAGCTGCCGTACTACCTGAATGAAATGCCACGAGGTAGCAGCCTGAGACCTCGCCGAAATAACCAGATAATCCGTCAGTACCAACGAGTTCACCTAAATCTAAGGCCAAGCCATGTCCGTGCACAATCGCCATTTTAGCGGCACAAGCTAAAACCCCGCCATCGCCGACATCACGGGCCACGGCAAGGTGCCCGGCACCGCTTAGTTCCCCAAGAAACGCCATCGCCTCTCGCTCCTGCTCCCAGTCCACCAGCGGGGCCCGCCCGGCACGCAGCGGCAAGCCCAAGGCCTTTGCCGCAAGTGAGCCGCCAAACTCCGGGCTAAACTTTGTCCCGTGAAGCAGAAACAACTCCACTGGCCCAATAGGTGCCGCCAGTGGACAAAGGCGCACATCTTTGACTTTGCCAACCATGCCAATCATCGGCGTCGGCGCGATGCTGTGGCCATCGGTTTCATTGTATAGGCTGACATTACCGCTCACGACCGGCACGCCTAGTTCGCGGCAGGCTAGGCTAATGCCATCAACACCCCGCGAAAAGTCGTCCATAACCTCCGGATCTTCAGGATTTCCGTAGTTGAGGCAGTCGGTCGCAGCCAGTGGCTGGCCTCCGCTGGCAGCGATCATCCGCGCTGACTTGAGCACGGCGTGGGCAGCGCCGAGGGTCGCGTCCAGGCGATTGTACCGCTCATTGCAGGTGGCTGTTGCGACGACACCCAGATAGGGCTCTCCAGGGTCCGCCCATTCCGAGCGAAGCCAAAGCACCGCGGCGCCCTGGGACTCCGACGCATGCACGGTTTTCGTGCCTATATGCCGGTCATACTGCCGATATAGCGGCAGTTTATCTCCGGTATCCTGCAGCAGATCCAGCAACAGGGCCGATGGACCGTGTACCTGTATGGCGTTGATCGCAGATTGATTGAAGGATGGACCGCTGACCGACGGGGCAGGGCGCGCGCGAGTCACACGCTCGTATTTAGGTGCCAACTCGGTCATGGGATCCACCGGTACGTCCACTTCTAAATGGCCCTGGTGGTGAATTTGGACTCGACCCGTATCTGTCACCACGCCGATCACAGTGCAAGCTAGCTGCCATTTCGCCAGCACCCTTTGCAGCTCGGACCATTTCGCCGGCTCGACGACCATGAGCATGCGCTCTTGCGACTCCGACAGCAGCAATTCATAGGCGCTCATCGCTGTGGTGCGCACCGGCACCTGATCTAGGTCGAGGTAGAGGCCATTGCCTGCCCGCCCCGCCATTTCAAACGCTGACGAGGTCAAACCGGCGGCCCCCATATCCTGCAGACCGATCACCAGCCCCTTGTCCAAGACATCTAAAGTTGCCTCAAGGAGTAGCTTTTCGGTAAACGGATCGCCAACCTGAACGGTACTGCGTGAGTTGGCGTCCTGACTGGCAAAACTACCGGACGCCATGGATGCTCCATGAATACCATCACGCCCTGTGGCCGAACCAAGATACACAACGATGTTGCCCTGCCCCGTCGCATAGCCTTTAAATATGTGGTCCTCATGGATGACCCCAACGGTCATGGCATTGACCAAGCAGTTGCCATTATACGACTCATCAAACGAGATATTGCCGCCAACCGTCGGCACACCAATGCAGTTGCCATAGTCACCGATGCCCTTGACGACGTGCTCCAACAAAAACGGCGTGCGCTCATGCGAACGTAGACCAAAACGTAGTGCATTCAGATTGGCGATGGGTCTCGCACCCATACAAAAAACATCCCGTAAGATACCGCCAACTCCCGTCGCTGCACCCTGGTAGGGTTCGATATAACTTGGGTGATTATGGCTTTCCATCTTGAAGGCCAGGCAGAGTTTGCCGGAGACTCGAACCACTCCAGCATTCTCACCTGGGCCAACCACTACAGCTGGTCCTTCCGTAGGTAAGCGCTTTAAGTGAACCCGAGACGATTTGTAGCTGCAGTGCTCGCTCCACATCGCCGAAAACACTCCAAGCTCCGCGAGGGTTGGCACCCGGCCTAGGATGTCTTTGACGCGAGCGTATTCAGCGATCGTCAGCTTGTGTTTCTTTTGCAGCTGATCGAATGCCGGACCAGGGGTTTCATCGATTGCGGCTGGTCTTGGTAGGGTATTGATCGCTGGCGGTATCATCTGCATCGGTAACGGATTTCCTTAGGTAAAGGACGATAAAAACGCTTCGAGCACCGCTAAGCCGTCGGTGCTACCCCCGAGCAACGAATCGGTAGCGCGCTCAGGGTGGGGCATCAGTCCGAGGACGCGGCCGTTAGCACTAACAATGCCGGCAATCTGATCCACTGCGCCGTTCGGATTGAAGTCTGGCCCAGTAAGTCCAATCGGACTAGCGTAACGAAGCGCGATTTGCCCCTGGTCTTGCAGACGCTTTAGCCCGTCGGCATCAACATAAAAGCGCCCCTCACCATGGGCAATCGGTAACCGAGAGACCTTTCCAGCCAACGCCTTGTGATACACACTTTGGCCAGACGCGGTCGCCAGATGGACATACTCGCAGATAAATTGCCGGTTGCTGTTGCGAAGTAAAGCGCCGGGCAGAAGGTGAGATTCGGTTAAAATCTGGAACCCATTGCAGATACCAAGCACCGCGCCGCCTTTGGCGACAAAGTCTTTCACGGCGATCATGATCGGTGAATGCGCCGCAAGTGCACCGCTGCGCAAGTAATCGCCGTAGCTAAACCCACCCGGCAATATCACCGCATCGAGAGCCGGCAGCTCTGTCTGGGTGTGCCAGACCGGTGCTACTTTGATGCCAAAATGCCTGGCCAAGACATCGAAGCAATCTTGATCACAATTGGAACCTGGAAACTGTACCAGCCCGATCCTTAGCTTGCCCGATGGGCTAAACTTAGGAGTCAGGCTGGCAGCGGACGGAACACTCATCGCGGTTACAACTTTCTGACTTGGAAGGTTTCCGAGACTGGATTTGCTAAATATTCGCGGGCGATTCTTTGCACCAGCTCGTCAGCTTCCGGAGCCTTAGCATCGAGTTCTATCGAATAGCGCTTAGCTACATTGACGGCCTTTAAAGCGCCGAAGCCGAGCCGAGCCAGGGTCTCCTGAATCGCCCGGCCTTCGGGATCGAGTACTTCTGCTTTTAGCTGCACGATGATTTCGTAGGTCATGGGGCACCTTTCGGGTCAATCCTCGCTTTTCGAGGCGGAGCCGGTCTCCTTGCTAAAGATCGACGAACTTAAATAATCACGATTCATTCGCGCGATAAAACCGACACTTATCTCTTTGGGACATACCGCTTCGCATTCGTACTGGTTGGAACAATTGCCAAAGCCCTCTAGATCCATCTGCTTGACCATATTGATCGCACGCCGCCGGCGTTCCGGTTGGCCCTGTGGCAATAGTCCTAAGTGCGAAATCTTAGCCGCTGCGAACAACATCGCCGCCGAGTTCTTGCACGCGGCAACACAGGCACCACAGCCAATACAGGCTGCTGCATCCATCGATTGGTCGGCATCGCCTTTCGCTACTGGCAGATTGTTAGCGTCCTGAGCGCTTCCGCTGTTAACCGAAATGAACCCGCCCGCCTGGATTATCCGATCAAAGGCCGAGCGGTCAACCACAAGATCTTGAAGGACAGGAAAGGCCTTTGCCCGCCAAGGTTCGATGTGAACGTCCTGCCCGTCGGTGAAATGCCGCATGTGCAGCTGGCACACCGTCGTACCCTTGGACGGGCCGTGGGGAGTGCCATTGATGACCATCGAGCAGCTACCGCAGATTCCTTCGCGACAGTCGTGATCAAAGGCAATGGGGTCTTCGCCCTTACCCGTGAGCTCCTCATTGACGACGTCGAGCATTTCCAGGAAGGACATCTCAGGATTTACGTTTGGCGCATCGTAAGCCACCATTCGACCGGTGGATTGCCGGTCCTTTTGCCGCCAGACATGCAGTTTAAGCTTCATTTGTAGCTCCTCGTCGCCAAATGGACTTCGTCAAAGGTCAACGCTTCGGTATGACGCTTGGGGGCTTTACCCTCGCCTTGATACTCCCAGACCGCGGCGTGGGCAAAGTGCTCATCATCCCTTTTGGCCTCGCCCTGATCCTGATACTCCTCGCGAAAGTGACCACCGCACGACTCTTCCCTGGTCAAGGCGTCAGCGCAAAGGATTTCGCCAAACTCAAGGAAATCGGCGACCCGTCCGGCCTTTTCCAATGACTGGTTGAGGTTGTCCTTGTCACCCAAGACCCGGACGTTTTGCCAAAACTCCTCGCGCAGCGCCGGAATCTTCCGCAAAGCTTCCGTAAGGCCAGCCTTATTGCGCGCCATTCCACACTTTTCCCACATGATCAAGCCCAGCTCTTTATGAAAGCTGTCGACGGTCCGCTTACCCTTGCTGCCAAGCAGCTTGGCGATGCGGACTTCGACGTCATTCTTGGTGCTCTTAAACGAGTCGCCGTCGGCCTTGACCGGGTCGCGGCTGATTCCCGCCAAGTAGTTGCCCAAGGTGTAGGGGATGATAAAGTAGCCATCGGCTAACCCCTGCATCAACGCACTGGCACCAAGTCGGTTGGCGCCGTGGTCGGAAAAGTTGGCCTCGCCAAGCACAAAAAGCCCAGGAATATTGCTTTGGAGGTTATAGTCCACCCACAAGCCGCCCATCGTGTAGTGGACGGCTGGATAGATGCGCATGGGCATTTCATAAGGGTTTTCAGCAGTGATCTTGTCATACATTTGGAACAAGTTGCCGTAGCGCTGCTCGATCACGTCCTTGCCTTGACGCTCGATGGCCGCCGCAAAATCAAGGTAGACGCCGCGACCGCTCTCGCCGACACCGCGCCCATCATCGCAAGCTTCCTTGGCGGCTCGCGAAGCGATGTCGCGAGGGGCGAGATTGCCGTAACTAGGATACTTTCGCTCTAAGTAATAGTCGCGCTCGGCTTCGGGGATGTCCCGAGGTGGACGTTTATCACCCTGTTTTTTTGGCGCCCACACGCGACCATCGTTGCGTAGGGATTCCGACATCAGGGTGAGCTTTGATTGATAATCGCCGCTGACTGGAATGCAGGTCGGATGAATCTGGGTGAAACACGGGTTGGCAAAGCCTGCCCCTCGTTTATAGGCACGAAAGGTCGCCGAAACGTTGGACCCCTTAGCGTTGGTCGAAAGATAAAAGACATTGCCATAACCACCGGTGGCCATGACTACGGCGTGAGCCGCATAGGTCGTGATGGCACCAGTGACCAGATCACGAACGACAATGCCAGCCGCTCGGCCGTTTTCCACGACGAGGTCGAGCATCTCCGTACGGGCAAACATTTTGACGGTGCCAGCACCCACCTGACGCTCCAGGGCTTGATAAGCGCCGAGCAGCAGCTGCTGACCGGTCTGCCCACGAGCATAAAAGGTGCGCGACACCTGCGCCCCACCAAACGACCTATTGGCGAGTAGGCCGCCGTATTCGCGGGCGAAGGGCACGCCCTGCGCCACGCATTGATCGATGATGTTGACACTGACTTCGGCCAAACGGTGAACGTTAGCTTCGCGCGAACGAAAATCCCCGCCTTTAACCGTATCGTAGAAGAGGCGGTGGACGCTGTCGCCATCGCCCTGGTAATTCTTTGCCGCATTGATTCCGCCCTGCGCGGCAATCGAGTGGGCGCGCCGCGGACTGTCCTGAAAGCAGAAGTTCAGAACATTGTAACCCAGCTCGGCCAAGGTCGCTGCGGCGGCGCCGCCGGCCAGACCCGTCCCAACAACGATGACGGTATACTTGCGCTTATTGGCCGGATTGACCAACTTCATATCAAACTTATGGTTGGTCCACTTGTCGGCGATCGGTCCCGCCGGGATCTTTGCATCTAAATTCATAAAAACCCTCGGATGAAAGCTTATTTCAGAAGGCCAAACAGAACAGCCGCGGGAATCGAGCTAAATCCCAGGGCGAGCAACACGCCTAAGATGGGGCCAATGGACCCGACCAGGCTACGGTACTTGGGGTGATTAAAACCAAGGGTTTGAAACAAGCTAGAAACGCCATGCGATAAGTGCAGTCCCAGCAGAAGCATCGAGACGATATAGAGCCCTGCAATCAGCGGTTGCTGAAACGACAGGACGATCATCTGGTAGACCTCGTACTCGCCAAGAGCCGCAAGTTCGGGACTAGTCGCTCTAAACGTAAAGTGCGCGAGATGGAATAAGATATACCCAAGCAAAGCCATTCCGGTCAGCAGCATCGACCTGGAGGCAAAGCTGGCGCGCCGGTAGGTCTTGACCGCGTAGGCCTGCGGTCTTGCGGCGCGGTTTGCCAGATTTAATTTAATGGCAAAGACGATATGCAGCGTTGCCATGACCAGCAGCCCGATCCGAGCAACCCATAGCAGAGCACCCAATTTGCGTAAGCCTTCGGCATAACTGTTAACCGCCTGAGGTCCGCCAAAAACCAGCAGGTTACCCGAAAGATGGGCGACGACGAACCCCACCATAGCCAATCCCGTCACCGCCACTATGAGCTTACCGCCAATAGATGAATCAGTGGTCTGCCGCAGCCAGCCCATCGTTAACCCTCGCTATTGAAGAAACCGTTTGCCCTATCCACAAGGCGCTAAGAGCGCCAAACTTAACACAACTGAGCGTCGCGTAAAGCATCCCTTTCAGCTTCGGGGCCCACAACCACAGTGACGGCTTTGGCCGGCAAAAACAACCTCCTAGCCACCCGCATCACGTCGCCTGCGGTCACCGCTTTGATCCGCTCAGGATAGGTGAGAAAGTCATTGAAACCATAGCCGTAGAGTTCCATGAGAGCCATCGTACTTGTCTGTGCATCGCTCTTTTGCAGGCCCATTTCATGCGACCCAATGATGTAGCTGCGGGCCCTTTCGACCTCTGAGGCACTCGGGGTCTGGCGGGTTAAGGCGAGCATCTCCTCCTCAAGCGACGCCAAGGCGCGCTGCGCCTTTTCGGGCGCACAAGCAATGTAGGACCCGACTATTCCAGGGTGACAGCCATAAGCGACAATCGGGCTTACGGTGTACGCCAAGCTGCTCTTGTCGCGCAACTCCCTGAACAAGCGGCCGCCGTGACCACCTAGGATGGTGATTAGCAGATCGAGGGCATAGCGGTCGGGGTCAGCCCAGGTCAAACCGCGAAAGCCATAGACCAAATGCGCCTGTTCCCGGTCCTTGGCCACCTTGAGGATGCCCGGCCTACCGGATTCGGGCACCCGTTCACTCGCAAATTGACGCGACTTGGGTGCCGGGTTGAACTGGTCTAAAGCCTTGCTTACAAGCTCAACCACTGCCTCCACTGACAGTGTCGAGGCCACAGCGATGACCCAAGGCCCGCTGGCGACCAACTGCTGGTAAAACTCTTGCAGCATCTTTGGGGTGAATTGGGCGACGGACTCCGCATTGCCAATCAGCGGGTAGCAATAAGGATGATTGCCATACAGGCGCTCTTGAAAGCGACGCAGGCACACGCCACTTGGAGAATCTTCCTGCGCCGCAATTGCCTGCTCGATTTCGCGTTTGATCGGCTGCCACTGGGCCTCAGGAAAGCTCGGTGTCAGAAGTACTTCTCGAAAAAGCCCCAGCATGGTTGCTGCATGCTCGGTCAGGCACTGGAGGTGAAAACCCGCCGAGTCCTTCCCAGAAAAGCCTTCCAAGCTGGCGCCTAGGCCTTCGACCGCGTGCATCAATGCGCTATAGTCATGTGTCTCACTGGCTAGACCAAGCATCGCGAACAGGGCGTGGTAAATACCAGAGTTCGCCGCAGTTTCTCCCCGTAAGCCGCCCTCGGTTGCAGCGGTCATGGTGAACAGCTCGA
This sequence comes from uncultured Pseudomonadota bacterium, assembly GCA_903928445.1. GTDB lineage: Bacteria > Bdellovibrionota_B > Oligoflexia > Oligoflexales > CAIYRB01 > CAIYRB01. Next base: position 4,103 of record CAIYRB010000008.1, on the reverse strand, counting down.
CATTGGGATTGTGGCGATAGATCAGCTTCAGGCCGGGCTTAACCTGGATCACCTGGGCGTCCGGGCTGCGGCTGACGGGAGCTGAACGGACCGACACCTGAACTTCAGACTTAGAGCGCCCACTGGCGTCCTTCAAACCGCGGTGAAAAGCGGCACGCAGCTCCTCGGCCGTGACGGCGGCATTGGTCGGTAGCAATGCGACGATCGTGGCGTCCTCTGGCTTTAACCAGCGCCGCAACGCAGCCGAGATGGCAGTTACCGGCATCGCGTTGACCACGGCCGTATAGACATCGTCGTAAAGCAGTTTATGGGCCGTGCGCATGCCAAAGCCGAGGTTACGTGCCTGTCCATCGACCGTTTCCTCCTGGGCAATGCGGTCAGCTTTCAGGTTGGCGCGTGCCCTTTGTAATTCCACGTCAGACACCGGTTCATCGTCATGCAATAAGGCGACTTCGCGGGCAATCGCCGCCACGGCTGACGGCATCAACGTCAATGATGTCAGCGCACTAACCTCAAAAAGGCCGGAGAATAACGGCGTGTAAACGGATGCGCCAACCGATGTCACGACCCCCTCACCGTCGCGCAAGCGCAAATTCAATCGACCCAGTTCACCGGCGCCGAGAGCGAAGGCCGCCAGGTCAAGCGCTGTACTGTCGACCTCCGCTAAAGCCGCGGCTGGGTAGACCACCTCAAGGCGAGGTTGTTGGAAGTCGCCGTGAATCAGCGACACCCTTGGCCAAGGCGTTTGGCGCTCCGGGCGAACTGGGACCACAGACGGCAAGGTGTCGCAGCATTCCTGCGGCGGCAATTGGCCAAAGGTCGCTTTCACCTGATCCATCATTTCGGCCTGGTCGAAATCACCGACGACGACGACCGTTAAATTTCCTGGCGTGTACCAGCGCCGGTAGAATGCGTAGACTTCATCTCGGGCAAAGGCCCGAACGCTCGCCTCCGACCCTAAAATCGGTCGCCCGGCCTCGCTGCCGGCAAAAGCCAATTCGAAAACCCGCTTGCCAATGCGAGCACCAGGGCTGTCATTGGACCTCTTGATTTCTTCCAGGATGACTTCGCGCTCGCGCTCAAATTCTATAGGCTCCAAAGCACTATGGGCAAAGGCATCGCAAAGTAGATCAACCCCAAGACCCGCATGCTCAGCGGCCAAAGTAAGATAAAAGACGGTTTGATCAAAGGTGGTGTAGGCATTGATATCGCCACCGCAGGCTTCAACAGTCGCCGCAATGTCGCCAACCTCGCGGCGGGCTGTGCCCTTAAAAAGCATGTGCTCCAAAAAGTGGGCCATGCCACGTTCGGCTGGCTGTTCGTGCAATGAGCCGACTCCTACCCAGGCCTGAACCGCAACGGCCGGCGTGAAGCGATTCTGCTTAAGAACAACTTCGACACCATTCTCCAATACTTCATGGATCATTTTTACATCGCCATTTCAAAGCTAAGAGTAACGACCTGATGTGCGCCAGGGATCTTCATGTAGGGACGCGAAGCTGCATAGGACAGGGTGAAATTCTTGCTGATCAGCGCCGCCCCGCCAGAAAGCAGTCGGCGGCCGTCCGTGGTTGATTGACCGTAAGAGGCGGTCAGCCGCAGATAGTCCTGAACCATCGCCACAGCAGACCCAATCACCAGCCGCTCCGGCTGACTTAACGTAATGCTTTGGCTAGGATTGTCGAGGCTAATTTGGTCCTCATACTCAGGGACTCGGTCGCGTTGCCGCGCGTCGAGAAAAAGCGTGAGCATGGGCGACACATTATAGGCCGTGCCGACTTTGAAAGTGCGGGGATCGTAATCTTTGATTTTGCGACTGGAAGCATTCTCGATGGCCGCCCCGAAGCGCCACTCTGGAGATATGGACGTAGCGATCCCAGCGTTCAAACCAAATCCCGAAATTCGAGTTGCGCCACTTTGCTGCTGCGTCGAACCTGGAGCCGGATGAGCTTCGACATAAGTACCGCCAAGGCCGAAGGAAAACTGGCCAAAAACACTGGCCACAGCAATGCTGGCTCGCCGTGTTACGGGCGAATCATAAAGCGACGCGCCCGTTGCTTTAGCCGAGAGCGGATCCACCGGGTATGAAAAGTCATCGGTGTAGCCCGTGTAGCTCACCCCAGCGGCGACCGGTGAGGTCTTAGCGTCGACCACTCCCGCCTGATAATAATCACGACCGGCCGTCGGCCAATGGTAGCCGGCCGAGACCGTATAGTCCTTTTGCGTCGAAAGCAGCGCCGGGTTCGCACGAACCGCCGTAAAGCCATCGTTTTGGGCATAACCAGCATTGTTCATGGCAAGGCCATGGCCGCTGGTCGTTTCGTATTCATCCGGCAAATGCGGTACGGCTTCAGCCTTGCCGTAAGCGGCGGAACTAAGCATCCACCCGGCGCAACAAACAGACACAGCGTTTACCAGCATCAGCTTGGTCATTCCGGCGTAGCCTCCGGGCGTGATGATCGCGACTCCACTCTATAGTAGCAGACCGTCAGAACCATGACACGAAGGCTAGTCAAATCGCCAGCGACCTGACCAGACATCAGGCCTTCACTGCGTCCTTGACTACCGCGACAGGTGCCTTGGTCAAGCCGCTGACATTGGCTTTAAGCACTTTAATCGCGACATTATTAGCCACCTCTAAGGTGACGAAGGCTTCGGCAACCGCCCGCACCTTACCGATAATTCCGCCAGAGGTGACGACTTCGTCGCCAGCCTTGAGATTGGTCAGCAAGTCGCTCTGATCCTTGGCCTTCTTTTGCTGGGGGCGAATGATGAAGAAGTACATGATAAACAAGAAGCCAACCGGCATTGCCAGCATCTCGACCAAAGATGGACCTTTACCAGGGGCAGCGGTATCGGCGGCTTGAGCAAGGGCGTCTGAAGCGGTGAAAACTAGTTGCATTAGACTCATCGAGGTCCTCCAGGTATAGCAAGATGCGGACATTAGCCGATAGGCCGCGGAAGATCAAGGTAGCCCCTGGCTGGCTGCCCAATGGATGCCCATGCACTTCAAGATTGATGAACTAAATGCGGAACAACGCGACGCGGTAACCCACACGTCCGGCCCACTTATGATCCTTGCTGGAGCCGGTACCGGCAAAACCAGAGTCATCACCTACCGGATCGGCTACATGCTCGGCTGCGGCATTCCCGGTGATTCCATCGTTGCTTTATCGTTTACCAACAAAGCTGCCAAAGAGATGGCCGAGCGCACCAAGGCCCTGGTCGGCGGCCGAGCGAAAAAAGTATGGCTTGGGACCTTTCACAGTTTTTGCCTGAATCTACTTCGGCGCTATCCCGTTCAAGCCGGATTAACCCCTGGCTTCAGCTTGGCTGGCACCGCTGACCAGATCGATTTGGTCCGCAAAGGACTCGAGGAGAAGAACTGGGGTGGGGTGTACCAAGCTGATAAGCTCCATGCACAAATCGGCGTCGCAAAAAACCACCTGCTCACGCCCGACGACGTTCGCCGCGGCGGCGGTCGGGCGCTGATGAATTTTGACCTAGCCGTGCTCGGTGAGGTTTTCGAGCTATACGAACGCCAGCTACGACTGAACCGCGTCATCGACTTTGACGACTGCATCTACCGCACGGTCTTTCTTCTGCAGCAGCACCCCGACATCCGCGACGCCGTCAGGCGGCGTTTTCGTCACATCATGGTTGATGAATATCAAGACACCAATCAAGCCCAGTTAGCCATACTCGAACAAATTGCCAGTGACTCCCATGATGTCTGCGTTGTAGGGGACGATGACCAGTCGATCTACAGCTGGCGCGGCGCGATGTTTGAGGTCTTAGAGCGGTTCGAAAAAATGTTCCCTGGGACTAAAATCATTAAACTGGAGCAAAATTATCGCTGCTCCAACGTCATTTTAGGTGCTGCCAACACGGTCATAAAGAATAATTCACAGCGCAAGGACAAGACTCTTTGGAGTGCCTCCACAGACAGTAGTCCGATTGTTCTGAGTCCGTGCGAGGATGAGACGGCGGAAGCTAACCTGGTTGCCGAGAAGTGTCTTGGACTGCTTGGTTCGGGCATGAACCCTAGATCGGAAGAGCGTCGTGTAGGGAAAGAGTGTAGGATAGGGTGTAGATCTCGGTGG
>CAIYRB010000007.1 GCA_903928445.1 uncultured Pseudomonadota bacterium | reverse complement strand
TTGCGCGTCATGCCACATAGGTACCATACATCGTATGGTAAAAACTAGAACTTTGATGACGCGGAGTGGCCGCTTCGGCCGCACAACTCCTCGGCGCCCGCGCCGAGTCGGGCCGGTCTGCTCGACCCTGCCCTAAAGGACTGACTTTTACCCATATCTACCGTAACCAGATGAAAACATTAAATCTGGCCCATTTTGCAAATCAAGTAATTTCAGTATGTTACGGACTTGTGGGTAAAAGTCAGCCCTAAAGGACAGGGTTTGCGCAGACCACTGATCAAGAATACAACCTCGCAACAATGTGCCCTCCCTCACCACCTACGGCGTTAGCGCCAGCAATGACAGGAAGAGCCTAGCTTTGGCCCTTAGTTTTGTCGACCAAAGGACAACGTGATCGCAAAGTCTCGCCTTACGGCGACAGCAGCTGGGTACTATCGCAGCCAAACGCCCCTTTGGCTAAAGTCAGCCCATTCGCCGTGTCCTGAATCACAACCTCCTGGTAGTTCACCCCACCAGACGGCACATATTGGTTAGTCAAAGAGGGTGCCCCGGTCACTTCCAGGCCAAAGCGAATCGTGATCTTAGGCGAGGTCAACCAGCTATCGGTGATGGCAAAATCAAACAGGCCGACGTCGGTTGTCGCCAAAGTCAGGTCGGTGGGCGGCTCGAAGCGACCGGGAATATCGCCAGAGGAATCGGTAAACATCACCTTGTACCCCATGCCCTTGTTGACCGACCCGCTGTGGTAATAATCCATGGCTGCGGCACCACGGTTTTGCACCAGTAGCTGCACATTGTATGGACCGGACTGCGCACCGAGGCCGTCGACTTTGCGGCACATGACGGCACTAGCGAGCCACGGTTTAAAGTCGGCCAAACCGCCTTTGCCATCGCGTTCGGACTGGGCGATGGTGAGGCCGGTGAGAGCCGACCTGCCGATGATATTGCCGCTGGTGGCTGCGGTCGTGAGGTTGCCAGCAAGATCGGTAATCCTAACGCGCAAACGAAACGGCGATTCCGTCGCCAGAGGATAAGTCGCACTAAACTGATACGGTGTACCAGTCGACGTCAGTTTAGTGAAGGTCGCCGGCAGCGCCACCCAGGTCGTGCCATCGACGGTATAGTCGAGCAAGATCGGGTCTTTGTTGGCAAGTGGGGCCTGGCCCATGGTGATGATGAACTGCCCGGTGATCGCCGCATTAGTTGTAAAAGGTACAAACTGCGGCTTGCCGGTCCAAGCCACTTTCGCCTGACTGGTCACCACAAAGATGCTCAGCGGCACCGTGCCGAGGAGCTGGTCGGTGCTCGTCGCCAGATCATGGAGGACTAAACTAACGTAGAGGGTCTTTTGGCCGTCGTAGCCCGAGGACATCGGTACCGACATCACCGATGTATAGACCTGCGACCAAATCGGTGACTTGATCGCCTGCAGATCGGCTAAGGACGACACCGCAGTGTCGGTGACGGTGGCGCGCAGCAAGGACTGTGCACGGCTGGTGAACACATCCGCGGCCTTACCGCCAGTGCTGGCATCGACAAGCGTCATATCGACTTTAAGGATGCCTGGGTTGACGTAAACGGCCTTGCCAGGCCCACTCGGTAGATCGCCGGGGTTGCCTTCAGCCACTGCGGTAAACAAAAATGGCGTGGCCTTGGCGATGACCGGCAGGATAAACTCCGAAGCATTACCGGCCTGGTCGCTGCACTTGACGTAGACCGTAAAAGGATCCTTCAGGTTATCAGCGATCGCCAGGTCCTTGACGCTAAAGAGCGCCGAACCAGCAGGAATGGACGCACTCTTAGCATAATCGTCATCTTGAATCGCCGTCAGCGTCAGCGGCAGCGTCGTGCCACTCACGGAGGTGCGCAGCTCAGAAGTACTGCAGACCCCTTTAGACTCGCCGGCGATAAACGCATGGACGTTCAAAGTCCGCGCTCCAGTGTCGAGGCTTGAAGTCAAAGAGGCGCGTAGGCCTGCGACTGGTGGAGTCGTGTCCAGCGTCACGGTCGCTTCCCAGCTCTTTGGCAAATCGATGATATTTTTATCGACTGTTCCCGGTGCAATCACTTCGACGGAAATTTTATACTGGCCTTCCGAACTACCAGCCTTTTCATCGAGAAGAATCGTCCACTTTGACGTGGCACTACTTTGTACACCGCCGTCGACCGCAGCACCGGCATCGTCTTCGACAGGAAGGTCCGCACCCGAAGGACCGGTCAGCTTGACCTTGGTCTTCAGCTTGGCGACGAACCCAGGTGAGGCAATGTTGAGGGTCGCATTACCGGCCAAAGTCACCGTCAGCTGGTGCTTGCCCAGATTGGTAAACACGCCGTCTTTCAGCTCGCTAGTAACATCGAGGCTCACCCCAGCCTTTTCCGCCAGATCGGCTGCGCGCTGCGAGCCGCGGATCTTGCCCGCTTTAGCCACGACACCACAGGCTGTTAACAAAGTAATGGTCGATGAGATCAAGAGCATTAAGTGACTGGTCTTCATAGTCTGGACCCTCTTACTGCTGATCAAAGAACGATTTGATCGTCTCAAACCCAGCACCACCGGTGCGTAGGCGATAGTCATAGCGTATCATGTTCTGCAACGGCTTTAGGCCATTGCGGGGGTTGACGGCCCAGTTGACCGCACCCAAACCAGCGGGGTTGTGAAAGATCCGGTAAGGTGCCGAGGAAACGATGCCGCCACGCGGTGACATGAAGCCGCCGTTTAAAAGAATATTCGCAAAGGCGCGCCATTGCAAAACGGCCTGGGCATAGATGTAGGCATCGACGCGGTTGACTTCGACATTGGCCTTTAGATCGGCGACATTGGTCGGGTCGGCATAAAAGCTACTGGTCATCGAGACGTTGACGCCGGCACTGTTTTTCATCGGTGCCGCCTGCTGCGCCAGAGCGACAAAGTTGGTGCGACCACCAAGCCAAGCATAGGGATCGCCAGTGGTGATGGCTAAGCTGTTTTCCACTGAGCCAATGGTGACCTCGTTTAAGGCCCCCAGGTACAGCGCGTCGGTTTTATTGGCGACTGCAATCACCGCCTGAGCCTTGGCCGCATCAGGGTCATCGGCAAAGGGGAACGGTGAGTTCATGGCGACGAGGTCGTTGACGATAAAGATGTTGTTCGCATAGATCGTCCCAACGCCCTGGTACTTGCCCTTGATGACCAAGTCGCCGGTGATAAAGACCTCGCCGGAGAGCTGGATCGGCTTGGTCGGATCCGAGCCGTCGAGGACCAGGTTACCAGTGTAAACGCGGTTGATGGTCAGAGCGCCCAGGCGCAGGGTGCCGTTGACACTATCGGTGATTTTAGCCGCGGTGATCAGTGGGAAGACGTTATTTTTGGGGAAGATCTTATAGCCGCTGTTGTCGTAATTAGGCACCGTCCCGCCGACCGCTTTAGCGGCAAGCAGTGCGGGAATACCCGTGGTGCCGTAGATCTTGCCGGTAACGCTGAAGTTCTCGCCGGAGTCGCTGCGTACTGTGGCGTCCGAGGGAAAGCCGATGCCACCCAAATCGCCGACGATCTTCACGTGGCAGAAGAAGCACTCGACCGACGAGGTCAACACCGCCGCATTAAACACCTGCGGCGTCCACTTTGGCGACACCCCGACACCGCTGTTGCCGGCAGGGTCAGTCGCGGTGATGCGAATCGTAAAGCCCTTGTCGCTGCGCGCACCCCAAGGAAAGGAGTAGCTGGTCTGCCCACCGGCGACGGTCGCCACCGCGGTGTACGTTGTGTCACCCGTCTGCTTGATTTCGATCGTTTGGCTGGCGATGCCATTGGCATCGGTAGCACTCCAGGTGAGGTCGACGGTAGCTTGGGCGTTCAAGATGCCACTAGCGACGTTGACATGGACGCTGCTGACCAACGGCAGGGTCGTATCTAAGATGTAGATGACGCTCTTGTGGTTGGAGCTGGAGCTGGAGCTGGTGCTGGTCTGGGTGCTGCTGACTTGAAAGTCGAACGAATACAAACCGTCGGCTCCGCTCAGATCAAAGGCCAGCGTTGGCTGAAAGGCCGACGACGTCGTCTTTGGCGCCGGATTGGTGACGGCCAGGGAGGTGGTGTAGGCCGTCCAAAGCCCACTGTTGTCCGCCGCATCGATGTGCTTCGTGGCACCGTTGATTGTACTGTCGAGCTGCAACGTGATAGGTACATGGCGCGTGTTTGTGTACTGCGCCTTGCTCGGCGTAGCTGCCAAGCTAAGCAAAGCCTGGCCATCGACCGGCTCGCTGATCCAGGCGAAGGTATTCAGTCCGACCATATCCTCGATGTAGATCCCGTAGTGGACTTGCGGTGGTTGGATGGTGATGCCGCCAATATCTACAGCGGTGACTTTGATCTGGCTATCAAGCTTATGCAAGTCGGCCCCTTGGTGGACGACCGCACAATTCGCCGGCAACTTAGCGCTGTCAGCATGCGATTTGGGTGCAAAATCAGTCGGGATCTGCGCGCAAGCGATCAGAACTGAGTACTCCTCCCTGACCCGGTAATTGTCGGTCGCGGACCAAAAAATCTCGCTGCTGCTGCCATCGTCACTATTCGACAAGCGCAGCAGGGTCGCCTTTGGCGCCTCGCCATCGACAAATACGCTTTGTGTTGCCGAACCGGTCCGCTTGTCCGTGGTCTGATCAAAATTAGCCTTGATGCTCACCGTGCCAGACGCCTTGCTCAAGTCGATGGGAGTGGCTTGTACTGCGCCAAGAGCGGGTAGTGTGGCTCCATCCTGATAAACAGAGGACTGCCAGCTAGCAAGTTGATCTCCACTGAGGGCGTCACCGCTGCCGTTGAGAAAGATCTCAGGTAGCGCCTGAGTCACCGCTTGCGGGACGACAGGAGCGCCGTCACCGACTTTAAGCGCAAAGGTGAAGGTCTCACCGGGGGCATTCCTGCCGGGGTCGCCTTCGTTTTTGGCGGGTGTAAGATTGCTGGTAGTCGGGACCAGCCCACCGCTGGCAAATTTTGCCGAGTCGCAGCCGATCGTGGCTGCAAGCAGGGCAAAAATGATTGGTGTGGTGTGTTTCATTACGACCTCGTCAAAGACTTGGCAGTCGACCGAATTCATCTCTAAAGATCGGCAACCGCCGGATAGAACTTTAGAAAGAAATAATTTTAGCCTGATTTTAGATGGTTGAATCGAAGCGGGCGGGTCAGGGCTGGGGGCTGCGTTTGGAGCGTTACGTCTGTGCCACGGCTCAGGCGTGCCAAACTTAGAGGCTGTCCGAAAATTCCGTGTCTCCCTA
>CAIYRB010000006.1 GCA_903928445.1 uncultured Pseudomonadota bacterium | reverse complement strand
TGGGCGTTTGGGTTTGACCACGGAGGCGCGGAAGTAGGGAGACGGGGAATTTTTCGGACATGTTCTAAGTCCGCCAGTCTAGTCTGCGCCTTGCATCGTTGCTGGTGTGACATTTCATGCCGCACCAGCGACTATTTGGTGTGACATAGGTTTGAGCAGTTGTATGGTAGGGGCCTCCTCTTACCTTGCGCGGACGAAAACCTCATGGCGATCCTCATCGGCTGTCAATCCCTAGCCAAGTCTTATCATGGCAGGCACCTGTTCAATAACCTGTCGCTGGCTGTTAATGATAAGGAACGTCTTGGAATCATAGGGCCAAACGGTGCTGGTAAGTCCACCTTACTACGGCTGTTGGCAGGCTTGGAAGAGGCCGACCAAGGTGAGATCACGCTGCGGCGCAATCTGCGCTTTGCCTATGTGACGCAGTCAGCCACCTTTGCGCCGGGCGCGAAGCTCGTCGATTTGATGATCGGAGCAGCTCGCTCTGGCGGTTTTGATGTCGCGCAGGCTGAGGTCGCGGCGGCGCGGACGATGACACAAATGGGCTTTGACCCTCAGGCCGTAGCTGAAACGCTGTCGGGAGGCTGGAAAAAGCGGCTGAGTTTGAGCTTGGCGTTGGTCCAAGACCCCGAAGTCGTCTTGTTGGATGAGCCGACCAACCATTTGGATCTGGAAGGCATCCTCTGGCTGGAACAGCTGTTGATCAATGCCTCATTTGCCTGGGTAATGATCAGCCATGATCGCTATCTGCTTGAAAAGACGGCTAAACGCGTCGCCGAGGTGGCGCCGATATATCCCGAAGGCGCCTTTGTTAGCGACGGCAACTATAGCAATTTTTTGACCAAGCGGACCGATTACCTGCAGCAGCAGCAGCGTTTGTCAGAGACTTTGGCCAACAAGGTTAAGCGTGAGGTTGAGTGGCTGCGTCGGGGTCCGCAGGCTCGGGCGACCAAAGCCCAGTCGCGGATCGACGACGCCCACGAGTTGATCGATGACCTCGCCAGTGTTCGTTCGCGGCTGCAAACCGGCAAGTCCAGGATCGACTTCGAGGCGACGGGGCGCAAAACACGTCGTCTTATCGCCATGGAACACGTCGCCAAGACCCTGGGCGACAAGCGCATTGTCGACGACTTAAATCTGGTTGTGACGCCGGGACTTGGGCTCGGCTTGATGGGAGCCAACGGGACCGGCAAGACGACGATCATGCGGCTCATGACCGGCGAGCTAAAGCCGGACAAGGGTACCGTGGTCCAGGCTGAGGGCCTGAAAATCGTCTATTTTGATCAAAACCGGCAGCGCTTGGATCCGACCAAGACGTTGAAGGATTTTTTTGCCGACGGCAGCGATGCAGTGGTCTTTCGCGACCGCTCGATCCACGTCGCGAGCTGGGCGCAACGCTTTCGCTTTCGGCCTGAGCAACTGCAGATCACCTTGGGCGACCTGTCTGGAGGCGAGCAAGCCCGCGCTCTGGTGGGCAAGCTGATGCTTGAGCCCGCCGATATCTTGCTACTCGACGAACCAACCAACGATCTAGATATCCCCACCTTGGAAACCCTTGAAGAAAGCCTACAAGACTTTCCAGGGGCCATCGTAGTCGTCTCTCATGATCGCTATTTTCTCGGTCAAATCACCAATATGCTGGTGGGTCTGGAAGGCGATGGCAAGTCCGGCATCTACGCCGATTACGAGCAATATGCGAAGGCAACCAAGTCCAGCCGGCGGGGCGCCAAGGATAGCCAGGCGAGCAAAGGTAGCGCTAAGAGCTCGGCCGTGGATGGGCCTGCTGCGGCGAAGGTCTCGCTTAAGCGTCTAGGATACTTGGAACAGCGTGAGTATGAAGGGATGGAGGCGGCGATCGCTGCTGCGGAGGCCGATATGGCCCGCCATGAGGAGGCCGCCGCCGATCCAGGCATTCACGCGGCTCCGGCTAAGTTGACGGCGGCCTACGATGCCTTGAAAGGCGCCCAGGAACTGGTCGAAAAACTCTACACGCGTTGGGCAGAATTGGAGACAAAGATCCGCGGTTGAGCTATTAGGTTGGCGCATGAGCCGATTGAATTTCCAACTTACCGCTGAAGCCAGCGCCTCGCGCGCCCGTGCCGGGACCTTAACCACCCTGCATGGCCCTGTAAACACACCGATATTTATGCCCGTTGGGACCCAAGCGACGGTCAAGGGCATGCGTGTCGAGGAGCTCAAGGCGGTCGGTGCGAGGATCCTCCTTGCGAACACCTACCACCTCTTGCTGCGACCAGGCCCGGAGGTGTTTCGCAGCTTTGGCGGCATTCATAAATTCATGAACTGGGACGGCCCGGTGCTAACCGATTCGGGGGGCTTCCAGATCTTTTCCTTGCCCAAAGAGCGGCGGATGAGTGAGGAAGGGGCGTCGTTTCGCAGCTATGTGGATGGCCAAAGCATCCTGCTAAGTCCCGAATTAAGCATCGGTATGCAACGGGCGATCAATAGCGACATCATGATGGTCCTCGATGAGTGCATTGATTCCACCAGTCCCCACGCCGAGGCCGCGCGGGCGATGGAACGGACTCATCGCTGGGCGCTGCGCAGCCTCGCCGCTCGCGAAGACAGTCCGCAGGCCATGTTTGGGATCGTCCAAGGGGCATGTTTTGAGGATCTGCGTCGCATCAGTGCCGACTTCCTGAGTCAGCAGCCATTTGATGGCCTGGCCATCGGTGGCTTGGCCGTTGGTGAGACCAAAGATGAACGCGAGCATTTTACGGCGGTGGCGACCGATATGCTGCCACGCCACTTACCTAGGTATTTGATGGGTGTTGGGACACCAATCGACCTACTCGAAGCGGTTCACCGCGGCGTCGACATGTTCGACTGCATTATTCCATCGTCGCTGGCGCAGCAAGGCACCGCTTACACCCACCAGGGGATGGTGCGACTACGGCGAAGCGTTTACAAATTTGGCTCTGGCCCGATCGAAGAGGGCTGTGAATGCTACACCTGCCAGAATTATTCGCGGGCCTATTTGCATCATCTGTCCAAGACTACGGAAGGTCTAGGTTGGCACCTGATTACGCAGCACAATTTGCATTTTTATCGCCAACTCATGGGTGAGATGCGCCGCCATATCGAAGCGGATACCTTTGCAAGCTACCATGCCGCTAAACGTCTGATGATTGCCCAGGTCGACATCGAGGCGCCAGCAACCATGCAGATCAAGAAGGTGGTCTCGGACCGACCGCCGCAACTCGGCCGTTTTGCCGTGCATGTCTCGGCGTCTGGGCAGTCCCGCATCAGCCATGTGACGTCTGGTGAGGTGATGCATCCAGGCGGTAACGCTCCCGATGAAGAGGCCACCGCGCTCTATGTCAACGGTTCGCGTTTAGCGGAGCGCCTCGCGGAGGCCTCCTCGGAGCCGCTGGTCATCTGGGACGTCGGTCTTGGTGCTGGCCACAATGCCATGGCTGCGGTGCGTGCGGCGCAGACGGTAGCTCGCCGTCCGCTTGAAATCATCAGCTTTGAGCACGATCTCGATGCTTTGCGCTTGGCCTTAAGTCAGGCCGGTCGGTTCGTTCATCTTCGTCACGGCGCTCCCCACGGCTTGATGCAAAACGGTCACTGGTCCAGTAAAGATGGACTGATCCGTTGGACCTTGTTTGACGGTGATTTCAGAACGCATATGCTTGGTTTGGCGGCTCCAGATCTAGTGTTTTTTGATCCTTTCTCGGCGAAGACGGATCAGGATCTTTGGACGCTGTCTTGTTTTGCGAAGATCCACGCTGCGTGCGGTGACCATGCGACCGAACTGTTGACCTATTCGACCTCGACCGCTGTGCGCGCCGCGATGCTGGCAGCCGGTTTTTACGTGATGCGTGGTCCGGGGGTGCCGCCGCGGACTGAGTCGACCCTGGCTATGACTCCGGCCGCATGGCTGCGCCTCAGAAAAGAGAACGATCAGCTAGGTGCCGACGCGGCCTTGGCACCGTCATGGCTGGAGCGCTGGGAGCGCAGTTCGGCGCGCTACCCTTATGGACTGATGCCGGCAGACGAACCGAGCTTTGCAGCAGCAGTTCGCCAGCATCCGCAGTTTGATCAAAGTCAGACCTTAGCCTAACGCACTAGTGCAGGCGTTCAGCCAGGGCAGTGCTGATCGCATCATCCAGAACCGCTCTGCCGATGCGCACTCCATCAAGCGAAGCGCTGACGATGCCACCGGCAAAACCAGCGCCCTCTCCGGCCGGAAAGAGGCCTGGATGGCTTATCGACTGCAGCGATTTATCTCGCAGCATCACGATAGGTGACGAGGTTTTTGTCTCAACGCCAACGACCAAGGCTTCGCTAGAGATAAAGCCGTGCATCTTTTTATTGTAGTCGACCACTGCTTGGCGAAGCGCATCGACGATGAACTGTGGCAGCACTTGGTCCAGTCGCGCGCTGCTGACGCCAGGTTTATAGGTAGAGCGTAACTCGCCTTTGCTGGCGCGTCCGACCATGAAGTCCTGCATGCGCTGGGCTGGTGACATATAGTTGCCACCGCCGGCGGCAAAGGCCTGACGCTCGATGGCGGCTTGAAAGCGCATGCCGTCGAGCGGGTGGCCGCGGTAAAAGTCCTCGCGGAGGACGTTGACGACCACTGCAGCATTGGCAAAGCCGGAGTTGCGGGCGTGATAACTCATGCCGTTGATAGCGAGGTGATCTGGTTGCGCATTGGTTGGCAGCAGGTGGCCACCAGGGCACATACAAAACGTCCAGATACCCCGGTCTTGGGTGTGCGCCGCGAGTTTATATTCAGCCGGGGGCAATGTCGTTTGTTTGCCAAACTGGATCTTGTCTATGACCTCTTGCGGGTGCTCAAAGCGCGCACCCATAGCGAAGGGCTTAGGGGCGATGGCTAAGCCGCGGTCCAGAAGCATTTCGTAGGTATCTCGAGCTGAGTGGCCGATTGCTAGCACAAGATGATCTGTCAGCAGAGTGGTGCCGTCATCAAGCGATACTTTGTACCGTGCCGCGCTGCCGCCCGCCGCGAGATCAACAAAGCGCCGACTAAATAAATACTGACAGCCAACCTGCTCGAGATGTTCGCGCTGGCTTTTGGCAATACGCAGCAGGTAGTCGGTGCCGATATGTGGATGGGCATCGTAGCGAATCTCATCTGGCGCACCAAACTCAACCCATTGGTTGAACAGAAACTTGACCAAGGGATGATTGCGGCCGCAGGTCAATTTACCATCGGAAAAGGTGCCGGCGCCGCCCTCACCAAAGCAATAATTGCTCTCGCCGGCAAACGTACCATCACGGCGCAGGTTATTGACCGTGCGCAGGCGCTGCTCGACGGCCTCGCCACGTTCGACGATGACACAGGGCTGACCGGCTCTGGCCAAAGCCAATGCGGCAAAGGTGCCTGCAGGTCCGCTGCCGATGATGACCGGCATGTGACGAAAGCGGTATGGACCGCTGGCCAAACCATCCAGTGGATCAGCTTCGGTCTCTACCGGGGCGATTTCGACCTGGCTATCACTGTTGCGCAGCACGGCGTCTTCATCGTCGAGATCGACGTCGACTTGGTAGTGATAGACAATGCGTGACTTGCGCCTAGCATCCAGCGACTTTTTGCGAATCACTAGGCCGTTTAAGGCATCAGGTGCTAAGCCGAGGCGAGCGGCCACGGCTGCGGCCAATTGCGCTTGCGTAGCGCCATCGGTCGCTGGGACTTCGACGTCTTTAAGGCGTAAGGTCACGGTAGTCTCGTCAGGCATGGGGTCCAAGGCCGCGGTGGCTTATAGCATAGTATTGCTTGGTCCGCGCACTTAGGGCCCTAACAGGCTAATTTCATGTGAATAATGTGTGTGCCGCCGATGTTGGGCCGACGCCAAAAGATAAAAAAAAGCCACCCTGGCGGTGGCTTTTCCTTATGCGCTGTCCGGACTTCGTCAGAACCTAGTGGCTCGCCGCTTGAAGGCGTCCCATAACCGCGTCTTTGAGCGACTTGTTGCTCAAAGACAAGCGACGACCGTTGAGGAAAAACGTGGGTGTGCCACTGACTCCGGCTTTATGCATGCTGTCGGTGGTGTTTTTTACGAATGCTTGCGCCTCTGGCGTGGCCAGGCAGGCTTCTAGCTTGGCGCCATCGATTCCGGCCGCTGTCGCCACTTCAAGGACTGGATCCTTGCTGTCAGGGTCAGTCGACTTCCAGCCTTTTTCCTTGGCCGTGGCAAACGCCTTTTCATGGTATTTCCAGAAGGCTTCGTCACCCTGCTGTTTGGCGCAGAATGCGCCGCGGGCGAGCGTTCCGCTTAAACCTTCTGGGCGAAGGCTGAACGGCACATGAACGAAGCGGTATTTGTCGCCTAGCTCCTTGACGGTGGATTCAACATCAGGCTCAGAAGCTTGGCAGTGTGGGCAAAGGTAATCGGCCACTTCAACGAGGGTGTTGCTGGCGGTTGCGGCACCTTTTGCTGCATAGGGGTCAAGGACTAGGGTAACCTTTGGCGAGGATGGCTCAGGAGTCAGCAGGACGACGCGCTTTTTTGCCGATAGCTCGTCATTTTTCGTGCGTAGCGTTTCGGACAATTTTTGATTGCGGACAAAGCGCTCAATGTCTGGCTTGATCTTTTCAAAGGTGGCATCTGGAGGTAGGCGAGCTTTGTTGGCTTCAAACAGCGCCTGAAGTTCTTGCTCCGTCGGCGCTGGGGCTTCGACTAGCTGGTCGAAAGGTGGCAAGGCGTCGGTTTTGACGTTTTTGTCTTTGTCTTTGGCCAAGGCGAGCTGCAAGGCGAATTGCCCAAGCAGGGCATTGCCGCGGTCGTGCTCCTCGGCCTTAATGTCGTAGTAGCCGGAGCGGATGTCAGCGGGGAGGTCCGCTTCGCGGTATTTGGTCCCATCGACCTCGAGCAAGGTGATGTTTTCCCCTGCATGATTGCCTTTGTAGACGGTTGCCGCGCCAAAACCTAAGGCTGCTCCCACGACTAATCCGCCGACGATGCCCAGTGCCGTTGAGCTCATGCGCTCCCTCGCTATATGAAAGAATGGAACATTCAACCTGTTGCGGACAATGGTAGGCTACTTTCAGCCAAATTCGCAAGTCTGGAGGAGTTGCCTCGTGCCTACTTTCATTCACCGCCAAGTCGAAGCCGCCAGGAGTGGGCAGCTGCCCACCGTGGTGCATAAGCTAAGCTCCGGCTGGGTCGTGCTCGCCGCAAAGCAGGTGGTCAAAGCCTACTGCCTGCTGTTGCCAGATCCTGTCGTGCCCCATCTGAATGCGCTGCGCGGCGCCGCCAGGGCGCAGTTTCTCGCCGACATGGCCGTGGTTGGGGACGCCCTCTTGAAGGTGACAGGTGCCGTGCGTATCAACTATGAGATGCTTGGCAATCTCGAGCCAGCGTTGCATGCCCATGTCGTCCCGCGCTATAGGGATGAACCACCCGGTCTGATCACCAAGCCGTTTTGGTTCTATGATTGGGATCAGGCCCCGGTATTCGACGCCAAGCGGGACGGCGACTTGATCCAGCGCATTGCTCAGGAGTTGCAACGATGAGGCAGGTAGGCGAAATCCTCGGGCGCCGGCGAGCGGACCGCTTTGTTGGGTTTCTAGCGGCCCAGGGCATTAGCTCGGAGCTGCGTGACGATGGCGAGGAGCGCTTTGCCGTTTGGGTGATCGACGAGGATCATGTGGCGGCTGCCGACGAGCACTACCGAGCTTATCGGGCTGCACCCGAGGCACCCATTTTTGATGTCGTGGCACCACCACCGGCCAAGACTTCTGCCCCTACCGCAGCCGGGCGCAGTCGTTATATCGATGTCCGCAGCGAGGTCTTTGGTGGCAGCGATGCCCGGCGCGTATCCATCACGATCGGTATCATCGTCGTCTCCGCATTTTTGACCCTGCTTAAGATGACACCGCGACTTGAAAGTCTGCTCGATATCTTTTATTTTTCGCGCTACCTAGGTGCCGACTTTCCAGAAATTATGCACGGCCAGGTGTGGCGCTTGGTGACACCAGTGTTCATCCATAACGGCCCGCTGCATCTGCTGTTTAATATGATGTGGCTGTATCAGCTGGGCGGGTCTATTGAGGTCAATGAGGGCAAACGCTACTATAGCTGTTTGCTTTTGCTCTTAGCGATCTTGGTCAACTGTGCGCAATATTTGCTGGTTGGCCCCCACTTCATGGGCATGTCCGGGGTGGTTTATGCTTTGCTCGGCTATGTCTGGATGATGAGCCGTTATGAGGCTGGGACCCGCTACGTCATGGCCAGCAATACCGTTATGTTCATGATTGGCTGGTTGCTGATTTGTCTGGTTGGCCTGATGGGGCCAAACGTTGCGAACACCGAGCACATCTCAGGATTGATTGCCGGGACTCTATGGGGCCTGCTGCGCTCCGGCTTCATCACCACCTGGCGGCGTCGGCAACGCTACAAAGGCTGAAGCCTCGGTGGGCTCTGCGCCCACCGAGGCTCGATCATTGGAGCAGCATCGTCGCAATGTCTCTAGAGGTTGCCGACCAAGCTGAGGTAACCATGGGCACATCCGGCTTTCAGCATGTTGCCGACTGATTTTTGCTCACTCGGGGTGAGGCTGCCTGCCGCCTTCATCGTCCCTGGGACGCTGTTGACCAGCGCGGCGGTGATAGGCCGGTCGGCCAGCGACAAGAGGCCGTCCTTGCCCTCGCCGACGGCCTCCGGGATTAGCGGGCGCACCTCTTGCGCGAG
>CAIYRB010000005.1 GCA_903928445.1 uncultured Pseudomonadota bacterium | reverse complement strand
CTGGATCATGTGCACGCGACGATTGGACGTTTGGAGTGTCTTGGTGCTAAGCGCCATCGAAGCGAAAGGCTGCTGCCCAGCGCCGGATATTTCTTCGCACCAGAGCTGCTGTCAGTACTGTCGCTCGAAGCCGATGATACCGAGATTTTTGGTCCCGTCGGCGTGGTGCACAGTTATGACGATGTAGAGGGTCTTAGCGACCGAGTGAATGAAACTAAGTTTGGACTTGCGGCCTATATCTATGGATCGGATGAGGGCGTTATGTATAAATTGGCGCAAAGCCTCGATGTCGGCAGCACTAAGCTCAACGGTGTGACGATGACCAGCCTAAGTCCCAGCGCTCCCCGTGCAGCCTGGGGAGTATCTGGTTTGGGTGAAGAGGGTGCGTTCGAGACATTTCGGTTTTTCCAAGGTAGTTCGGTCATTGGCAAAGTGTGTCAATAGAGGGGGATGGAGATTATCTATGTTATTTAATATGTGGTATGTGGCGGCCGACTTAGCAGATATTTCGGACAAACCAACGCAGGCTAAAGTCCTTGGCCAGAAGCTCGTGATCTTTCGTGCTAAAGACGGCTCCATTGCTTGTCTAAGCGATATTTGTATTCACCGCGGTGCATCATTGTCGGCCGGTAAAGTGGTCGATGGCTGCGTGGAATGCCCTTATCACGGCTGGAGATACGACGGCAAAGGCGCCGTGGCAAAGATTCCTGCACAGCCACCTGGGGCCAAGATCCCCCAGCATGCTCGGATCGATTCCTATCCCGTCGTCGTCAAATACGGTTGGGTTTGGGTGTTTATGGGTGATCTTCCTGAGGCCGAGCGGCCACCACTACCTGAGTTTCCAGAGTACGACGATCCCGAGTGGCGAATGATCCGCGGCGAGTTTATTTGGCAAGCGGACTATGCTCGGGTGATTGAAAACGGCTTGGACTTTTCCCATGCCCCCTTTGTCCATCCGAGCTTTGGTGATCCCAACCATGCTGTGATCGAGGACTTTGAGGTGGAGAGTCACGAATGGGGGGCGAAGGCCACCGTGAGTTACTTGCCGCCGATGTACAAAGGAATCTGGAAGCTCCTGAGACGCGAAAGAACGCCGGTGCGAGCGAGCCCAAGCTTTCATATGTCCGGTGGACTGATGTGCCTTAAGGTCTATATCACCAAGGACTGGACCCAGATCATTTATGACGTCAACACTCCGGTTGATGAAAATACCACCCACACCCGGTGGATTCACGCCCGCAACTTTATGCGCTCGCGCTTTGCCGATAAGGATGCAAAGCGCCGCGTCCAGGCGATCTTTGATCAAGATGCTGCGGTTGTCGAAAGGATTCAGCCACAGCTTCTTCCTGTCGACCTGAGCGAAGAGATCTCACTGAAATCCGACGGCTTGCAGATTGCCTACCGGCGGATGCGGCGCAGTTTTATTAAAAAGGGTTGGTCGATCGATGTGAATTACTTCAAGAACCAACAAGACAAAAAGCATGCGCGAGTTGTGCCATCACCAGAGCGGCGGCGTGAGGAGCATAAAAATATTCATTGGGTCATCCCCACGGTACCAGTCGAAGATATTGCCAAACAGGTGCGCGAAGGTCAGCGCGTGGTGATTGAGGAAGGTCAGATTCATTGAAGAACATAAACTGGCCATGGGGCCTTTTGGTGCGATGATAAACGTTAATCCACAGGAGCATGTATGCGGCGCTTAGTTTTATCCCTAGGTCTACTTTGTTGGAATTTCTTGCCTTCCGGTGGAGTTGCCACAGCGGAAGAAGGTTCATCCGATGTGCCTCTAGCAGCCGACCTTTCGGGCAGCTGCGAGTTTCAGGGCGTCTTTGCCGGCGGATGTATCGAGTTTTTGGGCGCGGGATGGACGAGTGCCAACATGCAATCCTTCTGTCAAAGCCAGGACCGGCCTGGCGAGACGGCCGTGGTCAGCAGTGCTGTTTGCCCGAAGGCGAACTTCAATGCGCTGTGTGCCAGCAAAAAGGATGAAGGCCTCGCTAACGTCTATGTCAACGACATGCCGGCTTTTATCTGTAAGAAATACCTGAAAGGCGACCTTACATCCCGGTCCGATGGTGGTTGGTAAGATCTTATATCCAAAAGCATGGGGCACAGGTGTGTGCCCCTGTCGATCTCCACTTTGGGAAAGGAGTCCCTTATGCGTCGATTTTTTGGCTTTGTCTCGTGCTTTTTGGGTGTTCTATCGTCGCTTTCTGCGCCTAGAGCCTTTGCTTTCAGTCAGCCCATGCAGCCCTTGACCGGATTTGGTTCGGATCAGTTTGATCATTGCTCCGGGAGTTGTGCAACTCGCTATGACCTTGAAGATGTAAAAAGCCCGGAAAGGGTCAGCTATTTTGTGCCTAAGGCACTGAAGAATGGTACCTCAGCACCTGTGATCGTTTATATGCACGGATTCTTCGCCCCGGTTCCGGAGATCTATCAGGAGCATATCGATCACTTAACCCGTCAGGGCTATATCGTGATCTTCCCGCAATATCATGCTGCGGGCTGGGATCTTCTAAAGGAGGTCGGGGTTTTTCAACCCGCGGATCAGACGCAGTGGGTGCATCACGCAGTCAAGGCGACTGACCATGTTCTTCAGGTCCTTGGGCCCGTGGCTGACCGCACTGAAGTTTACGCCTATGGTCATTCGATTGGCGGTCTCTTGCTGCTCGGTTGGGCGCAGGTCGGTGGTGTTAAGCTCAATGGTATGGTTCTCGCTAGTCCCAAGCTCGATCTGCGCGCGGGTATTCCCGAATTCGTAAAGAAATTCATCCAGGTCAAAGAGTTGCCTTGGAAGGACATGGTCGGCGGGATCGATGGCCGCGTGATCATCCTGGGTGGTGAGGACGACAATATCGCGCTGGTGAGCGAGCTGCGCACGATTAGCGAATATATTACTAAAGCTAAGTCCTTGGTGATGTATGTCGCAAAAAGCGATGCGCACAATGGCGAAGAGGTGTGGGCTGACCACATCGCCGCTGCGACCAATGGCGGGATGTTAAAGATGTTCGATTGGATGATGGGCAATAAAAAGGGCGGCAGAGTCGTGCTCGATACCATGGACTTTCGCTTCTATTGGTCCAGCTTGGATGCTCTGCTCAATGGTAAGTCAGAGGTCGATTTTGACATGGGAAGTTGGTCGGACGGAACGCCCTTTGCAAAGATCACCAAGTCCTATCAGCTGAACTAAAAGGCCTGCTGTTTGGTCAGTGGGCATAGTTTTGCCCATTGACCGATTGGATTTGGCTACATTAGGATTCGATATACTCTAGCGTACTCGTCACAAGGAGCTTCGATGTCTAGGTCTGCCTACATCTATGATGCCATTCGCACGCCGCGAGGTAAGGGTAAGGCCGATGGTGGCCTCTACGAGGTCAAACCAGTCAGCTTACTCAGTCGCCAGCTACAGACCCTCGCCGAGCGCAATCAGCTTGATACCAATCGCGTCAGTGACGTGGTGATTGGCTGTGTCTCCGCCGTGGGCGAGCAGGGCGGTAATATTGCCAAGGCCGCTGCACTGGCCGCGCACTGGCCGCAAACCGTGGCTGGTAGTACGGTCAATCGCTTTTGCGCTTCTGGCTTGGAGGCGGTCAATATCGCTGCGATGAAGGTCGCTTCGGGTTTCGAGGACCTGATGGTGGCGGGCGGCGTCGAGTCGATGTCGCGGGTGGCGATGGGCTCTGACGGTGGGGCCTGGGCATTCGACCCCGAGACGAATATGATTGCCGGCTTTGCGCCGCAGGGCATCGGTGCCGATTTGATCGCGACGATTGAGGGCTTCAGCCGTGACGACGTCGATCAATTCGCCCTGCGCTCGCATCAAAAGGCCGCGGCCGCAGAGGCTGAGGGTCGCTCGGGTGCGTCGCGCGTGCCCTTTGCCGATCAAAATGGCGTGACCATTCTAGGTCGCGATGAATTGGTCCGTAAGGATGCATCTGCTGCCGCTTTGGGGCAACTCAAAGCGTCTTTTGCCAAGATCGGCGACTTCGGATTTGATGGGGTTGCCTATCATAAATACCATGCCGTTGAGCGCATCAATCATGTGCACACAGCTGGAAATTCTTCGGGCATCAGCGATGGGGCCGCGGTCGTGCTCATCGGCAGCGAGCAGATCGGTCGTGAGTTAGGACTCAAGGCTAAGGCTCGCGTGGTCTCAGCTGCGATCGTCGGCAGCGAGCCAACGATCATGTTGACGGGGCCGACGGCGGCGACCCGCCTGGCCTTGTCCAAGGCAGGACTCAGCTTTTCCGATATCGATCTTTTTGAAGTGAACGAGGCCTTTGCCGCCGTCGTGATGAAATTCCAAAAGGACACCGGAGTCCCGTTTGAGAAGATCAACGTCAATGGTGGCGCCATTGCTCTTGGCCATCCGCTTGGCGCCACCGGCGCCATGTTGACCTCGACGCTCATCGATGAGCTTGGCCGCCGCAAGCTTCGCTACGGCGTGGTCACCTTGTGTATTGGCGCTGGTATGGGCATCGCGACGGTTTTTGAACGGCTTTAACGAGGACCTTACATCATGAGCGATATTCGTTTTGATAGAGCTGCAAGCGGCATCGTAACCCTGACCTTTGACGCGCCTAATCAGCCTGTCAATACGATGAATGCGTCGTTTCGCGCGTCGCTGCACGAAGCGGTCGAGCGCCTTAAAGTGGAGGCATCAGACCTAAAAGGGGTGATCCTGACCTCGGCCAAGGCGACTTTCTTCGCCGGCGGCGACCTAAAAGAACTTAGCCAGGTTGGCAGTGCCGACGCCGGCAAAGTCTTTAGTATGGTCGAAGGGTTGAAAGCCGATCTGCGGCGGCTTGAGACCTTGGGCATCCCTGTTGTCGCTGCGATTAATGGTAGCGCCTTAGGCGGTGGCTGGGAGATTGCACTCGCCTGTCATCACCGGGTACTGCTTGACGATCCCCGAGCGAAAATTGGCTTGCCTGAGGTCACTCTGGGCCTGCTGCCAGGCGGCGGCGGTATTGTACGCACGGTCCGTTTGCTCGGCCTGGAAAAGGCGATGCCGCTTCTTCTCGAAGGTAAGCAGCTAAGTCCTAAAGCGGCGTTGGAAGGCGGCTTGGTTCATGCCCTCGCGGCGACTCCGCAAGCCTTGCTAGCTGCGGCTGAGGCATGGATTTTAAGCCATCCTAGCTCGCGTCAGGTGTTTGACGATGAGGGCTACAAGGTCCCAGGAGGTACGCCAAAACAACCGAAGCTGGCCGAGATGCTACCGGTTGCCCCGGCCATGCTTCTAGAGAAGACCAAAGGGTGCTACCCGGCTCCAGTCGCGATCCTCGCGGCGGCAGTGGAGTCGCTGCAGATTTCAGTAGACGCGGCTTTACGGGTGGAAAGCCGCTATTTTGCTCAGGTGGCGACCAGTCAAACTGCTAGGAACATGATCTCAACCTTGTTCTTCCAACTCAATGCCCTTAAGGCCGGAGAGAATCGGCCCGAAGCAGCGGCACCGGTCAAGGTCCGTCGCATCGGTGTGCTCGGTGCTGGTATGATGGGCGCTGGTATCGCCTATGCAGCAGCGAAGGCCGGTATCGATGTGGTGATTAAGGATGTTGATCTGACGGCGGCTGAAAAGGGCAAGCAGTATGCTGAGAAGCTTCTGGATGAGAGGCTACGCAAAGGTCAAATCGACGATGCGAGCAAGGCAGCGCTACTAGAACGGATCAAGCCGGTGGACCGTTATGAGGACCTGGCTGGCTGTGAATTGGTGATCGAGGCCGTCTTCGAAGACCGCCAGATTAAAAAGGACGTCACCGAAAAGACCCTGGCGCATTTGGCTAAGGGGGCGATCATGGCGTCTAATACCTCGACTCTACCGATCACCAGCTTGGCCCGTGCCACGACAGTTCCAGCCAATTTTATCGGTTTGCACTTCTTTTCTCCGGTCGACAAGATGCAGCTAGTCGAAATCATCCTCGGCTCGCAAACCTCGCCTGAGACGGTGGCGCGTAGCTTTGACTTTGTCAGGCAGATCGACAAGATACCGATTATCGTCAACGACAGTCGGGGCTTCTACACCTCGCGCGTGTTTGGTGCCTTTACGCAAGAAGGTATTGCCATGCTTGGCGAGGGCCAAAGTCCTATCGCCATCGAGCGTGCTGCGCTTCAAGCCGGCATGCCGGTTGGTCCGCTTGCAGTGAGTGACGAAGTCAGCCTGAGGCTGTTTTCACTCGTGCGCAAGGCGACTGAGGCCGATCTGGCGAAGGCTGGCAAAGAGTTGCCGCATCACCCAGCAAATGCGGTGATCGACCGCATGCTCAACGATTTTGGTCGCCCGGGTAAGGCCGCTGGCGCTGGATTCTATGAGTACCCGAAGGATGGGAAGAAGTTTATTTGGCCGAAACTGAGCAGCACTTACCGCGGCGAGCCGATTCCATTTGACGATATGAAAGACCGCTTGCTGTTTATCCAAGCCTTGGAGACGGTGCGGACCTTTGAAGAGGGGGTCCTGACCTCGGTGAGCGATGCCAACATCGGTTCGATCTTCGGCTTTGGCTTTGCGCCGTGGAGTGGCGGTACGCTGCAGTTTATCAACGCTTACGGCCTGCGCGCTTTCACCGAAAGGGCGCGGGAGCTGAGCAGTCGCTACGGTGAGCGCTTTTCACCGCCGGCCCTGTTGATTGCAAAAGCCGAGCGTAACGAAGCATTTTAACCAACGAGGACCTGATGTTTACCAAACGGACCATCTATACGCCGGAGCACGAGGCGTTCCGCGAAAGCTTTCGCAAGTTTGTGCAGGAACAAGTGGTGCCCCATCGTGAGCAGTGGGAACAGGCGGGGATCGTTCCGCGCTCGGTATGGAAGGCGTGCGGCGATTTGGGCTTTCTCGTGCCCGCCGCCGACGAGCAGTTTGGTGGCTTGGGTATCAAAGACTTTCGCTATGAAGCGGTGATGCTTGAGGAGCTGTCTTATTTTGATGAGTTTGGCTTGCTCCTCGGTCTACATACGACCATTGTTGCGCCCTATTTGTTGAACTACGGCAATGCCGAGCAAAAGGCGCGCATCATCCCGCGTATCGTCAGTGGCGAGACCATCCTGGCGGTGGCAATGACCGAGCCGGGAGCTGGCAGTGACCTTGCGGGAATGCGGACGGTTGCTGAGGATAAGGGCGACTATTGGCTGCTCAACGGCCAAAAGACGTTCATTTCCAACGGACTAAACTCCGACTTGGTATTGGTCGCGGCAAAGACCGTAGCCAATAACCCGCATGCCATGGGACTTTTTATCGTCGAACGCGGCGACGAAGGCTTTCACCGCGGCAAGCCACTCAAGAAAATTGGTCTGCTGTCGCAAGATACCGCCGAGCTCTTCTTTGAAAACGTTAAGGTGCGCAAGGCCAATGTCCTTGGCGACCCGACCAAGGGCTTTAAATACCTGATGGCGCAGCTGGCCACGGAGCGATTGTCCGTCGCTATCGGTGCGGTGGCAAGTTGTCGAGCCGCACTCGACCACACCATTCGCTACGTCAAGGAGCGCAACGTTTTTGGCAAGCCACTGGCATCGTTTCAGAACAGTCAGTTCAAGCTCGCCGAGATGGCGACCGAAACCGATATCGCGCAGATCTACGTGGACCGCTTGATCACGGCGCAAGTCGATGGTCAACTATCGGTTGAGCAGGCTTGTGGTGCCAAGTATTGGACCTCGGACTTGGCCTGCAAAATCATCGATGAATGTCTGCAGCTGCATGGTGGTTACGGATATATGACCGAATATCCAATCAGCAAGATGTTTGTCAACGCGCGCGTTGGGCGGAT
This sequence comes from uncultured Pseudomonadota bacterium, assembly GCA_903928445.1. GTDB lineage: Bacteria > Bdellovibrionota_B > Oligoflexia > Oligoflexales > CAIYRB01 > CAIYRB01. The sequence continues at coordinate 45,868 of CAIYRB010000005.1, read as the reverse complement.
CTATGCTGGTGCGAATGAAATTATGAAAACGGTGATCGCGCGGTCGCTGCAGCTTTAAACCACATCAAAGGTGGGCCTCCCATGCAACCACTGAGCGGAATCAAGGTTTTAGATTTTACGACGCTGCTGCCCGGGCCCATGGTCACCATGTATCTGGCGGATTGGGGCGCGGATGTCATCCGCGTCGAGGCCCCGGACCGAGAAGATATGAGTCGTCTGACTCCGCCTTTTGCGCAGGGAACAAGTACGACCCATGCATTCTTAAACCGCTCAAAAAAGTCGGTGGTGATCGACCTCAAGGACCAGTCGTCGCGCGAAAGCCTGCAGCGCTTAGTGCAAGATAGTGACGTCGTTATTGAGCAGTTTCGCCCGGGCGTGATGGCGAAGCTAGGGCTTGATTACCCAAGCTTAGCGAAGCTTCAGCCACGTCTCATCTATTGCTCGCTGACTGGATATGGGCAAACCGGCCCTTATCGCGACAGGGCGGGTCACGACATCAATTATGCAGCGCTCGCTGGTCTAGCGGCGTTGACCGGCACCAAGGCAGCGGGTCCGGTCCTCCACGGCGCGCCGGTGTGCGACTTAGCCGGGTCTTATCATGCGCTGTTTGGCATTATGACGGCGCTTTTTCACCGCGAACGCAGCGGCGCCGGCCAGTATATCGACGTCAGCATCACCGACAGTGCCCTCATGCTATCAGGTATGGCGGCGCAGATGGGCTTGGCAGCGAAGGTCTATCCTACCTGGGAAGAAACCCTGCTTAACGGCGGCTCCTTTTACGGCTACTACAAAACAAAGGATGGCCAATATCTCAGTGTGGGTGGCCTCGAACCCAAGTTTTACAAAGGCTTCCTTGAGGCGATCGGAGGCCTAGATATCCTCGCGATCGATCAGCGCAAGGTAGAGGCCGTCAAGCAGGCGATCCAAGCCAGAGTTGAGACGAAGCCGGCGGCTGAATGGTTAGATCTATTCAAGCCCCTCGACGTGTGCGTCGAGCTAGTTTTGGGCTTTGAGGATATCGAGCAGCAGCCGCAATTTATCGCCCGAGGCATGTTTGTCGATGTTCCAGGTGATGGGGGCAGCCAAAAGCAGCTGGCTTCACCTCTGAGATTTTCCGAATTTCGGCCTATTTATCGTCACGTCGGCGCCAAAAAGGGAGCGAATGATGCCCTTCTCAAATAGTCTCGCCACCCAGACCGATCTACTTACGGGACCATTGAGTAGTCCCCGCGTCGAAAGTTTAGCTGAGCGCTTTTTCATCAGCGCAGAGCGTTTGCCCGAGGCCGTTGCCTTGCGCTTTTTTGACTCGGCTGGGGCGACCTGGCGGACGATGACGTGGGCTGCTTATGCTCACGGCGTGCGCAAAGTTGCTGGTTGGCTGTTGTCAAAAGGCATTCGTCCCGGCGACCGAGTGGCGATTGTGAGTCTTAATCGGCCGGAGTGGATGATCTGCGACTTAGCGATCCTCGCCGCTGGCGCCGTTTCCGTGCCGATCTATGCAACATCGACCCCTAAGGATCTTGAGTTTATTCTCGATCAATCCGGGACCAAAGCGCTGTTCTACGATGTGCCCGAGCGCCTTGGGGGCATAGTGGTGCCCTCGGTCAGTGCCTGCTTTCTCGCGGGCGATCTCGAGGCCATCATCGCCAGTGACATCGCACCTCTAGTCAAAGCGACACCTGTCGTAGAAAATGATCTGGCGACGATCGTCTATACGTCGGGGACGACCGGACTACCTAAAGGTGTAGTGCACACCCACGGGACGATGATCGCAGCTGCGGGGCCGGCAGTCGCGATTCTCAATCAGGGGAGCAATGGCTACGATCGCTTTATGTCGTTTTTGCCATTATCGCATGTCGCCGAGCGCCTATTGGTGGAAGTTGGATCTGTGTTCATGGCCGGTGAGGTCGTCTTTGCGCGGAGCGCGGACACTCTCATTGAAGATATGGGGTTATTTCCGCCAACGATGCTGCTTTGTGTGCCCCGTCTTTGGGAGCGAATTTACGAGAAGATCACAAACGGGGTAAACTCGGCCGGGCTGATCAAGCGCTTAGTGTTTAAGTTGGCAGTAAGAGCAGGGTCTAGTCGCATTGTCGGCAATCGCATCGTGAAGGCAAACGATCGCCTACTGCGAGCCAAACTCGCCGACGCCTTGCTGGGCCATAAGCTTAAAAAGAAGCTAGGCATTCACCGCGTACGTTCGTTCTTCACCGGCTCGGCGCCGACACCCCCTGAGGTGTTAAAGTTTTTTGGCGGTATGGGCGTGTTTATCCGCGAGGTATACGGCTTGACGGAGAACCTCTGCCTGGGAGTTTATGCCTCGGCCGAGGAAATCCATATTGGAACCTGCGGCTTGCCTTTTGTTGGCAATGAAGTGCGTCTGGGCGCAGACGGTGAGATTTTTATGCGCGCCCCGTATGTCTTTAAAGGCTACTTTCGCAATGATGTTGCAACTAAGCAGGTGTTGAGCGCAGACGGCTGGTTTGCTACCGGCGACTATGGAGCGATCGACTCGGCCGGGCGGCTTGGTATCAGAGGACGTAAGAAAGAGTTGCTAAAAACGTCCACTGGCCACTACGTTGCCCCGGTACCGATCGAATGTGAGCTAAAGCGTGAGCCGGCGGTCGTCGAGGCCATGGTGATCGGTGATAGCCGCAAGTACTGCGCGGCATTGGTTGTGGTGGATGAGAGTCTGGCCAAGGGTTCAGCGCTTGATGCACTGCTGCGGCAGCGCTTGAGCCTGATTAACGCAGGACTGTCTAAACACGAACACATCGCCAGAATTGGCATCCTGAAGTCAGGATTTTCGGTGGAAAACGGCATGCTGACGCCGACGATGAAGCTCAAACGCAGCGTGGCTTCGAAGCATTGTGCACCATTTATTGAGCGTCTGTATGCCACGACCGAGCAGATCATTCGTGAATGATTCGGGATGGCGTGGCAGGAGGCTGGGCGCGTAGGATCAGCTTGTAAGTCGGCCTGGGTTCGGGTAATCATGAAACGATCTCCTTTTTACGCTAGGGGAACTACACTATGCGCATCGCGCGACTCTTTGCCGCCCCATGTCTTTGTGCTCTCGCTAGCCTGTGGACGACCCAAGTCGCGTTAGCCTGGACTTCGCTTCCGCTGTCGATGCCGGTCGATTGTCCAAATGATATTCCTAAGCTAGATTTCGAAATCACGAGCGATTATCGGGTCGGCAATGCGTTTTTGGCTTCGGCTGCCAGCTATGCCGTAGAGATGCCGACGCCGGAGCGGGTGGCGGAGCCACTGGAGGCTTGGGGATTTAAAGACATTAAGATTTTTAACGCTTCGTCCCATGGCGCCGCCGCCTTTCTAGCCGAGGGTGACGGCTTTCGCTTTTTGGTCTTTCGCGGCACTGTCGAGGCCCAGGACGTCATCGACGACGTCTTATTTGCGATGCTTCCGTACAGTCGCATTGGCCTAGATGGCTGGGGGCATACGGGAATGCTGTTGCGCTACGAGCGGCTAGCGCCGGTTCTGATGCCTGAGTTACTGGCGAGGATGAAGGCGGATCCAAAGCCCCTGTTTTTGGCCGGTCACAGCCTGGGTGGAGCCATGGCCTTGATCTTTGGCATGCGACTGCAGCAGGACGGTCATGACGTCACTGCTATCTATACCTCGGCGCAGCCTCGCGTCGGCGATAGCAGCTTCTACAATCAGGCTCGCGCTTTGTTGGGCGATCGCTATTATCGTTTAGAAAATCCCTCCGACATCATTCCGCACCTACCGCCAAGCAAAGATGTCGCGGCGGTCTTTGGTCGGATGGTTCCTTGGGATCAATGGCGGCTTCAGGATATGCTTGCTGGTCTTGTCGAGCGGCTCAATTATGATCGTCCGGAGACGGCTTCGATGGTCTTATCCGACCGTGTTGAACCAGCTAAGGCAGATCAGGCCGTCGCTGATTCGGCTTATTGGTCAGGGCTCGGTGACTCCATTGTGGGAGCTAGGACCCTAGACCAGGTGATGGCCAAGATCAATGAGCGCATGGGTCAGCATTCCGGGCACTCCTACCTGTGTCATTTTGCTAAAGTCATGAGTCACCAACATCTCGTAACCGAGTAGCGGTTCCCGCTGATGACTAGTCTAGATGCGACTACTTAGACAAGACTAGCCGAGGTATTTCCGTCACCCCGGTTTCGATGACGATTGCACTCATATCTTTGGTGGTCGACGAGACATAGAAGGCCTCTGAGGGGGAAAGTCCCAGGTTGACGGTGTTGGCGCCAAAATCACTGCGGATGATGTAGGCGATATCGGCATTGACGCCGATCTCTGCCAAGCTACCCGAGATAGGTGATACGGTTACGGTCCCCTGTACGACGGTGCCAACAGGCATGGAGCTGTCATTGGAGCTCGTCACCGTCGCCTTTACATTGCTAAAGGTACGGCCGCTTCCGACCTCTGCTTTAAACCGAGCTGGTGATGCCTTGGCCCAGATTCCACCAGGGATGGGCGGGTCGAAGCTGATGGTTTTGGACTTACCATTCTTGGTGAAGCTAAGACTCTTGCTCCCATTGAGGGTGCAGTAGATGCCCTTCCATGGCCCGTCGTGGCCGATCAAGCTAACGCGCTCGTCGTTGGTTGGACCGGTCGCTGAAGTGTCGGAGTTGTTGGCTTGAACTTGCGTCGTGGCGTCCGCCTGGCCGAGGTCTGGAGGCACGGAAAGTCCCAAGACGCTGACGGTAAATCCTTCTAGACCAATGCGAACGGATTGTTTAGTAGCTGCCATCGATGCATTGACCTCAACCGAGGCGCGAACAACGGCCGTATAGTTTGCAGGGGGCAGCGGTGGAGCAAATGGAATCACTGGCAGACCAAGCATTGCCGGGTTAATAGGCTTGCTGCCATTGATGGACACCTGCTGTGACTTTAAGCTAGCCTGAAAGACGGTCACGCTTGGATCAGGCAAGACTCCACCGGGAAACCCACAGTCTTCCAAAATCGCGATGAGTTCACCTGTACCGTCCACGATCGGTGCGGCTGGCGTCGAGACCGTCGTACTCGTAGTATCTGGGTTGGCTGTGGGGCTATCCGAGGTGGCGACGGCCGTGCCACTCGCCGAGGCGGCCGTAGGGCTTTCGTTGGTGTCTTGGCTCTTCAGTAGCTTTTGTGAATCCGGAGCAGTCCGCTGCTTTGGGGGAGACATGCTTTGCATATCGCTGGAGCAGGCTCCAAGGCAAAAACCTAGTGTGAGACTGGCGGCGAAGAGCGTGTTGCGCATATGTTTCCCTCCCTTGTACTACTTGTTCGGTAAGGTGGCGGCTGACCTTGAGATAAAGCGATAAACAGACGATTTAATTAGGGTTTGGGCGCACATATGCAGCGCTCCCTGGGGGCGAAAAAAAAGCGGATTCGCCGCAGGGAGGGGACCGTTAGGGAGGTTGCAGCTGCGAAAGTGGCAGCGTGTCGCGGATCTTGCGGCACACCGCCAAAAAACATTAGGGCTGCTGTAGCACCAAGGCGATCTTCTGATCGGTGGAGACACTAAAACTTGCATCTTTGAAGCTGGGTGGCCCCATCGCCCCTTGGGCGTTATTCGACACGACCCACGGCTCGCCTGGGCCGGGTGGCAGCCAGTTCATGTCTAATTTGTCGTTGTCGTTTTCATCTTGAAACGCCTGAAGCGCATAGGTGCCTGGCTCTAGGGTCAAGCTCGCCACGACATTCTTTCCAGTTGAGTCGACTTTTTTGATGTCGACCGCCTTGCCCTTTTTCAGCCAAGTGTCATCAGTCTTATAAACCGAGATGATGACAGGACCCTTGCCCGGGGTGACCCCTTGAATGGTGACCTGTACTTGGGCGGGAGTGATCGCGACGGCTGCTGCGGCGTGGAAGGCACAGGCGATGAGTGCGAATTTGTTCATAGTAGACACTCCGTGGCTCAAATTACGTTGAGGTGAACAGGGTCCTGCCACTGCTGACGGGGTCGATGTCTAACGCCTCGTTCACCATATCCGGTAGTGGAAACGTAATGAAAAATGGATTTATTTCCAATCCCAATATCGGACGACGCCCGCTGATATCGGGGAAATTCGCGCTATCGACCTGTAACCGTTCCAGCTTAGCAAGTCGACTGACACCATAACCCGAGAATCGCGTCAAAAAACCTTTGCCACCTAGCCACTGCAGTAGCGGAAACGGTACTAATGCAGTGTGCATGGGAAGCGGAACGCGGCCATAGCTCATGCTTGCCGAGAAAAAGGTCTTGCCTTGGTCCTTGACCTCCCAAGTCTCCCGGCGTGGGCCATTCTCGACGCGGCTAAACTCGGCCAGTTGTTTGGGAATACCCCAGTTGGCGCGGCCGCTTTGGACGCTGAGAGGCGAAGACACCCAGATACGACTGATGGCGTGGCGCTTGATGGATTGCCAGCGAAAGGTTCCGGGAATAAACAACAGCTCTCGGTATGGGCCAGCATTAGACGACTCGTAATCGACCAACATGAGAGCGCCAAGTCCGCCTTGAAAATCGCCTCTGGTTTCTTCGGGAATAAACTTGGGCCGCGTGCCCCAGGCTTTGGGGAAATGATAGAGAAACATGAAGCCTCGCCCCTTGAGGTCCCAGGGTGCTGGGACGACGGTGTCTGCGGCGGTCGCTGCGGATTTAGTGGGCTCGTGGCGCATGGTTGGAAGTCCTTTGGATCAGTTGCTGCAACTGCTTGGCACAAACTGCGGCGCTATCATAGGCGGCTGAAATCGCCAGTAGATTGATAAAAGCATGAATCATATCAGGAAATACCTGCAACTCCACCGGCACACCGGCCTGACGCAGAGCTTGCGCATAAGCGACCCCTTCGTCGTGCAAAATATCCGCTGCCGCCAGGCCAATAAAGGCCGGCGGTAGTCGGCTTAGGTCATCGGCATGAAGCGGGGAAATGTCAGCATTTGCCGCAGGGTTCTTGACTTGGCCAATATAGTGCCGCAAGAAGTAGTCGATCGTGCTGCGGGTTAGAATGAGGCCCTGCGCGTAGCGCTGATATGAGGCTGTTTGCTGTTTTGTTGAAGTCATTGGATAGATCAGGAACTGACCGTCTGGTTGGCGCCCCGCCTGGTGTCTCAGGCGTCGGCAGAGTACAGTTGCCAGCGTTGCGCCAGCGCTGTCACCACCAATGATAAGCGGGACCTCGTCAGCTCGCGGGTGATGTTGTTGTAACCAGTCCCACGCCGTGGCGACATCGCTCAGAGGCTGTGGAAAGGGATGCTCAGGTGCTAGGCGGTAGTCAAGCGAGTACACAACACAGCTTGCCTGCTCCGCGAGCAAGGCCGTAAACGGCCGAGATTCGGCACTGCTACCGATGGTCCAGCCGCCACCATGTAAGTAGAGGAGGGCCGGTCGTGGCTCTATGCTCCCTCTAGGGCAGAAGACTCTGACGGTTAGACGATTTGGGCCGATGTGCTGGATTGTTTCGTCGACTTGAAAGGCGCGTCTTGGCACCATGCCCTTGGCGAGAAGCGCCATGAACCGCCTTGCAACTTTTGGCGCGAAGCGTTCTAGACCTGGCAAGAAGCTCGCCCGCCGTAGCAGCCGTCGCAGCGCCGGCGCGATCTCGTGATGGTCGCTGCGGTCCATTAGGTCTCCTGTTGCTGTGGCATGGGCTGTCTGCCAGCCAGGGAACGCGCATGCTTGAGCCGGCTTTGCGCCCGTTTTTGCCCGCGTTTCAATTCCTTCCATAAGTCCGCGGTGTATTCCATACAATTAATTTGAATGGTATGGCGCTGGGAGTGAACGTAGCGACTCTTCATCTCCTCATGTTTGGCTATCGCATCTTTAGTCATGCTCTCTGGATCAGGAAGATCGTAGCATCCAAGCAGGTATTCGCCGATAAAGCGTGCCTGTTGCTCGGCGATCGGCATGATCGAACACAGCGGTTGGACCAGGCCGATAAACAGCAGGTTTGGTTGCTGCGGGGCGATCATGCGCTTAAATAGTGGTAGATCATTCTGCTTATAGTTCAGAATCTCGTGATCCAAAAAGGGAAAGGAGATGTTGTAGCCGGTGGCATAGATGATCGCGTCGACTGCTTCCGTGCTGCCGTCGACAAAGCGAACCCGGTCGCCAAGTAGCTCCTGAATATTTGGTTTCGGTAGAACGTCGCCGCTGCCAAGGCGGATATGAATCTCGCTTGAGATCGTTGGATGGGCTTGGCCAAATTTATGGGTAGGCTTTGGCAGGCCAAAATCCTCTGGCTGACCAACCGCGCGGTCGATCAGGTGATTGATGAAAGGAAAGGCGAGGGACTCAAACCAGCGGTGTGGAATCATGCGCTCCCACAAGGCTGGCGTTTGACCTGGGTGCCGCATGAGAGAGTCCGCGGGTTTACTGCCAAAGTACTTGGGCATGATGTGCATGCCACTGCGTACGGCCAGGTACACTTGTTTAGCGACACCGCGGCGGCCGAGTTCACAGGCGATGTCCATCGCCGAGTTGCCCATGCCGACGATGACGACGTTTTTACCGCGAAGATCGTGCGGACTTTCTGGGTCAAGGTAGGCGTGAGCGTGCATGGTGACACCGTTAAAGGTGCCGGGGAATGCCGGATCAGGCCAGCGCGGGTCCCAGTGATGGCCGTTGGCGACGATGACAGCGTCATAGCTGCGCTTGGTACCGTTGTCCAAGGCAACCATCCAGCGGCCTCCCTCTAGCGGCGATACCCGCTGGACTTCGGTGTTGAAGGTGATGGTTGGCTTTAGGTTAAAGTGGTCGAGAAAGTCATCAAAGTACTCGGCTATCTGCCAATGGCTGGGGAAATGCGGCAGATGATCAGGCATTGGGTAGCAGAGGAATTCCATCTGCTGCCTCGACGTGTTGATATGCAGTGAGCGGTAGGCTGCTGAGACGCCGTTGCTGTTGCCAAACACCCAGTTGCCGCCGGCGCGGTCGCCTTTTTCGAAGCAGTCGTAGGCAATGCCGCGTTCTTTGAGTTCACGGCAAGCGATCATGCCGCTAGAACCTGCACCGATAATCGCCACTTGAGCTGGAGAAAAGGACATGTTTACTGGCCTCGCTGAGGACGCGCCTCGGTTTTGGGCGGTATTAAATCCATCGCGCGCTCCGCCAAAGCGGTGATGGTTAACGACGGATTCACGCCAGGCGTCGCCGATACGGCGGAGCCATCGACGACATAAAGGCCCTCGTAGCCAAAGACGCGGTGGTGGGTGTCGATGACGCCATCGGCGGCACTTGTACCCATGCAGCAGCCGCCAAGAAGGTGTGCGGTTGAGGCGATGCCAAGCAGGCTCTCAGGGAAGACATTGCAGACCACACCGTTGATCTTTGCGGCGATTCGGTGCGCCAACGCCGTCGCTTCAGGCAGAAAGGCCATAGGCTTTGTGCCATGGATGCCAACATTAGATCCCATGGTCTTTAGGCCGCCAAGCCACGGCGAATGCCTGCGGGCAAATGACAGGGTGTCATCGAGGCTGCGCATATACAGGAGGATCAACGTCTGCTTACTAAAGTCGTTGATAAACACGGCTTTCACCCACCCCCAAGGGCTTTTGGTGACGGCTCGGGCCATCGCACCCATGCGTTGCCAGAACGTCTTGCCTGGTGCGTGTGGCGCCATGAGCAAGCGAAATGCACCCGATCCCGCACCGTAGCGTACCGGTTCAAAGTGCGAGTGCTCGTCGGCGGTGATGATCGAGCTAATGGCGATGCCCTGGGAGAAGTCATAGCTTTGGTCGTGGCTCATGATGCCGATAATGGATTCGCTGTTGGTGCGCACAAAATGGCCGAGGTGAGGCGACAGATTTGGCAGGCAACGGCGGTCCGCTTGCATCTTAAGAAGCAAGTTGACGGTTCCGAGCACGCCGCCACTGAAGACGACTTGCTTGGCATAGACCGTGGTGCGGCGAAATCGTAGCCAGCCAAGACGCTGCTTGACGCTTAGTTCGTAGCCGCCACCATGCCTTGGCTTTACCGTGACAACCTCGCTGTTTGGCTGAATGACAGCACCCCTTTTCTCTGCCAAATAGAGATAGTTGCGGTCGAGGGTGTTCTTTGCGCCGTGACGGCAACCGGTCATGCAAGCGCCGCAATGAATGCAGCCCGTGCGGTCGGGGCCGTCACCACCAAAGTATGGGTCTGCGACCGTTTTGCCTGGCTGGCCAAAGTATATAGCGACCTCTGTTGGGCTGAATTCTTTGTCGAGGCCGATATCGGTTGCGACGTCGCGCATCAGTGTATCGGTACGGGTCAGGTGTTTGTTGGTGGTAGCGCCCAGCATTTGCAGTGCTTTGCGGTAAAACGGCGCCAGTGCCGTCTGCCAATCACCTAAATGTGCCCATGTCGGAGCGGCAAAAAAGCTGTCCTTGGGTACTGGCAGCGTGTTGGCATAAACCAGCGAACCACCGCCGACGCCCACCCCCGAAAACACCGTAACATGCCTAAACAACGATATTTTGAACGGGCCGAGGAAGTTCAGCAGAGGCAGCCATAGCCAGCGCTTCATATGCCAGTTGGTCTTGGGGAAGTCGCCGGCGGCAAAGCGCCGGCCTTTCTCGAACACCCGGACCTGGTACCCTTTTTCAGCCAGCCGCAGAGCCGCGACGCTGCCACCAAAGCCCGAGCCGATCACCGCAAAATCCAACTCCGATTGCTGCTCTGCTTTGTCCAACTGCCCCTCCTCCGCTGCGGCTAGCTCAGTGTAACATGCTAAAGTATTTGGAAAAACATAATGTAGTTGGGCGGTTTTGCCTTGCGAGGAGCGGCTGTCTAACTCTTGTCCAGAGTGCTGGGAGTCGGTCAGGTGAGTTTTCAATGAAAACGACAAATTAATTTTCTGAGCGAAGATGATTCTATGCGAGATCTATGGTTCTTGATCTGTTATATAGATTCGCATTCGCTCTACTTGGCGATGTGACACCTTTCCCCCCACGTGCTGACTCGACTTCCCCCCGATTGATTGCATCAGCAGAGGCCAAGTTTGGCCGCACACTCCTTATGCCGATCGAAGGGTTTATTTATGAACATCATGACGGCGAACATGCCCTACACTTCAGTGGACCACGACACTTGGCGACGCTTTTTTCAAGCGATCGAGCACACCTGGTCCAAGTATGGAAAGCTCATCCACCCTTTCTATATGGATCATGTTGAGGTGCTGCGCCGCTTTCGCGAGCGCATCCCGAGCCTCGCCGAGATCAATGACCTGTTAGCGACGATTGGCTGGACGGCGATTTATGTCGATGGCTTGGCTCCACCTTGGGAAATCGCCAAGTGGCTAGACCGGCGCGTGATGCCGGTGTCGCGGTCGATTCGCAGCCCGCAAGAAGTGCATTTTGCTAACGGACCAGATCTGATTCACGACTACTTTGGCCATTTGCCATTGCTCTTTAGCAAAGAGTACCGAAGTTTGCTGAGCCAATGGACGGCTGCGGCTAGCCGGGTCCCGGTGACCGAAACCGACCAGGTCAACTTTCACTTAAACAAGTTGGTGGTGCAGTCGCAAGACAAGGTGAGTGCTGCTGCCATGGGCCAACTTCAGCTTGCCCAAAGCGGTTTAAATCAGTTCATTGCGCAGCATCCAAGCCCATCGCTGATCTTTGACAAGGTCTATTTTTGGATCTTTGAGTTCGGCATTCTCGAGCGCTTGGGGCAAAAGTTGATCTTGGGAGCCGGCCTCCTGTCGTCGCTGAGCGAGATCGAAAAGATCGCACTTCAGCCGGTTAAAACGGCGACCGTGGATATGGCATCGGTGCTTTCATCCTACAATATCTCGGCACTTCAAGACGGCTACCTGGTGGCGCCTGATTTGCAGCACTATAAGTCCCTTATCGACCGTATGATCGCAGGCGTGGTGGGTGAGGAGTCAGTAACTGTAGGGAATAAACTCTATGCCCATGCATGAACCTGCGACGAAACCTGATGCGCAGAGGCGGCAGATCCTTAGCTTGGAGGCGGCGACGTCGGCCTTGGAGCCAAGCGACGCGCAACGCCTCGACTGGCAAGCCGCGGCGGATGCAAGCGTCAATCGGTTCATGGCAAAGGTCAACCAGCACCCGACCTACCAGCTGCCTGATGCCGATCTGCTCGGTCGCTTTGACCAACAAGTGGCCTCGGCCGAGGGCTTGGAGCAGCTGCTTAGGGTGGTCGAAGACGGTATGACCGCAGCGGGAATCCTTACCGCCGGACCCGGTCACTTAGCTTATGTTCCAGGCGGTGGTCTTTATGTCGGGGCGGTGGCCGATCACTTGGCCGCCGCAGTCAATGCGTTTACCGCAGACCACTCCGCGGCACCCGTTGCCGCAGCCATCCATGCGCAGACGATCCAGTGGCTGGCCGCAATGGTCGGCTATGGTGAAGGCGCCTTTGGCGATGTGACCTCAGGTGGTTCGCATGCGACTTTGACCGCGTTTTTTGTCGCTAGGCATGCCTTTGGCATCCGTGCTCGTGATTATGACAAGACCTGTGTTTATCTATCTGAGCACACCCATCATTGCTGTGAGAAGGCCTTGCGGGTGCTGTTTGGCGATGATCTTTGCCTGCGCAAGGTGCCGCTGGCAAACCAGGCGATCGATGCCGCAGCCTTGGGCGCCATGGTCGATGCTGACTTAAAGCATGGCCTTAAGCCGTGGATGATCGTCGCCACGGCGGGCAGTACCAACCTTGGGAGAGTCGATCCGCTGCGGCAGATCGCTGCGGTCGCCAAAGACTATTCCCTGTGGTTCCATGTCGATGGTGCTTATGGTGGCTTTTTTAACCTTTGTGACGAGGTTAAGGAACGCTTTCATGGCTTGGCCGAGGCTGATTCGGTGGTGCTCGATCCACACAAGGGTATGTTTTTACCATATGGCTGTGGGGCGGTGGTGTTTAAGCGCGGCGAGTCCCTGCGCCAGGCTCTAGATCACTCGGGAGCTTATCTGCAAGATCGAGCCGGACTACAGCAAAAGTCGGCGATGGATTATTCTTTGGAGCTGACGCGTCCGTTTCGCTCGCTCCGCATCTGGCTTGCGCTTAAGGTATACGGCGCACCCTTATTTAAGCAGGCGCTGAGTGAAAAGCTGCTGCTTGCAGCTTATTGCCGCGACCAACTGGCAACGATTCCTGGTGTCGAAATCGTCAGCGGGCTGGATCTTTCGATCTTTGCCTTTCGCTATGTTGATTCAGGTCGATCAGACGGCGACCTTGACGCATTCAACAAGCTGCTTATGCAGCGCATCAATGCCCATCCTGAGGCCTTTCTTAGTTCGACGCTGGTGGACGGACGGTTTGTCCTGCGGGTGGCCATCCTCTCGTTTCGCACGCACCTGAAAACCGTTGACCGACTGATCGCGACGGTACGTGCTGAGGTCGGCTTGCTGACCCAACAGGGAGGCGCTTTGTGACGGACATTGGTGTCATCATCGGCGGCGGCATCGCTGGCCTGGCAGTCGGGCTATACGCGCAAAAGAATTCGATGCGTTTAACGATCTTAGAGAAAGCCGCCGCACTTAACTGCGAGGATAATCTGCTGTGGCTTGCGCCAAACGGCCTGCACCTGCTTGCTGACCTTGGCTTACTTGATGAGCTCCGGACGGTCTATGTGCCGCAGCAGGCCATGCTTTTTTCAACCAGGCATTTGCGTGAACTGACACGCCTCGACTGTCAAAAGCTGACGCGGTCCAACGGCTTTCCGATCGTTGCGGTGAAGCGCGCGGACCTCTATAAACTAATGCTGCGCCGCTTTCTTAGCCAAGGTGGCGAGGTGCTTTATGAGCAGAAGCTGACGGCGATTTCGCAGCAGGACGATGTGGTGTCCTTAAGCGTCCAGGGCCAGAATCGAAGCCTCGATTATGATTACGTCATCGCCGCCGATGGCATCGGGTCGACGGTGCGACGCCTGGTCTTTGCCGGGAGCGACGTTCACTATCAAGGGATTTGCACCTATCTTGGTCACAGCGTCACCCCGGTCGCAGCCAACTATGTTGGTCGGACCATTGAGGCTTGGGGTACGGGAACGCGGTTTATGCTGACTTCGCTCGATGGCAAGGTCGCTTATTGGAGCGCGATCGTACGTCCAGACGTTTACCTTAAGAACTCAGCTCCCATCACGCCTGACTTCTTGCTGCAGCTGCGCTCCACCTTTGCCGATTATCATCCAGACATTGGAAGGATCCTGGACAGCGCGGACCCCACCAGTCTGCACCGTTGTAATTTTGGCGTGGTGAATGGCCTGAAGGCTTACGCCGCAGGGCGGATTTGTCTGGTCGGTGACGCAGCGCACGGGATGCCGCCAAATATGGGACAAGGTGCCTCCCTAGCCTTGGAGGATGCTTGTTTCCTCGTTAAGTCTTTGCGCCAAGCGAAGACCGTGGAGCAGGCCTTTAGTCATTATGACGAGCGCCGACGCCCGCGCGCCAAACAAATGGTGCAGATCGCCAATAGCATGAACGGAACCTTTCAGCCGAAGGGGCGGTTTGCCTGCGCGGTGCGCGACGTCGCAGCGGCGGCGTTCCCGCCAGGTCTTAGCCAAATGCGCATGGCGCATCTGTATAAAGTTCCGTTCCCAATAGATTAAATTTCGAGGAGGTCGGTTGAACTACGTCGATTATGCGGCCATTGTGTTGGATCTCGTCCTGCGTGCGACCAACAGGCATATCAAGACCAAAGTTCTCAGCCTTGAGCACCAAGGGCCTGCCGCTGTGCTTTTGAGCCGGGAGTTCTGTAAGAATGAGCCACTTTGCCGGGTCCTTGGTTTAAACGAGTCTGATGTCCTGCCCTTCTTTCGCGATCAGGTGCGGCATATTGCGCAGCAAGGGCTTGGCATTGTCGCTGTTGACCGCAGTGGTACCTTGCAGGGCGTTTTGACCGTCGAAGACCATATGCAGCAGTTTGAGCCGCAGGCGGAGGGGCTTCCAGAGGGGTTGTCGATCATCGGTGCTTACCTTGAATCGACGCAAGTCCCCGACCATTTTTTACCTAAGAAGGCTGGCGAGGTCTGCTATATCGGTCTCGCCTCTGTGGCAAGGGGGAGGGGCAATCGCCAGGTCCTCAGTATGATGATGTTGGCTAGTCACAAGATGCTCAGGCCTCTTGGCTATGTTCGAGGTTATGCCAAGGTGACGAATCCTGGGATTATCAAACGCTTTAGGCGCTTGGAGAAGATCGCTCGGGGGCCGGTGTTTATCTCGGCGCTCACGGCCAAACCTAAGGATTTTGTCTATAAGGGCCACCGACCTTTTGCTGACTATGACGGTGAGACCTCGGTGTTTACCTGGACGGCGCTCGGTGCCGGGCGTAGAGCCAAGTGACTTCATCCCGCCGGTGACTTTGGGATGCGATCTCCTTTAGACGGACCTGCGCAGTTATTATTAGGTGTGGACAGAAGCGCCTAGGCACCCGAAAATCACCTGATAACACTGCGTGTCCTGGGAGTGTGGCGGCGATGGACCTTGCTTTGCCCGAATTGTCCTTGGTTTTGCTGGTCGGTCCTTCCGGCTCAGGCAAATCGACCTTTGCCCGGCGTCACTTTCTACCGACCGAAATCCTGTCGTCGGACACCTTTCGGGCTTGGATCTCGGATGATGAGGCCGACCAGGCGACGACTCCCGAGGCCTTTGCGTTGCTGCATCTGGTTGCCGCAAAGCGCTTCGCCTTCGGCCGCCGGGTCGTCATCGATGCGACAAACCTCGACGCTAGGGCCAGGCAGCCGCTGCTTGCGTTGGCCAAGAAGCATTTTTACCAGCCAGTCGCTCTGGTCTTCGCCTTACCCTTGGCCGACTGCTTGGCGCAAAATGCCGGTCGAGCCGAACGTCAAGTTCCAGAGTCAGTGATTGCCAGGCACTGTGAGCTGCTCGAAAAAGCTGTGCTGTCTCTTGAAGACGAGGGCTTTCGCGTCGCACAGACTTTGCGCACGGTCGCAGATGCCAAAGCGGTCAACATCGTGCGTACGAAGATGCCGCCTGATCATCGCGGCGACTCAGGGCCCTTTGACATCATCGGGGATGTGCACGGTTGCTTGGATGAGCTGCTGTTACTGCTCTATAAGCTCGGATATGATATCGGCAACGGCCCTGACGGTCGCCTTTCGGCCATGGCTCGGCATCCCCAAGGCCGAAGGGCGATCTTTCTTGGCGACCTGGTCGATCGCGGGCCGCAAGCCCCCGCCTGCCTCAGGTTGGCGATAAACATGGTGCGTCAAGGCCATGCCCTGATGGTTCCTGGCAATCATGAGGACAAGCTTGAGCGCCATCTGCGCGGGCGCAAGGTTAGTATGAACAACGGCTTTGCTGCGACGCTGAATCAGCTTGAGGCAGAGTCTGCCGATTTTAGGCAAGACTGCGGCGACTTTTTTTCGACCCTGCCAAGTCACTTGGTGTTGGACGGGGGCAAGTTGGTGGTCGTCCACGCTGGGCTGCAAGAGGGGATGCAATTGCGTGATACCGGTGCCGTCAAGGCCTATGCGATCTACGGTGAGGTCACTGGCGAGCTAGATGAGTACGGCCTTGCGGTACGTTACAACTGGGCCAAGGATTACCGCGGTAGAGCCAAGGTGGTTTACGGCCACACTCCGGTTCGTGAACCAGAGTGGGTGAACGACACAATCTGTATCGATACCGGCTGCGTCTACGGTGGCAAGTTGACGGCTCTGCGCTACCCAGAGTTGGAGTTGGTGTCGGTTGATGCGGCTAAGGAATACTACGCGGCGATTAGGCCGATCCCTGGGGCGAAGGCCTAGTTGGGCTCCAGCAGATGGCGACTCCCTATGCCCATCACCGACTCTGGAGCCGACTTGCAGGCCCTGGTGGGCAAGATCAAGCAGCCTTGACGAGCCGCGCGCCCTCAGTTCGCTGCAGATCTCGACTTTCCAATTTTCACCCATCCAGCCCCTAAAAACTAAGAACATGTCCGAAAATTCCGTGTCTACCTACTTCCGCGCCTCCGTGGTTAAACCCAAACGCCCAATTTAACCACAGAGACGCGGAAGTAAGGGAGACACGGAATTTTCGGACAACCTCTAAGGCCCGGCTCTTTTTAAGAGCCGGGCCTTAGTTTTTTTGGTAGCGGGAGGACGGATTTGAACCGCTGATTTCCCCGTTTTAAGTTCTGCGGTCTAGGCGCTAGGCGAGGATTCCGCCACCACATGCTTGGCGGATATATGGCGGATAATATATCCGCCAGCCTTGACATTGGCGGATAAATGGCGGATAAATAATCATGACTTATCGCTCTTTGCAACGCCACAACATACCGGCTGAAATCATCCACACCGACGCTTTGGTCGCGAGCCTGATGCGCATAGCCGAAACTAAGCCGTTCGTGGACGAATATCTAGGCAGTCCCCAAGAGGTGCAGCTTCTGCGGAAGGCAAAAATCCGCGCGGTCACTTATTCAAACCAGATCGAAGGCAACGCCCTTGGCGAAAGCGAAGTAACCGCCGTCCTTCAAGGCAAGCGCGTCGCCGGTTTGCCCAAAGATGTGAAAGAGGTTCAGAACTACCACTCGGCCTTAGACTACGCCGAGAGGCTAGGACAAGATGCGCGACCACTTAAGCAATCCGATATGTGCGATCTACAGCGCTTGGTGACTCAAGGTGTTATCGCAGAGAATCTATGCGGCCGAATTCGCACTATCCCCGTCTCGATCGTCAACGCTGCAACGGGCGAAAAGCTGGACGATTGCCCGGAGCCGCATGCACTCAATGAGTTGCTCGACGACCTATGGCGTTGGCTGAAAGATACAGAAGGAACAAACGCTTTTACGCGGGCGTTTGCCTTTCATTTTATCTGCGTATCGATCCACCCTTTCGCGGATGGCAACGGCCGAACGGTCAGGCTAATGCAGCATCTGCTCCTCCTCCGCGACAGCCAGCATCTCGCTCTCTTAGTTCCAAGCGAAACTGTGATCATGCGAAACCGCGAGCGTTACTACGCTTCCATCCGCCAAAGCCGTGCTCTGGGCAAGTTACATCCGATATTAGAATTCTTGGCGGAATGCTTCGCAGTTGCCGCCGAGGAAGTCGTTGATGACGGCAGGCGCCTGTTGAGAGACAGCGCCGGCAAAACGCCCGCTGTCCGTCATCAAAAGATCCTTGCGCACGCAAAGAAGTGCGATGAGTTTTCGATGCAAGATGTGATTAAGTGGTTGCCGAGCATCCCGCGGCGGACTTTGGAGCGGGATTTGGCGTCGTTAGCAGCCAGTGGTGAAGTGATGGCAAGGGGTGAGCGCAAGGGGCGCGTGTATAAATTTCGCAGATAACCAGAAGTTGAGAGTCGAAAATAGAGAACCACCTTAGCGAAAATTCCAGCCCTAATAGGCTGAGCTGGATGCGCCTCGTGTCTCCCGCAAGTCTCCTTACTGATGTTCCCCCGATAAAAACAAACGGTCAGTTAAGAAGCTTCTGCGAATGCGGCCTGCTCGTAGCATTCAGGCGTTGTGTAGTCAAAAGTTGAGTATAGGCGCTGCCGATTACATAGCGATCGGCCAAAGACGGCCAGCGCGGCTAACATGATCAGCACGAGTAGTGGTGCCCGCACGCCGCATCCTCGGGTGAAAAAAAATGATAAGGTTGATGCTGTCCTCTAGCATCTCATTTAAAGGTGCGGATATCAACGGGGGGCATGCGAGCTTTCGTTGAGAATCGCCCTGACCAAAGTTGAGTCAAAAACTCCTTCCAGGGTAAAATTTCGATGCCGTCTTCTAGCCTCGGCCGCGCCTCATTGCAGATAATCGAGTAGCTGCTGCACAAACCTTCCTCACGGAGTGAACGCAATCCTTGGAGGTGCTTTAACGTCACCCGATCCGTCGATTTTACTTCAATCGCATGCTCGCCATTCAATATAAAATCAACTTCCATTTTCGACGTCGATCGCCAGTAATGGAGTGATCCGAGTGGCTCGTGGTAATCAATCCAAGATTTCATTTCCATCATGATAAACTGTTCGAAAAATTCGCCCCACTCAGTCTGCTGCGGAGTTATGGGCGGCAGTCGCCTAAGTGAGCGAACGACTCCCGTATCAAAAAAATAGAACTTGGCTGTTTCGATTGCCTTACGCTTAACAGTCTTGGTAAAAGCCGGGATCTCCCATGCAATCAGGGTATCATAGAGGACCTGAAACCAGTTTTGGATGGTGGCACGCGACACCTGCGCATCGCGAGCGACATTGGTGTAGTTTAACATTTGACCATTTACAGTCGAAGCAGTTTGGAGAAATCGGCTAAATGCCGGGAGATTGCGCGATACGCCTTCGCCAGCAATCTCTTCAGTCAAGTAGCGGCCTACATAGGTGGCCAGGTCCTCATCGGGATCATCTGCGAGGTAGTGTCGGGGAATCAGTCCATGGTTTAAGGCGCGCGGCAGTGAAAAATGTTCCAGTCCTATTTCTAATGCTACCAGCGGATGGAAATTCCGATCGCGACCGCGTCCACCGAGAAGGTTAACGCCAGACTTTTTGAGTTTACGAGCACTCGATCCAGTGAGCAGAAATCGCAGGTTGTGCTCCTCGATCATCAGATGGACCTCATCCATGAGAGCAGGGCATTTCTGAATCTCATCGATGAATATGATACAGTCGCGAAGTTTTTCGAATTCGATTTCTTTGCGAATCAGAGTGGGATCTGCCAGTAATCGTAAGAGCAGGCCCTGATCTAATAGATTGTAGGACTTCGTGATCTGGTCTTTAAGTTGATGCCGCACAAAGCTAGATTTGCCAGTCTGCCGTGGTCCAAAGAGGAGCACGGTGCGAGTCTTGAGCATCTCACCAATTGGGATAATTCTCCGAATATATTGCATTAAATTGCCTTTCCTGATTTCAGACACCTCTATTGGCGATTATGATGACAATCGCTAACATGATTAGCGCATCAAGTAAATTGCATAATATCAATAGATTACATGAAAAGTCGAGGATGGGCCAGGAAGTGGACGAGCCTCGACTAAGACCGGTCAGGCTTTGCGGTCCGAGCTGGAGCCACCGTATCTTGAATGCTGATGCACTGAAATTGACAGTGGAAGTGAGCGATAAAAAGGTGTCATGAAATGCGGGGTCATTCCGTAGTCCGGCTCAACGTGGATGGAGTTATGATCAACGATCCGGACGAAATGCGGACAAAAAAGAAAAACCCCGCTCGGTAAGGAGCAGGGTTTTCTTCTATCAAGTCACTGTTTTCACAGTGGAATCTACTTGGTAGCGGGGGACGGATTTGAACCGCCGATCTTCGGGTTATGAGCCCGACGAGATACCAGACTTCTCCACCCCGCGACACGTACACCGTAGTGGAAAGTCTTTATAGATCCCCTCCACCCAGCCGTCAACCCCAAAACCAGCAACTTAGATATTTCCCCTTCGCAGCTCCCACCCAACACGCGCTCAACGCGACGACCTCATCCCGATTGGCTATCATGGTCATGGTGCCGATGTGCGGCAGCATGCGCCACATGTGGAGCCGACGGTAAGGCGGGCCCTAGAGGCACTGGCTGCCACCACGGGCCCATGACTTCAGGTCAGCGCCATTTCATCTCAGTTAGGCTGCTCGTGAAAGGTGATCTTGCCGATGGTCTGAAGGGGGCCGCCGGCGGAGCTCTTTGAGGTCACCGTGAGCTGATTGACGACAGCGGCATGGACATCGCCCACCAGCTCGATGGGCGCGGTCATCCAGGAATAGGTGTTTGCCTTGTCGGCTCGAAGGACAAAGCGATCGATGGCTACGGCTGTGGAGCCCTGTGGATTATCCAGCGTCGCCTTAGTGTCATCCCTGTTTATAGTGATCGTAGGTTGCGCCAGAGCTGCAGCGGCCCGTGCTAGCTCGTCGGCATTTGCTGTGATTCTAACTAATGCTGGGTTGCCGGTGATTTGGTTCATGTATCCTTGGGGGTTGTTGGCGCCACCGGATTTATAGCCGACAAAAAGTGCGTAAAGGGTCAAGTTGGGTATGGCACGCATTGCGTTTGCGGCGCTTAGGCCAGCTTGATGTGGGTCAGTACCGCCGGTGGTCGGCGAGCCGTCTGAGATAAAATAAATGAGCTTGGTGCCTTGGACATTTTGCAGTTGCGCAGCCGTCGTTGCGAATGCCGCGGCGTAGTTGGTCGTCGCAGTGGGCGAATCAGAGCCGCAAAAAACATTGCTGGTTAAATTGTTCTGCAGGTTGCTTAGTGGAGCAATGGGGAGCTGGACGTGCGCTGAGTTGGAAAAGCCGACGACCCCAGCTTTTATGTTGGTTGAGGTCATGCTAGCGTAACGTTTGACTAGGCTCTGAGCTGATTTGAGACGGCCACAGGTGCCGCCCGAGGTCGGGTCATTCGGACCTTCGAAAGGATTGCCTTCCATCGAGCCAGAATGATCAAGCACAAACACGATGGTAAGATCGCCTTTTATTTCAAGGCTTGGGCAGAATTCGCCTGCGACGCGGATCTTAGTGCCCCTTTTGCCGTAAAAATCGGACGGAAACGTGCCGCCGTCGGCGGTACCTGCCTTGCATGGGATCCATAGTAACCCGTCAGAATCGGTCGAAATGCCACCGCCCGAGCCTGTTGTCGTGTCGATACTTGGACCGCTTTTACCGCCTGAGGTGCTTATGTGGCCGGCGACGCCGCCGGTGTCGGTAATCGTACCGCCGCTGCCATCGCTGCTACTAGGAATACCGCCAGTGGTGCCGCCAGTGCTGCCATTTTTTAGTAAATTATCGATGGTCGAGCCAAGCTTATTGTCAGCCCAACCAGCATTGGCCAAATCAGTCGTTGGCGGTGTTGCGTCGGGCAGCTTGCCACCCTTGCTTGGGTCGTTGGGGGTGCTGCTAGCATCGTTTGGGTTTCCAGGTTGGCCGACTTTGGCTTCGCTCGAAGTGCCGTCCTGGGTTTTGCTGTTGCCATCGAACGCTGCGGACTTGCAGTTACCGAGTAATACGGCCATAAGCACGCTCAACACTGGCGATGCCGCCCTAAACGGTGTGCGTAACCCGGTGAGACGGCGCATTGGTGAATCCTCCTAAGGACAAATCAATCGAGCTATATTGATACTATACTGCAATGACGATGCTCAAATGTGAAGTGAGTAAGATTGGTGGCTTATGACTCGTTGCCGCAGGGTTTGTCGGATGCTTGGACAATTTGTTATGTCTAAGGTTTGGTCGGTTGCGTAGCAAGTGAACGATCGGTGCTGGAGTGGGTTGAGCTTGTCACCGCGGATGCGTTTAGCCAAAGACGCTGAGAAAGTAAGGTTTATCTATGCAAGATCATGAACAACAGGATGCAAAGGTGATCCCTCTGACTAACGCACCAATGTCTACGGAGGCTGGCGGCGAAAAGGACCCGGTGTGTGGCATGACGGTAGCTCCCAACGGGCCGAGGCAGTTTGCATTTGCCGGTAAAACCTATCACTTTTGCGGTCAGCGGTGCCTAGAGCGGTTTCGCGACTCGCCAACCACCTTTGTCGCAGCGCAGCCAGGCTCGGCGACGGCCCCATGCTGCCACGCGGCCTCTGGCCTAGTCCCTTTGGCAAAAGTACCGTCACCTACTCAGAAGGTGACCTACGTTTGTCCAATGGACCCAGAAATTGTCCGAGATGCACCAGGAAGCTGTCCGATCTGTGGTATGGCACTAGAGCCGTCGATGCCAGGGGAAGCAGCAGGTGAAGATCCCGAGCTGCGCAGCATGAAGCAGCGTTTTTGGGTGAGTCTGCCGCTGTCGGCGGCATTGATGGTGCTGTCGATGGGACCTATGCTGGTGCCGGCTTGGATGCCTCATGCGCCGAGTACGTTGGTCTTGATGCGGTGGTTAGAGGTCGGTCTTGGAACTCCGGTGGTGTTTTGGGCGGGATGGCCGTTCTTTCTTCGTGGCTGGCAGTCTATCGTGAATCGCCATTTAAATATGTTTACGCTCATCTCGCTTGGAGTCAGCGTGGCCTATCTTTATAGCATCGTCGCAACGCTGCTTCCTGGAATATTCCCACCATCCTTTCGAACGATGGGTGGACAGGTCGAGGTGTATTTCGAGGCCTCGGCGATGATCATCACCTTGGTCCTACTCGGGCAGGTGTTGGAGCTGCGAGCACGCTCCCAGACCACCACAGCGATCAAGGCGCTTCTCGGCCTTGCGCCTAAAACAGCCCGGCGTGTGACTGCTGGTAAGGACGAAGATGTGGCCCTTGATGTCGTCCAAGTCGGCGACCTCTTGCGGGTGCGTCCAGGTGAAAAGGTTCCTGTTGACGGTGTCATCGTCGAGGGAAGCAGCGCTATTGATGAATCGATGATCACCGGTGAAGCCATGCCAAGCGAAAAGGTCGTTGGGTCAAAGGTCGTTGGCGCGACCGTGAACGGCATGGGGACCTTTGTCATGCTAGCAGAGCGTGTCGGTACACAGACGCTTTTGGCCCAAATTGTTCGCATGGTGTCCGAAGCCCAGCGCAGTCGGGCGCCGGTCCAAAAGCTGGCCGATGTCGTATCAGGAATCTTTGTGCCCGCAGTCATTGCGGTGGCAGTCTTGACCGTTGTGCTTTGGAGCTTGTTTGGACCAGAACCGCGCCTATCCTTTGCGGTGATCAATGCCGTAGCTGTGTTGATTATCGCCTGTCCATGTGCATTGGGTTTAGCTACACCGATGTCGATCATGGTTGCAACGGGCAAGGCCGCGACCAGTGGCGTGCTGTTTCGCAATGCTGAAGCGATGGAAACGCTGCGCAAGGTGGATACGCTAGTCGTCGACAAGACAGGAACATTGACGCTAGGTAAGCCTAAACTTGTGCAGATGATCGTGGTCCCGGGTGTGGACCGAGGCGAGCTGTTGCGCCTGGCGGCTAGTCTCGAACGCGGCAGCGAGCACCCTTTAGCAGCGGCTATCGTTGAAGGGGCCGAGCGGGATCATTTGCTCCTCTCGAGCGTTGATCAGTTTGCGGGGATGACCGGTCGGGGGGTGAAAGGGGTGGTGTCGGGACGGCGGGTGCTGCTGGGGAATCGTCGTCTGATGGATGAAGAGCGGGTGGACGTCGGACCTTTGTTAGCGCAGGCAGAAGCTGCGCGGGAGGCAGGTCAAACCGTTATGTTCGTCGCTCTGGACAACCAGTTGTCCGGCCTTGTGACCCTTGCAGACCCAGTGAAAGAGACGACGGTCGCTGCGCTCGCGGCGCTACGTGCCGATGGTGTGGCCATCGTCATGCTCACGGGTGATGCCAAGACGACCGCCGAGGCGCTTGCGAAGCGCTTGGGTATTACCGAGGTGACCTCTGAGGTGTTACCCCACGAGAAGGCTGCAGTGATTGAAAAGTTGCAACTTGCCGGACGTTTTGTGGCGATGGCCGGAGATGGCATCAACGATGCACCGGCATTGGCACGAGCTCAGGTCGGGATCGCCATGGGGACCGGTACGGATGTGGCCATGGAGGCAGCCGGCGTAACCCTAGTAAAGGGAGATTTAATGGGCATCGTCAAGGCGCGTCGCTTGAGTCGTCAGACCATGCGCAATATTCACCAGAATCTGTTTTTCGCCTTTGCCTATAACGCTGTGGGAGTGCCGATTGCAGCAGGTGTACTCTATCCAAACTGGGGGATCTTGTTAAACCCAGTATTCGCCGCAGCTGCAATGAGTCTTAGCTCGGTGTCGGTCATCGCCAATGCCTTGCGGCTGCGGACGATGCGTTTATAAAGATCCCGAGTGACGAGCTTGAGGTTTAGTTGTTGGTGGAGCGAGTTTCGGTATTAGATCCGATGTTGGGTGCTTGACCTTCTTTTTACGCACTACAAGAAACCATAGACTACTTAATCCGCCCGAAGTCAGACAGATGGCTAAGTCGGTCGGATGCATCAGCGTGAAGCGAAACAGCGACCTGATAGACGGAATATATAAGACGATTGCCAGCAGGACGATGGAGCCAGCAACGACCCAGCGCAGGGCCACGTTTGCCTGTTTGCGGCGGTAAAAACTCGGCGAATCTCCTGCCAGGCTGGCGATGATGAGGCCGAGATTGGCAACGACTAAAACTGTGAAGGCGATGGAACGGGCGTCAGCCTCGCCGTCCCCGAGGCGCCAGGCAACGAAAAATACCGCAAGCAGGGTGATCAGGACGCTGCCGCCTTGAACCAAGGTGGGTAGCAGGACGGCCTTCGAAAATAGCGGCTCGTCGCTCTTTCTCGGTGGCACGGTCATGGCATCCCGGCTCTCCGTTTCGGCCTCAAACGCTATGGAGCAAGTTGGCTCGATGATTAAGTGCAAGAAGGCAATATGAATCGGCATCAGGACAAGCGGCAGATCGAACAGGACCGGTATGACCGACAGGCCGGCGATGGGAATATGCACCGCTAAAAGATAAGACATCGCGTGCTGCAGGTTGGTGTAGATGCGTCGCCCCATTTTCACCGCGGTGACGATCGAGCCAAAGTCATCGTCTAGTAAAACCAAAGTAGCAGCCTCGCGAGCGACGTCCGACCCGCGCTGCCCCATGGCGATGCCGATATTGGCCTTGGTCAATGCCGGTGCGTCGTTGACCCCGTCGCCGGTCATCGCCACGACCTCGCCGCTCGCCTTGAGCGCATCGACTAAACGAGCTTTTTGCTCCGGCGCAATTCGTGCACAAACACTGACGCTGCGTACTCTTGCGGCCAAGTCCTGGTCGCTGAGCTTGCCCAGGTCCGTACCGGTCAATATTTGTTCGGGGTGCGGTAGCCCCGCCTGTTTGGCGATGCTTTTTGCCGTATTCGGATGGTCTCCAGTGATCATGATGACGCGGATTCCAGCTGCCATGCATTCTTGAATGGCCGCAGGAACCTCTGGCCGTAGCGGATCTTCCATGGCAACTAGGCCGAGAAAGTCGAAGTCGATATCGTGTTGCTGCTCCGGGAGGCGGTCAAGGGGCGTCACTCCTTTGGCCACGCCGAGCAGGCGAAGACCCTCGCTAGCGTGTGTCGCCACTACTGCTCCAAGCTGCTCGCGTCGTTCCTGCGGCAAATGACACAGATCAAAGATCGCTTCGGGAGCGCCCTTGGCGGCGACTGGACATAGCTTGCCGCCGACGGATCGCCACGCCTGGGAGATCGATAGCAGCTTTGGCGTGAGGGGATATTGTTTGGCGACGGACCAGTCGTCGTGAATGTGTTCGGTGCCGCCGAGCATATGGTCGGCAGCATCTTTAAGCGCATGATCCATCGGGTCATAGGCTTCTTGTTCGGTCGCTAGAAGGCTGAATTCGAGGAGTTCGTGGAAGTCCTCCGGCAACGCTGCATCGGGTTTATCCAGGACGTCATGAACTCGGTCGCCAAGCACCAATCGACGTAGTGCCATGCGGTTGTAGGTCAGGGTTCCGGTCTTGTCGACGCACAGCACCGTCGCGGTACCCAGGGCTTCTATGGCGGAAAGCCGTCGAGTCAGTACTCGCTTTTTCGACATGCGCCAGGCCCCAAGGGCCATAAAGATCGTCAAGACCGCCGGCAATTCGTTAGGCAGAATCGCCATCGCCAAGGTTAGGCCAGCCAAAAGTCCCTGTGTCCAGGTGTGTTGATAAAACACGTAGGCACCAACGACAGCTAGGCAAAGCACCGTCGAGCCGGTGGCGATGACTTTGACCATGTGGCGCGTTTCTCGTTCTAAGCGAGTGGAATCAGGCTTTGCTTCTTTGAGCATGCCACCGATTTTACCTAGCTCGGTGCTCAGGCCCGTGGCGATCACTCGGGCGACCGCCGTTCCCTTGACGCCGGTGGTTCCGGCAAAGACCTTGCCGCGTTCAGCGGTCTTCACGACCGGCAGAGATTCTCCTGTCAGGAGGGACTCGTCGACAGCAAAATGCAGCGTGGAGACGATATCGGCATCGGCGGGAATGCGGTCACCTTCGGCGAGAAAGAGGATGTCGCCACGGACCACGTCGCGTCCGGCGATGCGAACTTTGTTCCCATCTCGAAGCACTAAGGCACGAGGACTGGCTAAGTCGCGCAGCGCTTCTAAAGCATGCTCGGCCTTTTGCTCCTGAAATAGCGTGATCCCGAGGATGATGCCGAGAAATCCAAGCAGCATGATCGCTTCCTGCTTGTCACCCAACACCATATAAATGAGCCCACAACCCAGAAGCAAAAAGACCATCGGCTCACGCAGTAGCTCGCCAAGCAGGTGGAGTAAACGCCGATTTTTTTGGCGAGGCAACTCGTTGTAGCCCTCGCTGGAGAGCAAGGCCTGTGCCTCATGGCTGGAAAGGCCGCGTGGTCCGGTAAATGACTGTGGAGAAAGGGTGCGCACAGGACCTCTTTCTGAGAATTGATCTCAATGGTTTGCCAACAGCATGGCGCCATTGGTCGTCTGCCGGAACCATACGTCCATTCGGGGCAAGTAGTGTAGATGAATGTGGTGTGGATTCATTTGGTCGATAAGTTGCATACTTCTCTGGAGAGACTTTGAACAAGTGTGCATTCACCTACGAGGAAGACAATATGAACGGCGCGCATTTGCATTTAATTTTGACGCATGGCCCGGTGCTTGGCTTAGTCTTTGGCACTATTCTGCTGGGTTATGCCTGGTGGCGGGGAGGCGAGGAGGTGCGGCGCTTGGCCTTAGTATTCACGGCAGTGGCCGGCTTGTTGGCGCTGCCAGCGTACTTCACCGGAGAGGATGCTGAGGACATCGTGGAGGGCCTGCCTGCTGTGTCCAAGTCAGTGATTCACGAGCATGAAGAGGCAGCCGAGGGAGCGGCGATTGCCGCCGTGGTCACTGCGGTTTTAGCCATCGGCGGTTTTGCTTTGGCCCTGCGCCAAGGTGCGACGCCGCGTTGGGCTGTCGCAGGGGTTGCTGTGGCCGGGACCGTAGCATCAGTTTGGCTGGGTGTAACCGCCTACCGTGGCGGCAGCATTCGCCACCCGGAGATGGATCAGGCGGCTCCGGCACCTGTAGCGCAGCGGCACGACCGTGACTGAGCTGCTGCAGGCGGCAGAGCAAGTTGTTGCGAATTTGCTATATGGCTGGAACTCTACGGCAACTTTGCCGCAAGCTCGTTGAGCTTTGCCGCTAAATCCGTGAGCTGATCGGCATCGCGCAGTTGCAATGGAGGCGGCTTTTTGCCGTCTTTGAGTTCGTCCAAGTAGCGGTAGATTGCGATCATGGTCCCTGCCCTTTGACTACCTTGGACTCTCTCAGCCAGGCTGTTTAGTTTATTTGCCAGGTCCTGAAGTTGGTCCGAGTCGCGCAGCTTGATCGGGGTTGGTTTTAATCCCGACAGCATGTCGTCTAGGTAGCGATTGATCGACACCAGGGGGCCGTAGATTTCGTGGGTGAACTTCACCGACACCAGGATCGTGCTGAGCACAAAGGCGACGATCAGCGCCCCGCCGATGGCGAGCGGAACGGCAAATTTGCCCATCGCGACGGCGCTTTCCCCTGTGGTCAGCTGAAAGTAGGAGGCGACCGCCTGATACATATCCCAGACGTAGTAGCCAAAGACGCCGACGAACAAAAACGAAAACAGAAAGTTGACTAAGAGAAAGGCCAGGCCAAGGCGGACCTGTTTATAGGGCTCCACGAACCATGAGACAAAGCCTCTTCGCCGTCCAAGCTTGGCCATGATGAACCGCTCCGGAGAATCTATATTATGGGCTTAACATCAAGCCCATACTAGCACAGGTCGGTCCGATATAACGACATCGATGCCGCGGCGGCGACGGCGGCAGTGACCGCGCGCAGGACATAGGGGCCTAGGCTGGCCGGCTGGTAGCCAGCTGCGAGTAGAGTTTGCTCTTCCGCTGGGCTCAAACCCTTTTCGCCACCGGCGACAACGATGACCCGCCCTTGCTCAAGACGCATCAGCCGTGGCAGGGCTAGATCTTCAGCTGCTCCACGCAAGACCACCTTCTGGGCCGCTTGCGTACCGCCTGTGCTTGTCACCTGTTCGGCGAAGTCACCCACTGAATCATACTGGTGGATCTCTGGTAACCACGCCCTTTTGCATTGCTTGGTCGACTGGACGAGGATGCGCTGCCAGCGCTCGACGACTTTGGGCTGTAGTCGGGCTTTGGCGCTGTCTTGTTGATGGAAGACATGGACCTGATCGATACCAAGCTCGGTCAAGGCCGGTAGGATATCGTCTACGGCTCCTGGCTTCAGTGCGCCGATGGCAAATTCCAGACTTAAGCGGTGACGTGGTTCCAGTTGCGATCCTTCGGTGATCAGGGTCACGTCTTTGCCCGAGATGGCCCCGACGACGCCGAGAGCCCAGCGTCCGAGCCCGTCAGTGACTTCCACTGCGGTGTCAACGGGCAGGCGCAGCACCTTCGTCAGGTGCAGGGCCTCGTCGCCGCGCAAGGCCCAACGCCCCTCCGTGTGCATCTCGCCCATAAACCGAAATCGGTGCTGCATCCGCCGCCTCCTTGGCCCTTAGAGCTTCTCCATCACGATGCAACCCCAGTCGAGCTGCTCTCCTTGGCGGACAAACTTTAATCCAGCCTCGACCCCACGGGCGATGACTTCGGGGGCCTCCACCGTTAATAAGCCGCTCAGCACCAAACGACCACCTGTTTTTGTCGCAGCAGCAAGTTCATCCATGATGCGGATGAGGACGACGGCGAGAATATTAGCCAGCACTAAGTCATACTTAGCGCCGTCTTCGGGCAGACTGCCCTTTTTAAACGGCAGCAACACCCCGTTTAGCCGCCCGTTCTCTTCTGCTGCTAAGATGGCGTCATCCTCGATGTCGGTCCCCAGGCAGGCGCCGTAACCAAGCTTCTTGGCCCCAATCAGCAGGATGCCAGTACCGGTGCCGACGTCGAGGACCGAGCGATGGACGACGCCCTGGCTGGCGCCGAATTCGAGAAAATCTGCCCCCACTTGCTCGAGGCATAGCTGCGTGGTTGCATGCTGTCCGGTGCCAAAGGCCATCCCCGGCTCGATGACCAGATCGACCAGTCCAGGCCTTGGTGCGACCTCATGGCGCCACGGTGGCTTGACGTAGAATACCTCGGTGGCAAAAGGAAGAAAGCTTTCTTTCCACCCTTCCATCCAGGTCTCCGTGGCCATGGCATGAATATCGGTTGTGACGCGAGCAGCGAATGTGCGGTTTAGCTTGACCTGCAGGTCATCGAGGGATTCCCGTGAATAGCGATAGACGGACATCGGCGTGCGGTCGCCACCCAACTCGGTGTAGTAGTCGCGTGGCGGCGCATCCTGATCCTGATTGATGTCCACCGCGAGTTCCCCTTCGACAAAGGACTCAACGCCGTTCATTAGGAGCCAGTCGATCAGTTGTTCTTTAGTGCGGGCTGCGGTTTTGCTGTCGCCTGTGAACGAGGCGCGCAGCTCATAGGTGAGCGTCGGATGCATGGAGACCTTTGGTGACGGACGTTTTAAATGCTCAGGCCGAGTTTGATTGCAGTTCCTTGGTTCATTCGAGCGGGCGCTTCGTCAGGGCCATGCAGCCGAGCGGAGAGGCGAAGCCTTCGAAGGAGGTGGGGAAGGGTGAGCGGCCGGAGATGACTTTCAGATCGGCCGCTAGTTGCTCGGCCAGCTGGGTTTTCCCAGTTTTTTGGTAAACTTGCAACTGCATCGTGCGGGCGGTGATCCAGGCTGGCACGACAGTGCTGTAGGGGGATATAATCCTCTGTACATCCGAGTACTTATTCTCGCTAAGGCGCAGCTCGGCACGCAGCATATCGAGCCAGTAGCGTTGGCCAGAGGTGCGCGTTAGTTTGGTGAGGTCGGCCAGAAGTGATGGGAGCTGCGCCGAACGGTGGGCGCGGATCAACGCAATGCCGAGGCCATAGAGGGATTCCCAGTCGCGTTTTATCCGAACTGCAGCTTGGAATTCCAGCGCCGCCAAGCGCTGGTAAGGTAGCGAATCGGTCAGGCCGATATAGGCGACGCCACGCAGGTGATGGGACAAGGCATCATCGCCAAAGGCCCTGGCGTAGTTGGTCAACAGGCCGATGGCGGCGTCGGCGTCGGCGGCGGCAAGAGCGCTGCGCACCTCCCAAATCGCCAGGCGTTTATTCGATCCGGCGCCGGCGTGATAGCGGGTTGAGTAATAGTCGCGAGTGCGGCGCAGCAGCTGGGTGTAGTCTTTGATCAACCCGGCGCGCAGTGCCTCCGGCCCTAAGATATCGAGCAGGTCAAGGTCGCCGCGGGCACGAAATAGTATGTCTTCGCGAGTCAGTAGGGCATGCATGCGGCGGCTGTCGGCACCGGCTTCAGCGAGTTCGCCGATCAGCGTGAGTTTGACTAGGTCGGACGGTGCGACGCTGGCTAGGTCGCGTAAGGCCGCTTTGATCGTCGCTTTTAGCGTCCAAGAATCACCGCGCTGCCACAGGCTCATGACGCGTGATTCGTAGATCTCCTTGCGCAGAGCGAGGGCGTCTTTCGGGCTTGAATCAAGCGCATATTTAAAGCGCTTATCTTCGGTCTTGGCGTCGCCGCCGTTGGCTGCGGCGAGCTGCGCTCCAGCCAGCCAAAGGTGGGCTTCGCTCTTCGCTTGAAGCAGCCCCCTACTGGCAAACATTTTATTGGCGTCGCCACTAAGCGGCATGATCGGGCGGCGGGCGGCTGCGACCATCAGCTTGGCGACGCAGGCCGTGGACTGGTGCCACTCGGTGCAGCCGCTAGCGACGATTTGATTGGCAGCTGAGTCCTTGCCCTGTTTGAGCAGTGAGCTTTGCAAGGTGATTATGGCGTCGCCCATAACACCGGCGTCTTGACGCTCCGAGCTGGCGGCACGCCTGGTCTGTATTCTGCTGGCGACATCGGCCAGCGCTTTTTCAGCATTGGCTGGGTCATCCTTGATGAGAAAGCAGTCAGCGGTTTGCAGGCGCATGGGCAATGCCGCGTTGCGGCTGCCGGCTAGCGCATCGCTGATTAATCCGCTGCAAGCTTGGGTCGTAAAGGGCTTGACGGGGGCCGAGTCCTCCGCTTTGGACAAAGTTGTGGGGTTACTTTGGTCGGTCACATCACTTTCGATATTGGTCAGGTTGTGGCGTTTTTGCAGCGGTTTACGGTGGCGCGCAAAGGTCACTAGTTCAGACTTGGCTTTGCTGAGTGTTTTGAAGGTCTTCTTACGAATCTTAGGTACGGCGCCGATGACTGCAAGGCCCGCCAGGATAAAGAAGATGATCACGCCCCGACTTATCCGCTGGATGCGCTGAGTGGTGCCGTTAAACAGTTCGACGGTGAGCATGGTCGGCTGGCCGACGGTCAGGTGGTGGGATCTTTCGCTGAGGCCGCTGATCTTTGAGTATTGCACCTGCTCCGCCGTCGCCGGCAACGGTCTTGGTGCTCGCGTGGACTGTGGGATGGCCGAGACGGCGCTCGATGGTGTGCTGCTGAGGGCGGGCTGATGAGTCGAAGCCTGCATGCTGACGTTGTTGCTTGATGATGCTGGCCCAGTGACTGGCTTATTCATGCCTTGAGGACTTGCCGACACTCGTCCCACGGACTCGACGCCCGAAGGATTGCGGATGCCTCGAAAGGCTTGGTCTGCCCTTGCCCCTTTCAAGGCGATGGCCAATCCACCGTGTTTTGGTACTTCGTCGCTCACCCTGCCTCCCCGACTTCACGTGGATTTGTCGGTAGTTAGCGGCGAGACTTGATAGCAAAACAGATAACCAATCAATATTACGAGTAAATTGTTTTCTTTTCCGGCTTTAGGGGCGGCGCAGGCGGACGTTAAAATGGCCGCGCAGGGGGAGTCCCCGAATCATCGTGTCTCCAGGTGAATCCTCTATGGTCACAATGTGTTTGCCATAGACCGCTGCGACGTGGCGGTGGATTTCCTTGGCCAAGACGCCACCACTGGGACCACTGTGCAGGCCTTTGCCGGTGACGATCTTGACCGTGATGACATGCTGCGGGCTTTTTACGGCTGTTGATTCGCCAAGGAGGCGACGCAGGCGGTCATCAAGGTACTCCGTGGCCTGTTGCAAAGTCAGGCCGTGTAGGTCGATCACCGGAGTGTCTTCGCGTTGCCTTTTTTGCGCCCGCTCGCCTTTTTTTGGACCATTGGCAAAGCAAGGGCTGCTGCATGCCTTTGCCCGCAGGGCATGCGGCGCGGCCGCGGCGAATGAGTCGTTTAGAGACTCTTGAAAGACGCGGTCGGCCTCAGAGAAATCCTCAAAGATGACCGCTGCTTGTTTTGGCACCTTGGGCTTTTTTGACTGTCCCATCGGCTCCTCTTACGACAACGCGCCGTGCCTTGGTTAGTATAGGTCTGGCGGTGACCGCGATGTTCATCCTGGCTTAGGAGTGCAGCCCACCGCAACAACGACCTTTTTCAATTGTTTCATTTTTCCTCGTGTAATGCTGTGGCGAGGATGATAATTCCTGCATGTAAACCTAGGAGGAGCCTGGATGGCTAAGCTTGAATTCCGCGGTAAAACCTACACTGGTGAAGATGAGATTCGTGCCACCTTGGCTGCTGCGGGCATTTTATTTGAGCGCTGGCCCTTGCGTGGCGCCGCCTCGGCGGATGAGCAGGTCTTGTCACTCTACAAGCCCGAAGTCGACCGTCTGATGCAAGAGCGTGGCTATGTGGCCGTCGATATGGTGGCTTTAAGGCCGTCGACCCCTGGCCTGGCGGAGATTTCGGCGCGCTACGATAAAGAGCATCATCATGTTGATGACGAGGTCCGCTTCACCGTCGAAGGCGAGGGTGTCTTTGAGATCGAGGGGCCAGACGGCGGGTTTTTAAAGTTCACCGCAACCCCGGGTGACCTCATCGTGATCCCAGCTTATCGGCGTCACCTCTTTTACTTGACCAGTGCATCGACGATTCGCTGCATCCGCCTCTTCCAAGACCGTGGCGGGTGGGAAGCCCTTTATGAAAAAATTGTTAACTGATGGATTGACAATCGGCTGAAGTGAAGTAATTATCGAGCCTTCAATCTGTACGAAATATGACAAAACCTGGCTCCCCTGCCTAAAGGTAGGGGGGTCGGGGGCTTCGCTTGTAAGTTGACGAGTGGTCGGTGAGATCCGGTTTTTGGACCAGGTTATGCACCGGTTATCCTCTGCTTATTAACAGTTTATCCACACCCTGTGGATGCAAAGCAACCATCTAAATTAAATGGGATAAATCCGCGCCATGGATGCTCCATCTGGTCATATCGAGCAATTTAGCCATTTGGCGAAGGCGAAGGCTTTTCTCGGGCGTGAATTCCTCACGTGGCTCTGGTATACGGCTGAAACCACGCCTGAACGCATTGTTTTGAAGGTGCCGGGCGGCCCGAAGCAGCTCGAAGTGAACCTGTGGGTGGATGACCGGTTGGTGCTGGAAGGGACTGCTTCGATGACCCACTCCAACGTCATGAAGGGCGGTGATCCGAGCCACAGTCGCGAAGCTGCTGCCTCACTTGCCACTGGCAAGACGGTGCGGGAAATGAAATTGGGCGTTAGCGTCAAAGGCGGTGGCGAATTCTCCGCGATCCTGAGCTGCGACGACTTGAATCCCCGTGGCTTAAAACTCCCGGTGCCAGAGCGAGCCGACGGTGATAGCGAGAAGGCCGCTCCGGTCATGCCCTTGGGTGAGCGCTTAAGGGCGACAGAGTCTTTCTTGACGGTACTCGACGGTCTGTTTCTGCTTTTTCTCGAGCAGCGCGTTGACCCGACTTGGGAAAGTAGCGCTTTGCTTGCCATGCGCGAGTGGATTAAAAAACGGCAGGGCGGCAAGGATTCTGATACGCTGCACTAATGCCTAAGTTCACTCAAGCGATGCAGCGCTACCATGTCCCTTCGCGGCTCATGCAGCCTGCCCATATGGTTGCAGTCTTGGTGCGCGACTTTATTCGGGCGGACCTGACCAAGCAGGCCAGCGCCATGGCCTACACCCTGCTTCTCTCGCTGATTCCGTCCTTGGTGGCGATTTTTTGCGTGATCTCGCTGTTCTCGCCGATGATCGGAAACGGCACTGATTTCATGGACGAGGTCCGCGAATTCATCTTGGATAACTTGGCCTCGGGCAGCGGCGAGGCGGCAGTCGGTTATCTCGACAGCATGCTTAGTCACATCAGCCTTGCCAGCATTGGCTGGACCAGCTTTGCCAGTGTTCTAGTCACCTTGGTTCTGCTGCTGCGCCAGATTGAAATCGCGCTGAACTACATCTGGTTGGTGAGCAAGGATCGCAATGCCTTCACCAGGTTTATGTATTTTTGGACCTTTCTGACGCTGGGTGTCGTCGTTTTAGGCATCGTCGTCGCCAGCATTTCTGGTTTTGATATCCATCACTTCGTTGAACCCTCGTCCCAGGTTAAGGCCAGTTATTTAGGCGGACTCCTGAGTTGGTTGATGGCCATGCTCGGTGGCTTTTTATTCTTTCTCTTCCTCTACCGTGTGGTGCCCAACTGCTACGTCAGTATGAAGAGTGCCGCCATCGGGGCCTTGGTTGCTGCTTTTTTATTGAACCAGGCCGGCCGTCTTTACGGTATCTACGCCCTATCTGCTAAGGGTTATAAGACCCTTTACGGCGCCATGGCCCAGCTCCCACTATTCCTCACCTGGTTGTATATCTGCTGGATCATTATCCTGCTGGGGGCTTTGGTGTCCTGGCGAGTCCAGGAAGGCTTTCCAAAATTAGGCGAAGCCGAGGCCTTGGACCGCGCCAAGGAGCCCATGGATCTGCTTCGTAACAGTCAGATCAAGGCTGGTCTGCCGATGATTGCGTTACTGGCGATCTATAAAAACTTTCAATTGGCCACGGGGAAGCCGCTCAATGGTCAGCAGCTCGCGCAGTCCTTAAAAATGCCCTTAGCCTGGGTTGCCGAAACCCTGATCGTCTTGCAAAGGCTTGGATATATCGTTGCCGGTAAGGGAGTTGGCGTCGCCAGTGCCCATAGTCACGGCGCAGCAACCAATGACCCGCAATACCCAGCATATCCACCCGAGGCCGTTAAGCTGGCGAAGCTTCAGGCGGATCTAGCCAGTCCGATGCACCAATGGCTGGAGGCATGGCCGGTGTCGTCGACTTTTCCTTTGCCGCAAGCGCTCAAGGTCCTGGCTGAGACAAAGGGCGGCGCGAGCGCCGCGCAGACCTTGGCGCAGTTGCTGCCTT
Source organism: uncultured Pseudomonadota bacterium (assembly GCA_903928445.1). Taxonomy (GTDB): domain Bacteria; phylum Bdellovibrionota_B; class Oligoflexia; order Oligoflexales; family CAIYRB01; genus CAIYRB01. Next base: position 9,943 of record CAIYRB010000005.1, on the reverse strand, counting down.
TGGTTTGATCAGCGCCGTACGCCGCCATTGGCATCGGTGTTGATCAGAATCCTAATCTTGGACGTCAACGTGGTGTCCGTGTCTGGAATGGTGAAATTGCGTCCATCTTGTTGGTAGTGGTTGTAAGCCTGTCCATCGACAAACACTTGGATATAGGCGCCTGGAGGCACATCCTGTCCAACCGTAAAGATGGTATTGTGGCTGATCAAGTAGCTGTAGCTCAGCTCCAACTCGCCAAGTGTCGTGGCGTCACAGTTGAAGACGAGTTTTTGTCCTTCGACGTGTATGTTTTTGAGGCAGTCGGGGCCGTCCTTATCGACCTTTAGCGTCAATGAGTCTGCAAGCGGCGCATGCGCAAGATCCTCGGCGAGCAGCGTCGTGCTGTCGCCAAAGTGATAGGTAACGGTCGCGGTGCGCCCGTCCTGGACGTCGTCGCCTTTGAAGACCAGTTGTCTACCGTCTGTGGTGACGTCGATCCGGTTCTTGGTGTTGGCATCTATAACATCCATGCTCAGTGCATGAAGGCCGCTCGGCGCCATGTCGTAGTTGGTGATTTTGCCGTTGGGGTCTTTATAGGCCACTGCGACGGAGGCGCCGTCTGGCGGCGGCGATTTAAAATGTAGCGTATGACTCGCGTCGTCCCAGTCATAATCGGTGACGGGAATGGTGTCGACAGTCACGGCAAGTGGGCGACTGCTACTAGAGCTTGAGACGACAAAGTCGGACTTGAGATCCGGACCAATCCGGTAGTTGACGCGAATCACGGCGTAGTCAGGTGGTGTCGAATGGAAATGGATGACGCTGGTCGCTGGATCGAAGTCGTATTGATCCTTAGTCAGCAGCGCGTCGTTGAGTTTCACCTCGAGAGTGCTTGGGTTCGCTTGCTGACTCGTCGTGACCTGGTTGAAGAGCATCACCGGGTCATGGCGGTAAGAGACGTGGAGGTTGACTCGGTCGGCGCTAAGGCCCTCCACGGATAGCATATTGCCAACAATTTTGTAGTTGGTGGTGAGGACGCCATCGACGCTGACCTGCAAAGTGTCGCTCAGAGGTAGGCTTTTTAGGGTGAATTGCCGCTTCACGATGGTCGCTGCGTCGGCAGAGATGCGAGCGAGCGTTGGTGCATAATCATCCTGCTGGATCGAATCGTCAAACCCGCCGAAGGTCTGAACCACGTTGAGAATGCGCGCGGCTGGGCGCTGCGCTTGGGCGGATCCGGGTGCAGGCATACTGCCGTGATAGGTCAGCGAGTAAACACGAGCCTGATTGTCTTGGGTAAATGGCGGTTTGAGTGCATTGATCAAGGTTGTCGGCAGCTCGGCTGGTTTGCACAGGGTGTTGCCCCCGGCATCTTTGACCCCGCTAGGATCGTCGCTGTCGCAGTAGCTATCTTCATCCGTGACGAACAAGATGCCAAGCAGCGCGTCTTTACGTCGCCAGTCCTGGTTGACGCTGCCACAGGTACCGGTCACGGCGCGGTAGGCATTGCGGATCAGCTGTTCACGGTTGGAGCCGCCGACGCCGATATTTTGAATCGTGTCGGTAAATTTAATGCTTGCTGCCGGGTCGTTTTTGCTGATGGGCGCGCCGGTCAAGTTGCCTTGGGCGTCGAAGGCTTGGCCTTTGGTGTCATAAAGGTGGCAGCCGCGATTGCTTTCGATGGGATCACCCGCGCTTTCAGCATCTGAGGTGATCACGCCGATCTGCCAATCGACATTGCTCAGACCAGAGACTAGTGCCGGTAGCCCCCTGGACAGAGCTGTCTGCTCGGTAGCCATCGAGCTGGAGTTGTCGAGTACGACCAGTAAGTCTAATTTTGCCGCACTGGAGATAGTAAAGTCTTCGATCGACACCGCGCCTTCATGGCCTTGTTGGAACTGCTCTGGCTGTGCAAGCGGCTTACGGTAAACCTGCTGCTGCGTGTCTACTATGGGTGGCTTTTCCTTTAGGCTCAGACTTTGCTCGATAATGCCAAAGGCGGGTTTAAAGCGGGTCGTTTCGGTCCCGATGGTCGCAACATCAAAAGACTGGTCGAGGAGGAGTACCGGCTCAACCTTGTCCAAGCTCGTGCCGCCGAATTTCGCTTTGCCGCTGCAGCCACCTGCCGTAAGTACCAGCGCTGCAGCTGCGGCGAAGGCGCTTAGGTACGCCTTGGCAGTCCTATTGGATGAATTCATGCTTACCTCTACAAACCTCTAAAAACCTCTACGAGTCACCAACTCAGTCTGACGGCCCGAGTGAAGCCGAACGGTCTGGACTATCTCTTCGACTCTTAGAGCTTAAATCTTGAGGTCTAATTTATGGTCCAAATCAGCCATCTGGTGATTTTGGCCATCATATTGATATAAATAAAATATTAAGGTGTTCTTGCGGGGGTGGTAAGGGCCGTGACCAGGTCGAGTCGCGGCGCAGGATTGATGGCGGTCGCACTGGTTAGTAATCCAGTCCGGTTTGGCGCTTGTTCCGATTTGACCGGCGGGCGGGGGATGCGGACGACAAAGGTTGCGCCCTCGCCGGGCTTAGAGCTGACTTGGATCGTGCCGTCATGCAACTTGACCAAGGCCATCGCCAGGCTCAGGCCAATGCCGGTGCCGCCTGCGGCTCGGTTGCGGGCGGTGTCGGCGCGGTAGAAGGGGTCGAAGATGTAGGGGAGGGAATCCGCAGGTATGCCTTCGCCTTGGTCGGTGATGGTGAACAAGGTGCAGCGTCCATCGTCGCCTATGGTGAAGTCGACGGTGTTCGGCGCGGCTGAATGTTTGGCCGCGTTGATTAGGATGTTCTTAAGCGCGAGCATCAAGTAGACGGGGTTGCCATGGAAGCGGCTGGGACCCTTGCTGGTGATGCGCAGTGCGATGCCTTTGGCCGCATAAACCGCCTGGACCGAATGGATGACCTCTTGCATAAAGTCGGCGCTGATTAGCTCGGTCCAGCTCATGGCGACAGCGCGGCTCTCGGCCCTGGCCAGAAGCAATAGGTCTTCGACAATCGTGGTCATATTGGTCGTCTCACCGACGATTGTTTGTAACGATGCCTTGTACTCGGTCGCGGTCCTCTCGCGGCGAAGCGCCAGCTCGGCTTCGCCGCGGATGACAGCGATCGGCGTGCGTAGCTCATGGGAGACGTCGCCGGTAAATCTCCTGAGCCGCTTGAAGGCGTCTTCTAAGCGGTCGAGCATTTCGTTGAAGGTCTGAGCTAGTTGACGTAGCTCGTCTTTGGCCACCGGCAGCGGCAGGCGGAAACTTAGATCATTGCTGCCTAAATTCTTTGCTGCAGCGCTCATCTGGGTCACGGGGCTTAGCGACCGCATCGTCAGGAGGTAGCCAAAGACGATGGACAGGCCCAGTCCTACCGGCAGTGAAATCCATAACACCCAGGCGATCTCTCGCAGGGTGTGTAAGGTCGAGTCAAGATTGGCCCCCACCTGAATGAGCTCGCCGGTAAAGCGGCCGAATTTGACGACGGGTAGGGTGACCTGACGCAGTGGTGCTTCGCCCTCGCGGCGCGGTGCAAAGGTCTCGATCGTTTCCAGACCCTGCTCAGCGCGAGCCAGGGCGCGTGGGGTCACCGGAAGACTGACGTGGGTGTCGGTTTTAGCGCTGATCTTGCCAGATAGGTCGACAAGCTGGGCGTATGGACGAATATACTTTTCGCCAAAAAACTGATTGAGGAACTGTTCCATAATCGGGGGGCTAAAGCCCCGGAGAAAGCGGGCATCGCGAATAGACTGCGCCGAAATCAGCAGTGAGGTATCGACCGAGCGCTGTAGATTGTGCTCGACGACCCGGTAGAGGCCAAAGCCGACACAGAGAAATAAAAGGGCCATCCAGATGGCATGGCCCAGCGATAAACGAAGGCGTACTGGTACTCGCTCAAGAAACATGCGTCGATTGTTCCCGGCTCGGTTGATGATTGCCATTCCCAACGGCTTTATTGGCCGCTACCTGTTGATCGACTGCTGGCAGATCAAGCATGTAGCCATGGCCGCGCACGGTTTTTATCAATGCCTGATCAAAGGGCTTGTCGACCTTGTTGCGGAGGTAGCCGATGTAGACATCGACGACGTTTGAGGTCGGTTCGAAGTTCATGTCCCAGACATGCTCACTGAGCTGAGTGCGGCTCAAAACCGTACCGCCGTGCCGCGCCATGTATTCGAGTAGGGCATATTCCTTGGCTGTCAGGTGCAAGGTCTGGCCTTCGCGGGTGACTTCCTTGCGGCTCGGATCGATGCGCAGCGGGCCGGCTTCGATGATCGTCGCCGGTTCACCTGACTGGCGGCGAAGCAGGGCGCGCACCCTGGCGAGGAGCTCGTCTAGGTTGAATGGTTTGGTGAGGTAGTCATCGGCGCCCCTGTCGAGTCCCTTGACCACGTCTTCCTTGGTGTCGCGAGCCGTCAAGATGAGGACTGGAGCGACCATGCCACCATCGCGCAAGGTCTTGAGGACCTCGAGCCCATTTTTTCTTGGCAGCATTAAGTCGAGAATAATGAGATCGTAAGGGTTCTCGAAGGCTAGCCATTCGGCCTCCTGGCCATCGGCAGCGTGATCCACCGCGTAGGACTCCTCACGCAGGGTCCGCATGAGTACACTTGCCAACGGAGCATCGTCTTCAACCACGAGGATACGCATATAGCCCTCCCAATTAGTCTTTAACATTTCATGATGTTAATAGACTGCTATGATCAAGGTCCCTGCATCCTAATATAAATGAGTTTAAATTAGAAGAGGGTGAGGATTGGATCTGCAATGAGAAAAAGACTGCTTAAATATCAAGCTGTTAAAAAAATAGTCAATTCGTGGCGATCGATGAGGGCTTGGCTGTGACAATCCCATGCCCCTACTACCGCAAATGTTCTGGGTGCAGCGAATTGGCGGTCCCCTACGCCAAACAGCTGCGCGGTAAATCGCTGCGGGTGCGTGAAGTCCTGGCGAGTGCGCTGCGCCTCAACCTACCCCCTGCCGCCATGGACCAGCTCTTTCTGCCGATCATGCCAAGTCCGTTACCACTTGGTTACCGCGCTTCGACAAAGCTTTGCCTAAATATGGATAGCTTTGGTCAGCGCAGCATCGGCCTCTATGTTCGTGGCAGCAAGACCGTCGTTGATATTCCGACTTGTCCCGTCCACGCTCCAGCAATCAATAAAGTCGTGCAGAAGATATTTGCCGGTAGCGCCAAGGTGCCGGCTCCCTTTTATCAGCACACAAAGCGCAGCTTTCAACCTGGATGCCTGAAATTCGTGACGCTGCGCTACAGTCCGGCGACTGGCATGACCGGCATGATCTTGTCGCACACCGGCGTCGAGCGCGCTGCATTGGTCGCATGGGCCCAGCAGGTGGCGCAGCCAAACCTTGGGATCTACGAGTCGGTGCTGAGCAAGGCTGACGATGACCGGATTCTGAGTGAGCGAACCAACCATCTAGCCGGACCTGAGAAGCTCAGCTATCAGCTGGCCGGGCAATTGTTCCAGTTGCCTCCACTGGCCTTTTTTCAGGCTAATTTTAGTCTCACCGAGGCCTTTGTCAGCCACATCACAGCGGCCATGCACGGCCGTACGCTGCTTGATCTGTACGGCGGTTTTGGCGCCTATAGCTGGGCTGCAGCGAGCGGATTTGCGGCGACCTATTTGGTCGACGGTAACGCTAGCGCCATCGCCGCAGCCCGTGAACAGACGCCCGCTGTTGCCGGGCTGAAGCCAGTGCATGCTTCGGTGGAGGATTTCTTCAGCCGTCATGTGACGCCGCGCATGGCGCGTGAGGTGACGCATGTGATCGTTAATCCGCCGCGGGCTGGCTTGTCGGCAAAGGTCAAAGCTGCACTGAGCAACAAGTCCCTCCCCGAGCTGCAAGAGCTGGTCTACGTCTCGTGCAATGTCGACACCTTGGCGCAAGATCTGCGGGTACTTAGCAAAGGGCATCGATTACGACTGGCGAGTATTCAGGCCTTTGACATGTTCCCGCAGACAGAGCATATCGAAGTGGTGGCTAAGCTCATCATATGATAACTTGCTAAGCCTTTTGAGCTTGATCACAGGAGCCCCTTGATGGTTCAGGACCCTAGTCAACCGCCGATGACCACGCGACTGCGCAAGATGGTCTTGGGTGCCCCGAAGGATGTGACCGATCGCTCGATCTTTCACGCCATCTCACTCATCCCCTTGCTGGCCTGGGTGGGGCTTGGTGCTGACGGCTTGTCGTCGTCTTCTTATGGTCCAGAAGAGGCGTTTCGCGCGCTCGGGCAGCACACCTTTTTAGCCGTTGGCCTCGCCTTAATGACGATGTTGACGGTGCTGCTGATTTCGCAGGCCTACTCGCGCATCATCGAGCAATTTCCGCACGGCGGTGGCGGTTATGTCGTGGCGACGAAGTTGCTTGGTCGGACTGCGGGTCTTATTTCTGGGTCGGCGCTTCTAGTCGACTATGTGTTGACGATCACCACGTCAGTCGCCGCAGCAGGTGACGCAATATTTAGTATCTGGCCGGAAGCGGTGGCCTTCAAGCTCACTTTTGAAGTGGCGGTTATCGTTGGACTGACGGTGTTGAACATCCGCGGCGTCAAGGAATCGGTGACTTTTTTGGCCCCGATTTTTCTGTTGTTTTTGGTCTCGCATATGGTGGTGATCGGTTACGGGGTGTTCAGCCACCTAGGCGCTCTGCCGGAGGTTGGCCATGCGGTGGTGACTGGTTATCAGCAAGGGCACTCGATGCTCGGTTTTGGCGGTATGGCGCTGCTCTTTTTACACGCCTACTCACTTGGCGGTGGTACTTACACCGGGATTGAGGCCGTCTCCAACGGACTGCAGATCATGCGTGAGCCGCGCGTTCAGACCGCCAAGCGCACCATGGCGTACATGGCGGTGTCGCTGGCGATTTGCTCTTCGGGTCTGCTGCTTTGCTACCTGCTGTGGAAGGTGGTGCCGGAGTCTAACAAAACGTTGAACGCGGTTTTGATCGAAAGCATGTCGCAGCATTTTCCGCTGTCTCATACCTTTGCCTTTTTGACTATCTTCTCCGAGGGCGCACTTTTAGTGGTCGCAGCTCAGGCCGGGTTTCTTGATGGTCCACGGGTACTTGCCAACATGGCTAATGACTCCTGGGTGCCGCGGCGCTTTGGCGCTTTGTCCGATCGGTTGACCACGTCCAACGGCATCATCCTCATGGGGGCGGCGTCCCTCGCGGCGCTGCTCTACACCCATGGGAACGTCTCTCACCTGGTGGTCATGTACTCCATCAACGTCTTTTTGACCTTTTTCCTTTCGATGTTTGGCATGTGCAAATACTGGCTGACTCGGCGCGAGCGGCCCGAGTGGCGCAGCCGTGCTGTCTTGTTTGTCTCTGGGGCCGTGTTGTGCGGTTCGATCCTCGTCATCACCGTCCTAGAGAAGTTCGCTGAGGGGGGCTGGATCACCCTGGCGGTCACGGCGGTTTTAGTCCTGCTTTGCATGGCGATCCGGCGGCATTATTGGACCGTGGCCAAGCAGTTGTCGCGCCTGTACTCGGAAGTTGATATCCCAAAAAACATGGTGCGCAATGCCACCCCCGATGAGCTCGATGCGAGCAAGCCGACCGCTGCGGTCCTAGTCGCCGCTTTTGGCGGTCTTGGCATTCATACCGTGCAAAAGATCCTGACGACCTTCAAAGGTCACTACAAAAATCTTGTGTTTATTTCGGTTGGAGTCGTCGATTCTGGAGGTTTCAAGGGTGCTGATGACATCGTGCATCTCCAAGAAAACACCGAGGCGACGCTCAGCAAATTTGTCGAGCTGGCGCATCGCCTAGGGGTCCCTGCGGCCTACCGGATGTCGATCGGCACCGACGCCGTCGCTGAGGCCGAAAAACTCTGCCTGAATGTGGCTCATGAATTCAGCGAGGTCACGTTTTTCTCCGGTAAGATTATTTTCCAAAAGGAACGCTGGTATCAGCGCCTCTTGCATAATGAAACGGCGCTTTCGATTCAAAAGCGCTTGCAATGGGCTGGCTTGACGATGGTGGTATTGCCAGCGCGGGTGATCGGTTAGTGAGCGACCTTGGACTCTTTGGCGTGGCTCACATAGTTTAGGCGCTGCTCGACTTGGGCACGCACCGAGTCTGGGAGGCTGCCCTGCAAGGCGAGGTTATACTCCTGGACGGCGTCCGCGTTTGCTCCGAGACGCTCGTGGATGATGCCCATATTGTAATGCGCCTGCCAGCTGTCGTGACCGGACGCTAGCACGCCGGAGAGGTCTCTTTGCGCTTCTTTGTAGCGGCCTAGACGTACCAAGCAACTAGCTTTTGTGACGAGCAAGGCGGCGTGACGGTCGGCGTCACTGATCATGCTTTGCGCGTGCTCTGCCGAGCGGACCGACTCATCGCAGCGGCCCATTCGACTGAGGAGGCCGGCGAGTTTAAGCCAATAGATTGGTTCCTTTGGATAGCCTTTGGCGACCACCTGGTAGGCACTGACGGTGGTGCCACTCGGTGTGCTTTTGTCTAACATCGGTAAAAGCGCTTTTAGACTTGGCAAATCCGAGATCAGCGTTGCCTGGGCCATGGCTCCGGGCACGCCGACGCCGAGAGCTAGGGCGGCGGCTGCTAGTTCAAAGTTATGCGGGCGAAGCATTGCCGCGTTGCTGACCAGTTTGCTGTCAAGGCGCAGCGGTTGCTTGCCAAACAGGGCACGGATCGCGATCGCAGCAGCCTTATGGTAAGAATACAGAGTCAGTATTCCCCCTTGCTGTTGTTTATTGAGAGCGCGGACTTGGGCCAGGCCTTCGTAGCATGTGTAGGCATGGGGGAACTTGTCGATGCAGGTTTGTAGTGTCTTTGCGGCTAGCTCAGCATTGACCGTGCGGGTTGCCCGTGCGACCTGGTAGTAGAGACCTATGCTCGGATGTGGCGTCGCAGGTAGCATAGTCTGGTAAATCGGCACCGCTTTGTCGGCCTTGCCGGCGAGTTCGAGGCATAGTCCGCGGATGATCGTTAGACCGTTGTTTGGAGTTTTGGCGGGGCCGGTCTCCATGGCTATTTCCATGACCCGAGAGCAGTTCTGCCTGCGCATGGCACTATAGGCCACCAGGTTGCCGGCGAGTTGGTTGCCAGCCTTTGCTGCGAACAGCTCCTCAGCGGCCCAATAAAAATCATCGTCAGCGGCGTGATCAAGGCGGCCCAGCAGCGACGTCGCAGCGGTGTCGGCCGGGTCGCCTTGAGCTTGCAAAAAGACGGCTTCGCCGCCCATTTCTTTTACGTCGTCGATGATCGTCCGGCGGTTGCATGGTACCGCGATATTCTCTGGATAACTGAGGCCGGCTGCCGCGAAGTCGCCACATAGGCTGTTTAGTGTTTCCAACTTTTTGGTTGGCGGGAAGTCCTTGGCCTGGCGGTAGTCGAGTTCGAGTTCGTACCCGTTGTTAGGGAGTGGAGCCAAGGTGACCTCGCGGGTCAAAGCAAGGATGGATTTGGGCTGTTGGACGTAAACCAGGCGAGGAATATACCCCTGCGCCGAGATTGTATAAATGTGCACGCCAGCGGCGGAGTCGATGCGGTCGCCGCCGTGACCGACAAAAAAGTCATGGTCCATGATGGCCGCGTTTGGCGCGTTGATATTAAGCGTGACCGAGTATTCCTTGGCGGTGCCTTTAAATTTGCTGTCGACGTTGCCTTGTGCCAGTAGCGTCGATGCTAGCAAGAAGGGGATGGCAGCAAGAAACGACATGACATGCATAAGGGAATGTTGCCTCCAGATGGCGCCTCGTACTTCAGCGCAGCTGCAAGTTAGGGAACATCACGTAGGTTTATCGGCTTGTAGCAGGCAAAGCTTAATGATCGCCGCGGTCACGGCGCCTCACCTTGACCCTTAGTTGATTGTTTTTGATCAGTGGTCTGCGCAAACCCTGTCCTTTAGGGCTGACTTTTACCCATATCTACCGTAACCAGATGAAAACATTAAATCTGGCCCATTTTGCAAATCAAGT
>CAIYRB010000004.1 GCA_903928445.1 uncultured Pseudomonadota bacterium | reverse complement strand
TACTTCCGTGTCTCTGTGGTTAAATTGGGCGTTTGGGTTTGACCACGGAGGCGCGGAAGTAGGGAGACACGGAATTTTCGGACAGCCTCTTAGTCCGCCCTTTCACCGACGCATCGACCTCCGCGAGGACGACACCCGCATGAACAAACGAAGCCACAGAACCACCATCGCCACCAGCCTGTGTCTCAGTCTAACGGCGCTGCTTTCCCTTGGCTGCGACGATACCACTAAGCCAGCCCCACCATCTACGGCCGCAACAGCGGGACTTCGGCCGGGGCCCATCAACACCACAGGCACACAGCCACTCGCCGCAATGCCGCTGCCTCAAGCGCCGATGCCCTGCCAGACGAACACGCCGATGCTCGGCCAGCCTGTGGGAACGATCGCGACGGGCGTCAACGGCGTCAACGGCGTCAACGGCGTCAACGGCGTCAACAGCGTCAACGGCGTCAACAGCGTCAACGGCGTCAACGGCGTCAACAGCGTCAACGGCGTCAACGGCGTCAACAGCGTCAATGCCGCTGGAACCGGAACCACCATCGGTTCGCTGCAGTCCACTACAAACTGCATTCCCAACTCAATACCGGACCCAGGCCCCACCACGACCGGCAACAACACAGGCAGTCTCATCAGCGCAGGCCTTGGTGCACTTAGTCCGCTGATCAGCTTGATCCCAGGAATGGGTGCCGGCTCTGTCGGCGGCGCCATTCTCAGCGCCGCCACCGGTCTGATCCCGCTTCTGACCGGCGGCAGCACGACCACGCCCCAATCTGGCGGCGGCCTAAGCTCGACCAATCAATTCGGAACAGCGGCAGCTCAAGGTGGCACTCCTGTGACGCCACTACAACAGCTTACACCGTCCCCAACGCCGTAGTGACCTTGGTTCCTATGATCGCAAGAGGTGGACGCACGGTGACCAGAAGGTGCGAGTCACGAGTAAAGGAAAACCGCCGATGAAAAGCCGCACAGCATTGATGACCAACCTCGCCTGTCTAGCCCTGGGCAGTTTGCTGCTATGGCAATGCAAGCCGCACACCGGGTCAAGCGTCGAAAGCCTGGATGATGCAGCAACCGGCAGCACCGCCATCAACACCGCCAATCTTTGCGGCGCGGACAAGATGAGTCAAGCGAAGCTACCGGACTATATCACCGCGCTTTCGACCAGCAAGGCGATCGTCAACACGACCAACAACACCGCCGCACGCGACGCCGTGTTGACCACCCTTGCCGTCGTGCCAAAGGGCCTGCTGCAACTGTTTTTCGTGGTCGGCAACGGTCAGATCGTCATCGGTGGCGGCAGCGAAGCCTGCGCCAGCACACCCTTCACCACGACCGAACGAGCGATCTTTGGCGCCAATACGAAGGTACCTTCCTGCTGGATCGGTCCAACTAGCAGCTTACCACTGCGCCTAGTGTTAGACGCGGACACTAAACTTATTCGATTTAGCCTGCTGCGTCTTTTGGCCTATGTGCAAGCCGAGTACTTTATCCCACGGCTGCAGTCACCAGGACTGCCTGCGCCGCTTGCGACTCCCGAGTGGAAGACCTACGCGACTAGCTTTGCTGCGTCCCGCGACCGCCTCGCCACCAGCTTCCTGGCCGACATGAAGGCGGCTGGCAATACCAAGGTCGTGGAGATGGCGCAGCACTTCGCCACCGACCCCGTTCGCTTTGGCAATATGGTCTATGCCAATGCCGTCGATAGCTACTATTGCTCCGCCGCGACCCATCGTACGTTCCAGTCGTCGTTTGCCAACACCTGGAGGGTCTATACCGATCCTGCCGATGCCCAGTCACCGCTGGCTTATTTAGGGCCAGCGGCCAACTAGTCTCAATGCGCCATCAGCGTGCCAGCGCGTCTAATGATCACCACAGCCTTGCCAGGCCCACCTTTATCGCGCAGGACCTTACCCAGCTCTGCCGCGACCTGATCATTGGCGTCACCTACACGGCCCTCGCCTTTGACCTTGGCATCGTCGGTATTAAACAGCCGACCCATCCAGCTGACACTTTCCGCCATGGTATAGGTCTCGAAGGACGACACGCCTAGATTGATCAATAGGTCTTTGACCGCTGCGACGCGTTCATCGGCCAAGCGTCGTTCTGCGGTGCTCAGCTGCTGGCCTTTGTTGCCGGGAAAATCCTTATCGGACCATGCGCCCACAACCGCTGCGGAGATGGTGGCGTCTGCCCTTACTGCAGAAACCACCGCGGCAAGATTACGCCGCTCCTCCTCGCGGATATTGGCCCTACCGGGCTCAAACGACACCGTCGCGGTGTCCTTGCCAAAGAGTTCATAAACCTTGGTCCGTACGTCTTGAACCGCAGTGGACATGGAGGCCTCGGCCATGGCAGGACTCGGCATCCAAGAGCCGAAGCTCGCAGCTACGAACAGTAAATGAGTTGACAGCTTCATGACCGAGCACCTCCCACCTAAATGCAGATCAGTTTTTCATTTTCACATTCGCGATAAATTTATCTAGCTCCGCCTCGGCGGCTTCCTTTTTATGGCCGTAGCGAGTCTGTATTTTGCCGAGCAGTCGGTCTTTCTTACCAGCGATAGCCGTCAAATCGTCGTCAGTGATCTTGCCCCATTTCTCACGAATCAATCCTTTGACTTCTTTCCATTGCCCCTCAACTTGTTCCCAATTCATAAAGCACCCTCCGTTAGTGGTAACGTAACCCGACCCATTGCAAATCCTGCGCCTTAAATCGGCCGCTTGCCGCGCATTGCATTCGCTAAAACCGACACGATCAACGCGACCAGGAACACGGCAAATAGGACCTGAGCTATCCATGCTGAAGCCCCAGCGATCCCTGCGAAGCCAAACACGCCAGCCACGATGGCGAGCACAAGAAACACCAGTGCATAATAAAGCATGTTGCAATCCTCCATGATGATGCGTGCGCCACATTCGACGCTGTTGCAAATTCTTAAGCAATCTTCGTGCCAGATACGATGTGCGGCTTAGAGTTCGGCAATCTTTGGGCATCGACACGGTCGTCGCTAGCTGAGCGCTGTCGCAGATATGCGACAGTAGGTGGCGCAGTTGTGTGAAAGTTGAGAATGCCTGCTTAGGCGATGCAGGCGCTGGCGCGAAGTCATGCGCTCTCCGACGACCCGGCGGATGTGCCGCTGTTTTGAGGTTGAGGTGACGAGACAGTTCACGTGGCCGGCCTGACAATCCAACGGCTGAAAGCCTAAAGCCTAAAGCCTAAAGCCTAAAGCCTAAAGTCAGCGCCGCAGCATCTATCCATCAACTATTGAAGCGGCGCACCAATTGGATCGCTGGCGCGCGTAAAAAGCGCACCGTGTCGCCATAACCCAACTCGATGCAGCCGTGCTGTCCATCGGTCGCTAGGATCGCTTGGGGACAGCGATTCTCGATCTCCAGTGGCTCGTGGTCAGGATCAAACAACCCACCTTCAATGGTCGGGATGTCGAGACCGAGTTTGTACAATTCGCGAAAGCGAAACTGAAACGCGGCTTCGCCAGCGGGCCGACGCTCACCGCCAGCAGCCAGAATGGCTGCCGTGGATCCCGTGGCGGTGGCCACCCATAGCCCACTGGACCGGTGTGCTTCACGGCCGCCCTTAAAATCGACCTGGTAGCGCGTCGTCGCGGCGGGACTGGCGTTGGCATAGAGAAAATCATTGAGCACCGGCTCGGTCTCAAACGTGCCACCGCCATCACTGCGCGTCACTTGCGCCTTGACCCGGTGCGCCGCGGAGGCCTCGAGTTTACCCGCGGCAATGGCTTTGACTAGAGCGGCGACCTCGGCCGGGCTTGCACAGCACAAAAAGCCGACGCTGGACAGCGACGAGCGGATGCCGGCGACCAGACCGCCGGCGGCCATTTGATGCGTGGCGGCAAGCAAGGTGCCATCGCCACCGACGGTGAGCACCAAATCGTAGGCTTTGCTCCACGGGCGTGGAAAGTCCCGGCTGACCTCATCCCACGCCACGCCGTTGCTGGCAAGGGCTTTATGCAAGGAAGCTAGCGACGCATAGTGGTCGTTATGCGCCACCTTTAGCCGCGTCAAGGCATCGGGGTGCACCCGACCCTGCGCCACCTTGGCCTCAACCACCGCGCCGTGGAGTTCGTAATTGGTCGTCTTGGTAACGATCAGGACGACCATGCTCAGCCCCCGGCGCCGTCCTTTGATTTTGGCTCATCTAGGGCCAACAAATCTGGGTTCAACCAGACCTTCTTCTGCAGATTAACATCAGCAAGGAATTGCTTTTGGTAAGTGGAGAACAGGCTCTGACCCTGTGCATACTGCTGCGCCTGCTCAGCCTCACGACGCTTGTCCTGACCAAACTTCGCCATATCCGGCTCGTGGCGCGACTTTAGCCGCAAAATATAGAGGTTGCCACGGACATCCACCACCTTTGGGTAGAGCTGCCCCGGCTTGCTGAGGGCCACGAGTGCATCGCTGACGTCCTTGCTGGAGCCGATGCCGGGCAGATAGCGAGCGTCGGCCTGGATCTCGCCGGTGCTAGCCCAGGTCGTTTTAGCGGCTGCGAGAAGGGGCGCTATCGGCTGATTAGCCTGGAGCGCAGTCATGATCTGTTGCGCTTGCGATTGCACCAGCTCGGGCCGCTTGTCCTTAGCCAGCAGGGTTTCGGCGATGCTACGCTGCACCTGCTCCAAGGTCTGCTTCAGCTCCGGCTTCTTATCTTGGACCCTGATGATATGAAAGCCAAAAGGTGTCTCGACGATACCGCTGATCTGCCCCTTGGTCAGGGCAAAGGCGGCGTCGCTAAAGGCTTTATCCATGGCTTCGCGGCTGAACCAGCCGAGCGCACCGGCCTTGGTCTTGCCAGCAGGCTCGTCGGTGTTGGCCGTAGCTAGCGCCGAGAAGTCGGCGCCAGGCTTTTTGACCTGAGCTAAGACCTCCTCGGCCTTTTTGCGCGCCCCGTCCTTGTCGCGCTTAGCAGCGTCAGCGGTGGCGTTGCGCGCGCCCTTGAAGCTGATCAAGATATGTTGAGCATCGACCTGCTCCGGCCGGTTGTAGTCTTTGGCATTGGCGGTAAAGGCCTCTTTGACCCGGGCTTGGCCCTTGACGTCGGCCAGCAGTTTGTCGATGTCGGCGGCGGCCACGGCTACCGTGAGGGTCTGCGGGTCGAGTTTGAGGTATTCCAGATCCAGCTTGGTTTCCGCTAACTTATAGTCAAGCTCGGCGGCCTTATCGGAGACCACGGCGGTTTCTGCGACGAAGCGGCGAAACTTTTGCAGGGTCACGCTGCGGCGGATCTCGTCCATGAACGAGGCCTCGGTGTAGGCATTACTCTCGAGGTAGCGGTTGAAGATCTCCTCCGAGAACTTGCCGCTTTCCCCCTTAAAGCTTTCCTCCTTGGTCAGGAGCTGGACAATCTCGGTGTCGGACGCGCGGAGGCCAAGCTCCACGGCTTTGTTGTATAAGACATGGTCCTCGACCAGCTGACTCAGCACGGAGTGGGCCAGGCGCATCTGTGCAGGATCAAAGGCGTCCTGATACATCCGCTGGTACTGCTGATAGATGCGGCCATAGGCCCGCTGGAACTCGTTGCGACTGATGCTATCGCCGCTGACCGTCGCGGCCGCCCCGCTCGACGAGCCACCTCGGCCGAACTTCTTGCCGGTGGGATCGCAGACGCCAAAAAAGGTCATCGCCCCAAGGGCCGACAACAGGACCGCGTAGGTCCAGAAATTCTTTGACAGCTTATCGCCGTCGACACCGGCGCTGAGTTTTCTATTCATCCCGACCATCGCTGTCGCCTCTCTTCCGTGAGAAAAACTTATGTCTTGCGGCCGCGACCAAGCCCGGCCCTTAAGGATGCTATGCTTATCCTCTAGCACAATTGCTAGGTGGTGATAAAGTGAAAGGCCTAGGCCGATCATAAAGACCGTGAGGACCGCCGTGGGCGACCGCTCCAAAAAACTTTTGGGACTGGTGCTACTTGTTAGTGCATTGCTGGCGCCGTTCGTGTTTTTCTCGACCTCGTTGCGAGCTTGGCAAAATCCCCGACCGGCGCTGCTACTGCTTCAGGATGCCCTGTATCCAGCCGAGCGCGTCTGGCATGGGCTGGCGAGTGGGCTGCACAAGACCTGGCGGCATTACGTCAACCTCAGCACTGCGGCCGATGAGAACCAAATGCTCCGGGGGCATCTAGCCAGCCTGCAGTCGCGCATCCTCGACTACGACGAGCAGGTCCAGGAGAACGATCGCCTGCGCCGCCTCCTCGGCTTCTCCGGCCGCTCCGAGAAGAAGCTGCTGGCGGCTGAGGTGATCGGACACGATGACCTGTCGCAATTCGAGTCGATCCGCATCACCAGGGGCAAGGGCGACGGCGTTCGCGTCGGTATGCCAGTCGTCGCCGCCGACGGCGTCGTCGGCAAGATCATTCGCGTCGGGCAGCACTTCGCCGATGTGCAGTTGCTGGTTGACTCCGACTTTCACCTGGACGTGCTGCTGCAGCGCACCCGGGTGCGCGGTGTCTTGTCTGGATTTGCCCATAGCCAATGCACGCTGCAGCTGCACAAACGCATCGAAATGCGCATCGGCGACACGCTGATCACCTCGGGCATCGTCGGCGGCTTCCCCAAGGGCCTACCGGTCGGCCGGGTCATGCGCATCACCTACGAGACCGAAAACGTCGCGCAATCCGTCACCGTCGAGCCTTGGGTGGACCACCGCCGACTCGAAGAGGTCATGGTCATCCTGAATCTTGACCCGGAGCTGGAGAAGATCGCCGCCATCGCCGGTCCTGAATGGACGGAGCGGGCGATCGACATGCAAACCCGATGATCGACCTATCCACTGATAGTTTGCGGTTGAACTGGGCCCAGGTGCGGAGCTATCTGCGCTTTCGCCCCCACACCGGCCGGCTCTGGTGGGATGTCCTGCTGCTACTGTTTATCGGCGCCCTCCACGGCACGGTGCTGCCGAGTATCACGGGGTCCCTGGTGGCGATCGATCTGATGACCCCGTGGCTGGTGACGATCTTGGTCGTCGAAAAGATGCCGCGGGCGATGATTTTCGTCGCCATCTCGGCGCTGATGCTGGAAACCCACACCACGGCCCCGGCCGGCCTTTACCTGTGCGTCTACTGGGTCATTGCCTGCGTCATCTACCTAACGCGAGGGACCCTGTCCTGGCGCCACGGGCTGCCCTGGTTACTGACCTACAGTGGCGCCCAAATCGGCGTCATCGGTTTTGAGACCTTTGTCTTGGCGATCAATGCTGGCAGCCGTCCGTTCAATTGGACCTACCTCTTTGTCCAATTGTGCCGACTGCCGCTAGCGGTGGCGATTGGCATGCTGCTGTGCCGACGCTATATCGGCCGCGGCACATCCGCTGAGGACGATTAATGCGGCGCATCTTTCAAGCCGAACGGCGCATCGTCGAAAGCCGTTTTCTCTGGGCCAATTGCGGCTTTCTCTTGGTCACCAGCTTGCTGATGATCCGCCTTTGGTACGTCCAGATCTACAAAGGTGAACAATACAAGCAGATCGCCGAAAACAACCGCATCCAGCCGATCGAAATTCCCGCCCCGCGCGGCCTCATCTTTGACCGCAATGGTCAGGTGGTGCTCGGCAACCGCCCCTACTTCGACTTGGTTTACATCCCGCAATACGTGCATGACACCGAGATGACGTTTAAGATCCTCGGACGACTGCTGCACCTGCCGGCAGCCACCTTCGAACATCGCTTGTGGCTGAGCCGCGGCCAGCCGAAGTACCTACCGGTAAACCTCAAACGCAACCTCTCGCTGCACGAGGTCGCGACCATCCAATCAAATAAAATATTTTTACCGGGCATCGATATCGCCGTCGCACCCAGGCGCGATTACAAAGCCGAAACGCCGTCGCATATGGTCGGCTATCTCGGCGAAATCAGCAAAAACGAGTTGCTTGCCAGCGGCTATAATCCAGCCGCTAACGCCAAGGAGGCGCAAGACCACCCCTACCGCCCTGGCGACCTGGTCGGCAAACAGGGCCTTGAAGCCCGGTGGGAAAAGTACCTACGTGGCAAGCGCGGCAACCGGCTCATTCAAGTCGATGCCTTTGGCAGGCAGGTCGATCAAACCGAAAGGACGGCACTGGAATTGCCTCTGGTCCCAGCAACACCTGGCGATGACTTGTTGTTGACGATCGATTTGGACCTACAACGCGCCGCAAAGGAAGCCTTTCGTGGCAAAAACGGCGCCGTGGTCGTGCTCAACCCGCAAAATGGCGAAGTCCTGGCGATGGTCAGCGAACCTGGCTACGACCCAAACGTCTATCAAGGTGGGCTCAGCGAAGAAAAGTACCGGTCACTGGTCGCCAATCCGTTTAAGCCCTTTCTCGACAAGACCACCGGCGGCGTTTATATGCCCGGTTCGACCTATAAGGCGGTTGTCGCCATCGCCGGCCTTGAGGAAGGTCTGATCGACGCCAATACCACCTTCTTCTGCCCTGGCCACTACACCCTCGGCGGCCAAACCTTCCGCTGCTGGGAGCACCGCGGCCACGGCACGGTCAATCTGCGCCGGGCCCTGATGAAGTCCTGCGATGTATTCTTTTACAACCTCGGCGTCGACCTCGGTGTCGACCGCATCGCCAAGTATGCGCAGATGCTTGGCCTGGGCCAAAAGACCGGCTTCCAGCTCAACTTCGAGCAAGCCGGACTCATCCCCACCACGGCCTGGAAGAAGCTCACCTACCGCGTACCATGGAGCACCGGTGAAACCCCAAGCGTCGCCATCGGTCAGGGTTATGACGGCATGACCCCGCTGCAGCTAACCAATTTGTTTGCCACCATCGGCAACGAGGGCCATGTCTGGCGCCCCTTCCTCGTCAAACGAGTCATCAACCAAAATGGCGAGACGACGTTGATGCAAGAGCCCGACCTGCTTCGCAGCACGGCACATATCAGTCCCCAGACCTTCCAACTGGTCAAGGAGGGGCTCATGGCAGTGGTCATGGACAAAGAAGGTACCGGCAAGAAAGCCGATGTTCCCGGTCACACCGTGGCCGGCAAAACCGGCTCGGCTCAGGCCGTCAGCCTCAGCAAAAACATGGGTAAAAATCAAAAGGACGTCAGCATCAGCTGGCGCGAACACGCGCTGTTTGCCGCCTTCTCGCCGGTCGATAAACCAGAAATCGCCGTCGCCGTCGTCAGCGAGCACGATACCGTCGGCGGCGGCGGTAAACAAGCCGCGCCGATCGCCGGACTTATCATCAAAGCCTACTGGGAGCTAAAGGAAAAGCGGGCTCAGGCCTTGGGACTTGCAGGCAAGAAGGCCGACGCCGTCGCCCGTTGACACCCGTAAGAGTTTCGATCGACCGCATAACCTTGTAGTATGATGACATCTAAACCTATCGAGATTTGGAGTGTCCCGTGCGTAAGCTGATCGCCTTTTGCTCGCTGCTGCTAGTCAACTCCGCCTGCAAAACCAGCCTAAGCAGCACGAAGGAGGACGAGCCGCTTGCCGCTTCGTCAGCGTTCTTACCTAGCAATCCGTGCTCCGATGCCGCGCAGACACTTTATGGCCCACCTGGAACGCTCCCTGAGAGCAAAGGCGCGATCATAAAATGCACGTTTGACGAGGAGGTCAGCGCCACAGACCTCGACGCTAGGGCCCGCGCCGTCGGCTACGAAGGCGATGCGTTTACCAGCGGCGCACGGATCTACCGCGTCCTCTACCGCACCGAGCGCCCGACTCAGCCGCAACCCATCCCGGGCTATTCCGTCGCTACAGTTTATATCCCGACCACACCCCGCGCCGCCAAACTGCCGGTCATCGCCGTCGGGCGCGGCAGTCGCGGTCAAGCCGCAGCCTGCCCCCCGTCGCTTAACTCTCCTGAAGCAGCTACGGTACAGCCAGACTTCCTTGCTATGGCCTTGCCTTTGGTCGGTGGTGGCTACGCCGCGATCGCCCCAGACTACGCTGGCTATGCCAATTTTGGCGCTCAAGATAATCCGCCTAGCGGCTACGCCGTGGCGGCTGATGTTGGTCGCAGCTTACTCGATGGTGGCAGAGCCCTGCGCCAGCTCTTACCCAGCGCCTTCACCAACGATGTGGTCTTGGTCGGACACTCTCAAGGCGGTCACAGCGTACTGTCCTCCCTGGCCCTCGCCAGTAGCTACGGCGTCGACGGCAACATCGCCGCCGTGGTCACCTATGCGCCGCTATGGATCAACCAAGAAGCGTTTGGCGCCATCTTTGCCGTCGCCAATCAATATCCGATTGCGACCACGCCGAATATCCCGAACGGCGCAGCCATCTGGTACCACTACACTGCGGGTTATCTCTATGACGGCCCAGAGCACGCCTTGGACCCCTTTAAGCCGGAGCTTCGCGACCAGATCAAGGCCTTCGTCAACACCGCCTGTTGGACCCCAAAGCAGCCCCAGCTAGAGGCTATGGGAACGACCGTACGGGACCTTTTTACCACGGAATTTCAGTGGGCTGTCACGCCAAAGGCGATCGCCGACATCATCCCCTGCATGGGCAACCACACCTGTCAGAAATGGGTCGCTCGTTACAAGTCTGAACGCCCGCATCTTGATGCCGCGGCGGCCAAAGTGCCTCTGCTGCTAGCCTACGGCACCGAGGACATCGCCTTGGTACCGGTCCGCATGGCCTGTGCCATCGATCGCCTGCGTCAGGACAAAGCCAACTTGAGTCTGTGCATTCAGCCTGGCGCTAGCCACAGCGGGATCGTCCGTAAGCGCGCCACCTATGTCAACGACTGGATCGCCAGCCTTACCCTTGGCGGCCCATCACCGGCGGCCTGCCCCGGAAGTGACAAAGGCTTGGTCGACGACTCCGGTGCCCCTGTCGCCTGCACGCGGCTGCCCTCGAATCATGGAGATGACTAAAAGGATCGAGCCGTTGAAAAATCCTGATCGCTAAGCTATGCCAAAGGTCCTCAAGCCACTGTCAACGCAGGACTGAAGCATGCCCAAGATCAAAGACCTTCTTCGTCAGCTAGCGGCCAATCCATCACCCACAGCGACTTGCGAACAGTCCTACCAAGGCTTGACCAAGGACCAGATCAGCGCCTTGGCCAGCCGCGGCTGCCCGACTTACACCGGCAAAGTGCGCGATGTGGTCGCCGTCGGCGACGAACTGTTGATCGTTCATTCCGACCGCTTGACCGCCTTCGATAAACTGATCGGCATGGTCCCGTATAAGGGAACCATCCTCACGGCGATCTCTGAATTTTGGCTGGAAGAAGCCAAAAAGGTGGTCCCTACCCACCTGCTGAGCCGCCCGCATGAACGCGTGCTGCGGACGCAAAAAGCCGTACCGTTTAAAGTCGAAGTCATCGTTCGCGGCTACTTGGCGGGCAGCATGCTCAGGGCCTACACGGCTGGCGAGCGGCTATTTTGCGGCGAACAGCTGCCCGAAGGCCTCAAAGCCCACGACCGCCTGCCGCGGCCGATCATCACGCCAACGACCAAGGCCGCGGCCTTTGAACACGACGAAAACACCTCTCCAGCCGAGCTCATCGCCGCTGGCGTCGTCACCCAGGCCGAATGGAGCGACATCAGCGGCTTGGCCCTGCGGCTTTTTGCCCATGGCCAGCAGGTCTTTGCCCGCGTGGGCTGGCTGCTCGTCGACACCAAATATGAGTTTGGGCGCACTAAAGATGGAACGATTACGGTGATCGATGAGATTCACACTCCAGACTCCAGCCGCCTGTGGACCGCCGCGACTTATGCGACGCGGGTTGCCAGCGGGGAAGGGCCCGAGATGCTGGATAAAGAGATCGTCCGGCGCTATTTACTCGCCCAAGGATTTAAGGGCGAAGGTCCGGTGCCGGTCGTCCCGGCTAAGACCTTGGTGGAACTGGCTGAGGTCTATCTGCGCGTGGCTGAAACGCTCATAGGCCGCCCACTAAGCAGCGAGGCCGGCAGTCAAGACATTCCGATTCTGGATTTGTGCTAAGCGCCGCTGATCTGCCGGCTCCAAGCCGCACGTTGCGGCCGGCAGATGCCTAGTTCAACAGGCGACTGATGTGGTCGATCAGTCCACCCCAATCGCCGTCCTTCACCATAAATCCGTCAAACCCTTGCGCCATCCCCGTGGCCTGGATGCTTGGCGCAGAGTGCCCGGTCAAGGCCAGCACCAAGCCACGGTAGCCATCCTGGCGCAGCATGGCCACTCCGGCCAAGCCACCGATTTCAGGCATCTCTAAGTCCATCAGGACCGCGTCGTAGCTTTGCTGCCGCGTCAAGTCCATGCCGGCGAGCACCCCCGATGCGGTGTCCACCTGGGCGCCCTCATGCTGCAGGATACGCGCATAAATCACGCTGATATCCGGAGAATCGTCGACGACCAAGATGCGTTTACCGACCAAACACAGGCCTTGACTAAGTTGACTCATGGCGGAAGCTCCCCATCGCATTTACCAAAGACAGCAAAATCTGCAGGATACATGCCAAATGGCGGCGCCACGTCGCAATATCAAGCGCACCGAGGCGCGGAAGTATGGAGACACGGAATTTGCGGACAGCCTCTTAACCTAGGGCTCTGGGTACCGCTTTTGCCTAGAGTTCGTCAAATAACTTCGCAAGCTGCCGATTTTTGCCGACATCGTCGCCCGACACGGCTAGGATGGCGCACATTGAATTTGATTCGGTCCGTTAGAAAAAAGGCTTTTGTCGCTATGGCGGGAAGTAAATACCTAGGCCGGGTTCTTTTGGTCGATGACGACGAGTCGATTACTCGCTTCTACGAGACTTTTTTGACAGCTGCGGGATTCATCGCCCATTCATGCCACGACTTGAAGACAGCCAAAGACCTCCTCACCCAATACTACTTCGATGCGGTCCTGCTCGATCTGCAATTAGGCGACGAAGAGGGCATTGGTGGCCTGCCATTCGTGCTTAAGGTCACGCCATCGACCAAGGTGTTCATCCTCACCTCGCATGGCTCGATCGAGAAGGCCGTCGAGTGCATGCGCCGCGGTGCGACGAGTTTCTTCACCAAAGGCACAGAGCCCGAAAAGATCCTTGCCGAGATCACCGCGCACTTAAAGCCCGCAGCGAAAGGCCCGCTACTCGATCCCGAGACACGCAAAACCATCGGCCTGGTTGGCGACAGCCCAGCGATCAAAGAGATGCTGGCGATGATCGATAAGATCCGCAATGTCGACTCGACGGTGTTGATCCTGGGTGAATCAGGGACGGGCAAAGAGGTCGTTGCGCGCGCTATTCACCAGACCTCCCCGCGCGCGGCTGAGCCGTTCAATGCCATCAACTGTGGTGCCATTCCCGAGCAGCTCTTAGAATCCGAGCTGTTTGGCCACAAACGCGGCAGCTTTACCGATGCCAAGACCGACCGCAAAGGGATCTTTGAAGTCTGCACCAACGGCACGCTGCTGCTCGATGAGATCGGTGATATGCCGCTGGCCTTGCAGACAAAACTGCTGCGCGTGCTACAGGAGCGTCAGGTGACGCCGATCGGCTCGAGCATGCCGCTCACGATCAACACCCGAGTCATCGCCGCGACTCACCGCGATATCCTTGATGAAGCCAAAAGTAAGCGCTTTCGCGAAGATCTCTATTATCGCCTATCGGTGGTCGTCATCCGGATCCCGCCGCTGCGCCACCGCATCGAGGATATCCCGGCTCTGACCAGCCACTTCCTGCGCCAATTCAATCAGCGCTTTGCTAAGAATGTGCGACCGCCGAGTGCTTCAGTGATGGCGCGCATGATGGCCTACGACTGGCCTGGCAACGTCCGTGAGCTACAAAATGCCTTGGAGCGAGCGGTCGTGTTGTCGAGTGACGATGAGCTAAGCGTCAGCGACATCTTCCAGCACCTTAATCTACGCGCAAGTGCCGCTTCATCTGACGAAACGATCAGTCGCGCCGTGTTCGCGATGCCGCTCACGGAAGCCAAGCAGTGCTTCGAAAAAAGCTATCTCGAACACCTGCTCACCATTAGTGGCGGCAATATCTCCGAGGCCGCGAGGATCTCTGGACGCTACCGTGCCGATATCTACCGCCTCATGCATCGCTATGGTTTTGATAAGGGGAGTTTTCGGTGAGCGGAGGAGCTGACTCGCTAGAGACGACAAGGTCCAGATATGCCAGGCATACTCTGCTTGGACCGCTGGTTGAGTCCTACATCAAAGGCTTACCGGCGGCGTTGGGAGCCTTGGAGCAAGCCGTACGGGCAGGCGAAGAGCGCCAAATCTTGCGGCTGACGCACCGGCTTAGCGGCGATGCGGCGACCTATGGTTTTGCTGCTTTGGCCGACTTGGCGCGCCAGGCGGAGCTGGCCAAGCCGCAAGATCGCGGCGACGCCATGCGTCAGCTCAAGGAACTCAGCCGCAGGATTTGTTGCGCTCTGTAACCGCCGCCGCGTCCCCTGCAGCAAGCTCTGCATCTTCACCCACACTATGGCGCAGAGGAACGCAGCCCCAGCTGCGGCGACGCTATAGCTGAGTCCTGTCATGACTCCTAAACCAAAGTCATGCCACACCGAGATTTCTGACATCATCACGTCTCCTGCAGCAACACAAACTGACGCGGTCGCTGCGTGGTTAATTTGGCGCGTCCACTAGATAGCGAGACGATGAGAACCTTCTGCAAGTCTTATGCCCGCCTCATATAGTCGCTTTTTGGCCGCCGAAGTGGACTTTAAACGCGACACCTGTAGGGCGATCACTACAGTTTTTTTTTCGGCCGAGCGGCCGGATCACGACCAGCTGGTTCGCTCAGGATCTTGGAACGATTCTTGCTGATAGCATAGCTATCCATGCATCACTATAGGCAGCGAGGCCATTATGAACTACTTAGCAAGCAACGCTAATGACCACTCGGCAGTCCATGCACAAGCGGCCTTAAGCTGCAAAAAGGGGGTGCTTTTGATCGATGATGATGAGTGGTTTCGCTCGCTTTTTCGCGTCATCTGCGAGGCTCAGGGTGTACCGGTCTCGACCTTTGCATCGCTTGCTGACATGCCTTCTTTTGCCTCCCTGCGCGACTACGACGTCGTCATTCTCGACTACTACTTGGAATCATTCAAAGGCTCGGAGATCGCAGAATACGTCGACGTCTTTTTTTCTCACCTGCCGGTGATCGTCATCAGCAGCGCCGACATCGCTGAACGGGAGCAGAAAGCATGGCCAACCTGCATCCGACGTTTTATGAACAAGACCTCAGGTCCCCATGCCATCCTCGACTGTGCCCTTGGGCTTGTGAGCCAGCAGTGGCCCGTCGCCAAGGCAGCGAACCTGAATTAGGCGATTCGCCGCAGGAGGATTTAGGATGAAGCCACAACTGGCCGCACCGCCAAGGCCGCAAGATCGGTTGCTCATATTGGATGATGATCCGTATTTTGGCGCACTGTTATCAGCGACGGCGCGGCGCTTTGGCTTTATGCCGACCTACTATGCCTCGATCTTCGACCTCGGGCCGTTTGCCCGCATTAAGGACTTTGATCTGGCGATCATCGATGTCTACATGGGCTGCATCCGCGGTGACGAGCTGGCGGAGTGCATCGATATGTTCTGCTCCGAGGTTCCGGTCATCCTGGTGAGCGGTCACGATCTGCACGCAACCAACTGGGAATCGCGGTGTCCGGAGTCGGTGCGCTCGTTCATCCCCAAGACCGCTGGACCCTTCAAGATCTTGGAGGCGGCGCGGTCAACGCTGCAGCGGGAGCGCCTCCTACGCCGCTTGGCCGCAACGACTCCGGTGTGTTCGTCTAGCAACCAAGACCTAGGACTGCCCGGTGACATAGCGTAATAGCATCGGCTAGATAGCTCTCGATTACCGGCAACTGACAACGACCTTTAATCTCCTCTTCGAGATTTTGCGCCACCTGGCCGATCTGCGGGTAGCCATAGCCCCCCGCGGTGCCTTTGAGGTCGTGGCAGATCTTGGCGCTCGCCACCCAATCGCGACGCTCCACGGAGTCGCGCAAGTTGCTGACGTAGCGCGGCATGTTCTGCACGAATACCGGCAGAATGTCGGCGATGATCTCATCGTCGGCGAACAACGACTTGAGCGGGCTGGCTGTGACGCCACTGAGTTCACCTTGCACCTTAACCTCCCCTTTGAACAGCCGCGCCAGGAACCAGGGTGAAAGGCGGCTCCCGATACTGACGGCAGGACCCTACCTTAAGGCTAAAATTAATTCAAGCAAGGGGGGTGTTGACTGACATTTATAAATATTTTGCCTTTAATTATGCCATGCGGAACATCCACGCATAGGCTTTAAAATTCAGCGCTTCAGCGTTGAGCATGAGGT
This sequence comes from uncultured Pseudomonadota bacterium, assembly GCA_903928445.1. Lineage (GTDB taxonomy): Bacteria > Bdellovibrionota_B > Oligoflexia > Oligoflexales > CAIYRB01 > CAIYRB01. The sequence continues at coordinate 16,739 of CAIYRB010000004.1, read as the reverse complement.
CGGGGGCGCACTCTTCTATGCAAAACGCGGAAGAGCGGAAGAGCGGAAGAGCGGAATGATGTACATCAATGGCCTAACACCTTCTCTCTATGCAGAACGTCGTCTCATAAAACCATCAAACTGTAGCAGATCACCTACATGAGAAGCATCAGCGGGACCTCATCCGTCTGCAATCCACGACAATCACCCATGGTTTCGGCGCACTAGACCAATCATCTAAGATGGCACCGGTATTGCATTGCTCCTAGATGCTAAGCTAACAGCTCACCGAGGTTTTACTATGGGACTGAATTTAAAACTGGGATCAGTAGTTGTCGCTCTTTCTGCTTACTTCCAAGGCTGCCAGCACACGCCGGTTGATTCTTACCCCGCTGATGCCAATGCCTCTGCTGAGATCAGCAAAGTTGATGCCCAGCGCAATGCCTTGCTCGCTGAGCACGCCGACGTTTTGTCACCCAAGCACTTCAAGGCCGGTAGCGAGGACCTAGTCAAGGCCACCCAACTGCGCAGCGAAAACAAACCCGACGAAAAGATCCTCAAGGAATTGGCGAAGGCCCGCGGCGAGTTCGACCGTGCCGCCGACTTTACCAAGATCGGTCAAGAAGCACTGCCCGGCGTGCTGCAGGCTCGTGAAGACGCTATCAAGGCCAACGCGCCAAGTGTCGTTGGCACCGACTTTCGCAAAGCCGACGAGGCCCTACGCAGCGTCAGCGCAGACATCGAAGGCAATGATAAGACTGCGGCGCTTAAGCAGCGCGGCAAGCTCGAAAATGAGTTCCGCGCCGCGGAATTCACCGCGCTCAAACGTACCTACCTCGGCCAAGCTTTAACCACCAAGGAGCTTGCCGAAAAGGAGGGTGCCGCCAGCTACGCCCGCAGCACGCTCGGCGCGTTTAACGATAAAGCGCGCGCCAGCAGCGACTATATCAGCAACCATCGGCAAGATATTGCCGGGCTGGATCATCTGCGCAGCGTTATGACCGGCGACGCCGATCATCTGTTAAAAGTGACCCGCGAATCAAAAGCCACCGGTTCGAAAAATGGTGAAGCCATCGTCCTGCAGCGCGAAGCAGAAGAACAACGCATCGCCGCCACCCAAAGCGCTCTGGACCAAACCCGCACCGAGCTACAAGCAACGGCCGCTGCACTAGCCGCCACCCGCAACGAAGCCAGCAATCTGGAAGCACAAAAGGCCTTTCAAGACCGGATCAAAGGCGTCAAATCCGGGTTTACCGCCAAAGAAGCCGACGTCATGCAACAAGGCAATAACATCATCCTTCGCCTTAAAGGCCTGGACTTTGCCTCGGGATCGGCAAACATCAAGACGCATGACTACGCTCTTTTAAACAAAGTTCGTGATGTGATCGCCGGGTTCAGTCCAGTGAGCGTCAGCATCATCGGTCACACCGATGGCAAAGGCAAAGCCAGCTTGAATAAAAAGCTGTCGCTAGAACGGGCCGAAGCGGTCAAGACCTACCTTCAGGCGAACCTTGGTCAGGCCAGCAACGTAACCTTTGCCCAGATCTCTGGGATGGGCGATGAGCAACCACTGGGTTCCAACAAGACCGCCAAGGGCCGCGCGAAAAATCGTCGCGTCGATGTCACGATCACACCGACCGGCGTCGCGCACTAAACCGCCTGACTGAGGCCTGAGGGCGGGACACTACTCCCGCCCTCGCATTAAGGCGCTATAGCCATCGCGATAGCTGGGATAGAGAAAAAGGTAGCCAGAGGCCACAAGACGCTGATTCGAACAGCGCTTGTGGCCTCTGAGCGTGGACGAGGCCTCGGCCCCCGTGGTGAGGTGTAACTTTGTGCCAAGTTGCTCGGCCAACCAGGTCCCAACTTCAAAGCGCGTGGCGCTGACGGAGTCGACACCATTGTAGATTGGGGCGGGAGCCGCAAGAGCGGCGACGTGAGCAAGGATCCGCGCGGCATCAGCCTGGTGGATGCGATTGGTGTAGGCACTAATTTGCGGGTTAAAGGTCATCGTGCCGTGACGCACCCCCTCGATCAATGAGGTGCGACCTGGTCCATAGATCCCTGCTAGGCGAACGGCAATATCCTGCGGCCTGAGCAATGCCTCGCCAGCGAGAATGAGCTTAGAGCTCGCCAAGGTCGGCGCCGTCACCGCATCTTCATCGACCCATTCGCCAGCGCTCTGACCGTAGACCGATGTGCTCGACGTCAACACCAAGCGCGCTCCAGGACGTCCGGTGCGTTCCAGGTGGTTGAGAATGCGGCTGAGGCCGCGTTGATACACAGCATCGTACGCCTCGATGGTCGAGCCATCAGGTGCGGCGGTATAAAAAACTACGTCCAAATCTCGCGGCAGTTCAGCGCCACCTTCATGCACGAGATCACCGACCAGCCAGGAGATACGGGCGTTAGCCGCAGGCGCCACGGCTGAGCGCCGCAACGCATAAACCACCCCGGCATTAGCCTGCGCCAGTACCTGCGCCAACTCCGAGCCGACGTAGCCACAACCGGCGATAAGATAGCGTTGGTCTTGGGCGGTCATAGGCTCAACCTTTCTTGCTGGATGCATGACCAGCCATAGCGGCAATCTGCCGGTGCAAGCTCGTCAGCAACGGGTAAGCGCGCTCGTCTGTAGCCAGTCCAGCTAGGAAGGACGATTCGGTCGGCCGCGCTAGTCGCATATCGCGCGCCATGGAGTTTTCGTTATCAGCGGTCGCCTCGATCAACTGCAGCAGCGCCGCATAGAGCTCGTCACGCGGCAAGGGCCACGGCCCCCAGAGCTGGTGCCCCAGTCGTAGAGCTTCACTGAAGACCGCCGCGAGCATCGGCAGATCGCCAAGCAGCTCGCCGTTATGGGCTCGCCGCTTTGTCGCGGCAAGCGTATTGATCACGGTGTTAAACAACCATTTACGTCGATGCATCCACAGGATGCGCGGATGCCAGCGAAACAACGCCTCGCGACCCAACCAATCCTGCTCCACCGGCAACGGTCCAGCATCACCATTTAAAGGGCCGATGCCTAGCTCGCCGCCTTGCGATCCCGCCTGGTACGAGGCCGGCCCCAGTGCCGTAACGCCAAACGTGCAGTAACCTAGACGCCAGTGTAAATCCGGACGCTTTGCCGCAGCCGCTTCGACCAGGGCGGCAACCGCACCGTTACTAACGGGCCAGACGATGGTGCCGCCCTTCAGATGCGCGGTCCAGGTCAAAGCCGCTTCTAGGTCGAAGGCTTTAACGGCAACGACGGCTAGCACCAGCTGCGGCGAATCAAGCTCGAGCCGCGGCGCATCCACCGGTGGCGCACCGGCAAACCTAGCCCGGTAGGCCATTGGCCCCTGACGCCCGACAAAGCCCGCGGTGAGTCCGAGGCGAACCAGGCGTCCGTATAATGCCACGCCAATCGCCCCATGACCGATGATCAACGCCTGGTTACGCTCCAGCATGTCGTCCCGCTTTAGCAAAAAAAGTCGTATTACCAGTCACCTAGACAAAAGCAGTCAACTTTAGCACCGGTTGCGACGATAGAGAAGCCTGGAGGCAAGATCATGACGATAGGAAACCCAACCACGACCGCTACCCTCGCCAAGACCGCCCAGGCGGCCCAGAAATTCAACGAGGTCCTAGTCCTAATGGATGATCAGACGTGGACCTGGGGTTTGGTCACGACCCAGCTCAGTCATCTAAAAATGGAGCATGTGCGTCTGCCTTCGAGCATCAAGATCCGCCAGAGCTGGGAGCGGCTCAAGCACGCGGCGCGGATCATCGTTGCCTGGGAATCAAAAGGCCGCAGCGGCGGCGCAATGATCGAAGAAATCCTCAGCGTGCAGCCAAACTTTAATGTCGGCGAACGCATCATCGTCTTGACCACCAACCCGACACACGAAGACGTCGTCTATTTTAGCGAGCTAGGCGTGCGGCGTATCGTTCGCTTGCGCAACCGCGACAAGGACCTCATCCAGGCTGGGCGCGAGCTGAGCGTGCACCTAACCCTCGAAGTCGGCAAAGACAAGATCGAAGAAGCCTGGCGCAAGCTGCATTTTATCCTCGATACCCTACCCAAAGTAGTGCCACCCGCAGTGCTAGCACGCGTCGAAGATAGCGTGCGCAAGCTTAAGCCAGAAGAGTTTACCGCCCGCTACCTCGATGCGATCGCCAAGGTCGAGATGTTCAAGGAAAACGATCACGAGGCGCTCAAATGCTGGCACGCAGCGCTGGACAAGAATCCCAACTACTACCGCGCCTATCATAACCTGATCGAGTTTCACCGCCTGCGCGGGAGGCCGAACGACGCGATCGCCCTAATGCAGAAGATGCATGAACTCAATCGACAAAACATCAGTCGGCTAATCGGCATGGGCGAAATCCAAATGGTCCTCAAGGACCATCAACGCGCCGAGTTTTACTTCAAATCAGCGCTCGATCGCGACGCCTACGCCAGTGGAGCGCTCAACGGGCTAGCCGAGATCCGCTTTCACCAAGGCGACCTCGAAGAATCGCGGCGCCTTCTGGCACGCTCGCAACTGGCCTATAAAACCGCGGTAAATCTCAACCAAGCGGGCATCGACTTAGTCCGCAAAGAAAAATACGAGGCCGCGCTCGATCACTACACGCGTGCCCAATACGTGCTACCCCAGCAAGACAAAGGTCCCCTGCTTTTTTACAATATCGGTTTATGCTACACCCGCTGGGGCCGCTACCGAATGGCGAAGGAGTTCCTGCGCATCGCCCTGATCAAGGAGCCAAACTACAAGAAGGCGGCCAAGCTCCTCGAACAGGTTGAACTCAAAGTGGGCGAACCGCAGGCAGCATAGAGGTGAACTTACCGCTTCAAGGTCATCTCGTCGGTCTGGTAGACCTGCGGCAGTTTGCGCGCGTCGCGGATGAGAAACGACTGCTGGTTGCGCAAATACTGGACGATGTTGCGGCTTTTAGGATCCATCTTCAGGCGATCGATCTCGGTTTGGATGTCATTGATCCGTTCGGTACCGTCTTGCTTGGTGTAAATCTGATCGAGGATCTTATTGAACTCGTTCTTCTCGGGTTCGCTTAGACCAGTGGTGTTGGTGTAGCGATGATATTTATTGACCTGAAGCGGCTCCGTATCGATGACGACATTGCCATCGTCGCGTTTGTCGACGACGACGCCGGGCTGCGTGTAGACGCCTGACTTGGGGACTAAATCACCGATCTGGGCCATAATAAGTACTCCTTTGATTAGCGCGTCTTACTTTCGGACACCGCGTACTCCCGCGGTTTGATCGCATGGGTATTCATGATGTGGACCATTTCGGCCCTGACGTAGCGGCTGAGTTGATGGTTGCGCGGGTCCTTGTCTAGTTCCGTGAGTCGCCCAAGCAGGTCCTCAACCCGCCCAGCTGGGTCGTCGGTCGCTTCTTTAACGGCATCGAGCAGCTCATTGAATCGTCCCCGGTTGTCTGGAGACAGGCCATTGATATACCCATGCCGCGTCTCTTCTTGGACCTTATCCAAGTCACTTTCCAGCTTCAGCTGCCCGCTGTTGCCATCCCGCTCCTTAACGGTCGCCGGAAGACCGGACCGGATAAAGACGGAATCACCGACCCGCACGCTCAATGACCACCTCGCCGGCAAATGGACGCTGCTACGACCGTTCTCCTCCACTAGCTTAGCAAGCCAGGAAATCAATCGCAACACTCCGATATAAGGAAGTATTTTCCTATTTCGCCAGGCAAAAAATGCCGCCCTCTAGGCAGCATGACGCGATAAATAGCTCAAGGTTTGCCGAAAAAAAGCCGATTGGTTTAAGGTATCAGGTAGCTTGGTTAGTCAGCCAAGGAGGATAGCGGCAATGATGAGGATTTTATGGGACAGGTTTTACAGCTAGATGTGTATCGAAGGAAGGCGCGACAAGCCTACCTTGCCAAGTATGCCGGGCGCATCGATCGCTTGATCGAAAGCTTCGTCAAGCTGCATGTGGATGTCGACTTCCGCCAACTCGCCGATGATTTCCAATCGGGGCGGTACGGTCAACAGCAAGCGTCCTGGGACTATGTTGAGTTTCGCGAAGTCCTCGCCGAGGCACTCGACGAAGTCTTCGGTAAAGCCATGTATGAAATGCTGCAGTCGCAGCATTGGTTTAACGGTAGTGTCATCAGCAAAGAAGAGATCGTCGATCGCTGCCTTAGCACCTTCGTCCTCGCTGGTTGCTCACAAGGACGGTCGTGAAGGCCTAACAGCGGCCAGTCCACTGATCAATCGTCGCTCGACTCAATCGTCAACTTTTTCGCTTCGGGCTTCAGCTTTGCCCGCGTCACTTCGCCGAGCTCGGAAGGAATCTGCGCCAGAATCAAGCCTTCGGCGATTTCGCGCAGAGCCGTCACGGCAAACTTGTTTTTCGTCTTCAGTAGCGGCTCTTCGCCGCCCATCAATTGGCGCGTCCTCGTCGCAGCAATCGTTACCAATGCGAAGCGATTATCGAGCACGTCCAAACAATCATCGATCGAAACCCTTGCCATAATTCCTCGCCCATGTGGTTGGTCAGCTAAAGGTTGGCCTTTTGCCCAGAAGCAGGTAGCATCATGCCTAACATTGCTTTGATAAAAACCCTTGGACTGCCGACTCTAACCCTAATGGGACCAAGGTTTCAAGTGCTTTGCGGAGATATGACATACGGAGGCGAAGCGCGGTGCCAGAAAGCAGGAAGCAAAGCAGGCGAAGTTGGGTGCTTGGGGCTCGTAGCCTTAGCGCAGCGCTGCTGGCGAGCCACGCGCTTGGGGCTTGCGGTAGGAAGCAGGCGCCGCAAGATGCGGCGCCTCGGGTCGCACCGACGCTGATGACGCCCCGTCCGCCCGCGACCTATGCCTTTGACGACGGCGATTGTCAGCTGAGCCCTAACTCGACCTCCCTGCCGATCACCAAGGCGCAGATTTATAGCTGGCAAGGCAGCCATGTCGTGCCCATCGAGGTCGACTATCATGGCACCGCATCGACCGACAGCTTGAGCAGCGATGCCATCACCACCACTGTCGCCGGAGCCACCTACCAACGCAGCTGTCAGGGCGGACCAGCCACGGGCTTTGCCTGCGACGGCGGCGATAAGGGGTGGGCGCCGGTGCGCGCCGGAGCTCCCCTGCGCCTGTGCCATGACCATGCCGCTTACCAGCGGCAGTCGGTTGAGGCGATCAGCTTGACCAGCCTGTATTTTATTCAGGCCGCCCGCGACCGCTACCTGGCCGTCACCGCGGCTGACGCCCCGCCGGCGCCGGCGCCGGCCCCTATCGCTTTGTCGATCATGCCGGCCTTCGTCACCGACTTCATCCACGCCGGCAAGGACGGCAAGGAGCAGGTGACGCGGACCTTTATCGTCGATAACCTCGCCTACTTCCCCGACGCCCAAATGATTGCGGTATTTCCGGTCCAGGCTGCAGAGAAGGATCACAACGACGGCTTTTACTGGGAGTCGAGCTTCGTCCTCGGCCATGAGTACGGCCACCATATCGACTTCGCCAGACACGGTCGGGTCCTGACCAATGTCGGCCTGACTTGGAATCCGCTGCTCCACGGCTTTAGCGACGAGTCGGCCTTGGCCAGTGGCGGCAACGGCAGCAGCGCCAGAGCGCAAATGGCCGGAGCCGAGGCCGAGGGCTTCGCCGACCTGCTCGGCTATTATGTCGGCAACGCCGACGGTCAAGCCATCATCGGCCTGCCGCGGATCGGCCACGACCGCGATCCCGGCTCAGCCACCTTTGGCAAAAGCGACCCGAAAATTTTGACCACGGCCCGGCTCAACAAGCTCCTTGGCCTCGCTTCTTTAGCCGTCGATGCCGATATTGACCCAGCCTTCGCCGATATCCACCAAGCCGGTGCCGTCATCGCCTACACGGCCAATCAGGTGTTCGCCACCTTGATGGCCGCGACCAGCCAGCTAGCGCCTGGCAGCAGAGACGAGATCGACGGCCGCTACCGCTTGACCCTGACGTTTATGGACGCGCTGGTCGCGGAGGTCGCCCAACTGCGGCCTGACGAGGGCAGCACGGCGGTGAGCCAACCGATTGGGCGCGCCTTTGAACAGGTGACGCTCGCAGCCATCGCCAAGAGTATGCCTGAGACCACCAGCTACGAGCTTAAAAACGCGGTCTGCAAGATCATCAGCCGGCAGATGCCGGGGCTGACCTATCTCCCCTTTAGCTCCGGTGGCCACTGCGGATGAGGCAAGCGACAGTGATCATCGGCCGGCTGCTGCTCGGCTTCATGCTGGCAGCGCCCACGCTGCGCGCAGCCGCGCCGTCCCAGCCGCGCCTCGCGAAGAACAAAGCCCATCCGCAACCAGGGGTGCGGGCGATGTTCGATCAGGGCCAGGCGCTCTTTGAAGCGGGCAAATTCGCCGACGCTCTAGGCGTCTACGAAGCCCTCCTACGCCGTTTCCCCGGCCACATGCCGGCGCAGATCCAGATGGCCAAGTCCTTGTACCGGCTTGAGCGCATCAAGGACGCCCAGGCGATATTCGCCAAGATTAATCCAAAGGAACAGGATCTGGACGCCGAGACCAGCTATGAATACGGTTGGTCGTTTTACACCATCAAAGCTTGGGACGGCGCCCTGGTCGGCATGCAGCGGGTCCCTCCCGGCCATTCGCTCTACGACTTAGCCAACTACTACGGCGCCATCTGCGCCATCAAACTCAAGCGCTTTGACCTGGCCGAGGATATGCTCGACAAGTCGGTGGTGCTGCCCGACAAGCTGGCCAAGAGCCGCACCATGTACATCAAGCACGTTCAAGCCCTGCGTTTGATGCATGAGCGCGCCGCGTTGTCGCAGGAACGCGTCCAGGAAAAGGATGCGCTGAGTGCAGCCGTGGTCAAAAAGCCAAAACCACACAAGGACAAGGACGTCCCGACGATCATTTTGACTGAAGGGCCGCCTAAGCATCAGGGTTTTCAAACCGTCGAACATGGTGCTCTGCTTAAATTCGAGGTCGATCATCAAAATATCAGCGCCAGCGGCGTGACCCAAAAGAGCTACGATGCCACCGTCGCGAGCTTTGATTTCACCAACGGCGTGCTGCTGCCGCTGCCGCTAGCGGCCGGCAAAGACCCGCAAGGTGCCATCCGCCAGTCGGCTGTCGGTATGCAGTTCACCCTGGGCGCGGAAAACCGCAGCAGCAAAGGGACCGAACGACGCATCCTGGCCGACGAAAGCTGGCAGAGCCTGGCGCGTCAGCTCAACAGCGATCTGGGCTCGAAGCAGCCAAAGTCGGGCCGGGCGGACCTCGAGCTATGGGGCGAAGTTCCCCTACCTTCTTCCCTTTGGGTGGCGATCGGCGGCGAATACAGCCTCACCTACTACGACTTCGTGCGCGGCCAGCGCATCGGCTACCGCCAGGCCTACGCCGCACTGCGCGGCAAATACCCATGGGGCAATGCCGGCATCGAGGGGCATTTAGCTGCGATCCTTGGCAGCAGCGGCCAGGTCATCACTCAGATCAACAATGTCAGTGTCAGCGGCGATTCGGAAATCATGCCTAAGCTTGTGCTGGGGGCCAAGCTAGCCATGGGCACCTATGATTACTCCGGCCGTGGCCAAGACCTCGACGGCCCCGATCGCACCGCGACCGGAGAGCTGAGTGCCACCCAGCGTTTACCCTTGGGACTCAAGGTCCAATTGACCGGCTCCTACCAGCAGCAAAGCAACTATATCTTTCGCCATGTCCCGTCCTTTCTTGCCGTCAGCGCTGACGGCCGGGTCCTGACTGGCAAGGGCAGCGTGGAGATCGCACCCATTCCCTATGTCTCCGCCGGACTAAGCGAGTTGCTGACCACCACCAAGTGGTCGGAGAAAAACCCCAACGCCGCCGATTCCTTTGCCGTGTCGGTCCCGGATTTTGTCGAATCGTTTAGTGTCTGGGCCGCGGTAAACCTCGCTTTCTAAAAAAACTCGCACTTGACAGAAATTTCTAACGATTTCTGATGCCTAGACGCACGGAGTGGAGCAGCGATGGCCGATCATGAATGGTTGATGCATCTAGCGGCGGCACGGTGGCAGGACGGCCACTGGATCGTCAACGACCAGGCTGCGGTGGCGGCCCAGTTGGAGCGGCGTCTGGCTGATTCGCTCGGCGAGCTGATGGAGGCGGCCGAAGAGTCGAGCCAAATCCTCGCCGACCTATCCAACCAGCGCCTGCGCATCAGCATCGTGCCCTTGCAGCACCAGGCTAGCGGCAAAGGCGAGGCCGGATTCCTGCTCCTGCTCGGTCGCTGCCAGATCACCGTCGCCTTCGCTGCCCCTTATCTGCAGACGACCTTGATCACGGTCACCGGATTTGAGCGCAAAGCCCGCCAGCTGTACCGCTTCACGCCAGAGGCTGATTCTTTTGGTACCTTGAGCTGGCGCCTGGATAACGCCTTGCTTCTGGGCGGTGAGCTGATTATTAAAAGGCTATTCGAGGCACTGACACGCGCCGCCCATGAAGCCGGCGATATTACCTATAAAGGCTAATTGATGCGGATCCATTTTCCTGAAACCGATCGCGAAAAAGTCATCGCCAGCATCACCTCCGCCCTCGGCGGTCGGGCACTCGCTGAGATCCTGGAATTCAAAGTCGTCCCTGGCACCCTCAGCGTGACCATCAGCAAGCTCGGGACCTCGGTCCTGAGCTTTGTCGAGAAGTCCCACTCAGGCGGGCTCGAGTACACCTTGAGCAGCGAGAAGATCGCCTTCACGCATAAGGCTTTCAAAGGTGAAGTCACCGAAAAAATCGTCAAAATCGTCGAAAAGGCCGGCGGCAAGGTCACTCGCACATGAGCGCTGAAAGCTCACTGGCCATCGTCGGCGACTATCTCTGGGACCGGGCCTTAGCGCGCCGGATCGACCAAGCCACCAGCGCTGACTACGGAATCGCTGCCGCGACCTTGATGGAGGTCGCCGGTAAAGCCGTCGCTGATTGGCTGATGAACGCGGACCTTGTCGACGAGTCGCCGATATTAGTCCTCGCTGGTTATGGTAACAACGGGGGTGACGCCCTGGTTGCGGCACGCTGGCTGGCGGAAGCCGGCGCCGAGGTGCACGTCTTCCTCGTCCCCAGCGGCCGTGACGACGGCCCAAACCCACTATGTGCGGCCCAGTTAAAGACCCTGCGGGCCTCGGGTTTCACCGCCAATATCTACAAAAAAGGCGCATTAAACCACTACCGGCGCGCCGAGCCGGTGATCTTGGACGGCGTCTACGGCATCGGCTTTGGCGGCGTCCTCGACCAGCAAGCACCGGCTTTTCACGCCCTCAGCGAAGCCCAAGCCATCCCAGGCGCCACCGTCGTGGCACTCGACGTGCCGAGCGGGCTCGATATCGACCTTGGTGAAGCGCAGCGCGTGCCACTTCAAGCGACCGTGACCTTGACCTTTGGCGGCAATAAACCGGCCTTAGTGTTGGCGCCAGCTCGTGATGTCTGCGGCGAGGTCATCTGCCTGTCCATCGGCTTCCCACGCAAGGCTTTAGAGCAGTGTTTGGCCAGTGGCGAAGGTGCGCCACCGCGCCCGGCGTTTATGCTGCCAGACGGCGGCGTGCTGATCGAAACAAACCCATGGCAAGAGCTGCCGCGCAGCGCCCACAAATATGACCGCGGCCATGTCTTGATCATCGGCGGCAGCGCCGGCAAAACCGGGGCGCCGATCCTTGCTGGCATGAGCGCCTTGCGCTGCGGCGCCGGCTGGGTCAGCCTGGCCATGCCGCAGTCGGCGTTAGCGACGCTGCGCGGAGACGTACCGCGTGAGTTAGTCTTTGAGGACTTATTTCAAGGTGGCGACCAACTAAACAGCCTTTCATTGGCGAAGTTTCTCCAAGAGCGTAAAGTCCGCGCCGTGGTCATCGGCCCGGGCATGATGGAGAATCCGCTCACCCCTGAGGTCATGGAGGAGCTGGCGGAGTTTACCAGCACCACCAAGGGTCTGGTGGTTCTCGATGCAGCCGCCACCAGCGGCAGCTTTGCCTTGCTTAAGGCGCTAGAAATCGATCCTGAGCGCTGGCTACTGACACCGCACCCAGGCGAATGGACGAAACTAGGACCGACGTCCTTGCCAGCTCCGCTGAGTGCAAAGGCGGCGGCACAAGTCAAAGACATTGCCGCCTCGCTCGGCATCACCTTGATGTACAAAGGCGCGACTCCGGTCGTGGTGTCGGGACCGCCGGAGATGCCGTCGTTTATCTGCGACGCTGGTAGTATCGCGCTAGCACGAGCTGGCTCCGGCGATTTATTTGCTGGCGCGGCGGGAGCGCACGGGGCGATTGGCGTCAGCGCGGTGACGAGTGCGCTGCGGGCGCAAGCGCTGCTCGGCTGGGCGGCGAAGATCGCTGCCGAGAAGGTCGGCGAGCATGGTGTCTTGGCGAAGGATATCTTGGCGCACATAGGTAAGGTGGCTGAGTATGTGGCGAGCCTAGAGGATGGTGAGCCGGCGTAGTCGACCCACAACCTTAACTCGTTAAAGCTACTAATCCAGAAAGATTGGGTCGGTCAGCCCCCTGGTTTAGGCCTACTGACATCTTGCATTCACCCACCAACCACGGTTATGTTTTACTGCGAAACGCCTTCCACTAGCAGCTCGCGCGTTTCTTGCTGACCGCCATAACTCTCCATATCTGTGATATCCATCGACCACCTCGAGGCGAAAGGCAGCCCTCACCGTGCGCATGATTCCCCTGCAGTCGGGCAGTAATGGCAATTGCATCTACGTCGAGGCCGGAGGCGTGGCCTTGCTTTTTGACGGCGGCCTCAGCACCAGCTTGGTCAGAGCGCGCCTTGCCACCTTCGGCATCCAGCTCGAGGCGATCAACGCGATGTTTATCTCGCATGAGCATGGCGATCATGTTCGCCATGCCGGTGCAGTCGCTCGGTCCGGTGGCTTTCCGCTCTACATCACGGCACGGACCTACCGGGTCGCTCAGCGCCGCTACGACCTAAGCACCAAGGTGGACGTGCGGCACTTTCAGGCAGGACATAGCGTCCGTATCGGGCCGGTGACCATAAGCAGCCTGCCGACACCGCATGATGCTGTCGATGGGGTCGTTTATACCGTCGACGATGGGTGCCACCGACTTGGCATCTGTACGGACTTTGGTCACGTGTACAGCGAGTTGCGGGACTTGGTGGCTCAGGTGGACGGACTTTATCTGGAGAGTAACTACGATCATGAGCGGTTGATCCATGGCCCCTATCCCGCTGCCTTGAAGGCTCGGATCAGCGGGCCGCGTGGGCATATCTCCAACGCGGATGCGGCAGGATTGGTCGCCGCAGCGGCGAGTGACCGTCTGCAATGGGTCTGCTTGGCGCATCTGTCAGCACACAACAACAACCCAACTCTGGCGCTAGAAACGCATCGGCAGATCCTAGGTCAGACTTTGCCATTAAGCGTTGCCAAGCGGCACTCAGCCACCAGTCCGCTTTGTCTCGAAGCAGATCTATTTCAAGCAGCATCGCGCCACACTAAACAAGATGATCCCTTGCGACTGTTTTGGCAGCATGGCGAGCACCTCGGTTCGGCTGACTCGCTGCGGCGGCCGATCCGACAACGCAAACAAGCTAGCGAGGGTGGCTTTCGCTTTTAGCACCGTCCATAACATGCTGCGGCCTGCCCACCCTTCAACTCGCGGCCTTACGCTCTCGAGCAACCGCTAACGTGACATGAACACCGAGTTGACCGAGATAGGTGACCAGCATGTCGATCGAGAACAGGCTGAGCTTGCAGTTTAGGATTTCGCTCACCCGGGGCTGGGGCTTGCCCCAGATCTTGGCCAAATCCTTTTGGCTGTAGCTACACTTGCGGACGATCTTCAGGATCTGGTTGCAGAGGTCCGATTTGATGGTAAGCAGGCGCGCCTCCTCGGCGGAGAAACCGAGATCTAGGAAGAGCGACTCCGGTGTGCTGACAGGAGGTTGCCTCTCAGCCTTTGAGGCGGACGGCAAGCTCGCGGTAACGCGCCGCAGCTTTCGCGAGGTCGGGACGACTCGTCTTTTGGCTTTTCTTTTGGAAGCAGTGGAGGACATGGATTTCGGCTGTAACCGACGCTTTCGCACTGCCAATAATTACATGCCGTTGGCGGAAGTGACTGACCCCCTAAAGACGTGTACAATCCCGTAAAGGTCTGACAACTTGGAGGCTTGCATGACGATCGTGCTAAAAATATTCCTTCTCGGGGTCTACGCATCGGCACTGGCCGGCTACCTTGGCCTCCTACCCGCGAGTCAGGGACTTTGGTTTGCGCAAATCGCTGCCGCTTCGCTGCTTGCGGGGCACTCACTGGAAGCCGTGTTGATGCTTAAGACGGTGCGTCGGTATTCAGGGCCGCTATGGGTGAGTGTTCTGCAGACCGTGCTGTTCGGCATCATTCACCTACGACCCTTACAAAAGCAGCAAACAAAGGAATAAAACACCCAACGGTGTCGTCTAACACAGCCAAGCTCACGCCGATTTGACACGCAGCGTAAACGTCGTCCCATGCTCTCCAGCGGGATCATCAGTCTGTTCTGTTGAGATCACGCCAATATCGCCAGCGAATGCCTCGACGAATTGCTTGGCAAGCGGCAGGCCGAAGCCAGTGCCGCGCTCGTCGTTGGTGCCACTACACATCGATATAGCGGCAGTCGGGAAAGACCGTCTTAAGCAAGGTCGATTTGCCAGTCTGCCGAGGACCCAGCAAAAAGAGGCTCTTTCTCTTAATAATATCGTTGAGATAGAGGTTCTGTGGCACATTAGGGACTCCGCCACGGAATTTCATGTATTACGGTGGCAGAGCCACGAAAAATCAAGAAGCGGTACCGCAACGATCCTGCTTGCGGCGACCCACGACCCCCGCCTGGCGCCGGAACCAGCCCCCCGCTTACGCGCGGAATACGCAAATACTGGCTTACATTGCATGAGCCGAAGTGGTCACTGCTATGACAATGCACCTTAAGAAAAACTTCCCGTTGCGATGAGGCCGGGAATCCTTTCCGCATAGTAAAGCGGCAACGTACGTAGCTCACCTGAAGTGCCGCCACTGCTACCGACAAGTTTAATAGCCAGCGGAGGACGATACATCTTGCGGTATGTTTCCAAGCTCTTTGCCATGGTGCGTTTACCTGACTTCACCTCAATAGGAATCGATATGCCACTAGGATGTGGTGCTAGAAATTCGATCTCTGAGTCTCCTTGCGACTGCCAGGAGTGAATTTTCTTCATCCCAGCGGCTTTTAGTTCTAGAGCAACAAAGTTTTCAGCCACAAACCCTTTATAATCAAAGTTTGCATTAGCTATTTCAGTATATGACAGGTTTAGTTGCGTCGCGAGAATTCCCATATCAAACACAAATGCTTTAAAAATCGATTCTGACGGTATCAGAGGGAGCGCAGGATTTTTAACGATAAAGCTACGATGCAGCATTCGCATTTGTTCTAGCCAGAGTAGCGGACCTTCGAGCTCGGCATACGACTTCTTTTTAGGCAAAACATGCTTAAATTTGTATTTGATAACCGACGAGTCAATGTTTTGTGCTAACTGATAAGGAATGTTATTAAATAATCCGACTATATGATTGGCGTTTCGCTCAGCGTATTTTCCGAAATCAAGTATGTAGTGATTGAGTAACTCGTTGAGCCTGCTGCGAACTACACCGAGGCCTTCAACTGGCGCTACACGCCTTTTTTGCACCCATAAGGACACCACCTCTGGTAGACCGCCCACATAAAAATACTCGAGCAGCAGTGGCCATATAATTTTAAATGCCTCCGGGGAATAGTCGCTGTTTCTATAGGCTTCGAATACAGGCCCTGAATCGAGAATCGCAGCTAGAAACTCACTAAAAGTCAGTGGAAACATTTCTAATGTCGCCACCTTTCCGACTGGAAAACCTTGCATCAAGCCGATATAGGAACCCGTTGCGATGATCTTTGCTGCTGGCAAATCTTCGTGAAAATATTTTAGTGAGGTCAGTGCTTGGCCGCATGCCTGTATCTCGTCGAAAAAGATGATGTCTTGTTGCAGGTTAATATCCCTGTTGATTGCTATCGCCAGTTTGCTAATAATCTCCAGCGGATGAAGATCATGTGCAAAAATAGCAGCGAGAGACGGCTGCTTTTCGAAATTGAACAAATGCAGCTGGCGGCATAACGGCGTTACTGTCTCGCGCACTGCAAAGGTCTTTCCGACCTGCCGTGCACCAGTGACGATGAGTGGTTTTGTGCCGGACCTTACCCAGTCACGAATATCCTGCGCAGCTCTTCGGTTTAGCATGCATTTGACCCAGCCGGTATTTGGTGGACGTTTGGATTCGACCAAACTTAATGATCTGCGGGAAAATGTAACATTTTAAGCTTGAGAGTCATAGATTTTAGCGATTTTTACACCGTAAAAATTATCCATTTGGCGAGTTATACCGGTGATATTAATCTTAATTCCCAGACTTTTACCCAGTGTATTTGGACCGGCGGTCTGTCCTGGTGAAATGCGACTTGCGAAGTAAAATACAATAATATTAGTGTGATAGGTAGCCTCGCGCGAAGGCTTTTGACGCGGACGTGGCCGTTGGATTTGACGGGGTCCGTTTAAATGAGGAGCATCACTCGTCGGAGTCAGCGCTGACGTGGTGGCCGAGGTGCGGCGTGCGCTTTCTGGGCGCTTGGGTGATCGGTGACCGCATTTGTGAAGGCCCCTTAAAGCTCAGGAGCAACTGAGTTTGGGCAGTAGCCCGTAGGGTGCCCTATGTGGTTTCAAGGGGGTTGCCGGAAGTGACTGACTCACTTGTCAGTCAGCGACACG
>CAIYRB010000003.1 GCA_903928445.1 uncultured Pseudomonadota bacterium | reverse complement strand
GACACGGAATTTTCGGACAGCCTCTAAGTGTTGACCAGCGATGGTGTCGCCGTATATCATCATATTCGGCGACACCATCGCGGATTGAGAGAAAATGTATCAGCGAGTCATTAACCTTCCGTCATTATTAAAGAAACGAAGCCACTTCCTGTTTGGTCCAAGGGCGACAGGCAAAAGTACGCTCATCAAAACATCGCTGCCTGACGCCAAACTTTACGATCTGCTTGATGCAGATACTTATCGACGCTTGCTCAGTCAGCCCAAATTGATTGAGCAGGAAACGCTCCCAACACAGCTCGTAGTGATAGATGAAATTCAAAAACTGCCACTGCTACTAGACGAAGTCCACAGATTAATCGAACGCCGCAGGCAGACATTCTTGCTCACCGGTAGCAGCGCACGGAAACTACGCCATGGCGCCGCCAACCTACTTGCTGGCAGGGCCTTCCAAGCTGAGCTATTTCCCCTGATTCAGCGCGAGATACCTAACTTCGATTTGCTAGGATATCTCAATTCAACCGGACTGCCCGAATTTTACGCCGACGACTTGGCTGCAGAGTTTCTGCGAAATTATGTAGGAGTTTATCTTCGTGAGGAGGTCCAAGCTGAGTCCTTGGTGAGAAACCTCGCTGCGTTTAGCCGTTTCCTCGACGTGATCGCTATCAGCAATGGCGACGAAATCAATTACGCAAGCCTTGCGAGTGACTGTGGCGTACCAGTGCGGACTCTTGAGGGATATTTTTCCATTCTAGATGATACTTTAATTGGATTTCGTGTTGAACCCTACCTTCAGACCGTGAAAAGAAAAGGAATCACCCGCGCCAAATACTGGCTATTTGACGTCGGAGTGGTCAACAGTTTGGCGAGACGTGGTCGCATCGAAATTGGCTCGGAAATATTCGGAAAGGCCTTTGAACACTTC
This sequence comes from uncultured Pseudomonadota bacterium, assembly GCA_903928445.1. GTDB lineage: Bacteria > Bdellovibrionota_B > Oligoflexia > Oligoflexales > CAIYRB01 > CAIYRB01. The sequence goes on along the minus strand of CAIYRB010000003.1, from coordinate 12,526 downwards.
ATAGCCCTGGAACTGCGAGCATACTTGTCGTACAAGCGCGGGCCCCAAGCGTTGCAGTATTGGCGCTCGACCTCTAAGTTTGAAGTTGATTTCATTTTACATGGTCAAATCGCAATTGAAGTGAAGGGTACTAGGCAGGTGGCTGATAAACACCTCAAGGGCCTAAGGGCCTTAGCTGAGGAAGGGCAGATGAAGGTCCTCGGAGTCGTCAGTCTAGACCCTGATTATCGCTGCACCGCAGATGGCTTGCATATTTGGCCTTGGAGCACCTTCCTAAGCCAACTTTGGCAGGGCACGCTTGGCGAGAGGCCGCATCCAACCAAAGCATAAATAGGCTTACAACCTGCATCTGAAGCGTTGCTTAGACGCTCTGGGCCCGGCTAGCGCCCACTCGCCTTCACCTTCAGCTTTTGCATCTTGCTTTGCAACGTCGATGGCTTAAGCCCTAACAGCGCCGCGGCACCATCCGCCCCATAGATCTTGCCACCGCATACTTTCAATGCCCGTCGAATATGCAAGGCCATGGCTGCATCAAGCGAAAGCACCTGCTCACGGCCATCGAGATCTTGCTCTTCGCCAGCGAAGGTCGGCTTCAGTTGAGCCAGAGCCAGGAAGGGCGTGATATCCGCCTGCTTCTCCCGCGTCGCCAGAATCGCGGCGCGTTCCATCACATTGCCCAACTCCCGCACGTTGCCAGGCCAGGGATAGGCGCGCAGCAACTCCATCCCAGCTTTGCCAAGACGCAGTGCGCGACCACTCGGTGGTTGAAACTTGCGCAGGAAGAACTCCGCCAATAATGGCAAATCCTCCAAGCGTTGGTGCAGCGGCGGAAGGTTCAGTGGCAAGACGTTGATGCGGTAAAACAGGTCTTCACGAAAGCTCTTGGCACGAATCGCTGCCGCCAAATCGACATTGGTAGCAGCAAGGATGCGCACGTCCACCTTAATGGTCTGGTCGCTACCTACCGGCTCAAAACTACCCTCTTGCAACACCCGTAAAAGTTTAGACTGCAACACCAACGGCATATCGCCAATCTCATCGAGAAAGAGCGTGCCGCCGTGCGCCGCTCTTAAGCGCCCCGGTCGATCACGTACGGCCCCAGTAAAGGCGCCCCGCACATGACCAAAGAACTCGCTCTCGAGCATGCCTTCAGGAAATGCAGCGCAGTTGATCCGGATGAACGGACCGGCGCTGCGTCGACTCCACTGATGCAAGGCCTGAGCGAGCACCTCCTTGCCCACCCCGGTCTCGCCGAGGATGAGCACTGGCGCATTGCTTTCGGCCACCGCCCTAGCCTGACCGAGCATGGTCTGCAGCGTCGGACTGCGCGTCGCGAGCAAGGTGGCCACAGGGTCAAGGCTGCTAAGGTCATACTGCAGGATGTCACTACGTGAACGCTCCTCTTGGAACAGCTGGGAAAAGCGCTGTGCCTGACCGGTCATCAACATCCCGAGGGCCAAGATGCGGCCGTACAATTCGACCAACTGCAGCACGTGGCTGCTGTAGGGCTCACACAGATTGCGATCCAGCGATAGCAGTCCCAGGGTTTGTTCACCGGCATAGAGTGGAACGACCATACAGCTATGACCCGGCAGCAGTTCGACGACGCCATCGAACAGGTCACCGTCACCCTCCAGATGGTCGTGCTCCGAGTTGAGCTTGGGCGTGCGCCCAGCCAAGACCCGGCGCAGGTCCTTTTGCTTGCTCAAATCGACGACATGATCGAGCACCTTGCGCGTGGTGAGGCGACCCACGGCCGTTCGCACCCGCAGCTGATCGCCGTCGATCTGCCAAACGGTCGCCAGGTCATAAGGCGCCATGTCACCAAGCCAGGCTAAACCTGAACTTAGGAAATCGTCGAGATTGGGTGCCTTGCCGATCAAGTCACCGAGCTGTCCAAGCTCTTTGGTGAGATCGAGGATGCGCTCTTGAGCTGCCATGTTTACTCCACCGAAATATCGCTGAACAGTCACCGATATTTCGATGATACCGATATTTCGGTTTCACGTCCAGACCCTTGTTTAAAACATTTTCATAATACTTTCAGATAGATAGTTCAAATTTTTCGATTGGCACGCCCCCTGCAGGAGAGTCTCCATGATGGCTCCACGAAGCCACCAAAACAACCCTCTCCAGGAGAATCACAATGAGTCGCATTTTAAGCATCGGTGCCGCGTTTCCCGAATTTTCAGCTCCAGCCGTGGTCTCGCTCGACGCTGGCAAAGAATTTAGCGTCCTGAGCAACAAGGACATCAAAGGCAAATGGGCCGTGGTGTTTTTTTGGCCCCTCGACTTCACCTTCGTCTGTCCCACGGAAATTGCCGAGTTCAACAAACACTTTGGCGACTTCCAGGACCGCGACGCGGTGTTGATCGGCGCCAGCACCGACAGTCAATACGTCCACCTGGCCTGGAGGCAGCACCATGCCGACCTGAAGGGCTTGAAGTTCCCCATGCTGGCTGACCACAAGAAGGACCTCAGTGAGGCCCTTGGCATCCTGCACCCGGTCGACAAAGTGCCGCTTCGCGTCACCTATATCGTCGACCCGGAAGGCATCGTCCGGCACGTCAGCGTCAACGACTTGAACGTCGGCCGCAACGTCAACGAGGTCCTACGCGTCCTCGATGCCCTGCAGACGGACGAGCTATGTCCTTGCAACTGGGAAAAGGGCCAAGCCACTTTAGGCTAAACAGGCCACACCTACCAAGAAACCACCGACAAGGAGACCGCCATGGCCGATTCTGCAGCATCTATCGACGCACTTTTTGCAGGTCGGGAGACACCCGTCGCCCGCGACCTGAAGCTGAACCTTAAAAAGCTGATTAGCGACAGCAGCATCGCCGGCACGGATGCCTCGCTCACTTTGCTAGCACTAGCCACGTCGCTCGAGGCAAGTGCGCTCAGCGACTTGGCCCTAGCCCTTCTGGCTGACACGGACATCAGCCCGGATCAGGTGCAGGAAGCCAAGGAGAGCGCCGCTATCATGGGGATGCTGAATACCTACTACCGCTTTCGCCACTTCCTCGGTTCCGGGCAGGGGCAAGCCTACGTCGATGAGCACTACAAGACCGCGGGGCTGCGCATGAACTCACTGAGCAAGCCAGCACTAGGTAAGGAGCGCTTTGAAATGCTGGCCTTGGCCGTCTCGGTGGTCAACGGTTGCGAGATGTGCGTCAATGCCCATGAGCAGGAGCTGCTAAAGCTTGGGACCTCCCGCGATAAGCTCCACGACCTGGCCCGCCTAGCAGCGGTGGCCAAGGGCGTCAGCGCTCTACGCTAACTCCAGCAAGACGCTTGGTTGACGTTAACCAGCTCGCAGGCAGGGGGGCGTTGCTGGTATATTAGCCAGCATGCGAGCAAACTCAACTGAGCGTCTATCCCGCCCCTTCGCCTGGGTCGCACTGTGGCTGCTAATGCTGGCAGCTGCTTCGCCGGCCATGGCGACGACGTGGCGCAGCCAGCCCGGACTGATTCCACCAGCCGTGCTCGAAAGGCTAGCTGAGCACTACCACGACCTGCGTGATGCCAACGATGTCAGCGGACTCCTGCTCGACATCGGTCGTCGGGTGCAGATGACTCGACTGGAAGCCTACTTGGAGCAAGGGGTTTGGGTGATCAAAGGCGACGGCGCGACGCTGATCTCGAGCATCGATATTCGCATGACGACTCGCCTGATGACCGTACCTGTAGCTGCGGCGGTCCAGAGTTTTATCGGCCAGGTAGACGCCCCCGAGACCCGCCTCAAAGTCATTCACACCATCGAACGCTATATGAAGCGGCACGGCTATCAAGAGGTCAAAGTCCATCTTTTGACCACAGTAGAACCAGGTGAGGGCGTCGCCTTCGAGGTCCGAGTGAGTGAGGGTGAGCCCTGTACCATCAGCTCGATCGAGCTACCCTTTAAGCCTCCGCGCGGCATCAGTCTTGAGGTCAAGCGCCAGGATTTGTGCGATGTCGATACGATCGAAACCGCCGTCAACAACGTTGAGACCAAGCTGCGCGACCTCGGCTATAGCCAAGTCCACATCGAAGTCGCCAGGATTGTCTACGATCCAAAAGCCTTCACGGCAGTGGTCGTCCTGCTTGGCGCCCTTGGCCAAAAAATCCGCTATGAAGTCGTCGATAGTACCAAGCGCTTTATCATCGATGATCTGTTTAGCAACGAAGATCTCCGCAAGATCGATCCGACGATCGTCAGCCCCGATGCCATGAGCGCCGAGCTAGCCAGACGCTATAGAAATCGCGGCTTTCTCGATGTGGTCATCAACGGGCCCGAAGTAAAGCAGGTCAGCGAAGGCGAGACCACCTATGTCTTTCGCGTCGATCCCGGCCAACAGTACGTGCTGAAATTAGTGCAATTTGAAGGAGCCAAGCGCTTCACGGAAAAGGAGCTCCTAGACACTATGCAGCTAGATCGTCTCTGGCAGGCGGCCCAACCGTATAATTACGAAGAAGTGCAAAAGGGTCTGAATGCCCTGCGCTCTCGCTATCAACAAGCCGGCTACTGGGATGCCAAGATTCGCGATCCTGGTTTTGGTCAGAAGGACAAGGACACGGCCACCGTCCGATTAACCATCGCCATAGACGAGGGACTCAGCCGTCAACTTCACGCTTTTAAGGTCACTGGCAACAAGGCTATCACCAGTGATGAAATTCTAGACCTGCTTGGAATCAAAGTCGGCGAGCCCGTGGACCGAGCCCGATTAGTCGAATTTCAGCAGCAGCTACGCACCGCCTACGTGGCAAAGGGCTTTCTTTACAACGACGTTAAAGTCGAATTGAGCGCAACCGAAGACCGTCACATCCTGATGGTTGATCTGCACACGGTGGTCAGCGAAGGGCCTAGGGTGCGGATCGGCGAGATTAATATCGTCGGCCTCACGCGCACCCACGAGAAAGTGGTCCGCCGCGAACTACTGGTCAGTCCTGGCGACTGGTACGCCCCGGATAAGATCGCCGCCTCACGCCAAGCTCTGACCCGACTTGGCATCTTTCGTTCGGTACAGATCGTCCCCGCCGACCGTGACGCCGTCAGCGATAAAGAGCGCGAAATCGACCTCATGGTTGACGTGCGCGAGGGCCGCCCAGGCAACGTCTCCTTTGGTCCAGGATGGAGCCTGCTTAAAGGTTGGAACTACGGCGCCGAGGCCTCATACAACAACATCGGCGGGGTGGGTCGTCAAGCCTCGGTACGCGGGGCCGTCAGCGAGGAGCACGACCAGTACGCGATTGGACCGCGCACGCTTTTTGGGCGAAAGCTCGGCGCCGGCTACACCGAACCCTATATCTTTGACGTCCCGATCGATGCCTCGATCCGCGCTAAACAGGAAGCATTTTGGGATGGTCAGCTTTGGGAACTAAGCAACGGCGGCGAGATTGAATTTAAGTACCGCCTGAGGTCACAGCTACCGGGCAGCTATGTTTCGGTCTTCTACGGCCAAAAGATCGCCAAAACCGAAGGTTCAGCGACAAAACTCGACCTCTTGGTCGCCTCCAACGAACGCATCGGCTCCATCGGTACCCGCTTTAGCATCGACCGCCGCGATAATCTCAAGTTCCCAACAGCCGGCTTTACCTTCGACTCGGAATTAGCCCTGGCCCGCTACGAGCTGAATGGCGACGTACGCTATTTCAAATGGGATGTCAGCTTTAGCCGTTATTTTAGTCTGATGCGCGACCTGACTCTGGCGATCGGGGTCAGTACCACCTCGTTTGAGGACATTCAGCGCAAGGGCAACCGCATCGGCATCTTACCGCCTCAAGAGCGGCTGCAATCGGGTGGCGACACCGTGCGCGGCTATCCTTCTGGCAGCTTAGGGCCCTTGGTGAGAGGACCGGGTTTTAGCCAGGACGGGCAGGGCAACTGCATCGTCAAATACACGACCTCGCCGCTCAACGGCACGAGTCGTCTGACGATCAAAACCGAGCTTCGTCATCGCTTATCGGAATTATGGGCAGTGACTGGCTTTATTGATCAGGGAAATGTGTTTCTGTCGAAGGATCAAATGGATAAGTTTCAACAAACCTACAACGGCCCGGTGACCGATCCGCAGCTGGACCAACACAGCGGCTGTAAGGACACTAAGGGCCAGCGCTCGGTCGAGGATAACTTTGCCTACAACTACGGCGATCTGATCCGCAACCCTGGCTACCTGTGGAGCCGCAACTACTACTCCTACGGCACATCATTCAACGCCTTGACACCGATTGGCGCCTTTAACATCACCTATGGACTGCCCTGGCGCGAGCCAAAGGCCGAGGGCTGCCGTGATCACACAGCACCCTGCAACGTGCGCGCGAAGCAATCAGGGACGTGGCTCCGCCGCGGCGAGTTCCTGGTCACGGTTGGCGCCAGGTTTTAGCGGCCCGCTTCGAATGCAGGAAACACCTGGTCCAGGGCGAAGGCATGAAACAGGTCCACCGCTGGCCGCGCTGTCCGCAGCTTCTCGGGATCGAGCGGATCAACAGCAAAGAAGCCAAAGCGCTGCTGCATGCCATGATTCCACTCGTAATTATCCATCAGGCTCCAGTAGAAGTAGCCGCCGACGGGCAATCCTTCAGCAATGGCCCTGCCAACCGCACCCAGGGTTCCCTTGATCCACCCAAGCGAACGATTGGTATCGCCGGCATGGTCGACGCCGGTTTCGGTCACAATCATAGGCAAGCCGTAACGCGAGGTCTCCTTTAACACCTGGTAGAGCGACTCTGGGCTACGATCATCGTAGTCCTTTGGCACAAAGTTCATCAGTGGCGACAGCTGCGGCAGCACGGCGAAGCCCAACGCGCTTGATCTGACCCGGCCATAATAGTTAATGCCGATAAAGTCGAGGCGTCCGGCCAGATCAGGGCGCAAGGTCGCATGCCCATCCCAAGCCACATCGATATACCCCGTAGCGATCGCATTTAAAAACAGGTCATTAAAGATGTAGCGCAAATTCGCTGCTGCCTGCTGGTCGGCTGCCCTGTCACTGGCGGGACTCACGGCTAAGAGCACCGAGGCCAAGCCAACCCTCGCATGGACACCGCTACCGTCGGCCGACCAATGGTCCTCGGCGTGGATGGCGTCGTACATCCGCGCGTGGGCGACGATCATCGCCTCGGTCGCACGTTTGGCTGCCTCGATCTGTAACACCACTCCAGGCGGATTAGAGCGACTCGGATTAGGAAATAAGAAACTCGGCAGCACCACCGCCGCAAAGGGTTCATTGAGTGTCAGCCAATCATCCACTTCAGCGCCGAACTCATGGGCAACAAAACCCGCAAATTTAGCGATTTCAGGCACGATCGTCTTCGGGTCATCCCAGCCACGGCGCTGACAGTGGGCGAAATCCCGGTGGCAACCGACGGCATCGTGGATCCAATTGGGCAGAGAGTAGTGATTTACCGTCACCATCGGTGTCAGTCCAAGCCGCTTCATATCGGCAAAAATCCGGTGGTAATACTCAAGCGCGGTGGGGGAAGCAAGCTGGTGCAGCTGCTGGTACCCCGAGACGCCAAAGGTCGGAGCGGGAAATATCCGGCTCCATTCCAGCGACAAGCGCACGGCATTGCTGCCGAGGGCGTGGCGCGCTAGGTCAAGATCCTGACTAAAAAGCTCGTAAAACCCAGGCCCCGTCGATGGCGGCTGGCCCGACATAAACAGCAGCGGATCAAGCCGCGTCCACGGCGAGGTGATAAACTCATACCAATCGGAGTGGCGATCTTCACAGATGTCTGCGGCTAAATGCGGACAGCCCATTTCAATCTGAAAACCGGCCACCGCTGTGCCCAGCAAAAAATGCGGTGGAAACCCTGTCTTCGCCGCCTCCGCAGCAAGGGCTAAGCCGCAGGCAGGTCCCATCAGCAGCCATGCCAACACCATGCCGACAGCACGCCAAGACACCAGAGACGTTGGGCAAGTGGAGCCCGACCGTTTACTCATGCGACTTTCCTACTGCTAGTTGCTTCGGTGCAGAGAATATGACAATGATTAACGCAGATGCCGCGGCGCGTCCAGGTTCATTCCCAGAAGCAGGCTAACAGCCAGTGCTGCAAGGAGATTTTTATGCACCGCTTAGCGCTAAAAAAGCCCGATGGTCGCAAGCTCATCCTCTACTCGCGTCGGCCGATGGCGCCAAACCTAGTGGCTCCTTCTCCGCGCAAGGAGCCAGTCGTCGCCAATCCGCACATGCGCTGGCATCCGTTACGAGGCGAGTGGGTCACCTATGCAACGCACCGGCAAGACCGCACCTTCCTACCACCGCCGGAATATAATCCACTGCTACCCAGCAACGACGTAAAAAACCCGACGGAACTGCCGGTGGGAGCCTACGATATCGCCTGCTTTGACAACTTGTTTCCCTCCTTTAGTCTGACCGCGGCGCATCCGCCAGAGCTAAGCGTCCCGACTTTGCCAGCTAGTGGTGCCTGCGAGGTGGTGGTGTTCTCCCAGGAGGCAAAAGGTAGCCTCGGCGCATTGCCGCTGGATCACCTCAAGCTACTCCTCGATGTCTGGGCGGAGCGCTATACCGAACTCGGCCACAATCCGCTCATCAACTATGTCCTGCCCTTTGAAAACCGCGGCGTCGAGGTCGGTGTCACGCTGCATCATCCGCACGGGCAAATCTATGCCTATCCGGTCATCCCACCGATCCCGCTTCGCCAGATGGAGCTCGAGCAAGCCTACTTCAAAGCCAATCACCGCGGCCTGCTGGCAGACATGGTTGCCGACGAAGTCAAAAGCAAGGTCCGCCTGCTCTATGATGGTCCGCATGTCGCGGCTTTTATCCCTATCTGTGCCCGCTATGCCTACGAGACCTGGATTGCACCCAAGGTCGCAGCCCCCTCTCTGGCCGCGCTAACAAACGAGCAGCGCGCTGATTTTGCCCGTGCCATGAAGACGGTGCTGCTAAAATTTGACGGTTTGTGGCACAAGCCTTTTCCTTACCTCATGTCGATCCACCAGGCTCCTACCGACGGCGAGCCGCATCCTGAGGCCCACGTCTACATGCAGTTCTACCCACCGCTGCGCACCGAGACTAAACTCAAATACCTGGCTGGCACCGAACTCGGCGCGGGCCTGTTTGCCGCCGACAGTTTACCCGAGGACAAGGCCAAGGATCTTCAGGCCGTGGAGGTGTCCCTTGACGTTTGAGCAGTATTTCTCGGTTGCTCCGAGCGCCACCGTCGCCACTCCAGGCCGCGTCAATCTGATCGGTGAGCATACGGACTATAATGACGGCTTCGTCCTACCGACGGTCATTCCGCAAACAACCGTCATTCAGATCGCCGCACGTAAGGATCAGACGGTGCGGGTCGTCAGCAGCAATATGCAGCCGGCAGCCGTGCACACCTACACGCTAGGCGCAGAGAAGAAATCTGGGGATTGGCTGGTCTACATCCAAGGCGTCACCCATATTCTCAGGACCTCGGGTATCACGATCGGTGGCTTTGACGCCCTGATCAGCTCGACCGTGCCGACGGGCGCCGGCCTCTCCTCAAGTGCTGCGCTCACCGTGGGTCTGATTAAAGCGCTGCGCGAGGTCTTCCCTTTCGATCTCACAGATCCAGCCATTGCGCGCTTAGCCCAGCGGGTCGAAAACGAATTCGTCGGCGCCCACGTCGGCATCATGGACCAGATGGCCGTGTGCCTTGCCAAGCCACGCCAGGCGCTCTTTCTCGACACCCGGTCGCTCCACTACGAACTGGTCGCGTTGCCCGAACAGGCCGGCTTGATCGTCATCAACTCCGGCGTCTCCCATAGCAATATCGGCGGCGGCTACAGCGCCCGTCGCCGCTCCTGCGAAGAGGCAGCGACACAGCTTAAGGTCAAAGCGCTCCGCGACCTTGGACTGGCCGATCTAGGCCGGTTAAAGCCGCTAGGCGCTTTGCTTGAAAAGCGCGCCCGGCATGTCATCAGCGAAAATGCCCGCGTCGAGTCGGCGGTCTTGGCGCTAAAGGCCGGCGATTTAGCCCGCCTTGGCCAGCTCTTCAAAGAATCCCATGCGTCGATGCGCGACGATTATGAAGTCTCCACGCCGGAGATCGACCAGTTGGTTACCATCGCTAACTTAGATCCCGCCGTCTACGGCGCCAGGCTCACTGGCGGCGGCTTTGGCGGCTCGATCGTCGCCCTGGCGCACTTGGCCGAGGCCCCGGCAGCGGCTAAACGCATTGCGCAGCGCTACCTGGAACAGGTTGGCAAAGAACCGACCATATTGGTGCCATAAACCGTGATAGAATCCTCGCATCAACCGTGACCGATGCCGCAGGTGCCAACTGGTCGCGGCTTAGCGCCAGATTTCCATGGGAGGACCGCCGTGTCACGAATGGAACAGTTTGCCCAGGTCGGTGACATCCGCATGCACTTCCAAACGGAGGGCCATGGTGAACCGATGGTGTTGCTGATGGGCTTTTGGGGCAACCTAGCCTGGTGGCCGGAGCCTCTGCTCAGCTATCTGCGCCAGCACTTTCAATTGATCCTGGTGGACAACCGCGGCGCCGGCCTAAGCGAGCGCGGCACCATGCCCTACAAGATCAAAACCCTGGCGAACGACCTTGCCCTATTGCTTGACCACCTTGGGCATGCCTCCGTGCACCTCTTTGGCGTCTCGATGGGCGGCATGATCGCCCAAGAATTTGCCGTGCGCTATCCGCAGCGCGTCAAGCGGATGGTGCTCGCCAATACCCAAGGAGGTCTCGCACTAAACCAGCTCTTTTCTCGCGAAAGACTCCGGCACGGGCTGCGCCATATTCGTCAGGTCTACGCCGCGCCTGCCGATTTCTTTCTCAACCTGGTGTTTACTCCTGAGTTCCGCGCCAGCTGTCCGCCGGACGAATGGCAGACGATCACAGCTGCTGTCCAGCATCGCCGCATGCCTGGACGCACCGCGAGAGAGCAGCTACTAGCCATCGTCCGCTGGCGCAGCCTGCACCGGCTGCACCAGGTCAACGCCCCGACCCTCGTGCTCGCTGGAGGAGGCGACTTCATGGTGCCGGCGGCCTGCTCTTATCCCATCGCCAAAGAGCTACCGAATGCCCGTTTGGTATGTCTGAAGGATCAAGGGCACGGCATGCTGTACGAGGCTTTCAATGAAATCATTCCGTATTTGGATGAATTCTTTGCACGGCCTACCCCAGGAGACGGGGCACCATTATACGATGCAGGATCAATCCCGAACCTACAGCTAGGCACCGCCCCGCCATCACAAGCTAAATCTCAATCTATGGTACAATTAAAGTCAATTATATCGATATGATATGATTGACTTTGTGCAACGGCAACCCAGCCCTTCGCAGCGCCGCCTTGATGCGTCTCAGACCGCGGCAACAACCGACTAAAAGGCAGCACTCCGTTCTTGTACAAAGGGATCTTGCTATGAGTCGCTACGGTTCCTGGCTCGCGGTTTTAGTCCTTGGACTTGCCATCATCGGCTTGCACTTTCACGGCTTACTCGCTGGTCCGATCACAAAATCGCTGTGGGGCATTTCGATCTCTGCGGACCCGGTCGGCGACCTTACGAGCATGTATGACTACCTGACCCAAGCCGCAAGAGGTTGCCCCTGGGATCTAAGCTCGCACAGTTACCCATTTGGTACCCATAGCAACGTGGAAATCCACCGCTATCTGGTGGTGTCCTTTATCGTCCTTGGCATGCTAGGGAAAATCACTAACAACTTGTTCCTATCCTACAATCTGACGATCATGATCGTCTTCCTGGTGAATTACCTTGTCACCTATTGGGCGTCCAAGCAGCTACTAAAAGACCCGGTCACTGCCTTGGTGCCAGCCGTTTTAATCACCTTTAGTGCCTATGCCTACAGCCATTCGTGGGCGCACCTTGGACTCATGCCCACCTTTTACTTCCCTTGCTTTCTCTATACCTTTACGCGTTTGCAACAGCAGCCTGCGATGAAATGGTCCATCGCTGCAGCTGCAGCTATTGCCATGAGCGTTTACACCAGTCCCTACTATCTCTATTTTTTAGTATGGGTCGCAGCCTGCATCATCGCGGGCAACGCGCTGGCTCAGGGTCGCCAGATGTTACGAAGGCCGGTGATTGTCGGCAACCTTGTTTGCGTAGCAGCCGCTACTGTCCTAGGTCTGCCGTATGCCTATCAAAATTTCCTCGCTGATTTGAGCGACACATGGCAGGGACCTGCTGCTTCAAATTGGGGGAATGCGCTCTACTTTCTCACGAATTATTCCGCTCGCCCAAGTGACTACTTTTTGCCAAATGTCCACAATGCCTGGTTTGGTGAATATTTCCATAGCTTCGTTGCTGATGCGACGAACGCGCGCAATATATGGTCTGATGAATTCGCCGTGTCCGTCGGCGTTATACCGACTGTTTGTTGCCTGTTGCTTTTAGTCACGCTGATCGGCACATGTGGTGCTCGGCGCGCGCCCATCTTTAAACGCCTAACCACCGGTATTTTCGCGACCTTTTGGAAAGCACACAGCAAGCAGCCAGGGCTGGTCAATTCATTACTCCTGATCATGTTGGTGAGCTTCCTTTTAAGCTTCCCGCCCTATTTGCATATCCTT
>CAIYRB010000002.1 GCA_903928445.1 uncultured Pseudomonadota bacterium | reverse complement strand
TTATGCACTTGTTACACGCGACCCAGGGTATGGCGTCTATACCAAGTCAAGTGTCACTGACGGCTCAGCTCGGGGTCTTGGATCCTTTTTCGGTATGGCTGTTTTAAATAACACCACGGGTTGGAGTTTGAACGCAGCTGCGCAAGAGTTCATGGGCAGTATTAGGAATGGTTCGTCCAGTTACTTTCTCGCTACTGGTATCACGAGTTCTGTCAGCATGGCGAATTCCGTACAAGGATTAAGCGCAAAATATTCGTTAACGGATCGCCTTAACCCACTGGCAGGTTTTGAGAATACCCAGCAATGGGTGACCTCACGCGACCGAGCGATTGGCATGCTAAGCATTAAGTCGACAGTCAACAGCCAAGTGAATGCCGTAAATGCGGTTGCTAAATTTATAAGCGGGCGCAGAGGTGTAGGCACCACAAAGCAATTCCAAATTCTGGACAGCAACACCTATCAGTACGGCAATATAAAAATAAGAATCACAGACAGCAATTTTGGTAGGGTCGATTATTCCTACTCAAATGCTTATGATGCCGACCCGAATCCGCCATATGATGGACAAAAAGGAACTCTTACGTTTAAAGATCCCTTAAGTATGAATGACAGCACCGTTAAACACACATACAAGGCAGGGACAACCTACTATTATTTAGTCGAGCTGATCCCTGCGACGAGCACATTCTCGACGATTAAAAAATTGAACTTAGGTAATGGCTTGATTGGGTTTGAGTATGATGACGGGAGTAAAAAGGTCGTTATGATCCATAATCCATCAAACGCGACGGTTACTGGATCTTACAGTAATGCACCTGGTTATTCACAATATTCTATACATTTAGGCACCGATGGCACGATCGACCGAGATAAATTCGGCAACATGGATAACTTGCTGCTCAAGGCGAGTACAAGTAACGGAAATTCCGTATCCGCATCTTCACAGGCGTTCAACTACACAATTCCAGCTGGAAGACATATTTTGCACATCGGCAGCAATAACGCCGATGATCATATCGCAGGGTTCAAATTCTACGAAAATGTGTTTAACGGTAAATAAGACCTGTGCGGGGCGGCGGCAAAGTGAAACTTAAGTTAAAGTGGGCGTTCGCTCCGGTCGTGGGCGTCCATGTAACGATGCTGCCGTTTGGCCGGCAGCATCTTGTCTTGCGGCCGTAGGCAGCAATCATTCAACAACGCCAAGCCGAATCAGTAACCAGTTAATTTTAAAGTATATCAGAGCTGTCCCAGGAATCATCAGGGTAACGAGTACCGCATGCTCACCGCGGCGGATGCATAGGCGGCGGAGGCGTTCTGCAAAGTGGGAGATGATTCCGCACTGCAGCGTCAGTATCAAAGCAAAGGCTAACAGCCAATAGCCTCGATCGACTCGGCCAAATGTTCTACGGGAATAAATGCCCTCTGCCGTCCAATCTTTGTCTCCTCGAGAAAATTTAGCTTCTTAAGGGCGAGTAAGTCGTTACGAGCCGTCACATAGGTGATGCTAAATTCCGCCTGGTAGCCTTGAAAGGTGTAAAGACGGTCAGGATACCGAAGCGCGTCTTCAATGACGGACCTTTGACGGTGATTTAGCCCGGGCACCTTGCGGAGCGCTGCGTTGATAGCTCCTTGCTGGGTCTGTCTTTCTTTTAGGTAGGTGCGGAGATCAGTGAGGGCCTTTTTCGTCATCTTGACTTGAAATATAATCGAATACGTCGCGTCATTGTCGTCGGTTTCGCTATGAAGAAATGATCGGTAGTACTGCGCCGGAGCTGCAGCAATGGCTCGCGATATGGTTAGAAATTCGAATAGCGAATAGCCCTGCTTCAGCATGTACCAGTAGAGGAGCGCACGCGCTGTTCTGCCATTTCCGTCGACGAATGGATGCTCATAAGCGAGCCAAAAGTGGAGGATTGCTGCCTTGATCAGTGGATGCAAAAAGGGTTCGTGTTCCGTTTGATTTGCATATGCGAAAAACAGCTTCATTCTCGCGTCGAGCAAGTCTGCGGCCGGAGGGGTAAAGATCACCTCGCCGTCGATCGTGTCGACGATATTAATATGTTCGGTAGTCTTCCGATACCTACGCGTCGCAGTCTCGTCTTCGAGCGTTCCCTCTGTGATTTTTTGTTGAATATCAAACAAAAGTTCTGTTGATAGAGGTTCGTCAATCCTTTCCTTGATGAAGCGAATCGTTTGAAAACTATTCGCGATCATTCGCTCGCTTCGATCGCGGGGTACGCGTTTGGTCTGCAGCATGCGTTTGGCCACTTCACGCGTGGTGGCAGCCCCCTCAATCTGGGCCGTAGCTATGGCCTCCTCCATCAACGAGTTCATGATGATTCGATCACGGCTTGCCTGCGATCCAAGTCCGGGGACTTCCGGCAGGGCAAGGTTGGTGCCACTCCAGCGGTCAATCTCATGGAGTTGTTCTTGGATCATTCCATGAACACCAAAATGAAAAGGACGCCCATGGTGATCGACCAAGGGGAGGGTGACTCTCTGGGTCAGTCGCGCTACCTTGACCGCGGCCCAGGCGTCTTGAGCGTCGAGGCCGTTCGGTATTGGCAAATGCTTGACCTTCTCCCAATGGTAGTATTCGTCGGTGGCCTTGTTGACAAAGGCCTTAACATCCTGGTTTTCCATTAATTTTATCGCAAGAAAGAGCTTCTCGGCGGCGATGGTTGGAGGAGTTTCGGGGAGTCGACGCATCATCTACCAACTATATAGACTATACACATCTTATATAGATGTTAGCACGACCGCTACTATGCAGCAACTATATAGTGAGTATATAACCTATATAGTTGCTGGCTTCGCTCCAGCTGAAGCCACCAACTATATAGGATCTTAAGTTCCAGTCGGAGGCCCAGCAGGGAGGCAGCGCAGAGGCCGTCCTACGACGCTTGGCTGCCGCCCCTCAGCTAGCCCGGCAATTTTGGCCGAAAAGACCGCACTTGAGGGGTGCTTGTGATTCTGTAAAATTTACGGTAAAATTTACAGAATCAATGGAAGGCAATGCAACCAATGAACTTCTCAAGGATTTTGGAATGCCCGGCGAAGACGTTTTTTCTCTTTGGACCCAGAGGAACCGGCAAATCCACCTGGTTGCGTGATCATTTTCAGCCGGATTTGATTGTGGACCTTTTGCGTTCAGCGGAATTTTTGAAACTTTCCGCCGACCCTGGTTTACTTCGCTCGCGAATTGAGGCTTTGCCACCGGGCTCCAAAATAGTCATAGATGAAATTCAGAAGCTGCCCATTTTGCTTGATGAAGTGCATTCACTGATCTTCGACTATCGTGACAAGTACCAATTCGCACTGACCGGATCCAGCGCCAGGAAGCTTAAGCAGGCTGATGCCAATATGTTGGCCGGCCGCGCTTTCAAGCGCGAGATGTTCCCGCTATGTGCCAGGGAACTTGGTGATGCGTTTGATATCAAGGAGTCTTTGAATTTTGGTACTCTGCCGGGAATTCTGAATATCGCAGATCCTGCGGAAAAATGCGATTTTCTGTATGCTTACGTCGAGACCTATCTGCAAGAAGAAATCGCACGCGAAGCTGCCGTGAGACAGTTGCAGAACTATCATAGATTCTTGCGGCATGCAGCGCTTATGAATGCACAGGTCGTCAATATGAGCAATATCTCGCGCGAGGCGGGTATAGCCAGATCGACAGTCGACAACTATTTTTCGATATTAGTTGATACCCTCATCGGCACTTTCCTTGAGCCGCTGCATTTAAAGGCGAAAGTGAAGGAGGTGGTTAATCCAAAATTCTACTTCTTTGATTGTGGAATCGTCAGGGCCTTAACTGGGGACTTGGGCGAGAGTCCAGGCGATAGAATTGGATATTTGCTCGAGACATTCGTACTTAATGAGTTGCGGGCCTACTCTAGTTACTTCCAAAAGAAGTTTGAATTTCACTACTGGGGCACTCCTAGCGGTGCCGAAGTCGACTTTGTGGTGAGTAAGGCAAAATCGAAGTGGGCGATTGAGGTCAAAGCCGCAAAAAGGTGGGATCGAAAATTCAATAAAGGCCTCCATTCAGCAGCTGATTCGCGGCAGCTTAACAGGCTTATCGGTGTCTACCTCGGCGAGGACTGCCTCATCTCGGAGGATGTCGCTGTTTATCCAATATCTGAATTTTGTCGATTACTTTTCGATGGTGCTTTGTTGGTGTGATGGTGAATAGTGGCGGCTGAAATTGACGTGTTACGGAGCGCACGCACCGCCTGTTGCGGTGGATTGCGGTTGCGCCGTCTGGATGCTCGACGACTGCGTGGCGGTGGTGTCAGGCTGCGCTGATCCCGCGCTGGGAGGGGCTAAAGTGATATGAGCTCCTGCGGCTTTGGCCTTCTGCAGCAGGCTTTGGGCGATGCTATTGCTGACATCGACGAATATATCAAGTGTGTTGGTCCCGATATTCTTCTCCAAATCTGGAGTATCGACGGAGGTCAGGCCACGCGAGACCACGCCAATCACTGTGCTTCCAGCTAGCAGAGGTCCACCTGAGTCTCCCGGTGCTCCACTGACTGTACTGACGCCGTGCGCAGCGGCTTCTCCGGGTTGTCCCCATGCAAAAGTGAAATATTGCCCTTCGACATTCATATTCGCTTTCAGCAAGTCGGTGGGGGCGATTTGGTTGGTTCCGGTTCGTTTGATCAGCACGCTGGGCATTGCGTCCTTTTGGGGATAGAGGGCGTTGTCGACCCCGTAGCCGACCAATCGAACAGGCGTGCCTGCCGGGACGTTGGCGCTAGCTAGCGGGAGCCACTCTTTTGAGGTGTTGTCGGGAAACAGGACAACTGCGACGTCCATCGCTAGAGACTGATCATGGGGCACATCGCGCCCACCGCCCGAGTTTGTGGTTAGACGGGAATCAACAAAAATCTGCTTGGCAGCGATGGCGCCTGCGGCAGGTTTGGCCGTCTTCTGCAGTTGCCCCGCGTTGGTGGTAGCGAGCAGATACTTTTCGCCCGCCGCCGGAATACAGTGACCTGCTGTAATCATGGTGTTGTCAGAGATGAAGGTGCCAACGCATGATGAGCTTACATTGCCTGTTGTGGGATCTACTAAGAGCAGGACATGTACCGCGTTATACCCAGTATCCGGCGTGCCGCCGACAATGTTGAGACATTTACCACGGGGTGTTGATTGGGTCGCATCGGCCGTATTCTTAGGCGCTGGCGTGCTGCTGGAGGATACGCCGGTGCTGCATCCGGACAATCCTGTAAGAATGAAGCCAAGAAGCATAAAGTTTCTTGCCTGAAGCAGTGCAGACATGGTTTGGACTCCTATCGTTTAACCGATTAGTCTGCAAAAATTGTGCCCCGGCGGCGATGTCGAGGTTGATGCGTCCCGTCAGCAGACTATCCTTCTGAAAGTGCGTGTGAATTTCCCTTGACGCCGCATTGGGGCGCATACTGCTGATGAGGCGGGGAGGACTAAAAAAGAGTCACGTTTGCCACGAGAGATCTGGCGGCATGGCGTCTAACCCACGGCTTTTACGGATTAACCACGTAATCTCCATGACTGCCCAGAGTTTTGTCAGTGATCCGACCATTACGACCAGGCTTTAAACGGCCGTCGGGCGGGTTGATGGGTTGCTTGGCTAAGCGACGGCCACCACGATGCGATTGTTCGCGTGCAGGGAGAAGGTCCCTGGGTCGATTTAGGTAGCAACACGGTCATCTTCCCTACGAAGGCCAGTTTGAAGGGACGTACATCCGTCGCCTTCGGCCACGATGAGTTCGGCGGCAGCGTCAGTGGCTACCTTAGCAAGGACGGTGAGCTGGTAGCCCACCCTGAGCTGGGCCCGGTACTTGACTGCTTTGCGGTGGCCAGCAGTCTGTATATGCCCGAGGTTATTTATAAAATGGCCGGTTGAGGGTTTCCGATGAGCATCGAATAACATTGTTAAAAGCGAATCTAATCATTCCACTTATCTATTTCAGGAAATCTGCAATATTCCGATAGGCTAGTTGATAGTAAACAAGGGGCAGTAGATGATGCCCCGCTTACAAGGGAGACTGACAGATGAAAACGATGACGGTAAACGAGGCAGTAAAGTTGGTAAAGGCGAAGTCCGCTCCGGCAATTTCTCTTTACCTTGCGACCGATGTTTCCGGCAAGGACGGCGATGCCAAGCTGCGGCTCAATTTGCAGCGACTTTATAAGAGTGCCGAGGCGTTAGTTGTCCGAACCTACGATAGAAAGACACGGGATCGCTTGTTGCATCCTCTCAAAAAAGCGCTGTCGATCCTTGGCCTCAAAAGAGCTAAAGGCGGAATCGGTATTTATCACAGCGAGCAGTTTTCCGGCATCGTTCGGCTGCCGACTATTATATCCGATCTGGCGGTTGCGGCCGATAGCTTCCACATTAAGCCGGTACTGCGCTGTGTGCAGTCGCGGCGCAGCTACTATTTGCTGGCATTAAGAAAGAAGCACGCAGATTTGTATCTCGTGACGGTCGATGGCACGAAGCACGTTGAGCGCATTGCGTTGAAGTTGCCGCAGGATCGCCCAGTGCTTGCCGATCGAGGCAGCAAGCACTGGCTTGCGGATGGTACAAAAATTCGGCGCCAGAAAGACTTGAATGATAATATGGAGCAGCTTAACCGACAGATCGAGTGCGCCATTCACGGCGAGCGCATCCCGCTGCTGCTTGCAGGCCCTCACCATCAGCAGGAGACCTTTCGGGATTTCTGTTCCTATGGGAACTTGCTTGAGCGGGGGATATCGGGCCACGTCGATGGTCACGATGTTGAGGCTTTAACTAATTTAAGTATGACCACAATGGGCGACTATTTCGACGAACTCGATTATCGCTCGGTCATCGCTTTCCGCAAAGCCGAAGCTTCGGGTCTCGCCACCACCGACTTACAGGAGATCGCGCGCGCCGCGGCGAGGGGACAAATTCAGAGTCTATTGGTTGCTGAGGATCGGCAAGTTTGGGGTCATTTGGACAGAAATTCTGGACAAATTCAGGTTTTGGATCAACTTGGCCACACCCCGGCTGACGACCTTCTCGACGATCTTGCTGAGTTGACCTTGGTTAAAGGCGGCGGGGTGACGGTTCTTCCTAGCGTAAAAATGCCGCGCAACCATCTGATCGCGGCGGTCTTGCGCTGGAGCGATGCGCCAGTGGCCATGCCATTGACGCATGAATTGATGCGGGATTCTTGGCGGCGTCAGGCGTATCATCGAGAGGAATTGCGTGCCTAATTTACGGCCCTCGGGTTAGCAGTGTGCTACCCGGGGAGCTTTTTCGTACCAGCTATATGTTGAATTCCTTGATGATCGCCGCGGCAACCGGGTTTTGAATGCGCCTCTGGGCGGCGATGAGCCAGAGCTCCTCGTGAACATCGGGGACTGTGCCGATATTGATAAGTTGTTTATTTGAAATCAGTTCCTCAGCTGCTGGTATAGCGATAGCAATCAGCCCGTCACCGTGGGCGGCCATCAACTTTTGGAGGCTCGTGTCCTGCACGTCTGCGATTGTGTCAACATGAATATCATTAAGCTTAAGAAAGTGCTCGACTTCGTGGCGAAGCTTACTTTGAGGAGACGGCATGATAAAAGGTTGACCCTTCAGAGACGCTGGAAAACCGCGCCTGAGATTTGAAAACTTGGCGGCCCCGCAAACGGCGACAGGCATTTTTTTAATATTTTTCGCATAAAATCCGGCTGCCTCGCCCACCGGTGGTGGATAGTTCGAGATGACTAAGTCGAGTCTGTGGGCGCGCAGTTCGCGAAATTGCTCATCGCCGTGACCTTCAGAAATTGAGACAACGCAATCGAAGGAAGCCTGCGCTTGGTGAAAAACCTTAAGCGTAAGATGCTTAGGGACAGTATCGACAGTGCCAATTTGAACCTGAATTTTGGCGGAAAAATGTTGGTCGCCTAGCGAGTCGACCATCTCGTCACCTAGTTTGAATATTTCGGAGGCATATCCCAACACCATGCGGCCAGCTTCGGTCAGCTGAAACTGCCGCTTTGAACGGTCAAAAAGTTCATGACCAAGGGTCGCTTCGAACTGTTTTATTTGCGTTGAGAGGGTAGGCTGGCCAAGGCGGAGTTTTTTTGCTGCCTTGGCGATGCCACCTTCAACGGCTATGGTCTTAAAGTAAAGAAGGTGATGGTAGTTGACCCACGGGCGCTGTGTCATGGCGTCTCCACTTTAATATCAAGAATTTTAGTGTTCTTGTGAAGTATTATACCAAAGTAGCTGACTATGCGAGTTGTGGCAAAAACTTCGCAGATGGCGAATACCTAAGGAAGATACTGCCGGTCAAAATAAATCTGTTTGCCACCAACCAATTCGTGGGCCATACGCGCTACAAGCCCGTAAATCGTCAGCTGGGGGTTGACGCCGAGGCTCCCCTGCGGATAACACACGCGATGAGTCGTCGTACAAAACTAGATTAAATTGGCAATGTAACGTGAAAGGTACTGCCGACTCCAGGGGTGCTCTGCACGGAAATCTGCCCCTTCATGATGAAGGCAAGCTGCCGACAAATTGCCAGTCCCAGACCAGTCCCACCGTAGGCCCGAGAGTCGGATCCGCAGCGCCAGCAAAATAGCATTTGGGTGGACTATTGAGGTGAAAAAGCGCAACATAAATATTGTATTTCATGAAAGTCAACATTTCAATTCTGGATTTTCATGCACAAGCGTTGCCTTAATCTACCAGACTTACTGGAAAAAAAGTCATTTTTCCTGTTCGGCGCCCGAGCCACCGGCAAAACCACTCTGATCCAAACATCGCTGCCGCAGGCCTTAGTGATCGACCTATTAGACACACGCACCTACAAGGTCCTACTGCAGGATGCTGGCGCTCTTGCTGACCTGATTAGAGGCAACCAAAAGGTCGTCGTCATCGATGAGATTCAAAAGCTGCCGAATTTGCTCGATGAGGTTCACCGCTTGATCCAAAAGGAGAGACGGACGTTTCTGCTCACGGGATCCAGCGCCCGTAAACTGAAGCACGGCAGCGCCAATCTCCTGGCCGGACGAGCGCGCGAGGCTCGGCTGTTCCCACTCACTTGGCCTGAGATCAAGTCATTTGATCTACTGCGATTGCTGAACCACGGTGGCCTACCAGAAATCTACGATTCGACGGAACCAAACGAGGATTTGGAGGCCTACGTCGACACCTACTTAAAAGAAGAGATTAAGGCCGAGGCTGTGACGCGAAATGTCGCCGCATTTGCCGAGTTCCTCGACATCATCGGACGCTCTAACGGACAAGAACTGAACTACGAAAGCTTCTCATCGGATCTCCAGGTCTCCCCAAGCACCTTTAAAAATTATCTGCAGATTCTGGAAGACACCCTGATCGGATTTCGTCTTTCTGGATTCACTAAGACTAAGAAGAGAAAGGCGACCGTTCGGGCCAAGCACTATCTATTTGATCTAGGCGTCACCAGGCAGCTGGCAAGAACCGGAATGATCCGCGCCAAAAGCAAGGAGTTCGGCGATGCCTTCGAGCACTTCATCATCCTTGAAGTCCGCGCCTACCTGTCCTATCGCCGCAAGAACCAAGAGATGAACTATTGGCGATCGACTAGCCAATTTGAGGTGGACCTGATCATCGGAGGCAGCATCGCCATCGAAATCAAGAGCTCCGACCTTGTTAGCGACAAACATTTAAAAGGCCTGCGCGCCCTTGCCGAGGAAGGGATGATGAAGCGGTTGATCTGTATCCATACCGGTCACCTCGCCCGCCAGTCACCTGATAGCATCGAGATATTGCCGTTCCAGGATTTTTTAACTCAGCTTTGGGCTGGAGACGTGGTGTAGGTCGGTCACAAGTTATTTATGGCGTACGTGACGTTGGGGTCAATGGTAAGCTTGATGACTGATGCGGTAATGGATGACAGGAGCATAGGTTAGGCCCCAACCAGGGAAGGGACATGCGATGACAACTTGGAAAAACAGGCGCCCCGTAATCTTTGCGGCCGTGTTGGGGTTGATCGCCGTCTATGCCTGCAAGCATCCGACTGAAAGCAGCCTCGCCAGCGCGGATGTAGGCGGCGTCAGTGATCAAGCATGCCCGGCTGGAGCCGCGGGGTGGCAGCAGTGGCAGCATGCAGCAATTTCTGGGCTATTCTCCTCTGGCTTTGCCGACGCCAAGGTCGCTGCGACGACGCGCACATTGCAAAAATGTTCGGCTGACCTCGGTGCCTTGGCTCCAAAAACTAGAGGCTGCCTCGCCAACCTTGAAAGCTTTGCGACTGCTCTGTTTTGGCCTCAACAGCCTGGACATTCTTTTGGCCTAGCTACGACGGACCAGCAGTATTATGCCATGTCGCCCTTCCCCGAAATGCTACAGGCTCCTCCTGAGCTGACCAGTGCGGATTTCTTGAAGTGGTTGGACGATGACGCCGTAGGATCCGGAAAGTTAGAAAACAAAGCCCTCGCCTACATCGATAAAATCAATGCAGGCATTGCTCGTGATGATCTGAAGTGGATTCCCTTCATCTATCGCTCGCAGCATTTGGCAACGCCCGACGGATCCGGCGCGCTGAGGCGATTCTTTGTTTACGTCCCTGATCCACGTTTCGACCGGTTCATCCAGTTCGGTCTTCGCAACACCCCGTCAGATAGCCTTCCGAGCAGCTTCTCGGTGGTCGCGGTTCAGAAAACTGATC
This sequence comes from uncultured Pseudomonadota bacterium, assembly GCA_903928445.1. Lineage (GTDB taxonomy): Bacteria > Bdellovibrionota_B > Oligoflexia > Oligoflexales > CAIYRB01 > CAIYRB01. Next base: position 54,372 of record CAIYRB010000002.1, on the reverse strand, counting down.
CGTCTAACAACCAAAAACTTAGCACGCCGAAGGTGTGGTTAACAGATCTCTGGCGCCTAAGAAACGCAGGAGGCATCACGCTCAGCACGCGCTTCAAGGAAACGGGCTCTCTTGAGAATTGTTATGATTGCCACAAGAGCCCGGTGCTGTCGATCAGGCCGGATCCGCGTTCGTTCGATGAGGCCAGGTTTGGCGATGTTGTCAAGCGCGTGAATAGGATCATTGGCAGGTATGCCGCGGCTCAATATGCTGGAATCGATATGGCGGCCTTCGGCCCAGGCATTGGTCCGACGGACTTGAGCAGCCGTACCCCTGACTTCATTCAAGCCTGCTCTGGCAACACCGTCACGGATCCCGTACGTATTGCAGTGCTTCAACAAGCGATGAGCTGCGAGCGTTGCCATGATGGAGCCCAACGCGGACATCTAAATTTTCCGAGCGCCCTCCGGGAAATGCCGCAACCCATTGGTCGCTCCTTGGTCGACCGCTACATTGCTGTGCATAAAAATATGCCCCCTGGGGTGACGCTGTCAGATGCGGAACGTGCCGCACTGTATCGTTGTATTAAATCAGAGTATTTCGGCGGAATTGCCGGACAGCCAGGAGTTTTACATGACTGGTTGGCACAGTCTGAGTGTTGGGCGCCATAGGGGATCGACCCAAAAAACGGAACAGCCAAAAGAGAATGCATAGTATGGTTCTCGCCGGCTCCTGAGCGTCAGAGTCCATTTAATCAGTTCCTGGAGACTGTTTTCCTTTATGGATGACCCCATCGATAAGACTACCGTCGAGGCCTGCGGTCCGGCTTTCTCGGAAGACCGGCTGATCGCGGCACGGGCCAAAACCTGGCACGCACTGCATGCGATCGCAGAGCTCATTAAACCGGGCATGCACGAAACGCAAGCCCTCCGGCTCGCCAATAAGACGTTAGCAGCGATGGGTGCAAAGCGCCTCTGGCATCCTACCCAAATGCGATTCGGCGCGAATACAGTGAAGCCTTTCGGTGTGCCGTCGGACGGAGATCCAGTCCTGCAGGAAAACGATATTTACTTCGTTGATATCGGGCCACTGTGGGACGGCTATGAAGGGGATGCGGCAAAGACCTTTGTCGTGGGCGAGGATTCCGAGCTGCGACGTTGTGCTAGCGACGCCGAGGCCATCTATGCGGAAGTCAGGCGCAAGTGGCTCATGGAAGCGTCCACCGGGCAGGCCCTGTACCGTTATGCTGAGCAAGCGGCGCAGGCGCGGGGGTGGCATCTTAATCTACACGAGGCCAATGGCCATCGCCTGGCGAATTTTCCGCATCATCTGCATTTTTCTGGGGCGATCGCCGATGTCGCATTCAGACCCGCAACAGCGCGCTGGGTCCTTGAAATCCAAATTCGCCACTCTTCGTCGCTCTACGGCGCCTTTTTCGAAGACCTTTTGCTCGACGCCGACCCGACATGATCCAGCCTTTATGATCCTTCGCAATGGTATAATGGCCGACGGCGTCATTGCGGCAACGGGGGAGGGAACGACTCAAGGTTCGCCCCTATCCCCGCTACTTAGCAACGTAGTACTCGACGAGTTGGTTTCGCTGATGGCTGCAATATATTCGTGCCGACCCAAAAGGCAGCCGAAAGAGTCATGGCCGCGACCACAAAGTTTATTGAAGGCAAACTCAAACTCCTTGTAAACAGGGACAAGAGCAAAGTCGCTAGGTCGTCAGCGGTTAACATTGCTACGACACTCACCGACCTCCCGGCCGGTGAGTGTCGTGCTCGGCTTAAAACTCAGTCGACCGCCTAGTCTCGGCCTTGACCGACTCGCCGCCTCGCGAACTCTTCCGCACTGGCGCCTCCGTCACCGGCCGCCACAATGGATCGCCACTTTGCGCATAGAAGCTCGCCACCCGCTGCGCCACCGCCGCAAGCCCGACGGCCTCGGCGTAAAACATCGGCCCGCCCCGATGCAGCGGAAAGCCATAGCCACATAGGTAAACTAGATCGATATCCGACGCGCGCTGAGCGATGCCCTCGTCCAGAATCCGGGTGCCTTCTTGATATAGGGCGTAGATGCAGCGCTCGACGATTTCGGCGTCGCTGATGGCCCGCGTTTTAATGCCCTTTTCAGCGCGGTAGGCGGTGATCAAGTCCAAGACGACGGGATCGACGAGCGCGTCGCGGCTGCCAGCTTCGTAGCGGTACCAGCCAGCGCCGGTTTTTTGGCCGTAGCGACCCATCTCGCACAGGCGATCGGGAATGCGCGGGTACTCGGGGTCCGGCACCGTCAAGCGCTGGTGCTTGCGAATGGCCCAGCCGATATCGTTGCCGGCGAGGTCGCCCATGCGAAACGGGCCCATCGCCATGCCCCACGCTTCGAGCGCTTGGTCGACTTGGCTGGGAGTGCAGCCTTCTTCGAGTAGTTGGATGGCTTGTTGGCTGTAGGGCGCGATCATGCGATTGCCGATAAAGCCGTCGCAGACACCGGAGACCACCGCGGTCTTTTTGATCTTCTTAGCCAAGGCCATCGCGGTGACTAAGACGTCGTCAGCGGTCTTAGCTCCGCGCACGACTTCGAGCAATTTCATCAAATGCGCGGGGCTAAAGAAGTGTAGGCCGATGACATCTTCGGGGCGCTTGGTGACTGCCGCGAGGACGTTGAGGTCGAGCGTCGAGGTGTTGCTGGCGAGGATCGCTCCGGGTTTGGCGACTTGGTCAAGCTTGCGAAACACCTGCTCCTTGATCGACAGGTCTTCAAAGACGGCTTCGATGATCAGATCGGCCGCGGCGAGGTCGGCGTAGTCGGTGGTGGCACGCAACAAACTTAAGCGCTGCTCCAGCTCAACTGGTTTCAGTTTGCCCTTCTTCACGGCGCTATCGTAGGTCTTGCGGATAGTCGCGACGCCACGCTCGAGGGCGTCGGCTTTGATCTCCAGCATAACGATGGCGATACCAGCGTTCAGGAAGTTCATAGCGATGCCGCTGCCCATGGTGCCAGCACCGATGATGCCGACTTGCTTGATCGGGCGCGCCTGGGTGGATTCGGCTACAGAGGCGAGCTTAGTTGCGGCGCGTTCGGCAAAAAAGGCGTGACGTAGGGCCTTGGACGCCGAGGTTTCGACCAGCTCGTGAAATAGCTCTTGCTCGCGCCGTAGACCCTCCAAAAAGGGTAGGTCCAAGGCGGCGCGGACTGCCTCGACGCATTTGGCCGGTGCTGGATAGCCGGGTTGGATACCGGCCAAGAGCTTGGTGCTGACCTGCGCAAAGACGCTTGGCTCGACTTTAAGCACCGGCAGGTCACGGGTCCGCAGGAGCGGCTTTGGTGCGCTGGCAAGGTCTGCAGCGAACTGCAGCGCAGCCGCCAACAAATCGCCATCGACGATCTGGTCGAACAAGGCTGTGCCTTTGAACTTAGCTGCTGGGGACGCTTCACCCGTCACGATCATGCCGAGGGCGATTTCGGGATTCAGCAGCCGAGGCAGGCGCTGCGTGCCGCCAGCTCCCGGCAGCACACCGAGTTTGACTTCGGGCAAGGCAATCAAAGCATCAGCAAGGGCGATGCGGTAGTGACAGCCAAGGGCTAGTTCGAGGCCGCCACCCATGCACACGCCGCTAATGGCAGCGATGATGGGCTTGGCGCTGGATTCGACGACGTCTATGACCTGCGGCAGATTTGGCTCAGCTAGGCCAATCGGTAGGTTGAACTCGCGGATGTCAGCACCGCCGGAAAAGGCCCGGCTGCTGCCGATCAGGACGATCGATTGGATACCTGGTGCGGCAAGTGCCGCCTGGACGCCCGCAACGATCCTGGTCCGCAGGTCATGGCTTAGGCCATTCACTGGTGGGTTGTTTAGGGTAATCACTGCGGTCTGGCCGTGTATGTCGTAAGTTCCGCTCATGTCCGTCTCCTGAGTTCAACTTTAGTGAATGGCGCTTAGCCTCAAAATTCCAGCAGACTGGCATAGCGATCGCGGTGGAAGCTCGGCGTGCCGAGCAACTCCGCGCTGACTCGCGCGCGCTTTAAAAAGAAGCCGATATTGTGCTCATCGGTCATGCCGATGCCGCCATGCAGCTGCACCGCTTCACGGGCGACGAGCTGGAAGACCTCGCTGACTTTGGCCTTGGCCAGACTGGCCAAGCGTGGCGTCTCGGGGCTGTGGTAGTCGAGCGCCGCCAGCGACCCTGCGACCACCGCGCGGGACACCGTGAGTTCACCGTACATGTTGGCCATGCGGTGCTGCAGTGCCTGAAAGCTGCCGATGGCCACGCCAAATTGCTTGCGCTCTTTGAGGTACTTCAGCGTTAGTTGAAAGGCCTCGGTGGCCGACCCGAGCATCTCTGCGGCCAGGCCGATGCGTGCGCGGTCCAGCAGGGCGTGAAAGGAAGTGCCGGCTTGGCCTAGCTCGCCGAGAAGTGCGTCCTGGCCGAGTGCGACCTGGTTAAAGACGATTTCACAGCACGGCCTGGAGTCGACCAAGGTGAACGGCTTTAGCTCAACGCCAGTCTGTTTAGGGTCGACCACAAACCAGGACAGGCCCTGGCCCGGTGCGGCACCCGGCGTCGTTTGCGCCAGGACGATCAGCTTGTCGGCGACGCTGCCGTCTTGGACCAGGCTTTTGCGGCCGTTTAGCACGAAGCTCCCGACGGCTTTGCCGGCGGTCGCTTGCGTCACAATCTGCGTCTCGCTATGGCGGCGACCTTCTTCGTGGGCGACGGCAAAGGTCAGTTCACCCGAGGCGACCTGCGGCAGCAGTTCACTGCGCTGGGCATGGCTGCCAATTTGCTGAATCAGCGTGCCAGCGGCGACGACGGTCGCCTGCAACGGGGTCGCAGCTAAGGTGCGACCAGACTCTTCGAGGATCTGGCCCAGGCCGCGAAAGCCAAAGGCCAGTCCGCCGAACTCCTCGGGTACGAGGATTCCAGCCCAGCCCAGCTCAGCCATCGTCCGCCACTTGTCTTTGTAGTAGCCCTTGGCATCCTTGGTGCTGCGCAGGTAGCGAAGCTCGCCCAGTGGCATCTTCTCTTGAAAAAATTCGGCAGCCGATTGCTTCAGCAGCTTTTCTTCGTCGGTTGTTTCCCAGTTCACGTGCGGACTCCTTGCTGGTTAGAGGCCCAAGACTTGTTTGGCGATGATGTTCAACTGGATCTCACTGGTGCCGCCTTCGATCGAGAAGCCCTTGGATCTGAGCCAATCGCGCGTCGCCTGGTTGTCTTCGGGCGCGCCATGTCCGTCCCATACCAGGCTGTCGTTGCCGAGTCCTTCCATGAGCAGCTCGAATTTTCGTTTACCGAGCTCCGATCCGTACCATTTGAAGACCGACGAGGCTGCACCTGGGGCATGCCCAGCTTTTTGCAGCGCTGTGTCGCATTCCATGGTCATGCGGAAGGCTTGGTTATCCATGTGATAAGCCGCTAGGCGGTCGCGTAGGCCGCGGTCGGCGAGTTTGCCGTCTACGGTCCCGACGGCTTGACGCAGGCGGTCCTCCAGTGACTGCTCCTCACCGCGGTCGCCCATCTCATCGATGTTTAGGCGTTCATGCGTCAACAGGGCCTTGGCGATCTGCCAGCCGCCGTTGAGTGGCCCGACGAGGTTTTTCGCTGGTGTGCGGACATCTTTGAAGAAGACTTCGCAGAACGGCGAGGCGCCGCTGATCAGTAGGATCGGTTCGACCTTGACTCCGGGGTCACTCATGTCGATCAAGACAAAGCTAATGCCCTTTTGTTTAATAGCGTCGGGATCGGTGCGGACCAAACAAAAGATCCAGTCGGACTCCTGCGCGATCGACGTCCAGATCTTTGATCCATTGATGATGAATTGATCGCCTTGCAGCACTGCCCTAGTGCGCAAGCTCGCTAAGTCCGATCCAGCCTCTGGCTCGCTATAGCCCTGGCACCAGCGGACTTCGCCGCGGGCGATCTTCGGCAGATGCTCGAGCTTTTGCTCTTCCGTACCGTACTGCAGCAGCACCGGCCCAAGCATCCAGTAGCCAAAGCTAAACAGCGGCCGGCGGCAGTTCAAGCGGCTCATCTCTTCGCGCAGGACGCGGGCTTCTGCTGGAGTGAGGCCAGCGCCGCCGTAGATTTTCGGCCACTGCGGGGCGGTCCAACCCTTTGCCACCATGCGGTCAAACCAGATTTTGGCTTCTGGGTTCTTAAACCGCTCAGCCTTGCCGCCCATGACAACTTCATCTTCGATGACCGGTGTGCGCATCGACGGTGGGCAATTGGCCTCTAGCCAACTGCGGACCTCTAGTCGGAATTGTTCCACCATGCTCTCCACTCCTTCCAGTGCGAAAGGCCTCCCGCTGTGGAAGGCCGTGATAGATCAACGCGGCAGCAAGACCTGTTCGGAATCATTCGGGGCGTTTTTGGATTTTTAACCTTTGGCCAATTTTTACGCTAGTTTAAAATCGACAAACGGCTGTCCACGACCCGAAAGCAACTCGGTGCAACCTTCATTTTATTCATGGTTTCATTGGCTTATGTCCTCAATAGACGTCGGTGCGGTGCTGCGCCATAGGTTGATTTAGAGCGGCCTAAAGGTTTTCCCTGAATCTGCCGATAAAGAGACATCAGAGGGGAAATCGAATCTCGAGGCGCAGCACCGATGAAGTCCCAATCGACCGCTTATCTTCAATGTTCAGCCGTGCTCCTTAGTGTGACTGCCGTATGGTCCTGCAAGACCGCCAGTCACAATGCGAAGCTGGCCGATGCGTCGTCTTATCCTTACTGCTCCAAAGATGTCCCGGACGAGCGTCACGACGGTTGGGGCTATGATAAGGATCATACCTGCCGCTTCCCGCCGCTGTGTCCTAGGGGCCAGGTGGCAACGGATGCTAGCGGCTGGGGCTGGGCGAATGAAGCATCCTGCCGCGTTGCGCCGATCTGCAACACGACCACCGGCGGTGAGTGGGGTTGGGAACAAGAACAGGCCTGTCAAGTCCCAATGCCTGGAGGTGGTCAGCCGCAGTACGCAGGTTCGCCCGCGCCAGGTCAGCAACCATCAAGTGGCAATTTAGTGCTGTTTCAGACCACCTACTATCCGGTCGGCACCGAGAGCTACTTCAAAACCGTGTGCGGCGATGCTCAAGAACACGGTGGCATCTACTTTGCGACCACCGAGCAGTCGCCGCTTTGGCACGGGGAGTGCGACAACGATAGCTGGACGGAATGCGGCGATAGTGACTGCCTCGGTAAGTTTGACCGCATGCCTGATGACGTCAAGCGTTGGACCAATGGGCGCAGAGAGGTTAAGGAGCCGCGTTGCCCGATTCCTTGTAATCAGAAGTTTAAAGTATACAGTCAGGATAAACGCATTTCGGTAGATGCCTACCTCTTTGACGTGTGTCCCTCGCAGCACTGGAATAACCGCTTTAAAGAGGTCAATGAAGGGCACAATCCTTGTGCCAAGGGTGCTGTCCACCTTGACCTGCGCAAGCCACTTTATCTGCAATTAAACGGCGGCCAGCTCACCGACAACATCCAGATCTGGGTCGACCCGGTGCCGGAGAATTAGGCTTGGGACGGCACTAGGTTCGACTCAGGTAGCGACTCGCCTGACAGCTGGTCGGGCAAACCTCGCCGCAACCTTCCTGAGACTTGGTGCTAGCGCCGCTTTTGGTGATGATCGCATCGGCCTGCTGCAGGTGGCTTTTAGCGGCACTGAGGCTGGCTTTACCCGGTGTGAGGATCGCCACGCGGCTGAGTTGCTTGACGAGGTGGCAGTGGCTCTCATTGCAGCCGGGTGCTTTTTGCGGTGCGGCATCGGCCATCTTGGCTTGGACCTCAAATCCCTCGTCGCAGGCAGTGCACAGGTAGCGATAGATCGGCATTGGAGGCCTCCGCCCTGAGAATTTGCTATCCCCTCATGATAGCGCGGCTCGCTCTGGAGTGGAACGTTCGTGCTTCACGTCGGGTGCTCAGGGGCTGCGGATGTGGCTAGAGTTCCCACAGCAGCAGAGTCGCCGCAGCAATGCCCGAGGCCAGCCAGAAGACCTCACCCTTATGGTGTTTAAAACGGCCGATCGACGGCAGGATAAAGTCAAAGATCAGACAGCCGATCAGATTGCCGATGGCCACGCTCATCACGACCAGTGCCACGCGCTGCAAGCCGCTTGCGGTCACCAGTTGTTGCAGCCAGAACGTCAAGAACACGCCGCATGGGAAACTAAGCACATAGGCCGTCAGCCACCGCGCCGCCACCTGGCGATTGCTCACTCGCCAATAGACCAGCGAGGCGAGCGATAAAGCTTCAAAAGCCTTGTGAATCCATAGCGAGACGGTGACTGACGTGGCCGCCTGAGTAAACAAATCAGTTGAGATCACCAGCAGCGAGCCATCGAGCAGCGAGTGGACGAAAATCGCCGTGGCCAAAATGCCCAAGGGGCGGTTGGTGTCGCCATGCACATGGGTGCCATAGCTGCCGGTTGCCTCGTCATGGGCGTGAGCGGTCTGAGTTGTGGCTGCTGGCTGGTGATGGATGTGTCTAAGGTGCAGCAGCGAATAAACCACGGCAACCAATGCGGTCAACCCCAGGCTTAGTGCGCCGCCCTCTTTGCCTGCTTCGGGTAGCAGGCCAAAGCAACACAGGCCTGTCATCATCCCAGTTGCCAGGGGTAAGAGGCCCCTGGGCAAACCCCGTTTCGCGCCGAACGCAAAAGGCACAAGTGTGCAACAGGCCGTGCCGACGGTGATCGCCAGAGTCTGGTAGGTCAGGGTCGGCAGCATGGTCTCCAATGGCTTTTCTAGATCGCGAACGATTTGCAATAAGGTATTGGGGCAGTTGGCTCATAAAATCAAGGCTTTATATTCTAAATAGTCGTAATTAAAGCCGTAAAAATGCGCGCGGCGGAGCCAGGGCGAGACGGCGCAAATGCCAGAGTTGCTCAAAAGACCCTCCTCCGCTTGAGCTAAGTACCCAGCTTGATGATTGAAAGTGACCATATTGCAGTTGGGCTCAAGCCGGATCTGGCATCATCCGATACGTTTCCTAGTGCGTGGTTGCAACTGATCCACTTAAGACGAGGGCCCTATTATTACGACCAATCGCTACAGAGCTAGATTATTTGCCGGGGTCAGCCTCGCGGTGATGATGGTCGCTACCGTGTGCTGCTCTTCAGGAGCGCAGGCTCCTGAGAACAGCCGGGTCACGGCTGTTCAGAACAGCGCCACAGGTGGCGATGCCAATGCTAAGGCAGGCCCGACTCCTTCTACCAACGTCAACCCGGTAGAAGCGCCAGCCGCAGCTACGACGGTCGATCCCGCACCTGCAGCCCCGACGACGCCCGCGCCCGACCTAAACGCAGCGCTCCCTGCGCTGTCACCGAATGCACCAACGCCCCCGCCTCCGGCCGATATGCCTGCCCCGGTGCCAGCGGCGACCACTCCGCAGCCGGTGATTGATTACACTAAATTCCACATCAAGGTCGGGACTGGCAAGGAGCCGTGGAACACTGCAGCGACGCCCATCAAATTGAAGATTGGTGACGTGCTCACGATTTATAACGATGATACCGTGACGCACCGTATGCACACCTCTGGTGCGCCGTGTCCACACGGTGTCGACGTGGCGCCCGGCGCGACCACCACGTGCAAGATCGGCTCGGCGATCGACACCGTGGCAAAGCCTGGGCAAACTTATGATCACATTGTCGGGCCGTCTGCTCTGATCTTTATTCAGACATCGAAGTAAATGCGGCTCAGTGTGCCTAAAGGCACGAACTGCACGGTACGTCAATGTACTCGAGCATGCGCCTTTGGCCCGGAACGGGCCCCCGCCTTCGGCGGAATACGCACTATCTTTGGTGCGATCGCATGACGTCTAGTATCCGTCTAAAATATTTCTGGATGATCCAGCTGTATCGCGGCCTGATGCACTAGTCTTCGCGTCTTACTAGGTAAACATCAACGATGCTAGCATGGTATAATCACGCTCGCGTCGTGCGCTCGTAAGCGCCGAGATATATCATAATAATGCACAAGAGAAATATTTAGTGTAAAATATAAATGCTTATAGACATTTTTTACGTTTATTTCATCTTCACGAACTGTTTCAAATCATTGGCTTTTAAGGGCCTAAATGCAGTAGGCGAACCGAGTCCTATATCACTCGCCCATTTACTCGGCCCAGGCCTGGCAGCTGAGACTTCAACCAGGCCCGTGGCCGCGCGGCATGTTCGCTCCACGCCTGGAACGACGGCGATTATGCACCCCGCTATATCGTCAATAGCAGCTGGAAACAGTGAGGCTTGCCGGTCGTCCTTGCGGTTGCGCGGGGGACTCGCCTTAGGGTGGGTCCCCTCAAAATTTTTTGCCCACGATTTTTGCGACGATTTTGGCACGAAATGCTGCCTAGATATGGCAGACTCATGGACGCCCCCCCAGCTCCCTGAGGATCATTTCGATGTCCCATCCGCCTAACGCCGCGCCACTGACGGCGTTTAAACATCGTGATTTTCGCTACTATGAAGTAGCCCGGCTGGCCGGTACGCTCGGCATCCAGATGCAATCGGTCGCGGTTGGATGGCAAGTCTATGACATCAGCAAGAGTGCGTTTGACCTTGGGATGGTGGGGCTGCTGCAATTCGCTCCGGCCTTGCTGCTGGCCCTGCTCACCGGCCATGTCGCCGACCGCTTTGACCGGCGGCAGATCTTGATCGTCTACTACGTCATGATGTTGCTGTGTGCCGCCGCCTTGTATTGGACCGCCACCAGCGGCATGGACTTAACCCACAGTCTGACGCCCATTTATCTGATTTTGCTGCTGTTCGGCACGGCCCGGGCCTTTGGCGGCCCGGCGGCTTCGGCGCTGCTTCCTAGCCTGGTTCCCACCAGCGATTTCGCCAACGCCCTGGCGTGGAACTCAAGCGTGTGGCAAATCGCTACGGTCCTTGGCCCAGCATTGGGCGGCGTTCTCTATGGGCTGCACCAGGGACCAGCTGACGTCTATTTAGCCTGTGGGATCCTTAGCACGGTCGCGCTCCTAGCGATCCTTGGTTTACACATTCGCACCGGCCGCATGGAACCAGGTGATGCCAATTGGTCCCGATTATTGGCAGGTATTCATTATGTGCGGACGCATCAAGTTTTACTCGGTGCGATCTCACTTGACCTATTCGCCGTATTACTCGGGGGCGCCGTCGCGCTACTGCCGATCTATGCTCGCGATATCCTGCATATTGGACCGATGGGACTCGGCGTGCTGCGCAGCGCACCGGCTTTAGGTGCGGCTCTGATGGCGGTGTATCTGGCTTATCGTCCGCTGCGTCACAACGCCGGCAAGGTGATGCTTGGCTGTGTCGCTTTGTTTGGTGCTGGTACCTGTGTTTTTGCCCTATCGACGTCGTTCACTTTGTCTCTGCTTTGTTTAGTAACGATAGGCGCAGCCGATCTGGTCAGCGTCTTTGTCCGCACCACCTTGGTGCAACTGCGCACGCCGCCAGCGATGCGCGGTCGAGTAGGGGCCGTCAATCAAGTCTTCATCGGCGCGTCGAACGAACTCGGAGAATTTGAGTCAGGCCTGACTGCATCCTGGTTTGGCACGGTTCCTGCGACGCTGATTGGTGGCGTTGGCACCATTGCAGTGGTCGCGCTATGGGCATGGCTCTTTCCTAAGCTGCGCGACACGGATGAGCTACATTGAGACCTTGATCTGGTCAAGAAGTGACAGCGTCACGAGCGGCTTCTCTGCCGCTATCATTGGCGACTCTCTATACTCCGCTGCCATTCTTGTGCTTGTTTGAAGCGCCGCTCCGCCTCGGGAACATCCTTTTGATCCATCGCCACCCGTCCGAGCTGGACGGCGGCCTGCGGCAAATCTCCAACGAGGCTCAACGCATGCTCCAAGGCCTCTTTGGCAGCTTGCAGTTGACCCTGGCGGTGCAAGGTGATGCCGAGGTTGAAATAGGCCAGGCCGTAGTTCGGTTGCAGGCGCAGGACTTCGCGAAATTCGCCCTCAGCTTGCGGCCATTGCACCGTCTAGTCGGAAAAGTCTAGTAGCTACTCTACGGTCTGGTCGGTAAAGCGCCAATCCTTGTCGACGATGGGGCGCATGGCCGGCGTGTTGAGTGAATTGCGGCCGTCGCTGCTGCGACAGAAAGGTCGGTTCTGGCCGACATGGCTGCGCACGGTTGACCAGGCGGTGTTACGCTGTTCTTGGGTGATCTGGTGGCTTGCGGCAATGGCTTGGTAAAGGGCAAAGGAGCCGCGCTTGGTGCGATCTAAACGCTCGGTTGAACGGTCGACGGCGACAACGCCAAATTTCGGGCAATAGCCGTCCGCCCATTCCCAGTTGTCGGAGAGAGTCCAAAGAATGTAGCCCCTGATGTCAATGCCAGCCTTCCTCGCTGCGGCGATGGCGAGGAGGTGTTCAATCAGATACGAGGGGCGCAGGATGTCGCTGGCGTCGGCAATGCCGTTTTCGGTGACGATGATCGGCAGCGGCTTGTCTTTGGCGTAGCGGTCATGCATATCCTTGAGGGTGAGGAATAGGCCGGTCGGATTGATTCCTCTGCCAGAGTCGCTGTACTCGCGGTTGGGTTGAGGCGAAATGCTGGCGTTTTGAATATGCTCCTCGCCGTAATAATTGAGTCCCAAAAAGTCGAGATGATCGCGGATGCCATCGATGAAATAATAGTTCATGTTGGAGCGCGTGAAGTCGGCCAGCTTTTGATCGATAAAAGACTCGCCGGTTTGCAGTCCGACGTTATGGGCGATACCGACCGATGCTGGTCCGTAGGAGTCCGTCAATGGATCTTGACTTGATACGGTATCGATGCTCTTGATGAGTCTATAGACCTGGTTGTGGGCAGCGATCATGTTGTTAAATGCTTTGTAAACATTCCCTGTATAGTAGTTGGAATTAAATATTGCAGTAATATCGAATCCTTTAGCCGGCGGCCAGATCCCGGCACCGTAGGCTAGCGAGGCGAACACCGCCGGTTCGTTGAAGATCACCCATAGATCGACATCAGCCTTAAGCTCCGTAACGACGTCTCTGGCAAATGCGCTAAAGTGGTCAATGGTATCGGCATTGGTCCAGCCACCATCGGTGTTGTTGCCCTTGCTGTCGGGCTTTAGGTTCATCAGCCAAATCGGTAGGGAGTGATGGTACAGGGTCATCATCACCGTCATATTTTGACTGCGGGCATAGCGAACGATCTCGTGATAGTGCGCCAAGGCCGCTTTGTCCGTGACGCCTGGCATGCACGCGCTCTCCCGGCCGGGACAACCATCCAAGGACGGTTGGGTTGGAACCAGGCGCCCCCAGTCGACTCCCATGCGAAAGACCTTGCTACCAAGCTCGTGGGCCAGATCGATTTCGGTTTTATAGTCGGTCCAGAAATTGAGCCGCAGCTCTGGAAAGCCGGCGTTGGTCCAGGCCTTGACCCCATCTTTTGCCCGATCTTGGGCAAACTGGAGCCACATATCGTCGAGGTGGTCCTCAACATGCGCTGGCGCGGTGGCAACGCCAAAAAAGAAGTCATCGGGAAAGGTCGCAACCAGCGCGCCAGCACTGCTGGCTGGTTCCGCCTTGACGTCCGATCCGGCCTTGCTGGTCCGGCAAGCGGCGAGTCCGGCCAAGGACAGAATCAGCATCGAGATCCATGGCAGACGGCGCAAGGATGATCCGAACAGATCTTGTACAAGCATAGGTTGCATCCTTAAAACAAATAAGGAACGGCGGTGGAATATCCGGGACAGCTCGCATATACCATATCTTATCCATAGACTAAAATGGAGCCCCCTTCGCGAAAGGACCTACCGTGAGCGCAGTGTTAGCCACGCACGAACTGAGCAAATCCTACGCCGGCAAGGCGGCGGTGACGAGCCTGTCGTTGTCCGTCGATGCCGGGCAGGTCTTCGGGCTGCTCGGTCTCAACGGTAGTGGTAAGACCACGACTCTGGCGATGCTGCTTGGAGCGGTCGTGCCTGACCGTGGCAGCGTGCGTTGGTTTGGTCAGGCCGCATCGGCGCGGCAGCGCCTGCGCATTGGGGCTTTGCTCGAACAGCCGAGCTTCTACCCATGGCTGTCGGGCGAGGCGAATGTGGCGACCATCGCGGCGATCAAGCGAGTCCCTGCGGTTGGGGTACAACGAGCCCTGCAGCAGGTTGGCCTATGGTCGGCTCGGCATCAACTGTTTCATGGTTACTCCCTTGGCATGAAGCAGCGGCTCGGCATCGCCGCAGCCTTGCTAGGTAAGCCCGAGGTGCTCGTCCTCGATGAGCCGACCAACGGTGTCGACGCGCAGGGCATCTACGACATTAGGGCCATCATCGGCGAGTTCGCCAAGGGCGGCGGCACGGTCATCCTGTCCAGCCATATCATGGACGAGGTCGAGAAGGTGTGCGACCACGTCGCCATCCTCAAGGCGGGTTCCTTGCACCATGTCGGACCGACCAAATCGGTGTTTGCGACCGGCGGCTGGCTGGAACTGGGGGCCGTCAACCTCGCGGCTCTAGAGCAAGCTCTACGCAAACTCGATGCGCATGCCCGGATCGAGCCAGCTGAAGGGTTCTTGCGTGTTTACCAGTCCACCCTTAGCTGCGCCCAACTAAATAAACACTTGCTAGAAGCAGGCATCGTGTTGCACCACCTCGTCCAACGCCAACCCAGCTTAGAGAGCCAATACCTGGCCTTGATGGGCAAGGGAGACCCGACATGATTCGTTTACTTATAGCCAAGCTGTTCGGCTACCGGAGTTTTCACCGCTTCACCTTGCTCCACCTTGGCTTAATCGTCCTTTTGAGCTACGCCGCGTCGCAACTCACGCTCAACATCCAAGGCAGCGTCGACCTCTTGCACGGGCTCTTTGCCCGACCCGCAGTCTGGCGCACCATCGTCGGACTGAGTCGTTGGCTGCTCTATATTCCGGCGTTTTTTGTCATTCAACTGGTCTGCGCTGAGTTTGAACTAAAGGTCGTGCGGGCTCAGGTCATTGCCGGATTAGAACGCTGGCAGATCGTGCTCAGCTGGGTCATGCAAAACCTCCTCCTCGTCACCTGTGGCCTGATCACCACCATTGCCTGCGGCTTTCTGCTCGGCTACGCCTCGATCGAACAGGTCGATGTCAGCGTCGCCTCCTCGCTGCTGTCCTTGCTTCGCGCCGAGCTAGGCTACCTCATCTACGGCATGGCCTTACTCAACGCCGCCGTCCTCAGCGGCGTTGTGCTGCGTCGTCCGGTCCCGGCGATCATGCTATTGGTACTGTGGCCATTGCTACTCGAACCAATTTTGACCTTCACCCTCGAGCACAAACAGCTGGCCGCCGTCGTCCCCTATCTACCCTTCGCTAGCCTCGGTACCCTGGTGACCTGGCACGACGCCTCTGCGGCCTTCGATCCTTTCGCCCTCACCACCTGGGTCGCCATTGCCTACGGCCTCACGGCGGTTCTGGCCGCCTGGCTGTTTCTCGAACGCGCCGATCTATAACGGGGATGCCGCCGCCGCAGTCAGGCGGCCTCTGGCAATAAGCTATCCTTTGCGACTTGAGCCATGCTGAAAGCGTAATAGCCGACGATTCGATCGTCCTCATTTTGACAGACAACGCACGTAGCAATGCCCTTTTTGTGGTTACCAAGTGCGAAACGGTGGAAGTAGGTCGTGAGCGGCTCTTCCTCGCATGAAAATGCCTTGAGATCCATCGAAGCGTCGATGGGCAGAAATCGAAGCATTCAGACCCTTCAAACTTTAAGTAGTTTCTTTAGGGCCTCATTTGGCGCCGGTGGGGAGGCAAGTAATTCAGTGGCAGTGCTCCAGTCTCTGTCCGACAGGAGTATCAACTGACTTTGCTTCAAGATTTCGTTAGCTTCTTTCAGCGCACTGCTGCGGATGAATGCCGTTACTGAGAGCCCACGACTTTGCGCGGCTTCCTCAATGAGTGCCCGTTGTTCGTCCGAATCGAAATTGATCTCAGGCCCCCTCTGTTTGACGGTGGCACTCATTTTCTTCTCCGGTCGTTGGCTGGGGTCCATGGTCCACCCTTCGCGCACTTGTCTGACAATTATACGGTATTTTCACGGTAAAACATTAGGAGTATTTTATAGCTTATTGATATTACTTGAATGAAAACTTCGAACCAGCGGTGTTTAACCGTGTTTATAAAGGCGAGCAAAAAATGGCCCGACTAGATACTGGTCATGTCTTCCGGTATCATTCTGGTATCGAATATTTGAACCATAGACGCCAAGAAATGAGGAGCAAGGGACATGTTAGTCAAAATTTTGGCCTTGGTCGGTATTCTGATTCTGTGCTTGGTTGTCTATGCAGCTCTAAAAGAGCCCGCTATGAATATTTCACGTGACATGGTCATCGCGGCAACACCAGAAAGATTGTTTCCCTATCTCAATAATTCCAAAAAAATGAATGATTGGATGCCTTGGCAAGACTCTGACCCCAACTGCAAAATGCAATATTCAGGCCCGGAAGAAGGCGTACAGTCGAAATCGTTTTGGGAGAGCACCGGTAAAATGGGTACAGGCTCTTCAACGATCATTGAGAGCGTACCGAACAAATCCGTTAAATCACAACTGGTGTATACAAAACCCATGGAGATGTCGCAATTTGCCGAAATTTCCTTAACTCCCGTAGCAGGGGGGACTCAAGTGACATGGAGCGTTGATGGTCACAATAATTTCCTGTTCCGATTGGTGGGTATCTTTATCAGCGTGGATAAAATGATTGGTGGCGAGTTTGAAAAGGGACTTTCGAAGCTCAAAAATCAGGTTGAATCTACGAAATGAGGCCTCTGCAAAGAACTGGACACCGAGTAGCTATGCCGCCAGCCAAGAAGCCCGCGATGCCGCGAACTCCATAGAGTGTTGTGTTGGTCGATGAAACAGACCCAGCGGCCGGTAAAGTGAGGATCATCCTAAATCTCGCCGCGCCTCTGCGTTTCACCACCTCACCCCGCCTCATGAACCAAAATCACCTTCCCAATATGCTCCCCCGCCTCCAGATACTCATGCGCCTTCCGCACATCCCCAAACTCAAACACTTTATCCACCACCACCTTCACCTGCCCAGACTCCAGTAGCGGCCACACCCGCTCCCGCAGCTCACTCGCAATCCTCGCCTTGTCCGCTACACTGCGCGGTCGCAGCGTCGACCCAGTGATCACCAACCGCTTTTGCATCACCGTTGGCAAGTGGATCTGCACCTTCGCCCCACCCAAGGTCGCAATCTGCACCAGCCGTCCATTCATCGCTAAACACGCGATGTTTTTTGCCGTGTAATCACCACCCACCATATCCAGGATCACGTCCACGCCCTGACCCTCAGTCAGTGCAGCGAGCCTCGCGACAAAGTCCTCGCTACGGTAGTTGATCGCCGCACGCGCCCCAAGCTCGACGCAGGCCGCAACCTTGCGCTCGCTACCGGCCGTCGCATAGGCCTCGGCGCCAAAGGCCCTAGCCAGCTGCAGCGCCGTGACGCCAATGCCGCTGGTGCCGCCGTGGACCAGAAAGCGCTGGCCCGCCTTCAGACCGCCGATCTGGAACACATTGGCCCAGACGGTAAAAAAGGTTTCAGCTATGCCAGCCGCATGCGTGAAGTCCAGATTCTTTGGAATGGGCAGACAGTGGCTAGCCGGCGTCACGCAGTGCGTGGCATAGCCGCCGCCGGGGACCAGCGCGCAGACGCGGTCGCCTGGCTGAAAGCCCGAGTCACTAGGCGCTCCTTCGATGATTCCGGCCACCTCAAGACCCAAGATAGGCGAGGCCCCGGGTGGGGGAGGGTAGAGACCGGCTCGCTGGGCTAAGTCGGGTCGATTGACGCCGGACGCTGCGACGCGAATCAGTACGTCTCCTGGTCCTGGACTTGGCGTCGCGGTGGTTTGGATCTGCAGCACCTCGGCTCCGCCGGGGCCGGTCGTGGCGACGTAGCGCATCCTAAACTCCTATTTTTTACCGATCAAGAGTACAGCTGAAAGCGTAATTCCAGCGCCGCAAAGGCTAATTTGCCGAGTCCGTGGATAAACGAATCGCGTAGCTCCACCTCCTGCTCGTCCAGGCTAATGGTTAACTCCGCGTCGCCAAGTCGCACCAGCAGTTTCATCGGCGTGTCGCCGCGATGGGCATCGAGGTGCAGCTTTAAGCCCTCGACCGCGGCTTGATAGTCCAAGCGTTGCGCCTGTGGACCGCCGCTGGGTGCGATGCAGAGGGTCGCCGACTTGACGTGTTCGGTACGCATGTCTTCGACCGGCGTGATCTTGTCGAGTTTAAACCTTACCGAGGTACCATCGAAGCTCATGCCGACCTGTCCCGATGCAACGACGATCGTGCCGAGGTCGGGAAACTCTGGTGGGATCTCCGCTTGGAACATCACCGCTTCGATCGCACCCTCCTCATCCTCGAGGCGGACACTGGCCATGCGCTTATTGCTTTTAGTGATGCGCTCGTTGACCGCAGCAAGGACCGCCAGGATGCTGACGCGTTTGCCGACGACCTTGGCGAGGTCGGCGGTATTGCAGCGGCTAAAGGCCTTTTTGTCCTCGCGGTGGAACTGCAAGGGGTGGCCGGTGAGGAAGACGCCGAGCAAGGCCTTTTCTTTTTTCAACCATTCGGGATCCGGCGCTCCTGGGCGCCTATCGAGGCTGGTGAGCGGCCACGAAAGATCCTGTGCTGCTTGCGCTGCTTCCGACTCGCCGTCAAACAAGCCGCGTTGGCCAACGTTTCGGGCCTCGTGATGGGCTTCGCTGAATTTGACGATTTCGGCGATCAGCGTGCACAGCTTCGGTCTGGCGATACCGAATCCGTCCATCGCGCCAGCTTGGGTCAGTAGCTCCAGGGTCTTTTTGCCGACCTTTTGCAGATTGATGCGGCGGGCCAGGTCGCTGAGCGACTTAAACGCGCCACCGCGTTGGCGCTCCGCAAGCAGCGGCTCCAGGGCCTGAGCGCCGATGCCCTTGATTGCCGACAAGCCAAAGCCGATGGTCGAGGCGCTTGGTACGTCAAAGGCCAGCGACGAGCGATTGACATCCGGCGGTAGGATCTTTAGACGCATGCGGCGGCATTCATCGACGTAGCGCACCACCTTGCTGGTGTTGTCCAGGTCGCAGGTCATGATCGCGGCCATGAATTCCGCGGGATAGTGCGTCTTGAGAAAGGCCGTCTGGTAGGCAATCAAGCCGTAAGCAGCGGAGTGGCTTTTGTTAAAGCCGTAGTTGGCGAACTCCGCCATCAGATCGAAGATGGCCGAAGCTTTTTCGGGGTCGTGCTGATTGGCGGTGGCACCCGAGACGAAGCGGTGCTTTTGCTGCTCCATCTCGGCGGCGATTTTCTTGCCCATGGCGCGGCGTAGGAGGTCGGCCTCGCCCAGCGAGTAGCTGGCTAGTTCGCCCGCGACTTTCATCACCTGCTCTTGATAGAGGATGACGCCGTAGGTTTCCTTGAGGATGGGTTCGAGCTGCGGTACGGGGTAGACGATCTGCTTGCGGCCATGCTTGCATTCGATAAAGTCGTCGACCATCCCGGAGCCAAGCGGGCCGGGACGAAACAGCGCCACCAGGGCGATCATGTCCTCGAAGACGCTCGGCTTTAACTTGACGACCAGATTGCGCATGCCGCTGGATTCAAGCTGGAAGATGCCCACGGTGTGGCCGGCGCTGACGAATTGGTAGACCTTCTTATCGCCGAGCGGGATCAATTCGATGTCAAAGTCCGGCGCTTTGACGACGCGGATCATCTCGATGGCTTTTTGAATGACGGTCAAGGTTTTAAGACCGAGAAAGTCGAACTTCACCAGGCCGACTTTTTCGGCCATCTTCATCTCAAACTGGGTGATCAGTCCGGGATGGTCCTGCACTTTGTAGACCGGAACGAAATCGGTCATCGGACCATCGGAGATGACGATGCCGGCGGCATGCACCGAGGTGTGGCGCGCCAGACCTTCAAGCTGCAGTGCGAGCCGCAACAGGTTAGCGACGGCATCGTCGCGCGCCGCCTCTTCTTTTAGTCGGGGCTCTTTGGCCAAGGCCTCGGTCAGCGTCATGCCGAGGTCGTCGGGAATGAGCTTGGCAATGCGATCCACGCGGCCATAACCCAGCTCTAAGACGCGGCCGACGTCGCGGACCACCGCCTTGGCGTTCATCTTACCGAAGGTGGTGATCTGGGCAACGTTGCTGGCGCCGTACTTTTGCGCGACGTAGGCGATCACCTCGTCGCGGCGATCCTGGCAGAAGTCGACGTCAAAGTCGGGCATCGACACCCGGTCCGGATTGAGAAAGCGTTCAAATAGTAAATTATAGGGAATCGGATCGATGTCGGTGATGCGCAGAGCATAGGCGACGATCGAGCCCGCCCCCGATCCGCGTCCGGGACCGACGGGTATGCCTTGGCGCTTGGACCAGTTGATAAAGTCCTGCACGATCAAGAAGTATGAGGCAAAGCCCATGCTGCAGATCACCTTGAGCTCGTACTCGAGGCGGTCTTTGTAAAATTGCTCTCGGGCCGCGTCAAAGCTCGGGCCGTAGACTTTGCGCAGAGGGACAAAGCGCTCTTCGAGCATGGTCCGGGAGAAGCGGATCATTGCGTCTTCCGGCGTTTCGGCGCGACCGGTGTCAAATTTAGGCAGGAAGTATTTGCCAAACTCGAAGACGACATGGCACTGATCAGCGATCTTTTTGGTGTTGCTCAGAGCTTCCGGCCAGGCGCCATAATACCGTTGCATCTCGTCGTTATCGAAGAGGTGAAAACGCGTGCCTTTGCGCCGGCCGCGGATCTTGGACATCGTCAGGCCGTGCTTGATGCCGATCAGCACAGCATGGCCTTCCGCCTTATCAGCGTCGGCATAATGCGCGTCGGCCGAGGCGACCAAGGGTAGGTCGAAGTAGCGTGCCGCTGTCACCAGATCAGGCAGTAGGCGTTTTTGTTCCGGGATGTTGTTATTGATGAGTTCCACGTAGTAGTTGCCGACGCCGAATCGTCGCAGCATCGCCGCGACATGGGCCTTGAGCGCGCGCATCGTCCCGGCCGCGGCGTGATCCGCCGGCCAATCATCCAAGGGGAGGGGGCCGTCGCCGGCGATCTGGCGCAGTTGGCCGACCAAGTAACCAAACTCGCCGCGCAGGCAGCTCGACAAGGCGATCAGATCCCCGCCGTAGCTGTCGAGCGAAGCCTCGGGGACGATCGGTACCGCAGCTAGCCCTTTGAGAAAGCCGTCGCTGACCGCCTTGATCAGATTTTTATAGCCAGCCAAGGACTTCGCCAGAAGAACCAGATGAAAAGCCTGCACCTGAGGCGGTGTGTGGCCCAACTCTTTAGCCAGCGTCGCACTCTCGTCGGTGCCGTGGTGAAAGATCTCGCTGCCAAGGATCGCTTTGATGCCCTTGTCCTTGGCTTTTAAATACAGCTCGACGGCGCCAAACAGCGCGCCGTGATCGGTGATGGCGACGGCCTTGTGGCCGAGGCTCTGCACCCGCTTCAGGAGCTCCGGGATGCGGATGGCGCCGTCGAGCAGCGAATACTCGGTGTGGACATGCAGGTGAACCAGGTCCGCCGTGGCGGCGAAGGGTCCGCTGCTGGTCCCGCTCCCATGTTGACCTAGCGGCTGACTCAACGACTTACTCCCACTCGATCGTCGCTGGCGGCTTGGTCGTGATATCATAGACGACTCGGTTCACCCCATCGACCTTCTTGACGATAGCAGCGGCGACGTGGGTGAGAAAGCTCATCGGTAGGTCGCCCACGCCCGCCGTCATAGCATCTGTACTATTAACGGCGCGAAGCGCCACGGTCATTTGATAAGTCCGGTTATCGCCCATGACGCCGACCGACTTGACCGGCAGCAGCACGGCAAACGCCTGCCAAATCTCATGATAATGGCCATGCTCGCGCAGCGCTTGGATAAACACCGCGTCGGCCTCGCGCAGGATATGCAAGCGCTCGGCGGTGATCTCGCCGAGGATGCGCACCGCTAGGCCTGGGCCAGGGAACGGGTGCCGATCGACCATCTCCGCCGGTAAACCAAGCTGCGCGCCGAGCCGACGGGCCTCGTCTTTAAACAAGTAGCGCAGCGGTTCGCACAGTTTCAGCTTCAGCTTCTCCGGGAGACCGCCGACATTATGATGGCTTTTGATGACCTTGGCACCGGCCCCGTGGCCGGCCGATTCAATCACGTCGGGGTACAGGGTGCCCTGGCCTAAATGCGTGAACTCGGCTTTGTGTCCAGTGGCATAGCGTTCAAATTCCTCGATAAACAGGCGCCCGATGATCTTGCGCTTGGTCTCGGGATCGGTGACGCCGGCGAGCTGACCGAGGAACAGGGCTTCGGAATGGAGCACCTCGACATGGCTTAGTCCCAGGTCTTTTAGAGCATTAGAAACCCAGCTGACCTCGTCCTTGCGCATCAGACCGGTGTCGCAAAACACCGCCGTCACGCGCTCCGGCCCAAGGGCCTTGGCGAGTAGGGCCGCAGCGACGGTCGAGTCGACGCCGCCGGAGCAAGCCACCAAGACATTGGCGCTGCCCACCGACTCGCGGATATAGCGTAAGGTCGACTCGAGCATGCTGCCGCTGTCCCAGTTGATCTTGGCGCGGCACACTTGGCGGACAAAGTTGTCGAGCAGCTTTTGGCCATGCTCGGAATGATTGACCTCGGGATGAAACTGCAGCCCAGCGATCGGCAGCGACCGGTGAACCATCGCCGCCACGACGCCGTCGTCGCTATGGCCTACGGCCAACATATCGGCAGGCAGTCGCGATACATCGTCGCCGTGGCTCATCCAAACGGTTTGCGCCACCGGCATGCCGTAGAACAAGGCGCCACTAGGACCGATGACCTCGGGCGTTAGATGTAACTTGGCCCGGCCGTACTCGCGGCCTTTACCGCCGCGGAGCTCGCCGCCAAAGTGCTCGACCAGTAGCTGCATGCCGTAGCAGATGCCGAGGATCGGCTTATTTAGCGGCAGCACCCAAGTCGGCAGACGTCTCGCGCCGACCTCGTAGACGGAGTCGGGCCCGCCCGAAAGGATGACGCCAGCAACCTCGAAGTCAGCCGGCGCCTGCGCCGCTCTGCCGTCGATCACCTCGGCATAGATGCCGATCTCGCGCAGGCGCCGCGTGATCAGCAGCGTGTACTGTGAGCCGTAGTCCAAGACCAGGATGCCGCTGTGGGCTGGACGTGCTACATGGTGGTTCATCATCGTCTCCCTAAAACCGCTGGTCGGCCTGGTCATAGTCAGGGGGCGACCGAGGCGGCCGCCGTTTTCATTCTAAACTTAATCGAGTTTGTAGTTGGGCGCTTCGCGGGTGATGTAGACATCGTGCACATGGCTTTCCTTCAGCCCAGCCGAGGTGATCTGCCGGAAGCGAGCCCGCTCTTGCAGAGTACCGATGGTGGCAGCCCCGATGTAGCCCATGGCCGAGCGAATGCCGCCCATCAATTGGTAGAGGGAATTGGCCAGCGGCCCTTTGTAGGCGACACGCCCTTCGATGCCTTCCGGCACCAACTTCGCGGCGTCATCGACTTCGCCTTGAAAATAGCGATCCTTACTGCCCTTGGCCATGGCGCCGAGGCTGCCCATGCCGCGGTACATCTTGTAGCTTTTACCTTGGTAGATCACCATTTCGCCGGGCGATTCATCGGTCCCAGCGAACATGCTACCGATCATCACGGTGTCGGCACCACCGGCCAAAGCCTTGACGATATCGCCGCTGAACTTGATGCCACCGTCGGCGATGATCGGCACGCCGGTGCCGCGCGCCGCCGCGGCGCACTCCATGACGGCCGAGAGCTGCGGCACGCCAACCCCGGTGACGATCCGAGTGGTGCAGATCGATCCAGGTCCGACACCGACCTTCACGCCGTCGGCTCCCGCCTCGATCAAGGCGGTGGTGCCTTCAGCCGTCGCCACGTTGCCGCCGACGACTTCAAAGCGGAACCGCGCAAAGGTCTTTTTCACCGTGGCGACCGCATCGAGCACGCCTTGACTGTGGCCATGGGCGGTGTCGACGCAGATGACGTCGGCTCCGGCCTCAAGCAGGGCCTCAGCCCGCTCGAGATAGTCACCGCCAGCACCGATCGCTGCGCCGACTAAGAGACGCCCTTTGTCGTCTTTGGACGCATTGGGAAAACGCCGCGACTTTTCGATGTCTTTGATCGTGTACAGGCCGACCAGTCGCTTGCCGTCATCGTCGAGGATCGGCAGCTTTTCGATGCGGTGCTTGTGCAGTGTCTCAAGCGCCTCTTCCGGGCTGACGCCCTTGCGGGTGGTGATGACTTTGGCGGTCATGACCTCGCTGACGGGGCGGCCGGCGTTCTTTTCAAAACGGATATCGCGACCGGTCACGATACCGACCAAGGCACCGTGATCGACGACGGGAAAGCCGCTGACATTGTATTTGCGCATGATGGCGAGGATGTCGCCGACAGTCTGCTGCGGCGTGACGGTGATCGGGTCGAGCACCATACCGGCCTCCGACTTCTTGACCGTCTTGACCTCGCGGGCCTGATCGATGATCGACAGGTTTTTATGGATGATGCCGATGCCGCCCGCTTGGGCCATGACGATCGCCGCCTGCGACTCGGTCACGGTATCCATGGCCGCCGATACCAGAGGCATCTTCAATCGGATCCGCCGGGTGAACTGCGCTTCTAGATTGGTTTCATTTGGGAGGATCTTTGAATGACGTGGCATGAGCAGCACATCGTCATAAGTCAAAGCAAATTCGATCGGATGGAGCGGGTAAGCCTGCCCCGAAGGTTTGGCCGTGGTCATCATATCCTCCCTCTGAGCGGTGGCGTCGATACTACCCGCCACCTCTGCAAAGTCGAGGGAAAAACGGCTAGGAGCCGTCTTTCTTTTCCTACAGGGAACGCAGCGCTGCGAGCACTTCGTCGCTGTGGCCATCCACCGCCACCTTCGGCCAGATCGCAGCGATTTTACCCGCCTTATCGATCAAGAAGGTGGTGCGCTGGATACCCATATAATGGCGTCCGTACATGCTCTTTGGCACCCACACGCCGTAGTCCTGCGCCACGCCGGCGCCTTCGTCTGCGGCCAGTTGGAACTGCAGGTCATACTTGGCGCGAAACTTCGCATGCGACTTGACGCCGTCCGGACTGACGCCAATGACTTTGGCGCCCAGGCCCTGATATTGCTCCAGGTGGTTCTGGAATGAGCAGGCCTGCTTGGTGCAGCCGCTAGTGTCGTCTTTAGGGTAGAAGTAGAGGATGATGTTTTGCTCGCCGCGGTAGTCGCTCAGACGAATGTCCGGCGCCGACTCGCCGTCCGTGGGCAGGGTGAAGTCTGGAGCTTCATCGCCGACAGCTAAATGCACGGTCGGCTGCGGCAGCGCTGCTGCGGCGTGGTGGTCGCTGTGGTCGCCAGCCTTGGGTGATGAGGCCGCTTTCTTTGGCTTTGGCGTCTTGACGCTTGGGGCCTTCGGGGTTGCGACCTTCACTTCGCCGCTGGCTACGGCTGACTTGGGTGCGGGGCTTGCTTTGGCTGCCTTCGCTGCCTTTTCGAGGGTATTGACCTTGATCACGGCCTTTTTTGCCGTCTTTTTGCCGCTGACGGGCGCTGCTGCCTTGGCTTTTGGCTTGGTCTTAGCCGCCGCGGGGCGCTTGCTAGCCGGCTTGGCTTTGGCCACGGGCTTTGCCTTCGCCTTCGCCTTCGCCTTGGCTTTGACTTTGACTTTGGCTTTGGCTTTGGCTTTGGCTTTGGCTTTTACCGCTGTTTTTAACTTGGCTTTTACCGCTGTTTTTACCTTGGTCTGCGCATTTTTTACCTTGGTCTGCGCTTTTTTTGCCTTCGGCGAGGCTTTTTTTGCCGCCACCTTCGGGGTCTTCTTCGCGCTTGGCTTGGCCTTGGCCACGGTTTTCGTCTTCTTCTTGTGCTTCGTGGCCTTAGCCATAAGGGAACTCCCCAGCGGTGTTGGTCGTCGTCGTGTGACGCGCGAATCATAGCGTTCGGTTAAAACAGGGGGAAGCAAAAAGTCAAAGAAACCGCTGGGAGCATCCTCCGGTGCGCTGCCAGCCGTCGGCTTTGGCGCAACGACGATGCTAAAAGGTTGGCGGCCAAGAGGCTGTCCGCAAAGTTCCCTACCTCCGTACTTCCGCGCCTCCGTGGTCAGACCCAAGCGCCTGATTTAAACCACGGAGGCGCGGAAGTACGGAGGTAGGGAACTTTGCGGACATGTTCAAAATTGATGAGTTTGACCTATACGCCGCGCTGCGGTTGTGCTATCCAGTCTGTGCTATTGTGCTACTGCGTTAGCACAGCAGGACAGCGAAGGAGGACCAAGTGGGTGCGATCAAGGCAGGTGGAGCGAGGGGAGCGAGCAAGAACGAGGCCAGGCACATCCGTGAGTTGTGTCATGCCATGCTGTTACTGGACTCACCGGATAGCTGCCGGCGATTTTTGACCGACCTGTGCACCCCAGGTGAATTGACCGCCCTGGCCGATCGCTGGGCCGTCGCTAGGCAGCTCGAACGCGGCGTCCCCTACCGCAAGATTCATGACAAGACCGGCGTCAGCACCGCCACCGTCACCCGGGTCGCGCGTTCCTTGGAGCGAGGCGAGGGTGGATATCGTGCCGTTTTGGCTCGACTCAACGCCGCTAAAGATAAGGATGTGGACCTATGAATGACCGTCTGCGCTTGGCCATACAGAAATCAGGCCGCCTCAGTGACCGCAGTAAAGACCTGCTAGAACGCGCCGGCATCACGCTCGAGTGGCGCTCTGGTCGGCTTGATTGCCGGGCTTTGGATTTTCCGCTCGACGTCATGCTGGTGCGTGATGACGACATCCCCGAGTATATCGCCGACGGCAGCTGCCACCTCGGTATGGTCGGTGCCAACATGCTGGTCGAGCGCTTGGATTGCCGCGGCAAGCAGGGGCGCTATACGACGCTGCGGCCGTTGGAGTTTGGTCGCTGTCGGTTATCCTTAGCGGTACCGAAGGATGGCCCGCTGCGTTCGCCGCGGGACCTTAACGGAAAGCGTATTGCGACCTCCTATCCAAACACGGTAAAGCGCTATTTGCAGGAGCAGCAGCTCGAGGCCGAAATCATCGAGATTGCCGGGTCGGTCGAGATTGCTCCGACCCTGGGCATCGCCGATGCGATCTGCGATTTGGTGTCAACCGGTGGCACACTCGTCTCCAATGGCTTGATCGAGATCGCCACGGTTTATAGCAGCGAAGCGGTGTTGGCCAAGACGAGTAAGCCATTGACCCCGGAACAGAGCGTGACCTTGGACCGCTTGACCACGCGCCTTGCCGGCGTGGTCCGCGCCGAAAAGGCTAAATACATCATGATGAATGCGCCCGCTGATGCCGTCGAGGTGATCCGCGGCCTGATCCCTGGACTCGAAGAACCCACCGTCATGCCGCTGCATAGTCAGCGCAACCGCGTCGCCATTCACGCCGTCGCGCCTGAGCCGATCTTCTGGGAAACGATGGAGCGTCTCAAGGCGGCGGGAGCGTCGTCGATTTTGGTCGTGCCGATCGAAAAGATCTTTGACTAATCTGATTTATGTTTATGATTTGGGCAGCCCTGGCCTCCGAGGCCTTTGAATGCCATTTGCATGGAGCGGTGAAACGGATGGATGCGGAACTATGGACCAAGCGCACCTACCTCTGGTCTGACCTCAGCTCAGCACAGCAGGCACAAGCCTTGCGCCGTCCTGCGGCCACGGCGCAAGCTGCGGTCACCGTGGCCGCTCAGGCCATCCTGACCGAAGTGCGCACGCGCGGTGACACCGCCGTCCGCGAGTACGCTGCCAAGTTCGACGGCTTTCCAGGTGGGCCCTTCAAACTCTCGGCCGAGGAGTGGCAGCACGGCGCCAAGGCTCTGGGCCAACAGCAGCGCGACGCACTTCTGCGCGCCGCCGATCAGCTCAGCCGCTTTCACAGCGCCGAGATGCCCCAGCCGCTGCGCCTGGAAGTCTCGCCTGGCCTGGTCTGTCAGCGCCTCTGGCGACCGCTGCGTCGAGTCGGTTTATATGTTCCAGCCGGCACCGCGCCGCTGCCGTCGACCTTGTTGATGCTAGCGCTACCGGCGCGGATCGCCGGCTGCCGTGAGCGGATCGTCTGCACTCCAGTCGGCGCCAATGGCCAGATTCACCCTGGCATCCTCGCTGCGGCTGAAATTGCCGGCGTGACCGCGATCTACAAAGTCGGCGGTGCGCAAGCCATCGCCGCAATGGCCTACGGCACCGAGTCGATTCCTCGCGTCGATAAGCTGTTTGGTCCAGGTAACGCCTATGTGACCCAAGCCAAAGTTCTTGCGGCTCAGGACCCGGACGGAGCGGCCTGTGACCTTCCTGCCGGTCCGTCTGAGGTCATGGTGCTCGCTGGGCCAGATGCGAATCCGCGTTTTGCCGCGGCCGATCTATTGTCGCAGGCGGAGCACGGCACCGATTCGCATGTGGTCTTGGTCACGCTGGATGCCGCCACGCTGGCAGCCATTTTAGCTGAGCTGCAACGCCAGCTGGCCGTGTTGCCCCGCCGCGAGATCGCCACGGCGTCCTTG
This sequence comes from uncultured Pseudomonadota bacterium, assembly GCA_903928445.1. GTDB lineage: Bacteria > Bdellovibrionota_B > Oligoflexia > Oligoflexales > CAIYRB01 > CAIYRB01. The sequence continues at coordinate 25,918 of CAIYRB010000002.1, read as the reverse complement.
CGGCACGCGGCGTTTATCATCGCCAAGGACCCTGGTGAGGCGATCGACATCGCCAACACCTATGCTGCTGAGCACCTGATCGTGCAGCTCGATCACCCAGCTCAGTATGTCCCGCAGATCGACAACGCCGGCTCGATCTTTCTTGGGCCGTGGTCGCCAGAAGCCGTCGGTGATTACGCGAGTGGTACCAATCATGTCTTGCCGACTTACGGCCAAGCGCGCAGCCATGGCGGCTTGTCCATGGAGTCCTTTATGAAGTCGATGACGGTTCAAGAATTAACTCCCGCGGCGGTTCTCGATATTGGACCGGTCGTTACCACGTTGGCCGAGATGGAAGGGCTAAGCGCCCATGCCAACGCCGTCCAGGTACGTTTGGAGGCAGCCCGTGCCCTTTGATGTCAAGGCGCTGGCTCGCCCAGCTATTCTTAGTATGCAGGCCTACCAATCGGCGCGTAGTCATACCCACGCTGGTAGTAACCTTGTTTACATGGATGCCAATGAACTCGGCGAGTCCACGACACCCGAGCTGAGTCGTTATCCAGAGCCGCAGCCGCGTGAGTTGGTCGAAGACCTGACTGCGCGCTTTGGCGTGACACCGGCGCAGTTGTTCCTCGGCGCTGGCGTCGATGATGCCATCGATGCGCTGGTGCGGGTCTTTTGTGAAGCGAGGCGGGATAGCATTTTAATCACGCCGCCGACCTATGGTTACTATGCGGTGGCTGCGGCGATTCAGGGTGCCGAGGTGCTTTCGGCACCGCTGAGCCCCGAGACTTTTGACTTTTCCGAGGCGGATATCCTGGCCACTTTGCGACCGTCGACCAAACTCGTGTTTCTCTGCAATCCGAATAATCCGACCGGTAACAGCTACCAGCAGACCCGCGTGCTGCAGCTAGCCAAAGCGCTCGAGGGTAGAGCCATCCTCGTGGTTGACGAGGCCTATATCGAATTTTCGACTGAGCGTAGCTTGGCTGCTGAGGCGCAGCGGGTCCCTAACCTCGTGGTGCTGCGCACCTTGTCGAAGGCCTGGGGCTTGGCCGGAGTGCGTCTGGGTGCAGCCGTGGCTGATCCTGACATCATCGCCTTGATGCACAAGGTCAGGGCCCCCTATCCGATCAGTCGGCCTGCTGCTGCTGCAGGCGCCAAGGAACTCGCTCGGCTAAGCACAGACGTGCTCCAGGTGCGGTTAAGCCGCGTCATAGACGAGCGCAACGCCTTGGCCGCTGGCCTGGCTAAGCTTGGCTCGGTGCTGCGGGTGTTCCCGAGTGATGCCAACTTTCTCTTGATCAAGACCAAGGACGCCAAGCGTTTTATGCAGGTCTGCTCGGAGGCCGGCTTTGTCGTGCGAGATCGTAGCCGCGAATGGATGTTGCAAGATTGCGTGCGCATCAGCGTCGGCTCGGCCGCAGAAAACCTCGCCTTGCTCGCGGCTTTAGCCAAAGGAGGTGCCTGATGTCCGGTGGACTCAATCGCTTGGTGTTTTTTGCCGCCTCCAGCTTGTATATCGAGCCGGACGCCGGCTTGACTGGCATGGTGCCAAAGCCCCTGCTGATACCGTCGCTGCTACGTTTAGCTGCCGCCGGTTATGAGTTGGTCGCGGTGGTACAGCCGCAAACATCCGCCAGGGATGAATCGATCCTCCAGCTTTTGCAGCAGCAGGGCGTGCGCTTTTTGCAGATTCTTCGTGCCTTGCCCGGCGACCTAGAGGGTGCCAGCAGCTTACCCCCGCACCTGGTTCAAGTCAGGCCGTGGCTGGTCGGTGACGAACTCGACCGCATTCGCACAGCGGTGATCGGAATGGGCACCGCTGGCCCGATCTTCGCTGCTAATCTCGGCATACCCCACCTAGCTCTAAGCCAGGCAGAACCCGCCTGGCAGCTCCTCGCCTCGACTCTGGTGGAACAACGCCGCAGCGCTCGCGCCAGTCGCACCACCAAAGAGACGACGATCAACATCATGGTGACTCTGGATAGCCACGGTGAGGCCAGTCAGATCCTCACCGGCATCGGCTTCTTTGATCACATGCTCGAGCAACTCGCCCGGCATGGTGGCATGACCTTTAAGATCGATGTCCAAGGCGACCTCCATATCGACGAACACCACACCGTCGAAGACACCGCGCTGGCACTCGGCCAGGCGATGCGCCTAGCACTTGGCGACCGCTTTGGTATCGAGCGTTATGGTTCTGTCGTACCGATGGATGAAACCCTGGTCACCGTTGCTTTGGACCTAAGTGGCAGGCCCCATCTGACGTTTAAAGCGGCCTTTCCCCGTGCCGAAGTCGGCGGCTTGCCGACCGAGTTGGTGCCGCACTTCTTTCGCTCCCTGGCCGAAACCCTCGGTGCGACCTTGCACGTTGAAGCCCACGGCGACAATGCTCACCATATGGTCGAAGGCATCTTTAAAGGCGTGGCGCGCAGCCTGCGTCAAGCCATCAAGCAAAGCGGCGACGGCGGTATACCCTCCACCAAGGGGGTCCTATGAATATCGCAGTCGTCGATACCGGCGGGGCGAATCTGCGCTCGGTTACGAACGCATTGACGCGGCTGGGCGCCGAGTGGCGCCTGACCTCGGACCCAGCGCTGATCAAAGCTGCCGACAAGGTCCTGCTGCCGGGCGTTGGAGCTGCGGCTGATACGATGGCCAAGCTAAATCATGCTCATTTAGTTCCGGTGCTTCAAGGTCTCACCCAGCCCATCCTCGGTATTTGCCTAGGGATGCAGTTGTTGTTTAGCAGCTCGGCTGAGGGTGACGTCGCTGGTTTGGGACTGATCCCCGGTCGCGTCACGCGCTTGACCGCGGACCAAGCCGTGCGCATTCCGCACATGGGGTGGAACCAGCTCACGCGCCGCCTTGAAGATCCCTTGCTGCAAGGAATCACTGCGGACGACTATGTCTACTTCGTGCACAGCTACCGAGCGCCGGATGGCCCGTGGGTGACCGCGTGGACCGAGCATGGTGGCGAGGTCCCTGCGGTCGTGCGTTGGCAGCATGTGCATGGCGTGCAGTTTCATCCTGAAAAGAGCCAGACGGCTGGTGCTCGCATCCTGGAGAACTTCCTCAAACTATGAGCCTCGATAAACCATGAACCTCTACCCCGCTATCGATCTACACCAAGGCCGCTGTGTGCGCTTGCACCAAGGTCAATTCGATCAAGCCACGGTCTACGGCGAGGATCCCGTCGCTATGGCAGTGTCGTTTCGCAGCGCTGGTGCTAGCCATCTGCATATCGTCGACCTTGACGGTAGCCGCGACGGCGCCACGCCGCATGCCGAGCTGATCAAACGCATGGTGCAGGCCTCAGGTCTGGTCGTGCAAGTCGGCGGTGGCATTCGCTCCGTGGCGACGGCGGCGGCTTATGTCGCTGCTGGTGTTAGTCGCCTGGTGGTCGGGAGCCTTGCGGTGCGGTCGCCTGATGTGGTGCTGACCATGGCCAAGCAGTTTGGTCCCGAGCATTTGGTGCTCGCCCTCGATGTGCGGCCGAGGACGGATGGGACGGATTATAACTTAGCGATTCAGGGCTGGACCGAAGAGGCCGCCGTGACGCCCTGGTCGGTGCTCGAATCCTATCTGGCCGCTGGTCTGCGCCATGTTCTATGCACCGATATCAGCCGCGACGGGGTGTTGTCTGGACCAAACCTCGATCTCTACCAACAGATGCTTGAACGCTATCCTAGCTTACAGCTCCTCGCATCTGGCGGCGTCTCTTCCTTGGCCGATCTACAGGCGATCCGCCGTCTGCCCTTAGCCGGCGCCATCGTCGGCAAGGCTCTATACACCGGACGGTTTACCTTGGCGGAGGCGCTGCAATGCTTTGCAAACGCTTGATTCCCTGTCTTGATGTGCGTGACGGCCAGGTGGTCAAAGGGGTGAAGTTCGCCGGTCATGTCGTCATGGGCGATATTGTCGATTTGGCGCAGCGCTACCGCGACGCTGGTGCCGACGAGCTCGTCTTTTACGATATCAAAGCCAGTACCGTGGGCGGTGTCGTCGAACGCAGTTGGATCAGCCGCATCGCCGAGCTGCTGGATATTCCATTTTGCGTCGCCGGAGGCATCCACAGCGTCGATAGCGCTCGTGCTGTGCTCGCTGCGGGTGCAGATAAAGTCTCGGTCAATTCGAAAGCCCTGGAGCGTCCGGAGTTGATCGGTGAGATTGCGCGCAGCATCGGCAACCAGAGCGTCGTCGTCGGCATCGATTCCCAGTGGATCGACGGGGATTGGTTTGTGTTTCAATATACCGGTAGTAGCAAAACGATGCGGCACACCGGGCGTCGCACCGTCGACTGGGTACGCGAAGTCGAGCAGCGCGGCGCCGGCGAGATCGTGCTCAACTGCATGGATCAAGACGGGGTTCGCGCCGGATACGACCTCGACCAACTCCGCGCCGTCCGAGCGGCGACGTCGCTGCCCCTGATTGCCTCTGGCGGTGCTGGTACCACGCAGCATTTTGTCGAGGTCTTTCAGCGCGCCGATGTTGACGGAGCTTTAGCTGCTGGTGTGTTTCACTCGGGTGATTTGACGATCGCCGCGGTCAAGGACGCGCTGCGTTTGGCTGGACTGGAGGTGCGGTTATGACCCGACTGACGGCGGATTTAAGTGCAACGCTCGACTGGAGTAAAGGCGGAGGCCAAATCCCGGCGATTATCCAACATGAGGCCACGCATCAGGTGCTGATGCTTGGTTATATGACCCAGGAGAGTTTAGCTGCGACGTTTAGCAGCGGTTTCGTCACCTTTTTCAGTCGCTCGCGTCAAGCGCTGTGGCAAAAGGGCGAGAGCAGTGGTCATACATTGGCATTAAGAGAGGTGTCGTTTGACTGCGACAGGGACGCTTTACTGGTGAAGGTGCGGCCGCATGGGCCAACCTGTCATACCGGAGCGGTGTCCTGTTTTGGTGACGGCGACGGCGCTTCTGGACTGACGTTTCTTGATCACCTGAGCGCGATCATCGATGCGCGCGCCGATGCTCCTGCGGCGACTCCTTCGTACACGCGTCAATTGCTGGACCGCGGTGTGTTGAAGCAGGCGCAAAAGGTTGGGGAAGAGGGCGTCGAGGTGGCGTTGGCTGGAGCGGCGCAGGATGATCAGGCTTTGCTGGGGGAATCGGCGGACCTATTGTTTCATCTGATGGTGTTGCTGAAGGGACGGAATCTGCGTTTGGACCAGGTGGTTGAGGTGTTGGCGGCGAGGCATCGTGCCTAGCAGAGGTCGGTGACGGCACGTATAGGGCGCGACTCAGGGGGCGAGACGAATCCGTCGGACGACGCCTTAGACCGTCGCCACCCCACAAGGCTGACAAACATCCGCCAAACACAGATCATGACACGCCAGCTGACACACCCGAAAACCCACTCCCGGAACAAAGCTCCGATTGTTTGTCATCTCCTTACCGTAGATATGCAAGGACAACGCGCAGTCGCCGCTCGCATGCTCCACCCGGTGCACATCGCGCGCCGGCGGCAAATTATGCATCACGTCCCCAGCGCTGATGACCATCGACGACATCGGCTGCGGGTCCGTCTCAGACTCGTCAAAATTCGTGACGCGCAGGCTATGTTTTAAGACCGCTTCAACGCCCCAGATGCCGTGATCATGGATGGGCGTGGCATCGCCCGGTCCCCAGGCGAGGACCATGATGACAAAGCCGTGCACTTTGTCCTGGTAACAAAGATACCTCCCGGGTTGTAGCGGTCTGGAACACAACACGGTCTGCTGTAGGCGAGGCACCGCGAGCGCGACCAATTGCTCCATCTGCTTCACTTCGGTGAGGCCGACGGGACCGCGTTCGACGACGGTGGTGATTTCCTGCACTAGCCTGAGCATCCAGACTCCTTGATTGCATTCATTGCGTGAATATAACTCCAACCTATCCGTCTATGAGTACGGGGACAAGGCTGAAGTTGTGGCCGTCGACGAGGCCCAAGTCGGTGATCTTTAATGCCGGGATGACGGGTAGCGCAAGGAAAGATAATTGCAGAAAGGGCTCGTCGAGTCGGCAGCCGGCTGCGGCGGTGAGGGCCTTGAGGCGGTGCAGGGTGGTCGCGACGGTGTTCGGGTGGCGATCGGTCATCAGTCCAGCGATTTCCAGGGGGAGTTGCTCGCAGCGGCCGTCGGCGCTGACGACGACGATGCCGCCGTCGATTTCTCTGAGGATATTCAGAGCCTTGACCATTAAAGCATCGCTGCTACCGACGCAGATCACGTTGTGCGAATCATGGTTGATGCTGGTGGCGATGGCACCAGAAGTGAGGTGAAAACCGCGGACAAAAGCCACGCTGCGTTGGCCCGTGCCGTGATGGCGCTCGAAGACGGCGATCTTGAGGACGTCTTGGCTCAGATCGCTCAGGACCTGGCCGCCCGCAACCGGCAGCACCGCCCGCTCCGAAGCCGTCAGCACTTGTCGTTCAAGGACACCGATGACGCGGACCGCCGCAGCGCTGCCTTGACCTCCCTTAGCGGCCACCCGAAGCATCTCAGGCTCCACCGCCGCCAAATGGAGACTCCGCCGCTTAGGCGTCGCCCGTCGGCTGGTGGCCGCATGCTCCAAGGCCTCGGCTTGCACTAGGATGCCGCCCTTGTAGGTCGCTTTCACCGTCAGGCCCTGACGCCAAGTCGCTCCCTGCCTTGGGGCAATCAGCACCAAATCGGCCTTATAACCGGGGGCGACGGCACCGCGGTCATCCAGCCCATACAAGCGGGCAGCGCCGTAGCTCGCAGCACGGAGGACGGGAATCTCGTCCATGCCCCGCTGCAGCGCCTTGTTCAAGGTCGCATTGAGGTGGCCCTCGGCGGCGATATCGGCTGGGTTGCGGTCGTCGCTGCACAGGCCGATGCAGGCGGAGGAGTAGGGGGTCAGCAGCGGCAGTAGGGCGTCGGCGTCCTTGGTGCAGGATCCTTCGCGGATCAGGACGTGGATGCCTTTGCGGAGTTTTTCCTGTGCTTCTGGGAGGGTGGTGGATTCGTGGCAGCTATGGATCCCGGCGACGCCGTAGGCGTTTAGGTCTTTGCCGGACAACTGTGGGCAGTGACCATCGCGGCGCATGTGCGCAAAGTCGGTGAGCTTGGCCATGATGTCCGGGTCGCCGCTGAGCAGTCCGGGAAAGTTCATCATCTCGGCCAGTCCAAGCACTTTGGGGTGGCCGCGCAGCGGTGCCAAGTCGGCGGCATGGAGGACTGCGCCGCTGGTTTCCAGGCGCATCTCGGGACTGGTCGATGGCACGCAGCTTGGGATCATGACAAAGATGTCGAGGAGCGCGTCGGCCGCTTGCGCCAAGGCCCATTCGATGCCGGCAACACCCCAGACATTGGCGATTTCGTGGGGGTCCCAGACGACGCTGGTCGTGCCCTCAGGCAACACCGCCTGTTGAAAACGTGCCGGGGTGAGCAGGCTGCTTTCGATGTGCACATGCGAGTCGATAAAGCCCGGCACGATCCATTGGCCGGAAGCGTCGACCTCCGTCGTCGCGGTGTAGGCCTCGCCGGTTCCGACGATGACGCCGCGGTGGACGGCAACGTCGCCGTAAGCCCAGGCCCCGGTGAAGACATCCAAATAATGCGCCCCGCGCAGCACCAGATCGACGGGGTGGTCGCCGCGTGCGGCGGCGATCATGGCACGCAACGCCTCGGCCGAACCATAGTCTGCTTTTTTCGGCGAATGCTCGCTCATAGCTTATTGCTCCTTGAGGCGATCCTTGGGCCTTTCCGGTTCTTTCCTGGGCACAGAAGTAGTATGACCTTGGTCGATGACAAAGGCCATTGACGACTAACCCAAGTCCCTCCGACTTGCTGAGCATAGGGGCCATTTATGGCAGCCAAGACCGCGATCACCCCGACCCGCAATGATGACTACCCAGAGTGGTACCAGCAAGTCGTCAAGGCCGCCGATATGGCGGAAAACAGCGTCGTGCGCGGCTGCATGGTGATCAAGCCCTGGGGCTACGCCTTGTGGGAGAACATGCAGCGCGTTCTCGATCGCAAGTTCAAGGCGACCGGCCACGTCAATGCCTACTTTCCCCTGCTGATTCCGCTGAGTTTTCTCGAAAAGGAGGCGACCCATGTCGAGGGCTTCGCCAAGGAATGCGCGGTGGTCACGCATCACCGTCTGGAGGCCAAGCCGGGCGGGGGACTGCAGCCGGCAGGTGAGCTTGACGAGCCGTTTATCATTCGCCCGACCAGCGAGACCATCATCGGCGCCTCCTATGCCAAGTGGGTCCAGTCCTACCGCGACCTGCCGATCCTCATCAATCAATGGGCCAACGTCATGCGTTGGGAGATGCGGACGCGGCTTTTTTTGCGCACCACAGAGTTCCTCTGGCAAGAAGGTCACACCGTGCACGCCACCGCCGCGGAAGCGGTCGAAGAGACCCGGCGCATGCTCGATATCTACGCCGACTTCGCCGAGCACTATATGGCCATGCCAGTGATCAAAGGCGAGAAGACTCCCGATGAGCGCTTTCCGGGTGCCGTCGACACCTATACCATCGAGTCGATGATGCAGGACCGCAAGGCCTTGCAGTCGGGGACCTCGCACTTTCTCGGTCAAAACTTCGCGGCCGCTTCGGGCATTAAGTTTTTGAACAAAGAGGGCGTCGAGGAGACGGCGTGGACGACCTCGTGGGGCGTGTCGACGCGTCTGATCGGTGGCTTGATCATGACCCATTCCGACGACGATGGATTGGTGTTGCCACCGAGGCTAGCGCCTTGGCATGCGGTGATCCTACCGATCTACCGCAACGATGACGAGCGCGAGACGGTGCTGGCTTTTTGCCGGGCCTTGAAAGCAGAGCTGAGCGAGCAGATGTATGCCGGTCAAGAGCTGCAGGTGCAGATCGATGATCGCGATCTGCGCGGCGGCGAAAAGGCCTGGCAGCATATTAAAAAGGGTGTGCCACTGCGGCTGGAGATCGGTCCGCGCGACGTCGCATCGGGATCCATCTGCGTGCTTCGCCGCGATCAGGATGTGAAGGCGAAGACCTTTACGCCTCGCGCCGAGCTTATCGCTGGAATCACGAAGACGCTCGACGAGATGCAGGACAACCTCCTTGCCAAAGCCAAGGCGCATCGCGAAGCCCACACGAAAAAGATCGACACCTACGCCGAGTTTGTCGCCTTTTTCACCGCGAAGAATGAGCAAAAGCCAGAGATTCATGGTGGCTTTGCCCTGGCGCATTGGTCCGAGGGCGATGATGTCTTGGCTAAACTCAAGGAGTTAAAGGTTACCGCTCGGTGCATCCCGCTGGATGGACCGAAGGAAGCCGGGACCTGCATTTTTTCTGGCCGTCCGAGCCAGCAGCGGGTGATCTTTGCCAAGAGCTATTGATCCGAGGCGCTGCGCGGAAGTGACTGGTTTTACTACGATTTAGGGATAAAGGCGTGAATCTTTAGCTCGTTGATCAAGCTTGCGAGCTTTTCCCGCGATGGTCCCGCGAGGCTGATAAATTCGATCCCTATTCCCGCTGGAAGTGCGGCTGTAGCCTCGGCTCGGACCCATCTGATGATGCCCTGCCCCTCGATGCTCTGTGGTTTGGCGTTGCGCCATCTAAAGCGAAAATCGACCTGCGTTCCAGCCTGGGCCTTGGGCGTTGGAGATATCGCAATGAAGGCGCCGCCGCGGCCGACGTTAAGCGCCTTGCTCTGCAACGGTTGTGTGGAATCAGGCAGATTGAGTTCAATATCAAGCTCAGTCTTGAGCCTTAGCTGCCTTTTCGCCAAGCGTTCATCGAGCGTCAACAAAGCGGAGGTCAAGGCCGATAGCAATTGTTCCGGAACAATGGGCTTACTTAGAACGACCTCGGCGCCCTTATCAAAAGCGTCTTCTAGTGTCAGGTCTGAATGACCGGTCATCAACAAAACCACCGGACGATCTGTGGAACGCTGTTTGACGCCTTCGAGTAGATCGATGCCGCTACCGTTGGGCATTCTGATATCGCTGATGATTGCATCAATCGACCGCGACTTGACCAAATCGAGGGCTTCATGGCCACTATTTGCCGTGAGGACTTCGTAGCCAGCGTCTTTGAGGTCAAACCCAACGATATCGCAGAGGTCTGGTTCATCATCGACGACTAAGACCGTCTGCTGCGCCGCCTTCATCTTGTGGCCTCATGTCGTATTGTGGTGTTTATAAGGATAGCAACGAGCGAACCAATTTGCACCAATAGACAATTGCTGTGCGCCCTTAACCGTATCGCACCACGGCCAAGCTCAGTCCAAACGGTGCCAGGACCTTGTCCAGGGTCGCCACCGTCACATTGCCGCGCCCCTGTTCGATCTTGCGCAGTGTCGATAAGCTGATGCCCACCATTTGACAAAACTCCACCTGATCCTTACCCAGCATCTTGCGCAAGCTCTTACTCAATTCGGCAACGGGCACTCCACTGGCGTCTAGTCGAACATCGAGTTCATGGCGGATCTGGTTGCGTTTATCTTTATCGCGTAGTTTTGCCATTCAGCTGCCCTCACATGCGGCTACAGTAAAGTCGTCTTTAGCTCACTCATGAGCTGGTCGCGTTCGATTTTGGAACGTGACAAAAAATCGCGGTTTACTCCTAGTAACCTCAGTCGTTCATCAACGTTGCCAAGCGCCGTAAGAAAAAGCCGCAACTCTGGAATTAACCTTTCGCGCAGCGAAGCAAACGTCTGCTGCAACCAGGCTAAACGCGCAGCAAGCGGCACATGAGGCGGCTCCCAGCGCGTCAACTCGACGATAAAATCGCCTTCAAAAAAGCGCATTGCAGTCACATCGTAGATAGGGGACAAGCGCACTTCGCTCGGTCGCTTAATCAGGGACCAATTGCGGCCATGATTGTCGCTGTTAGCGAGGATGACATTGACTAGGTCGCGCTTGATATACTCAATCATGTCCGCTACGGGCTCTGACGAACATCGTGCCAACAGCCGCAGGTTGTCCTCATGCTGCAGCCTAGCTCCATGCACGGCAATGCCGTGGGCGCTGTAGAAGCTCTCCAGTCCGTGATAGCACAGCCGTCCGGCATCGTCACGTTGGCGATCAAAGCGATTGATAAACAACACATCATGATCAAACTCGAGCGCATCCCCGGTGATCAACGGCAATTCTCTGAGAAAATCGTAATAGATCTTTTCTACCCGCAGCAGCTCCCGGGAATTCTGGCTGTCTGTATAGGGGAATTTCACAAGTACGGCCCGCTTCGTCAAACGATCGTCGAGCATTCCATCGGCATGAAATCTTCCTGCCGCGTCCTGGCGAAGCAGGAACTTGGGTGATCCCCCCCCTGCTCCCGTGGTCCCGCCAATGGGCGCGCCGTGACGCTCCATATAATCGACGAATTCCCGTTTATAAAAGATGATATCTTCGCGCAGAAAGCCGGCCTCATGATAGCCGTCGCGTAGGTGATCCACCTGTCGCCATGGTTCTGCAATGCGGATATTGCCTGGCGAGGCCAAGGGAACCCGCGCCAAAATCTCATCAAAGGCATCATCACGGCCAATCTGGTAGCGTCGCAGGAGCCGCTTGAGTGGTTCCCCCTGGGGCATCAGATCAAGAATGAAGGGAGGAAGCTCGCCCTTATGCGAGCGTACGTCTACCGGCATATTGATCGAGAAGGCGGCGCTGTCTTGCCGGCCTAAATGGTCGGCGGCGTAATCCAGGTCGTACTCCCAACGCACGTCCCCGCGGGCGGCAAAGGTTAGCTCTCCGGCGTTCACCCAGCCTAGGTTGTTGTCGTGAATTTCAAGGGTTAGAGCATCGGCCATAGTGGTATCCAGCAGAGGTCGCAATGATAAAATATCATACACTTTAGGATATAATATTGATCCATCATCCGTCAATTTTATATCCTAAAGTGTATGATATAGTGACCGGAGTCATGGGCCGATTGCGCCGTTTACCTGTTGAGCCAGCCGAGCCACATTAATATTATGTAAAGAAGGGCTGAATCATTGCCTATAAACGGATATATTATAGTCAAATGATTCCATTTCGGCCCGTATTCAGTTTAAACCATCCGCCTTCTTCCATCGTTTATCTTGGAGCATCCCTGTGCGTCTTAAGACTTTAAATCGTTCGTTGTCTTGGTCCCTTGGCCTCATACTCGTTCTTGGCCTCGGCTGCCGCACCCCGCAGAGCCAGTCGGCCGCTAGTGGCCTGGACGCCGCAGCAACGACGTCGCCAAAGGTCACCTACGGCGAGCTGGCCAAACAACAGCTAAGCGCCGTAATCACCGCAACGACGGCGCAGGCGAAGACCTTCACCGATCAGACTTTGCCGCCGGATGCGCGGGTGTTGCGCAAGTCTCTCGGCAAGGCGCGTGCTTACATCGATATCCTAGTGTATGCCTTGCCTGGAGATCGCAAGCACGACTTCTTTCTTGAGCTTCGCCCGCTCCTCGACGAAGGCTATGAGAAAGTCGGTACGTTTAAAGACCTGTACGACGTCCCTCAGGCCGCGGGGCAGACGAACATCACCTATGACCCACAGGAACTCGCGACCCAACGCGCTGGTGTGGACAAGTTTTTAAGCAAATATCTGGCACCGGATTTTCAACAGCAGTTGGCGGATTTTCTCGGCGATATTTCTGCAGCGAAGGCCTGGACCCGGAACAAGGACGATTTGTCTAAGTTGTTCTGGCGGTCGGTTGCGCAAGTGCCAACGTTTAACACACCGGCAAGCGACGCCCTGCATGCTCTGACGAAGGGGCAAATCGTCCAATTGCAGGCGGCCGAGCCTGCTTTGCTCGCGCTAGGCCATCTCAGCAACGATAAGGACATCGATGACTTCCATAACTTTCGCAAAAGGTCTCGGGTGATCCTCGATATGTACGACTATTTCCCGACCATCCTCGCGCCATCCGCGCAGGCAAAGGATCAATTGAGTATCATTAAGGACCTGGTAAGCAAGTATGGCCAATTGCATGACCGTTTGGTGGGTTATCAAGACGCTGTGAAAGCTAGAAGTCCGAAAACCGCTGATCTTTTGATTCAGCTCGATATGGAGTGGGCCGCGGTGAAGACCTGGCAGAAGAACACCCTACACCTTGCGACTTTGAACCTATAAATACTTCTATCCTCGGAGATCACGCCATGGGACATGTTGAGCAAATGCTTGGGCCTTTGCGTCGTGGCTTTGCTGCAGGCCTGATCTTTGCTGCCGCCTGCAGGGGACCTGCCGTGAGTGAAACGCTGGCGTCTAGTGCATCGAAGTCTTCTTATTTTGCCGCCATCGATATGGGTAGCTCCGGCGCCAAAATGCTCGTGCAGCAACGATCGACCGATGGTTCGATGGTCACGGTCAAAGATGTGCGGTTAAGCACTCGCCTGGGCGAGGGGGTCGCCAGTGGTGAGTCGATTCCTACGGCGAATCAAGACCGGACTCTCGCGGCAATTCAATCCCTGGTCACTACGGCCCACGAAGAGTTTGGGATAGATCCAGGCTCGGTCGCGCTCATCGCCACCGCCGTTACTCGCAACGCCACCAACGGTCGCGACTTTTTAGCAAAGATTCAGCATGATCTTGGCGTGGTGCGGGCACGCATATTGACCGGCGCAGAGGAAGCCCACTATGGCTATTTGGGAGCGATCGCCAAATTTCGCAGCGTCGGTCATGCTGATGACCGCTATGCCACGCTGGACTTGGGTGGCGGCAGTTTTCAGTTAGCCGTCGGCACGCGCGACGCCTTTGCTTCAGGAGGCAGTACGCAGATCGGCAGCAATCAGATCGTCACCAAGTGGCTTCCCGAAGGGAGCCTCACCGCCGCTCAGTTTCAGGCCTGCGACCTAGCCCTGGAAGCTCAGGCGCCAATGCCTCTGGCGCCAGACTTGTTGCGCGGTACTCGACTGGTGGGTACCGGCAGCATTAGTAAATTTCTTGCCGCAGATCTGGGCCATCCCCTCATCGCTGCGTCGGAGATTCAAGCCCTGCGCTCCACCCTGGGCGCCTTGGCGCCTAAATCTAGGGTTCCTCTCCTACGCGGAACCAAATCTCCCGAGGTCCTCGCCGCCCTCGGACTCGCCAGCGACGCCGACGCCCTCGACTACGCCATCAAAGCACCAGCGAGTGCGACTCTACTCCTACACATCATGAAGGATCTTGCGGTGAAGGAGATGACGGTCAGTGACACCGATGTACGCCACGTTTTGATCGCCGAATTGGCTGTCGCCAAAAAATAGGACCAGCCGCTTAGTGCTCATGCCGAGGCCTCTACCAGGACTCGAGCTGCATGATCTGAATATGCGTCTGGTCAAAGAGTCCCACCGAGTCGCTGCTGCGATACAGGTGCCCGAAGTAGACCTGGCGCACGTTGCCTAGATTGATCAGGCGTTTAGCGCATGCGGTGCATGGCATGTGCGTGACAAAGGCCAGCTTGGGCGTCTCGCGCGGGCTGTCGCAGTTGATGACGGCGTTTTCTTCGGAATGCAGGCAGCCGCAATTGCCTGGTTCATCGCGGTCACAGCTGTTTGGCAGGCCAGTCGCATTGCCGTTGTAGCCCACCGCCAAGACCTTGCGAAAGTCGGTGCTGGTGATCACGGTGCCGACTTTTAGTCGCTTGCACGTCGAGCGCTCCGCCAATGCAAAGGCCAGGCGCATGTAAATTTGGGGGAAGGTTGGGCGTGTTGCAGCATCCATGACCCACACCTACCACCGGCCTGGAGCCTTGACAAGGTGGCACTTGGCGATGCCGATGCGAAAGAGACCGTGGACACCGTAGACTCTGTTGATGTAGGGTGGGCGGCCTAACGCTCCCGTAGCTCAGCTGGATAGAGCACTAGCCTTCTAAGCTTGTGGTCGCACGTTCGAATCGTGCCGGGGGCGCCATCTTTCTACCGCCCTCGATTTGTTTCAGGGCGAAAATACGGCACATCTTCGACCCTTGCTCGGCAGGATAGCTGATGACGAACCCGGCGGCTTTGGTTGCAGGTGGCGCTTGGGGTCGTTACAATAAGGTCGTCTAGGCGGTGTGCTGTCGTTTATCCGTCTATCTAAGCGATGGGCAAGCCGTGCCGTCTGTGCGCAGCCTCAGTGCCGCATGGCCTTGGTTGGTTGTGGCCCATCCGTACTTTCATCACGCACCAACGAGGGGCGCAACGTGCCGCTGAACATCCAAGTACTCGGGGCGGACGATACCGTCACAGGAAGCCGCAGCCTGTTGACCTACCAGGGTCGTTCGTGGCTCATCGATTGTGGTTTATTCCAGGGCGATAAGGCCAAGCGCGAACGAAACTGGTTGCCGTTTAGTATCCAGCCCAGCAGTCTAGCAGGGGTGCTGCTGACGCATGCGCACCTCGATCATACGGGGTACCTGCCGAGACTCTGCCAGCAGGGATTTGCCGGCCCTATCCATGCCACCCAGGGCACCGTCGACCTGACCCAAATCCTACTGCTCGATGCGGCACATTTGGAGGAAGAGGCTGCAGCCTTTGCCAATCGTACGCACTACTCAAATCACAGCCCCGCCGAGCCGCTCTTCACAGCAGCGGATGCTGCCTTGGCTAATTCTCGATTGGTCCCGCATCGCCGCGATCAGTGGATCCCGCTCGCCGAAGGGCTGTCGTTTCGCTTGGTGCGTGCCGGGCATATTATCGGCGCCAGCATGATTCAAATCGCCGCCGATCTTGGTGACCGGGGCATGCGGACGCTGACCTTTACCGGCGATCTGGGCAATGACCGCTCGCATCACCTGCGGCCGCCGGAGTACATCCATGGCACCGACGTGCTGGTGCTCGAGTCCACCTACGGCGATCGCTTGCAGCCGCGTGAGGACGGTTTGGTCGCGTTGGCCGAGGTCGTTCGCCGCACCATGGCCCGCGGTGGGGTCTTAGTCATCCCGGCGTTTGCCGTCGGCCGTGCCCAAGAGCTGACCTATATGCTGCGGCTACTTGAGGACCAGGGCAAGATTCCCGCCGTGCCAGTAATCCTAGACAGTCCTATGGCCACCGCGGCCATGGAGGTCTGCTTGCGCCATCCTGAGGACCAAGTCCTCCAGTCGGCCTTTACTGGCAGTGCCGACCCGTTTCGACCCCGGCTTTTTGAGGTGTCGCAGACGGTCGATGAGTCGATGCTTAGCTGCATGCGCGATGGTCCGATGATCGTCATCTCGGCCTCCGGCATGCTTAACGGCGGCCGTATCCTGCATCATCTCAAGGCTAGGCTGCCTGATCCGCGCAGTACCGTTGTCTTTTGTGGCTATCAGGCGGAGGGGACCAAAGGCCGGTTCTTGCAGGATCATAGCGCTGATCTAGCGACTCTACGGATCCATCATGTCGAAGTGCCGATTGCCGCCGAAATCGTCACCTTGGACCACCTCTCCTCGCATGCGGATTATGTCGATACGCTGACGTGGCTTAGCCATATGGCGCAACCCCCGGCCCAGATCGTACTGAATCATGGTGAACCGCAGGCACAGCGGGCGCTGGCTGCTCACATCTTGCAACGCTTCGGGGTGCAAGCAATTCTTGCGTGTGAAGCCAAACACATCGTCATTCAGTGAAAGTGCTGGAACCCCATGCTTAGTTTACTAGCAAAGGTCTTGGGCGTCCTGACGGCAACGGTCCTCGGTGCCTGGGCGCCTGCGCTTGCGGCAGACGCGCCCATGGCAAAACCCTGCGCGATAAAAATTCATAAGGTTATGACGGCAGATGCACCGAACGCCTATCCGTTGGCGCTACTGCAGATGGCCCTGGCGAAGACCGAGGCAGAATACGGACCATGTCAGATCACCATGATGGACGGCGGGACGCATTCACGCGACATTCGACTGGTTTTGACCGGTGAATTGGATGTTACTTGGAATGTCGCGACGATCGCACGCGAGAAGACCCTGCGTCCGATTCTTATCCCCATATTTCAAGGCCTGCACGGCTACCGGATCTTGCTGATCCGAGCTGGGGATGAGGCTAGGTTTGCCAAGCTTAAGACCTTAGAGGACCTGCGTCTGCTTACCGGCGGGCAGATGCACGACTGGCAGTCGACCGAAATCCTCGTCGCTAATAAACTCAAGCTTGATACCGCCGATCGTTTTGACGACCTGTTTACCATGCTGGTGAAAGGCCGCTTCGACTATTTCCCTAGGGCTCTCCATGAACCAGTCTCGGAGCTGCAGCAGCGTAGCGGCATGCCGCTTAAGGTCGAGTCGTCGCTGATGTTGCATTATGTCGCGCCCGACTACTTCTTTGTCAGGCCCGATGCGACCGCCCTAGCTGAGCGGATTCGGCTTGGCTTCGAGCGCGGCATCGCCGATGGCACGCGCGATGCATTGCGCGAAAAGGTGGTCGGCGTCGGTCGCCTGGTGCGGCAATTCCAAATCAGCAAACGCCGGGTCATCGAGCTGATCAATCCGACGCTGCCAACAACGGTGCCGCTGGGACGTCCCGAATACTGGTTGGATCTGAAGCGATTCCCAGAGTGAGCGGACGAGTAGGACGCCCCTTGCGCCCACAGCCCCCAGAATGAACGCTCTGTGCAAAAAATATTCAAGTGCTTTAATTGCAGTCACTTATAAGTGATTGCGCGCCATAGCAGGATGGTAAACCACTCACTTCTTACGGCGTGGGTTGCCTTTCTTCGGGCCTTCGCTAAGCTAGGCCCGCAAACACCCTGAAGTTGTCCGCCTTTTGTTCGAGGAACCGATGGATATTTCAAGCAAGGTCATCGCCAATAGGCGCCTACTCGTCGCCAACCGTGGCGAGATCGCCGTGCGGGTCTTTCGTGCCGCAAACGAATTAAATATGCGCACCGTCGCTATCTATAGTCACGAGGACCGGTTCTCAGCGCACCGCTTTAAAGCCGACGAAGCCTATAAAGTCGGGACCAAGGGTGATCCTCTGGGTGCCTATCTAAATTGGCAGGCCTTGATCGATTTGGCGGTCGAGAAAAACTGTGAATTTATCCACCCCGGTTACGGCTTCCTGTCGGAGAACGCCGATTTTGCCGCAGCCTGTGCCGCGCACGGACTGACCTTTTGCGGACCAAGCGCCCATATACTTAGTTTGTTTGGCGACAAGTTGGCGGCCAAGCGCGTGGCCCGCGAGGCTGGCGTGCCAGTGATCCCGGGTACCGAGGCGCCGGTGGAGAGTCTGGACGAGGCTAGGCGAATCTGTGCCGAGATCGGTTATCCAGTGACGCTTAAGGCTCTTTCGGGCGGCGGTGGTAAAGGGATTCGTGCGGTCAAGGACGAGGCTGAGTTGGTCGAAGCCTTCCAGCGTGCTCGTTCCGAGGCGATGAGTTCCTTCGGTCGGTCGGAGGTCTATCTCGAAAAGAACGTGCAAAACGCCAAACATATCGAAGTGCAGGTGGCTGGCGATGTCAATGGTGGCGTGATCCACCTGTTTGAGCGCGATTGCTCGGTGCAGCGGCGCCACCAAAAGGTGGTCGAGGTCGCACCAGCGCTGGGCATCACCCCTCAGACCAGGGCCGCGCTGCTGCGTGACGCCGTCAACATCGCCAAGCACGTCGGCTACGTTGGCGTCGGCACGGTGGAGTTCCTCGTGAGCGCGGACGGTGGGCATCATTTCCTTGAGGTCAATCCGCGGATTCAGGTCGAACACACTGTGACGGAGATGATCACTGGAGTCGACTTAGTCCAGATGTCGATCATGCTGCCTGCCGGTCGCAACATGAGCCATCCGACCATGGGCATTTTGTCGCAAGCGGATGTCAAGCAGCGCGGCGTGGCGATTCAGTGCCGAATTACCTCGGAAAACCCGGCCAAAGGCTTCGCTCCGGACACTGGCGTGATCCTGGCCTACCGGCCGGCGCAGGGTTTTGGTATCCGGCTGGACGAGGGTTTTGCCACCTCCGGCGGCCTCGTGACGCCCTATTACGATTCCTTGCTGGTCAAGGTGACGGCGCATAGCGTCGATTTGTTTGGTGCGGCGCAAAAGATGGTGCGTGCACTAAAGGAATTTCGCATTCGCGGCGTCAAACACAATATCCCGCTGTTGGTCAATATCGTCTCGCATCCAAAGTTTGCCAACGCCTCGCTAGACACCGGCTTTCTCGATCATCACCCCGAGGTCTTTAAATTCAATGCACCGCGCGACCGCGCGACGAAGATCCTCAAGTACATTAGTGATGTGACGGTGAATAATCCGCACAAACTGACGTCCAAGGAGCACAGCCGGGAGGCCGATCAGTACGTGCTCGACAGTCGGTCTCTCCCCTTACCTAGGCAGGTCACCGCCAAGCAGGTGTACGACCAAGGCGGGGTCGCCGGGCTAAAGGCATGGACTAAGGCGCAAAAGCGTTTGCTGATTACCGATACGACGATGCGCGACGCGCATCAATCGCTGTTTGCCACGCGTCTTCGCAACCACGATATCTTTCAGTCCACCGCCTATTATGCCAAGGCCATGACTGGACTGTATTCACTTGAATGCTGGGGTGGCGCGACCTTTGATACTTGCATGCGCTTTCTCAAAGAGGACCCCTGGGAGCGGCTCGCCGGGATCCGCCAGGAAGTGCCTAATACTCTTTTGCAGATGCTGCTGCGCGGCGATAATGCGGTGGGTTATACCAATTACCCCGAGTGGGTGATTCGTGATTTCATTCGCTTGACCAAGGATGCTGGACTCGATTTATTTCGCGTCTTTGATTGCCTGAACAATCCGCAGCAGATGGCCATTGCCATCGATGAAGTGAAAAAGCGCGGCGGCATCGCTGAGGCCTGTATCTGCTATACGGGCAACATCATGGATCCGCGCAATGACAAATACACCACCTCTTACTACGTCAAGTTGGCAAAAGAGCTGACGCTGATGGGCTCGGATATCCTGTGTATCAAGGATATGGCTGGACTGCTAAGGCCAAGGGCCATCACCACCTTGATCAAAGCCCTTAGGGATGTCACCGATCTGCCGCTGCATCTGCACACCCATGCCACTGCCGGCAGCTCCGAGGCGATGCTGCTCGCCGCTGCCGAGGCGGGCTGTGATATCGTCGACGGTGCGGTCTCCTCGATGTCTGGCCTAACTTCGCAGCCGAGCATCAACGCCATCGTCGCGAGTCTCGAGGGCAGCGAGCGGTGTCCCGATCTATCGATGCGCCATCTCGACGAACTTAGTCGCTTCTGGGCGACGGTCCGCGAGATGTACCATGCCTTTGATCCTGGGTTCAAAGCGACGTCGACCGATGTTTATGAGCATGAGATTCCCGGTGGGCAGTACAGCAACCTCTATGATCAAGCGCAAAAGGTCGGTGTCAAGGCGGCGGAGTTCTATGATTTGACCCGCCGCTATCAAGAGGTCAACACCTTGTTTGGCAACATCGTCAAGGTCACGCCCTCGTCCAAGGTCGTCGGCGACATGGCCTTGCTCCTGCAAAAGCATAACCTTACGGGACCGGAGTTCCTGCAAAAGAAGCCGCACCTAGACTATCCTGATTCGGTCGTCAGCTTTTTCAAAGGACACATGGGCATACCCTATGGTGGCTTTGCGGCGGACGTGCGCGAGTTGGTCCTTGGCGCCAATCCACCGCCACCGGAAAAGCCGCCGGTACCGACCGGTGACAGCTTCGATAAGGCCAAGACGGAATTGGAGCTGCTCCTCGATGGCCCGGCATCGGCGCGCGATGTATTGTCCTACCGCTTGTATCCCAAGGTGTTTAAGGAATACCTCGCGGATTTGCGCGCTTATAGCGACGTGGCTGGCTTGCCCACCGACGTATTTTTTTACGGCCTAAAGCCCAATCGCGAAATCGAAGTCGAGATCGAACCAGGTAAGACGCTGATCATCAGTATCTCCGGCGTCACCGCACCAAACGCCGATGGCATCAGGCGAGTCTTCTTTCAGCTAAACGGCTTTCCGCGTACTTTAGAGGTGATGGACGAGGCCTTCGCGGTACCGGGCAAAAAGAAGGCCAAGGCCGACCCGATGGCCCTCCAGCAGATCGGCGCGCCGATGCCGGGCAAGATTTTGGAGGTCCGCGTGACCGCTGGTCAAGACGTGGCTAAAGGGCAGATTGTTTTGGTCACGGAATCGATGAAGATGGAATATGCGGTTAGCGCCAAAGCCGCTGGTAAAGTCAAAGCCGTGTACACGGCCAAGGGTGAACTGGTGGAGGAGGGCGACCTGCTGATCGATCTGGCTTGAGTTGCGCAGGTGGATGTTCGTATCGATCGCCAAAGCAATGAAGGCCCAAATCGACAGTTAATTTATGATGGGTCTGTTCAGCTCGCAGGCTGACGATCCACCGTCCTCCTCTCGATGCCTAAACAAAGACGGTGAAAACCAACGTTACCTGGATAAACCGGTACTTTAGTGATTCCCTAAGGTCAGATCGGTCATGACAAGTGCGCCATAGCTAATTTGGCCACCCATCTTTACACGGCCCCACCGTTGGTGCATTTATGCGGTCAACCTTGCCATCATCATTGCGCAAGGCGCAGGCCATCACGGCGATAGCCCCACGGGTTTTTACAAGCGCTAAGGGCCCGCAAGTCTGTGGCAGATGAGAGTTTTGACTGCTGCCAAAGACCGGCAGCGCGCTAAAAATCGGGGTCAAAGTGCTTGATGACGGCTGCCATCTCTGGCAGATTCATGAATTGTTTGTCATACGCCAATGCAAATTTGGCTAACTTTTGCTTTGTTTCAGGTGCCAAGCTGGCAGGATTCGCGGTGCTGAGGACTTGAGCGAACTTTTTAACTAAAGTGCGGCAGTACAACTCTTGGAGAAAGGTTTCACTACTGTTGCTCCTTTTGCCGTTGCATAAGTCGCGGGTGCTTAACTCGGAACTATAGGGTATATTGTCGAAATGAATTCCCGTGAATTGAACGAGGAATTCATCAATGGTCGTGACTGATGTCATCAGCTCGGTGGTAAATGCCTCAGCATCCCCAGCCTGAGGCAGATTAAAAACAACGTTCTCACCTTGGCTTTCATCGGCTGCGCGAGGGGCGATATACCAACGCTCAGTTAAACTGTTGCGATATTGAATGAAGATCGGCAAATCCGAAGGGTTGGCAATTTTGTTAAGTCTTGCTTTGACGGCTAAATCATTACCACCTGACCAATCTTGACAAGGAAGACCCTTTCCTTGCCGATCACGAAAGCGGAAGATCAGCAGGGTGTCGCCCCACTTGTGAGTTTCTAGGGGGCCAAAAGCCAAGTAGACTGCCGCTCCAAGGACGTTGGCGAGGTTATTGCTATTGTGCTTGAGGGTCCACATCAGCTTCTCATTCATAGGGTAACCGGGTGACCCTGCGGGTAATAGCTGAGAGCTAAGGTTTCCCTGCGAGCCGCTGGCTCCCTCGATCCAATTTTTCGCGGCTTCTGCCGATGCCCAGTGAAAATAGTAGGTTTTGTGAGGACCACAGTGGCCACCTTCGGTACTCTTTAAGGACTGGACTGAAGCGTCCTCGTGGGACGATGTCTTACATGCCACTACCGAGAAAAAGAGTGCTACGCCCAAAGCCAGTGCCTTAGATCCTAAGGTCGTAGTGGTGGCATGCTCTGTACCCCAAATTGCACTGTTTGAGCGCATGTCAACGCCTCCTTGATCCATCCGAGTTAACTGTGCGTCATTCACTAGCGTATCCTCGACGACCCCGTCGTTCACGCCGACGAGACACCGGTCAGGGTACTGACCAAAGATGGCGCGAGAACCTCACATCAAGCAGGGAGCCGAGAAGCTATTCGACGATCTAGCACAGTTCGTCGCCGACGAGAGACTGGCGGTCGCAAACTCCTCGCCATACTATGAACATGTCCGAAAATTCCGCGTCTCCCTACTTCCGCGTCTCTGTGGTTAAATTGGGCGTTTGGGTTTGACCACGGAGGCGCGGAAGTAGGGAGACACGGAATTTTCGGACAGCCTCTATGTCCCACGACGCTACGGCGACGACGAGCTGCCGCAGATTCGCCACTACACACCCCGGAGCGCCTTCTCTTCGGAGCGTATAGGCGGTGATCGATCGATTCTTTAGTCAACACCATCCGTGTTATAGTTCTCATGACGGAAGAATAGTTGACTGTCGCCATAATCAGATGCAACAAATTCCGAATCCGTCACGATTTTACCAACCTTATCTGTGCGTCCTACTTTTTTTGAGTAAACGGGATCAGCGTCAGGATCTAAGACTGCGACAACTTCGTATAGGACAGTTCCAGCAGGAATTTTTTGGAAGTCGTCGCGAACATCATGAACAAAACCTTTCTCTCCAATAATGGGATACAGAACACTCTTGTTAGGGATCAACTCGAGCACGTTTGGACCCGTAAAAGATGGTTCTTTAGCGCCATTCTCAAGGACACCCGCTAGATGACGAACGCCAACACGGTTGGGGTGGCTCGAAACGCGAGAGAAGACGCCAGTCAATATCTTGACCGCTGCTCCAGTGGGTGGCTTTACCTCGTTTGAGAAAGTATTTCGGAAATAATCGTAGCTATCTTGACCATCGAGAGAATACATCGCCATGAAGTTGCCGGAAGGCAAACCATCGATTAAAAACTTGACAGCGAGACCGGGAATAGTGTTTGTTTCTGAGCTTTTAGCTGCTAAAGAGGTGCGAATCAAACCATACTTGACACCCTTAAAAAGACCCGAATAACGTGACGAAGGATCTGCTACGAACTTGATTTTAGCCACACTTCCATAGGTATGAATTCGCTTGGCGCGACCAGCTGGCATCTCGTCCGACTCACGCTGCATTGTCACTTGATAGTACGACTTGGTATTTGCATTGAGTGAATTAGCCAGGACAGGGAGAGCTTCAAGTCCTGAAAATTCAGGCATTTTGGTATAACGACTCGCAACGATTTTCTGCCATAAGATACTTTGTTTTTCCTTCGCCTTTTTTGCCTCGTAGGCTGGGTCGATCGGCATTGAGGATGAGCCGTTATCAGCACCCATTGATTCGGTGCCTGACGAAGAGTGGGGCGTTTTACAGGACACTGAAATTGTAACGAATATGGCCGCCAATCCAAGTCTGCACAAAGAACTATTTTTAGTGTGAAAGTGCATTTGTACCCTCTTTATTTTCATGACATATGAAAATTAAAAAATGTTATTGCCTCGAAGAATAATACATCGCTCACCATATATCAACCAGCGATTCAGCCAGGGCGATCGCATCTCATTGGACTTGACAGGTTGGGCGTCTAGCTGGAGAGCAGGCCGATTTCGCGTTGCCTTAATCCCCTGGCCATTAGACTGATCGTTTCATGCAGAGCTTCGACAACATAGATACTTCTGCAATGATCAACCTGCCAGCTCGCTTACTAAACTCTGGATCATGTTTCCTAAGTGTTTTAAACATATTTGGCATAGTCTGCCGATTTGCTGTTATACTCAAGCGATTAAAGTTCGTTCTTCAGTGGTAGGCCTACTACCACGGCGAAGGTAAGGCAACTGTCGAAGTCGGCAAGCAATCCACTGCCCATATATCCATGACTAAACTTGAAGATACGACCGGTGGGCTCGTTATCGTCCTTGACGATACAAGTGTTCGCACTCAACCGAACCTTCCGCCTGGAAAAGATACAAGTGTTGTTTGCAACAAGATGGCAAAGGCTCCGGTTTGCGTGGTACGAGGCAAGACAGCAATTTACGAAGTTTATCAATTCCAGATGGCTCCCAATAGCTGCGATTTCTTGCCACTGCCCGCATTCGTCACGGCAGTATCAAATACCTTCTGTAAAGGTTTGGCTGGCTCAGAAGGCCTTTTACCACAACCAAATTCGCATCCGGCCTCCCCGGTCGTGGCACAATGTACAAGTAAATAAACAATAGCCGCGACAGAGAGCAGAAATACTGCCCTTTGTCGCGAGAATGCTCTCTTCCGACCTGTCATGGTACCCGTTTGATTTGAAAGAATGGAATCCGCTTTCCTCCAGCGATATAACTCAAATTGATCCGCTGATCATCCCCCGCTGAAGGCACAGATCTAAATTGCAACATGTTGCTGGAGCAAACCGGAAGGCGTTAGTCATCGTGGGGGGGCTGCCAAGGTTGACCGCATAAATGCGCCAACGGTGGGGCCGTGTAAAGATGGGTGGCCAAATTAGCTATGGCGCACTTGTCATGACCGATCTGACCTGAGGGAATCACTAAAGTACCGGTTTATCCAGGTAACGTTGGTTTTCACCACGCCTATTTGGCTACCACGCCCCGGTGCTAGCCATCGACAGCCATGGCTCTCGCGGTGTTATCGGCGCACCTTTTTGCAAAAGTTCGACCGAGATCGCGTCAGGAGACCGGATAAAAGCCATATGTCCATCGCATGGTGGCCGATTAATCACGACCCCTCCGGCGGCGAGCCTGCCACAAATGGCGTAGATATCGTCCACGGCAAAGGCCACATGGCCGAAGTTGCGGGCGCTGCCATAATCTTCGGTACTGTCCCAGTTGTGGGTCAATTCTATTTCCGGTGCGCCCGGAGCGGTGGCGAGATAAATCAAGGTAAAGCGCCCAGCCTCTGACTTGCTGCGGCGTGTTTCTACCAGTCCGAGAAGGTCGCAGTAGAAGTATAAGGATGCTTTGAGGTCTCGGACGCGCACCATGGTGTGGAGGAATTTCATAGTGGACCTTTATAGCCTTCGTAAGACGCGCACATCGGCGTGACCATACAAGGTGACTGCTGCAATTGATATGTCAATTGCCGTTGAGACGAAGAATAAGACGCCGGCCCAATTGTCGGTCACGACCCTCGGATTTCCATTGTGAGTTTGATCAGCTTAGGTGTTCAATATTGCACTCTTCAGGCGCGAAGGCTTGAGTCGGCAATCAAATAGTTAGGGTATTGGGCAAGGTACCAATCTGCTATGCTAAATATCAGGTGCTTAGTCGCCCTTACGATGATTCCCGGCCCATGGCCATGCGTTTTGAGACCTGTATTAAATACTAACAAGACACAGCTAGAGTATTCGGGGTGGTTTTGATTACTGCGGTGTGTAGTGGGTGGAGGATTGCTAATGACCATCAGGTACACTCATCCAGCTAGTGCGAGTGGCGA
>CAIYRB010000001.1 GCA_903928445.1 uncultured Pseudomonadota bacterium | reverse complement strand
TCGGTCGACGATCAGCTGCTATTCGTGCGCCGGCAGAGCGTCCCAGACGCTCCATTTGGGGTGGGCGAATACCAGTTTCTCGCCAGCCTGCCGCAAGCCGTGGTGGCCGGCTCCGTGACCGAAGCCGCCGTCGCCATCGGCCTCGTACGGACGGTCTTGCATCCACTCACCGGCAGTGCGCCCAGTTTTCAAGAGACCGACCTTAGCCCCGACGCGGCATCCACGAAGAAGGCTCCCGAGAGTGCCGCGCGAAAACCTCCGACGCTGGAGCAGCTATGTAAAGAGCGCAGCCTCGACCTAGCGACGGCGCTCACCGACAATCCCCTGCTCGGCAACGCCGGCGTCGCCAGGCAAACCAACGCCGCCTTGCAGCAGGGCGACAACAGCAAAGAGTTTATCAAGCGCGTTAGCGATGCCCTGAAGGGGCAAGCACGGATGTGGAATGAAGTGGCTGGAGCCATTCCTGGTCCGAGCGCCGGTCCCGACTCCGTGCCAGAGCTCGCGCCCTTGCCACCGATGCCAGAAGGCGCCAAAGCCAGTGCCGGACCGCAACTTGGCGCTGGCGCCAGCCCGACGACGCTGACGCCGGCGACGACGCCAGTCCCAGGTCCCGCCGCGGACATCCCAACCTTACTTCCCTCGGGCGGAGCGGGCGCTGTCGCCGCAGGCGCTGCCGGGTCTGACGGAGCTACCCCCCCAGGCCCGCCACCAGCGCCAGGCGAGCACCCGCTTGCAGATGCCCAAGCACTCGCTGATCGCGGCGACTATGCGAGTGCGGTGAAAAAGGCACAAGCGGTGCCTGAAGGCAGCCCCGAGGCGACGCAGGCCAAGGACAAAATCAAGGAGTTCAGCAACCTGGCGGTCCAGGACCTACGCAAAAAAGCCGCGTCAGCGTTCCAAACCGCCATGCCGGTGACCGACCCGAAGACCCGGGCGGAATACCTCAAGCAGGCGAAATCGTTCCTGGAAGAGGCGCTGAAAAGCTATCCCGAAGCAACCCAGCTACCGACCGTGCGAGAAAACCTGCGCATCATCACTCAGGATCTGGATAAACTACCGACGTAGATGTTTATCCAGCCCTGAAATCAGACGTGGCACCGTGGTGGAGCTACTCCACTGCCTCGGCGGCGTCGCCGCTTTCGATCTCAGCGGCGACGCCGTTGCGCGGCCGACTCGACGCGATGGCGACGCCAAAGGTTAGCCCTTCCAGGGAAGCCTTGGTCGTCCCGGGGAAGTGCTCATCGAGATAACTCACCGCCTCCTCCGGGGTGACAAACAGCGGCCAGCGGCGGGTGAAGTCATAGGCCTCAAGCATCCGCCGCGGCTTTTCCATGACCCCCGCGAACAGGAACGGCACCCGCAGGCGCTTGGCAAGCTGCATCAGCTCCTCAAGAAAGACGCCGCAGACCTCTTTCTCATCTTGGAAGTCGAGGAGGACATAGCGGACGTCGGTGTTCATCAGCCAGTTGTGGATAGCCACGGCAAAGTCGCCGCAGTTACCGCACAGGGCCTTGCTCGCACCACAGGAGCTGTTGAGGTTAAAAACGACGGCGCCGCCGAGGTTTTCCGGAACAAGATCCATGAGTTCGCCTTCACCAGGGGGGTAGTATGCTGAGCCGCACGTCTAGACGCGCCGCGAGATCGATCTTCGGTATCAGTCCATTAATAAAGTAAGGTGCACAGCGTCAACAACAGAATGATCACTTGCCACGTCCGCCAAAGAAACAGCGCTCTTCCAGCCACCTGCCAATCAACGACCTCTTGACCTCGGCCAGCTTCATCTCCTTGAAAGCCGCCTTCAGACGCGGCAGCTCTGCAGCTAACAGATTGCGCGCCTCGGCCTCGCTGGGGGCAGTGAGAACCGTGGGTTTCATCGCCATGGGGACCAGCGCCGTGCCGATCATCGCCAGCAGCCGGGCATCATCATCCTCCTGCAGCACGCTGGCCCCGACCAGGGCCGCCGCCGACATCTGCGCCACGGGCGCCAGGCGGATATGCCAGTCCAAACGCCGCGGATCCGCCTTGGCTGGAAGTTGACTGGCCTGCATCTCCAGCTTCCACACCATACCGTCACCGTCCTTTAGCTGGTCGAACTGGTGCTCGGTCAGCCAGTGCTCGATGTCGCTCAGCGCGCTGTAAAGCGACGGAACAACCGGACGCTTTGGCGGTTTATCGTCGCCCGTGCTATATAGAGGATCCATCAGCGTTAGGCTCATGACTGGGATATGTGAATTGGATTTGATCACCGATATTGTAACGTGTTGGTTGAAAAAAGCGACGTCGATCTGGGCATGGCCCGGATTAGCCAGCATCGCCCTCACCGTTGGCCTACTGAACAACGGCTGTGCCTACCGCTTCACCAACCAGTATGTCAGTCCACCCGCAGGAGTTCGCACCATTGCCGTCGAGGCGATCTACGACACCGGCCGCGAGGTGCTGCCGCATGAGATGCTGTGGGAAAGCCTGCAGCAGGCGTTCGCCAAAGACGGCCACCTGCGACTGACGAGCCAGAGTGACGCCGATGCTCTGGTACGCGCACACGTGAAATCAGGCAGCGTCCTACCCGCTGGCGGCAATATCGCCAACGACCTTAACCCGACCGACAGTACGACCAAGGTCAAGGATCCGACGGCATTCTCAACCACGGCGCCTCCTCCCGTACCAAGCCAATTTCGTCGCTTGACGCAAGCGGGCGAGTACCGTGACAAGGCGGCCGTTAACACGGTGGTCGAGGTCGAGGTGTGGAACCTAAACACCCGGGCCTTGCTGTTTCGCAAGGTCTACCCAACATCGAGCGTGTTCCAGGCCATCCATGCGATTGCCGCCATCACCACCACCGCCAACGATCATCTACGCTACGACGAGGCCGGGAGGGCGGCGTTTAAGCATATGTCCGACAGCGTCGCCTATGACGTCGTCAATGGCCTCATGCGTCGCTGATAGCGTGTCAGTCCGGCCACATGTGCAAGATACCGCGCATCTCGCGGTTGATCTCTTCCATGTAGTGCTTAATCTCCGGACTATTCGCATCGACCGGATCGCGAAAGTAGCTCGGCGTGTTCTGATTCATCCGCAGCATCTTGGTCTGCCAGATATTGTCCGACTGCAAGGCCAAATCGACGCAGTAATAGTCATTGAGCACCTTTGGCGCAATATAGTCTTGGATGCTCTTGACCTGATGGTCCATGTAGATGCGTTTGCCGGCGTGGTCACGGGTAAAACCACGCACGACGTAATCCATCACGACGACGTCGGCATCAAATTTATCAAACATAAAATTC
This sequence comes from uncultured Pseudomonadota bacterium, assembly GCA_903928445.1. Lineage (GTDB taxonomy): Bacteria > Bdellovibrionota_B > Oligoflexia > Oligoflexales > CAIYRB01 > CAIYRB01. The sequence continues at coordinate 47,929 of CAIYRB010000001.1, read as the reverse complement.
AGCGCATTAAGCGGCGAAATCTCGCCGCAGGTGGCGATATCGATATCGATGCGAAACGAACAGATGGTGCCGCCGCCGTGGAAATCAGGATAGGTGTGCGCGCAGATATGACTCTTATCGAGGTGCATCGACACATTGGCTGGGGGCAGCTCGACGCCACCGCCTTTGATGTCGCTCATCAGCACCAGAGAGCTCGCGCCCCACGGCTCGTAGTCCTGGTCGGACACCGCCAAGACCTGCGCTTCGATAATGCCGCAGATCCCAGTCAGGACCTCGGTCACTAACTTGGCGCTGTAGCGCTCGCCGATGTACTTAATGTAGGACTGCCGTTCGGACTCATTGCGCGCGACACAGAAGTCGTAGAGGTTAAAACTCAACGCCTTGGTCAGGTTATTAAAACCAGCCAGCTTGACCTTCTGATGTGGCATGACACGCTGCATGAACTCTCCTTAGGACTAGCTTAAAGACTCCGTTGATCGCTCGCCTCGTGGATCACTCCGCCCGACATATCCGGCAAGGGCCGCTCTTGCCCCATAAACACCATCGATAGTCGTAGCACATAGCTAGCGTTAGCTTCAGGCGTACTATAGGTCTTCTCTCGGGCAAACTGTAGCCCCCAACAGTCCGAGGAGGACACATACTTCAGACCGTAAGCGCTCTGGAAGGAGGTGGTGTAATCGGTGGGGAGGCCATTAATCACCTGGCGACTCAGTCGTATAAAGCCACTGACCGCAGGAATCAAGCCCGTATCCAGACTGAGTGAGCGAACGATGGTTTGTTGAAACTTAGAGCTGTTCGACACAAAAGAGTTGGAAAGATTGTAACCCAGGGTCAACGAGGACTTTAGAGCAGGCGGGAAGGTTAAGAAGATCGACTCCGAGGTCGCAGCGTGCCGATAGATATTATAGGCACTTGCAAGCGAAAGGCCCCAGTTTGCGTAGTTGATGCCGAGCGAGGTGTTGACCGGCTTCCAAGCCTCAGGCAAGAGCTTCTGCTGCTCCGGAGCCACCCCCACATTTTCTACATTGGTCTGGCGCCGAGCCTTGGCATCAAGGAAATCATAAGCGATATCCGAATGTAAGCTTAGTGGGGTGGCAAAGTTGGCGTCCTTAAGCTGGAACCGGTCGATCAGCCAACGCTGGGTCGATTCGTCATACATGCTCGTGGCACCATCGACCGCCTGATCCAAGCCCGCCGCCAGCTCGCGGCGCGCCCGGTCGACCGACCGTTCATTGGCCTTATTTGGTATGTCGGGCAAGGCTCCGATCAGGCGCTGCCAATGCCGACCTAAAATCGACCAGGACTGGTCGGTGATCAGCGACAAGCGCTGACTCTGGGCCATCCGATCCTCGTCGACCACGTCATGGTCATTGTCGGCACTGCTCCCTAAGGGAGCCCGCGTATCGGAGGCAAAGTAAGCTAGGTTATGCCCAGCAAGCTCGGTGTACGGACCACGTTTGACGACCGTGGGGCGTGTCGATGCGCGCAGTCGCCAATCCATCACATGATGCACGAATTGCTTTTGCTCGCCGTCCCCAGGTGCTGGACATTCGGCAGGCCTAGGCTTTTTCGCCGCGACCGCATCGGTGCAAACGCTGCTGCGTAACCAAGCCGGTGCCGGGCCGCGACCATCGATGGGCAGTCGAAACTCCAAACCAGTCTGCCAAGAACGCATCTCACTGCTCTTGTTGTCGAGACTTGCGTGGGTGATAAAGCGCGATTCAAAAGCAGTGAACTGACTGACCTGGACGATTCCGTCGCTGATAAGGGGCGTCGTCGTAGCGAACTGCACCCGCCGCCAGCTGCCACCACCCAAATTGTCGACCGGCGCCACAATACGGTCGCCAGCGTCAGCTTGACTGATTTGAATATCCTCCGCGATCACCTGACCATAGATCGGTAACAAGAAGTGCGCGGGAGTCAGCTCGTACAGACGCGACTGCAGCTTCAACTGCGCTGGCAGCTGCTGCCCTTCAAAGCGCTGATTGGTGAGATAGTTGTCGCCGTAGCGGGTACCGACGCCGAGGTAAAATTCCTTCCCGTCCAAGTGCGTCTGCAGTTTGGCCGTGGAGTAGGCCTTGGCGACCCGACCACCGTACAAAGCCTGGTTAAAGTTGTCGGGGATGTATAATTCCTCGACGTAACGATGGTCGGACGTGACCTCGCCGGAACTGACGAGCGACAAACGCGGCGCCACAAAGGTCATGCCGCTCCAATTGTAAGAGCCACGCCAGGTGTTGCGTGGGATAGCCATATAGGTGTCAATTTGCTGCTCAGGATTTGACTTGATGGCGGCCTGGTTCCAAAATTCGGGCCGTTCGAGGTAGCGCCTGGTGTACTCCTTGGCCGTTAAATCGGGGGTCAAAGGCTCAAGCGGAGTACCAGGTGGGCGCGAAGCCGCTAGCCCAGAGCGGTACATATCGCCGAGCGTTTGCCGCGTGCCTAATTGTTGCAGCCACAAAGCATCACGGATGCCTTCGACATGCATCTCCCACCCGGAATACTCGCGCTGCTGCCGACGCAGCTCGAGTCCAAGCCGGGTGCCACGATTTTCGTAGAAGTCGGTCGTCACCGTGGCGTCTTGGTTTGGACCCAGATCGAAATAGATCGGTTGGCTTAAGGTATTGCCAGATACTGCGTCAAATGCGGTGCTCGGCAGTAAAAAACCCGACTGCCGGTGCTCTTTAAGCGGTAGTTTAATATGCGGCAGATATAGAACCGGAATCCCTTTGATCTCGAGCACCGCATTGGTCAAGTCGGCATAGCCGCCGATTTGTGCTTCGAGTTCATCGGCGCGAAAGGCCCACGCCGGACTTGCATCCTTATCGCATTTGCAGGGGGTAAACAGTGCGTTGCGAGCGGCATAGTCATTGCCGTTTAGACGCTGCAGGGTATCGCCTTCGAGGTGCAAATAGGAGTTCAGGATCGGCGATGCCGGTGCGGCGAGAGCAGACTTTTGGCTACGCTCCCAAAAGGCGCGCCGACTTTTCACGGCGTCGCGCCGCTCCTGCGGCAAGCGCGCCAACACCGGACTGTCTTGCTGCTTGATCAGCGCCGAGCGTTCCAGCAGCAAGCTGTAGCGGCTGACTAGCTCGTCATCGACCTCGCCTTTGGTGATCGCTTGCTGGCGCAGGGCCAGTCGTTCCTCTTCGACCCGGGCCAGCTGCTGTTTGCGAGCCTCCTCGAAAGCCAGCTCCTGTGGCCCAAAGCCAAAGATCTGATGCTGCAGACGCTGGATCTCCACGGGGTCGTTGGACAGCATCACCGCATGGGTGATCGCAAAGTCGGTGGTCGTCAAGTTATAGTGAACCGAATCGCCTAAAAAAAGCTGATTGCGACTCATGATGACGACATGCCCTTCTGCGTCCATGACATTTGCGGCGCGGTCGAGGGTGATCTTGTCGGCAGCAATCAGCGTACCAGCACCAATGCCGACGACCTCACCCTGAAACACCTGAGTCTTCAAATCGCGGTTAAAGCTAGTCGAATTGCCATTGAAATAGACCTGCTGGCCGACGTCGCTCTTGAGCTTGTCGATGGCACTACCCTCGGCGGCAAAGGCGCGCCCAGGAAGGGCGCTAAGCAGCAGCCACAACAACACATAGGCACACCCATGGCGTTGCCGATCGGTCCATATAGAGGGGAACACCCAGGCCTTTTTCATCGACCGATGGTACCACTGCGACGAAGCAAGGAGCAATCCGCTCCGTGGCACGGCAGCAGCTGCCAGCACATTAAAGCGGGATCGAAAAAAATGCACAGACCTCGCCCACAGCGTGTACCGAGCCGCAGACGAGGACCGGTGACGAAGCAGACGGAGCACCGGACCGCCCTGCAGCCCAGGCCGCAGCGAAGCTTGGATAAAACGGTAAATCCCGGTGCTTCCGGGCGATGCGTGCGACACTCCACGAGCGCTCGCTAGACACCGCAAAGAGCACGACGGGGTCACAAACCGTGCGTAAGATACTCAACACCTCATCGCAATCCTTGTCGGCAAGGATCGAGACAAAAGCCGCTACCTTGCCTCCAGCCTCGTCCACCAGCGAGGTCTCGCGCAGACCACGGACCACGGCCCGAGCTCCGTCAGGATTGTGGCAGACATCGAGCAACAGTTCGTGCTTGCTAGATCCAGAGGCCACTGTGATCCGCTCAAAACGGGCGCGCAATGAGGGCGGGACGACGATACCCGGTTGATCAAGTGCGGCCACGGCACCTGCCAGCTGCGCCTGACGCAGCGCAGGCACCGGGCCGTGATCGATCCACCAACTCACGGCTGCAGCCGCTTTGAGGAAATTGTCCCGCAGATAGGGCGGCGCCGCAGCCAAACGGCGCGGCCAAGGCAACTCCTGCCGGCGGCTTCCCGGCAGCGGCAGGTCGACATAGAAATGCGCCGCGTCCAAAGGTCCAAAGTGCTGTCCTTGCTGCCAGAACGGTGCGCCGAGCGCCTTGGCTCTTTGCCTTAGCACCTCGCTTGCGGCAGCGTCGCCGGCAGCGTCCCCACCCCATATCACCGGCACGCCTGGACGCATGATTCCGGCCTTTTCGCCGGCGATCTCTGCCGAGGTATGACCGAGCCACTCCTGATGATCGAGGCCGATGCTGGTGATGATCGTCAGGCACGGGCGACTGGCATTGGTCGCGTCCCAGCGACCGCCGAGGCCGACTTCGAGCAGATCGATGGTGGTGTTCATGCGCTGAAATAAGCGCAAAGCCAGCAGCGTATTGATCTCAAAAAAGGACAGCAGATCGTACAGCTCAGCCGGCATGTCCTGCTGCAGCCGCTCAAGCTCGCGCAGCAGGAGGGCATCGTCGACTGATTCACCCGACACCCGTATGCGCTCAGCAAAATGCACGAGATGCGGCGAGGTAAACAAGCCTGTGCGGACTTCGAGCGCACTCAACATCTGCCAAAGAAAGCCCGAGGTCGTGCCTTTACCGTTGGTGCCGGCAATGAGCACCGTCGGCGTTGCCAGCAGCGCATCCGCGCCGAGATGCGCCAAACCAGCCTCGATCCGCGCCAGTCCCGGCTTAATCACCGTTGGCCTTTTGGCAAACAGGGCGCTAAACGCCGCGGCCGGTGCGCTCATTTCGCTGGCATCAACATGCTGAGCACATTGGCGATGGTCGGACGCAGCGATTCGCGGTCGCAGATCATATCGAGCATGCCGTGCTCTAGCAGGTATTCCGAGCGCTGAAAGCCCTCCGGCAGCTTCTCGCGGATGGTCTGCTGAATCACCCGTGGACCGGCAAAGCCGATCAAAGCGCCGGGCTCGCCGATGTTTAAATCACCGAGCATCGCAAAACTAGCAGCCACGCCACCGGTGGTGGGATGGGTGAGCACAGAGATAAACGGCACCCGCGCCTCCCGCAGCTTGGACAAGGCCGCGCAGGTCTTGGCCATCTGCATCAAGCTCAAGATGCCTTCTTGCATCCGAGCACCCCCAGACGACGAAAAGATGATCGCCGGCTCACGGCTTGTCGCAGCGCGCAGGTACAGGCGCGCGATCTTTTCGCCGACGACAGACCCCATACTGCCGCCCATGAATTGAAAATCAAATACGCCGAGCTGCACCGGGGCTCCCTGGAGCAGACCACGACCGGCATGAAAGGCATCATAGGTGCCGGTACGGCGGCGCATATCAATAAGTCGTTGTTTATACGGCTTGCTATCGCAAAACTTCAGCGGATCGGTGGAGCAAAGCTCCGCGTCGTACTCGACAAAGGAATCCCGATCGAGAAAGTGCGCAATGCGCTGTCTCGCCTGGAGCGGAAAATGATGGCTACACTTCGGGCAGACGTTCTGATTAGCGCTAAACTCGCGCTTCAGGATAATTTCCGAACAATTGGCGCAGCGCTCCCAGAGGCCGTCGGGAGTGTCGGTGCGTTGCCCCTTCGTCAGCGGCGCTTTTTCTCGGGTGAGCCAAGCCACGGCGTATGTCCTTCAACGAGTTTGAACCTAAACGCTACCGCAAAGCCAACGACATCGCAAGGATTTAGCCGCCTTCTTAAATTTCATAAAAAGGATTTTCCCCAAAAATAACAACTATTTTCCCGTTGCATGAAGACTGCAGTTGTGACTAAGATGGGTCTAATCCCACGGATCTGTGAGTGTTTCATAAGTTTGCTGCATGGCGGACTCAGGCTAGCCGGCCTCAAGGCGGGTGCATTCCTATGCCCCGTGTGAGCGGTCGGTTCGTTGGCAACACCACCGGGGAATGGCTCTTCACGTTGGAAGGATCGCGACATGCTCTGCAAAAAGTGCCCCCACCATGTGCGTCACGGTCAGGTCGGTAGCGATGGGAAAACTATCGAGTTTAAGGACCGCTGTGGGCTCCGCATGAAAACCCAGGAGCAGATCGATTGCGAGCACTACCCATTTGGTAAGGGCTTCGACTACGGCGCCTGCAGCAACTACCTGGCGACCTTTAAAACCGCCGGTTCGCGCAACGATGTCGTGCCAAAATCGGATTTCCAATACTCCGAGCGCCTCAACACCAACTCGATCACCGAGATGGAACTGCTGTAAGCCAGCGCCATGCGCCTCACCCCGACCGCGGCCACACTCCTTTTGACGGACGTCGCGACCTTAGCTAGACGCGGCAATTCGCTCCCTACTCCGTTGACGGCTCTAGCCAGCCACCGCGCAATACCGACAAAATCTCGGCACCATAGGCCCTAACACGGGTCGGAGCAAAGCCGGGGATGGACGTTAAACCAGGCAGATCCTGTGGTTGCTGCTCGCACAGGGCCAACAAGGAGCGATTGCTCAGCACCTGGTAGGCCGGGACATTGGCATCGCGGGCCAGATGACGCCGCAACATACAGAGGCGCAAAAATAATTCACGAGCTCTCGGCGGCAAGGCGCTTAGTCGGTCTGCTTGACTCAGCTGGTCTTGAAGCTGGCGCTCGTAACGGCTGGACGGCGCGTCAATCCTGATCATCATAGGCTTCCTCCCCAAAGTTGAGGAGGAAGCCTAGAAAAAACTCGATAGGGTGAGAAGCGACATGAGGCCGGACCTGAAGCCTCGGCTCAGCGCGCTGGAGACGGCCGCGCCGACCCGCCAGGGGTTGCCTTTTTCGCTTCCCGTTTGGTGTAATACTTATCAAACCAAACCAGCGAGAAGCTCGCTACGAAGGTCGACGTCAGCGTTGCAGCGACAATGCCGACGGCCATGGCGGCGGCGAAGGTCCAAATCTGGCCGGAGCCAAAGATCAAAATACCGAACAGCGAGACCAAGGTCACACCTGAGGTGTTGAGCGACCGCGTCAGGGTTTCGTTGAGCGACATGTTGATGTTTTCAAGCATAGTCCGGCGACCATGGCTTTGCAGATTCTCGCGAATCCGGTCGAAGATGACGATGGTGTCGTTCACCGAATAACCGATGATCGTTAAAAAGGCCGCAACCGCCGTCAGGTCAAACGAGCGCCAGAAGAACTCGTAGAAGGCCAAGACGAAGATGACATCGATGATCATCTTCAGAAGGACCCCAGGTCCAAAGCGCATATTGAAGCGGAAGGCGACATAGAGAAGAATAAAGAAGATCGAGTAGAGCATGCTAAGCACACCCTGGCTGCGCAGCTCCTTACCCACCTGCGGGCCGACATAATCGATCGACAGGATTTCCGGCGACTTGCTGGCGAGGTCGGCGAGCAGCGCCTGCTTGACCTGCTGGCCCTTCGCCTGGGCATCCTGCTGCGTCACCTCTTTGCCAGCCTCGGGTTGGATGTCCTCGGTGCCAAAGCGAATCAGGTACTGCTTCTGACCGCCACCAAGGGCCTGAAGGGTGACCTCGCGCAGGCCCACCTTCTTGGTCACGCCGGTCAGCTCACTCGGCTGAACATCGCTGCCAAAGCGGACCTGGACCTCGGTACCACCGGCAAAATCAACGCCCCAGTTGAGGCCACGCACCAAGGTCAAGCCCAGCGTCGCCACGGTCAGGAGCGCACAAAATGCCGTAAATGGCACGGAATACTTGGCAAAATCGATGTTGAAGGTGTGGCGCTGCTTCTCGATCGAGCGCTCGCCGAGCCAAGCGCGGACTTCTTTGTCGGACTTGGACCGGGCCATCACCAATTCAAAGAAGGATTTGGTGCAATTCAGCGAGGTGAACAGGGAGACCAACAGACCGATAATCAGCGTAATGGCAAAGCCGCGGATCGGACCGGAAGGGTTGGTCTCGAGCAGCACAAAGCCGGCGATCAACGCTGTCACGTGGGCATCGAAGATGGTCCAAAAGACGCGGCCAAAGCCGTTTTCGATCGCCTTCTTGGAACTCTTACCTTCCGCCAGCTCCTGGCGTATGCGTTCATTGATCAAAACGTTGGCGTCCACCGCCATGCCGAGCGTCAGCACAAAGCCGGCGATCCCTGGCAGCGACAAGGAGAAGCCAAACATCGCCATCAGGCCAAGGAGAAATAGGCCGTTGAGCAGCAAAGCGACACAAGCCAGCATGCCGGGACGACGGTAGTGATAGATCATGTAGCCAAAGACCAGAACCAAGCCGACCAGCACGCCCTTAATGCCTTCATCGGCCAACTCAGGTCCAAGGCTGGCACCGACCTGGCGCTCTTCCAGCACCTCGATCGTCGCCGGTAAGGCACCGGACTTTAGGATGAGTGCCAGCTGATTGGCCTCGTTGTAGGAGTCCTGCCAGCTGCCGCGGTTGCCAAGCGTGATGACCCCTTGACCGGTAGCGATCTTGGACTGGATGTTGGGGGCGGACACGACCTCGTCATCGAGGACAATCGCCAAACGGTGACCGACGTTGGCGCCGGTGACGTCACCAAAACGCTTACCGCCTGGTCCAGTGAACTTCATCGACACCTGCGGCCGATGATCTAAGCCTTGCCCATCCTCGGTGACGAAGGAGTCGGCGATGTCGTCGCCACCGATCTCGGTCGATGCCTCGACGACATACGTCGTGTAGGTCGACTTCTTGCCGCCAGCGATATCCTCGCGGTGGACGAATAGCTGGCGATCCTCGGGCACTTTGGCCTTGGCAAAGTCGAGCAGCGCCACGCGATTTTCGCTAGCTAGCGCGACCTGACCACCGTTGTTGGCCTTGGTGATACCGGCAGGAAGATCGGTCAGGCTATCAAAACCATGGAATTTATCGTCCACCAGCTTAAATTTAAGCTGCGCCGTCCGACCAAGCAGTTCTTTAGCCTTGGTCGGATCCTTGAAGCCCGGCAGCTGCACGAGGATGCTGTTGTCGGCCTGACGGCGGTTGATCAAGGGCTCGCTCACGCCCCACTTATCGACACGGCTGCGGACGACCTTCTCGGCCTGCTCGATCGCGCTCGCCTTGATGCGCCGCATCTGCTCGTCTTCATACCCTAAGTCGAGCGTTTGGCCAGCCTTGGCGACCTGCACCATGCCGGGATATTCCTTGCGGAATTTATCTTTGAAAGCACCGCTGTCGACACCGTCTTTGAGCTCGACGCGAAGGATCTGCTTGCCGACGACGTTGTAGGCCTTGGTGACACCAAGGTTGTTGTCATCAGACCAGCGCTGCGTCTCAGTGCCGAGGCGACTGAGCTTGTTATCGACGGCATTGACGGTGTTGACGCCCAACACCAGCTGGACCCCGCCTTGCAGGTCCAGCCCCAAGGACACGTGCTTTTGCGGCAACCACTTGGGTATCCGCTTGGCCATCTCCTCATCGGAGTTGCGGATCTCCCGTGGGGTCGAAAAATAAATCACCGACGGGGCGACGATATAAGCTGCCCACAAAGTAATGGCGCCAATGATAAGCAAACGCCAACGCAACGGGTTCATAGATTTACCCTACTCCATAAGATTGCAACGGTACTCACCCTACAGGATTACCTTCTTAAGCAAGATCTTGCAGCATTTTTTTACCGAAGGAGACAGCCATGGCCAAAGCCCCATGTCCGCGATTGACAAGGATCTTCATATAAAGTTAATCAAGCCCGCTTGGACCATGAGCACAAACCGATGAACCGATGACTTGGCACGAAGGTGTTTTGCTATGACCGTGCGGCGCCTATTTTTGACCATGATACTTTTGGCGGCGACCAGGGCCACAGCCGAGATTGACGCCATGCGACCCACCGAGGTCAATGGCTACGAAGTGATTGACGCACAGTATCTGCCCTTTCGCGGCAGTGCGACCTTCCGCTACCCAGGCGATGCCCTGTTCGGCTTCTACCCGGCCGGTGCCACGGCAGCCGCGAAGCAGTGCGCTTACACTTCTTTCAACAACCTGCTGCTGCTGTTCTTTCAAAACCGCAGCGAACTGAAGTCCGCGGCGGAGCTGGGCGCCACCCGGCGCTTCGTCATGTGGACCAATGATTACACCCAGAGCAACCAACGCATCTTTTATCACCCAAGCCGGATCTGGCACACTGGCGCTAATAGCCGCGACTACAAAAGTGGCACGTGGGTCTGGGAGGCAACGCAGGGGATCAGTGGGGTCTGCGAGCAGCCGACAGATGCGCAGTTCAAGGCGGCACTGATGGAGGCAGTGCAGGTGTTGTCGGGACATCGCTTAGACTAATGAAGAGGCTCGTCCCAAAACCTGTCTGCCGCCTGACCATGGCGAAAGTCCGGTGATGAGTGTTTACCAGCGACTACCCCGCCTTCTATCATCCTAGGCGGCAACGGTAGCGCGGGGCCCGAATCGACTGAGCTAGCCGCAGGTCAAAGGCGCGCAAATAGCTGCAACGTCGCGTCTGATCGATCAACGGACGGTAGCCGCTCTATCCTAACATATATACCTGTAATCATTAAACTAAATTGAGATCCCTAAAGTCTCGGACGCTGCTTCCCGATATCCTTCAAGATCGCAAAGATGTGTCATCTTGTCTTGTTCGGAGGCTTCCATGGTTTTTCTTCACACGAGCACTCTTGCTCTCAGCGTCGCCCTTGCCCTTTCGGCCTGCAGTAAGAAAAATGGCGGCTCCGGCGATGGCGGAGACGCTGGTGGCAGCTTTAGCGGTGGTGTTGGCGGCCGGGGCAGCCTAGCGCAAAAGCCACCCCTTGCAGCAAGCGGGCTGACGATTAGTGCGATCACCGACACGTCGATGACCCTTAACTGGACCGACAATGCGACCGATGAGATTTTTTACGAGGTCTATGCTTGTGCCGGAGTTGGTTGCACCAATTTTACAGAGGTCACTGGGTCGCCTTTGCGTCCGGACACCACCAGCTTCACGCTCACCGGCCTGACTCCGAACACGTCATACCAAGTCCAAGTACGCACCGCCAACAACAACGGCGCCAGCGATTGGTTGACCTCGACAGACACTTTGACCCTGGTCCCGGGTCTCACCAACTTTGCCGTCAAGAATGTATCCGACGGTGTGACGTCGCTGTCATGGACGACGGGTAGCACGACCTACAAGGGCTACCAGATCCAAATCTGCCAAGGGGCCGGCTGTACCAATTTCAACGATTCGCTTGATTCTCCCATCGGCGCTCCGGCGACCAGCCATGCGGAAGGCGGACTTAGCGCCTCGACGGTCTACCGGTTTCGCATCCGTGGCACCACTGCGACGAACACTTCCGATTGGGCCACCGATGCTGGCATCACCACCATGTCCCCGGTCAGTGCTCCGACCAATTTCAGCCTGCAATCGATCACCGATGCGGCGGTCACGTTTAGCTGGACGAATAATTCGTCGGCGCCGTTGTTCAACGAAGTGCAACGCTGCGCTGGCGCTGGTTGCAGTAATTTCGCGGCGGCCTCGGGTTCGCCCTTGGCGGCCACGGCAAGCTCTTATACGGCCACTGATTTGTCGCCAGATACCACCTACACCTACCGCATTCGTGCCGTAGCTGGCAGTGGTGGCAGTGATTGGCTGACCAGTCCTGCTCTAGTCAGCGGGCCGGCAGCTCCGACCGCTATGTCCTACACGACCACGACCAGTAGCTCCACGGTGGTCAAGTGGACGGATAATTCCGGCACCGAAACCGGCTATCAAGTGCAGCGGTGCACGGGAACGAGCTGTACCAACTTTGCCGATGTCTCCGGATCACCGTTCGCCGCAGGCACCGCTCAGTTTACCAGTACCGGTCTTTCGAGTCTGACGAACTACACCTTTCGCGTTCGCAGCGTCAATGGCAGCGCCACCAGCAATTGGTTGACCGGCGCGCAGATGACGACCAAGGCCGGAGCTGCATCTTGTGCGTCGCCCACAACGATCACGCTCGATCGCGGCACCAAGAGCAATACAGCGACCAATCAGCGCGGTTTGTGGTCCGACTTAAAAATGATCCCGAACACGGGTAATTTCGCAACGGCCTACTACGATGGATCGGCCACCGGCGGCAGCGCGTCGATCAGGATCAGCTATTGGAACGGCGCGAAGTACACGCAAGAAAGCGTCGCCGGCGACCGCTTGGTGGCGGCTGGATCCGCCACCTGGGTCCGCTTGGCCTTCCTTAGCGACGGCACGCCTTTGGTCTTTTGGACCACCGGTGCGACGCAGGTCAAGGGCGCAATCCGCAGCGCTCCCTTTGGTACGAGCGGGACGTGGAGCGCCGCGGTGATCGACACGGTCGCGGGTGCCGCCAACCGCGCCTTGGAAGTATCGGTCAACCCCCTCGATCAAGTCGGACTAGCCTACCTGACCAATACCACGACCGCAGGGCGAGCTCGCTTTATCTACTGCACGTCGAGCTGCAAAAACCTAGCCTCCTATGTCCCCATGACGGCCGGGACCGATACCATTGAGGCGAACAACGTCGTCGCTGCCACCAATGAAGTCGGCATCGCTTGGTGCAAGCACAACTCCACGACCTACTACCCGGCGGTTGTTTATCCGAGCACGACCAACACTCGCTATGCATCTTGCCAGGGCTCGATCGCCACTTGTAAGACGAGCGCTGGTTGGGGGACTCCGGCAACGATCGTCAGCAACTCCTCGGTGGTGGCGAAGATCCTCATCGATTCGACAACGACCGGCGATTTTCCTAAAATCCTGACGCGCAACGCTGCTAACACACTGCTTCAGGTCTTTCAGATGGACCAGGCTTGCAACGCCGCTGGTCCCTACACCTTCACCGCCGGCAACACCTTTGGCGCAGCCACCAGCGGCACGTCGTGGCTGCGGCTGCTGCGTTCGACAAGTGGCATCTATCATGTGATTGCTAACTTGGGTACGGCCAGTGTCGGCTATTACAACAGCTTGACCAATGCCTTGACCACCTCCACTTGGAATACCATCGGCACGCTCGACACCGTGACGCTACCAGCTGCGGGCGCTGGCGCTGGGGGTGCTGATATCAACAACAACCTGGGACAGATCTACACCTCATATGGTGCGAACGCCGCTCCCTTCAATCTCAACGTCGGCGTCGTGCAAGACATCAGTGTCACCTCGAACGCGGCAAACTTCTATCAATCCATTCCCGACGTCTACGGCGACATCGGACTGACCACAGCCACCGGTCAGACGCGCAATACCTCGATGGCCTCAACCAGCGCCGGAAAGCCTGGAGTTGCTTATATTGACGCATCCGTCGGTGCGGCTGCCGGCGCAGTGTTAAAGTTTGCCTTCCGCAACGGCGTGACGGCCACGACCCCGTGGCAGGTCTGGACCGTGCCAAACACCTCGAGTCCTAAGTTTCCGTCGCTGATCTTTGATCAAAACAACATGCCTTGGATCGCATTTTTTGACGCCAGTACCTTCCGCTATAATCTGGTGACAAATTCGGCTGCGGATGGGTCTGGTGATTGGAGCTTTTACCAGTTTCCGATCAATAACAAGGTGGCGGCCGCGACGGCTCCTGCCACGGACGATGTCGCCCTGGTGATGTCCTACTATGGCGGCGCGCCCATGCCCCTCATGATCGTCATGAACTCAACCGCTGCCGGCGGCGCCGGCATCCGGGCTGCACTCTTTGATCCGTCGAGCCAAACCTTTGGCTCGGTGACAACTCTTGATGCCCTGGGTGGCTCGTTCGCCACGCGGCTGTCGGCCGACTACGATGCAAACGGTAACATCGTCGTGGCCTACTACGATCTGACGGTGACCAAAGCCAAGTTCAACTTTAGCGTCGATGGTCAAACCTGGCTGGCGACCCCGCTTCCGCTCAGTGCGACCAGCACCGGGCGCGAGGGTCTGGCGATTAAACTAGACCCCTTGACCTCTCAACCGGCGGTCAGTTACTACGACCGCGCCAACAACTTCGTCTACTATATGCGCTGCACTAAGTCGTTGATCAACTGCGGCGGTTTAGGCAACTGGAGCAGCTCGACGGTGGCGTCATCCATCGACACCACCAACATCTCGACAAACAATGAGCAAATCCTCAATACGAGTCTGACGTTTACGGCCGACGGCGTACCCTTCGTCGGCTATATGACGGGCTTTAACACCTCGACTCCGCCCAGCGTGCCCAGCCTGATGGTCGCCGACAAGACCTCGGGCACCTTTGTGCCGGTGGCTCTGGCCACTAGTCCTGCCGCGGCAGTTAACAATGCTTCTGCATTCAACTTTGCGCTAACCGGGCAAAGCCTAGCATCGGTGCGAAATTCACTGGGTGCTTGGATCTCATCCTACACCGGACCAAACAACTGGCAGTACGTCACTAGCTGTGGCGAATGAGTCGAAAGACGCCGGTGGTGACCTACAGCCCCGCTGGCACTTGAAGTATGTCCTTTAGCCGGCGATTCATAAAGGTTTTCGACACCCAAAAGGTCTCGGCCAGCTGCGTCACCACATCACGGGAGACGTTCACTTGGCCGATCTCACGGCGGATCAGCGTCGCGGGTGCAAGGAGCTTCGCGGCGAAGAGGTTGCTTTGGACATCAAACAGATGCTGCGAATACTCGCCAAGCGCGTCGGCCTGAGGTGCGATCTCGCTGAGAAAGTGGTGGGCCATCGCCTTGGCGATGCGAAAGCGCATGTCTGGCCGCATCTCGGCGCCGGGAGTATAGGTGATGACCGTCTGTGCGCCAGAGCGGGCCACGCTCACATGGCCGGCCTCATCGGCTGGTGCTTGGCTCGGCGTCAGCTGGAGGTCAACATACGCGGTCACCACCTCCGGGATGTACAGTGGCGCCTCTTGGAAATTGATACGTTCATGGATCCCCGCGACGACGATGTCGATCGTGGCTTCGTGGACGGCGAAGGATTCTTTAAACTCCAACTCCTTGTCCTTGGTCCAGTTGCCGGAATAGCGCCGATAAAAGTCCTTTTTGGCCGCCTCATAGGTCTTGTTGTCGACACTGAACGCACCGTAGCCGCTAAATTCAAAGAAGGCCTCGCGGTCGTCCAATTCGCCCCCAGCCACGTCGACGACGAGTTTTTCATCGACGCCCAGGTGGTCGGCGATCGACTTCATCGCCTGGATCGAGCGGATGTTTTTTTTGCCCTTTTTCCAGTGGCTGCAGTCGGCAGGATCGAAGCCTAGGATCTGGCCGACGTCCTGATCGATCACCCGTATGCCGCCGAATTTATGGTCAAGGACTCGGCGGCAAAACAGAAAGAGGTTGGCCGAGTGGGGATATTTCACGTCCGACGTCTTCTTCACTGACGCTCCCATAGGTAAGATCCAGGCGTTGCCGCAGGTCCCAAGCATCCCCATCGTGGGCGCAAGGGGCCGTCAGAGGAGGCATCGTTTAAGTATTGTTCCAGGAGTCCATTAATTTCGATAGCATTCTTATGGCTAATGGTCAACTTAGCGTTATGAATGCAGCAAGGAATGATTGGCAGGCGCCTGCCTCTTATCATTGCAGCCGCCCTCCGGGCGGGCGACGCCTTGGTGGTGGCCGGGTTTAGGCCGCCGCCGCAAATTAAATATGCTAGTGTGGGCGGGTGGATCATACGGCTTGAGTCCTTATTCTTGCGCAGGTTAAATAGAACCTGAGCGACGCTAGCGATATTCTTGAAGTGGAAGGTGCCATGGCCGAAGGTGAGCAGGATAAACCCGGGTATGATGAATCCTCGGGTCAAGGTGGGGTTCTTGCCGAGCGCCAAGTGCGAACGGAGCGGCCCAGTCTATTTAAGGTTTTATTACATAACGATGATTACACTCCCATGGAGTTCGTCGTCGAGGTACTGACGCGTTTTTTCAACAAAAGTCAGACGCAGGCGACGGAGATCATGCTCGCGGTGCATCATCGCGGCACTGGTCTGTGTGGTGTTTATCCGTATGAGATTGCGGAAACGAAGGTGGCTCAGGTCACCGAGGCGGCGCGTGAACAAGAGTATCCTCTGCAGTGCACGCTGGAGCGGGCGTGAGGAGAGCCGAGCATGATCAGTCCCGAACTTGAAGTCAGTTTGAACTTGGCGGTTAGCGAGGCGGCGCGGCGCGGCCACGAGTTTGTCACCGTGGAACACATCCTGTTCGCGCTGCTCTACAACGATGCCGCGGCAAAAGCGCTGCGGGCCTGCGGCGGCGGCGTCGAAGCGACGCGGCAGTTCATCGAGGACTATTTCAAAGAACATTATCCGACCGAGGCCCTGCGCTCTGGCCAGATGCCGCAGCCGACCCTGGCCTTTCAGCGCGTCATCCAACGCGCGGCGCAGCATGTTCGGGCTGCCGGCAAGGAGAAGATCAAAGGAGATAACCTCCTAGTATCAATCTTTTCTGAACGCGAATCATTTGCCGTGTATTTTCTCAAGCGGCAGAACATCACCCGCTTTGACGTGCTCAACTATATTGCGCACGGTATCTTCAAGCCAGGTGTCGGCACCGATGCCGATGATGATAGCTCGGGGGGGCCACGCAGCTTGCCGCCAGGAGATACCCAGCCAGCTGATGGCGACGATGCCCAGTCCAGCGTCGGCGAGGGCGATGCCCAGGAGTCGCGCCAGGCCAAGGATCCACTCAAGCTGTACACGGTGGATCTCGTCGCCCGGGCTCGGGCCGGCAAGATCGACCCTTTGATTGGCCGTGATAGTGAGGTCGAGCGCACGGTGCAGATCCTCTGCCGCCGGCGCAAAAATAACCCGCTGTTCGTCGGCGATGCCGGAGTCGGTAAGACCGCCATTGCCGAGGGTTTGGCCGTTAAGATCGCTGATGGCAGCGTGCCGCTTCCACTCAAAGATGCCTTGATCTACTCCTTGGACATGGGCTCGCTGCTCGCGGGGTCGCGCTTTCGCGGTGACTTTGAGCAACGCCTCAAGGATCTGCTCAAGGCCCTGTTTAAAAAACCGCATGCGATTTTGTTTATCGACGAGATTCATACCGTCATCGGTGCTGGATCGGTCTCCGGTGGTGCCATGGATGCGTCCAATCTGCTCAAACCGGCGCTGTCCTCGGGTCAGTTGCGCTGCATCGGCTCAACTACCTACAAAGAATACCGCCAGCATTTCAAAAACGATCATGCTCTGGCCAGGCGTTTTCAAAAGATCGATGTCGAGGAGCCGTCCCTCAGCGACACGGTGAAGATCCTGCGTGGTCTTAAGGCGCGTTACGAGGAGCACCACAAGGTTTCCTATTCTAGCGAGGCGATCCGCCTGGCGGCCGAGCTGGCCCAAAGGCACCTGCGCGAGCGCAAACTGCCGGATGCGGCGATCGACGTCATCGACGAGGTAGGCGCGTCGTTTGCCCTCAAGCCGCGCCGCCAAGCCGGCGGCAAGGTGCCGCGGGTGACACCGGCGGATATCCAAAGCATCGTCGCCAAAATGGCTCGAATCCCGGCCCAAAAGGTCAATGCCACCGATCGGCAGAGCCTCAAGGACCTAGATCAAGAGCTCAAAGCCGTCGTCTTTGGCCAGGAGCAGGCGATCGACGCCCTGGCGGCGGCGATCAAGCTGGCGCGTAGTGGCCTGCGCGACGAGGAAAAGCCGATTGGCAGCTTTCTCTTTGCCGGTCCGACCGGTGTCGGTAAGACCGAGGTCGCGAAGCAGCTCGCCAAGATCATGGGTGTCGAGTTTATCCGCTACGATATGTCTGAATACATGGAGCGCCATGCGGTGTCGCGCCTGATCGGGGCGCCTCCGGGATATGTCGGCTTTGACCAAGGTGGGCTGCTCACGGAGGCAATCAACAAAAATCCGCATGCTGTGCTGCTTCTCGACGAGATCGAGAAGGCCCATCCGGAGATCCAGAACATCCTGCTGCAGGTCATGGACCATGGCACACTGACCGATGCCAACGGTCGGCAAACGGATTTTCGCAATGTCATCGTCATCATGACGACCAACGCCGGCGCGCGCGAGCTGCTACATGGCTCGATCGGCTTTCAGCGCGAACTGGGCGTCGGCGCTGGCGAGAGTCAGGCAGTCAAGGATATGTTTAGTCCGGAGTTCCGCAATCGCCTGGATGCGATTATCTCATTTAAACCGCTTAGTGAGCAGATCATCGTTCAGGTCGTCGATAAGTTTATCGGCGAGCTCGGCGCGCGATTGACCAAGCAGCGGGTGGTGCTGTCGGTGACCGATGCCGCTAGGCTGTACTTGGCGCGCAAGGGCTACGATCCAGCGTATGGGGCACGGCCACTTAATCGGCTGATTCAAGACAAGCTGAAGAAGCCGCTGGCCGACGAACTGTTATTTGGGCGTCTTGCGAGTGGCGGTGAAGTGACCATCGATGTCGAGGACGGGGGCGACGAGCTTAAGTTCGAGTTTTCGGCGTAGAGATTTTTACAAAGATGGTGGGCAGGACTCCAGGACAAAGCTACTTTATCGTCGTGACGGCGCGCAACACGACCTCGGTCGGCGCCGACGACATCACCGACGGCAAAGAAAGTTGGTATTCAGCTCCAGTGGCGCAAGCCGCGCCATAAGGTGCAGGCGCCCCATGGGACCGCTTTAAAGTAAAGTCGGCGACCTCATCGCGGTCGCCGTGGTCGGCTCCGGCCTGCCTTGGAGAACGGCGTTATTTAAGCGGATATAGGCGCCACTTCGTCGACGACAAAAATCCATCCTCAGCGATCACAAGCTCCCGTGCGGACCATCTAGCGACCATTGCCGGGTCGGCGCCCTCTCCACATTTGTGAGATCACTGCATCTTGTCCTGCTTTGTACTAAAGAAAGGCCCGCTTGGAACCGAAACCTAAGGAGCGGCAGCGGGAGCGGGAGCGGGAGCGGGAGCGGGAGCGGCGGCGGCGCTTGGGCCATTGCCGACTGAACGATCCCGGCCATGACTGTTGGTCCTTAAGGTGCAAGCGATGCATGAGCCGAAGCAAAAGCGAGTCGACTATAACCCCTTTCGGGATGGAGTCATTGAATTCACCGTGCCATCCACCGCAAGCCAGCAGGAAATCTGGACATCGATGCAGATGGCCAAGGAGGCGCAGCTCGCCTTTAACGAGTCGGTGACGGTACGCGTACCTGCAGTGCTCGATGCACCGACCCTGGAGTCCGCTTATGGTGACCTGGAAGGCCAGCACGATGCGCTGAGAAGCTGCTTTTCTCCACTCGGGCGCACCCTCATCGTCACCAAGTCTCGTCCGCCGAAGATCACCTACCACGACCTTCGCGGTCACAGTCAAAGCAAGCAAGCAACGCAAATCAAAAGCCTACAGCGAGGTGCCTGCAGCGAGGTCCTAGATCCTGCCCGTGGTCCAATGCACCAATTGGTTCAGGTACAACTTGAGCAAGAAACGCTACTGATCCTGACAGCGCACCACATCATCTGCGACGGCTGGTCGTTGGCAATTTTGATCAAGGACCTTGCTTGCTTTTATTCAGCCCGGGTGCAGGGACGAGCCTTGCCCAAAAGGACAGCGACAGCGCACATGAACTTCTCGGACTATGCGCAACGCGACTTTGAGCGACAACACGGTCCCGCCAATCTTAAAACCAAGACCTACTGGACCGACCTATTTCGCAGTCTGCCGCCTCCGCTCGAACTACCTCTAAAGGGCAAAAGACCGAAGCTGCGCAGCTTTCACGCGCAGCGCTATGACTTGGCGATCGATCAAATCCTTTGGGCAAACAGTAAAAAGGCTAGCGCAGCCCTAGGATGCAGCCACCTTGGCTACCTGCTCAGCGTGTTTCAGATTCTGATCAGTAAACTATCGATGCAAAGCGACGTGGTCTGCGGTATCCCGGCTGCGGGCCAGGCCATCCTTGGCCAGCACGGGCTGGTCGGTCACTGCGTCAATCTCCTGCCAATTCGCCTTGTGTTAGCACCAGGCGACAGTTTTCGCGGCGTTTGCCAGCGCATGAAGGCGACCCTGCTGGGCGCCTACGAGCACCAGGAATACACCTTTGGCAGCCTGCTTCAGCAGCTGCGGATCGACCGTGAACCATCACGCCTTCCGCTCATCAGCATGCTGTTCAATGTCGACCAGCAGCTCGAGGCCAAGGACCTGGATTTTGCCGGTGCCCTCGCCAGTTACGAGTCCAATCCACGCGTTGCCGAAAACTTCGAACTATTTGTCAACATCTCCGCGAGCAAAGACCGAGTCATCCTCGAATGCCAGTACAACAGCGACCTTTTTTCCGAGCCCCTGATCGAGACCTTTTTTGCCGCCTACACCTCGCTGCTTGAACAAGTCGCGCAGCACACCGATGAACCCTTGGCGAGCTTGCCCTTGCTGGGCAAACCAGAGACGATTCTGGCCTGGAATAATACCCAGGCGACCTACCCCAAAGAACACACCCTCGATACGTGGCTGCTACCCTTGGTTCAAGCCCGAGGCACTCGCGAGGTTTGTGCGGGCGCCACCGAACGACTAAGCGGTCAAGACCTCTACCAAAGGTCGCTGCACTTGGCTCGAGTGCTGTGCGCGCAGGGAGTCAAGCGCGGCGATCTGGTCGGCCTTTGCGCGCAGCGGTCGCCGTCGCTTCTGGCGGCAATTTTGGCAATCTGGAAGGTCGGTGCAGCCTATGTTCCGCTCGATCCCACCTTTCCCGCCGGCCGCCTTCACTACATGATCGACGACGCCCGGATCAAGGTCTGCATCAGCCAGCCGAGCCTGCACCATTTACTGCCGCCAGCCCTTAAGATCATCGACATAGGTTGTCCCTCGACTCAGGCAGAGGCGGATCTCCCCACGGATCACTCGCCTGAAGACATCGCTTACGTCATCTACACCTCGGGCTCGACCGGTCAACCCAAGGGCGTCATGATCCAGCATCGGGCCGTCATCAATTTTCTCTCCGCGGTGCAAAAGCACCTCAAGCTTTCAACCGACGACCGTCTGCTGGCTGTCACGACTCTATCTTTTGATATCTCCGTGCTCGAGCTGTACCTGCCGCTGCTCACTGGTGCAGGCCTCTATATCGCATCCAGTGACGAGGCGCGCGACGGTGATCAATTGAATCGCCTGATCAGTCAAGAACGCATCTCGTGCATGCAGGCGACCCCTTCAACCTGGAGGATGCTGCTCGCCGCCGGGGCGAACGGACTCAAGCTGACTCGCCAATTTCAAGCCCTCTGTGGCGGCGAGGCCCTAACGCAAGAGCTTGCCCGCGACCTAAAGCATGCCGGCGTCACCCTATGGAACATGTACGGACCTACCGAGGCCACCGTTTGGGCGACGCTGTACCTAGTCGAGGACCCCGAGCAGACCATCCTCATCGGCCGCCCACTCAGCAATTATCAGGTTTACGTCCTAAATCAAGATTTGGCCCTGCAACCGCCCGGAGTCCCTGGCGACCTCTACATCGGCGGCGATGGCCTCGCCCTTGGCTACCTCAATCGGCCCGACCTCACACAAGAACGCTTTTTGGAGCATGCACCACGCGGCCTGGGACGACTCTACAAAACCGGCGACTTGGCACGCTTCACTTTTGATGGTTCCTTAGAGATCTACGGTCGCAGCGACGACCAAGTCAAAGTCCGCGGCTACCGCATCGAACTCGGCGAGGTGGAAAGGGCGATAGCCGACCATCCTCAGATCACGACCGCTGTCGTCGTCGTTCGCGAGGACAAGGTCGGAGATCAGCGACTCATCGCATATGTTGAAGCCAAACGGGACGTCAGTTCGCTGGACTTGCGGGCGTTTGTCGGGCAAACACTGCCTGCGTACATGATTCCGCAGCATTTTATCACCCTGGACCGATTACCCCTGCTACCTAACGGCAAGCTGGATCGAAGGTCGCTGCCTTCATCGCAGGACGGTGACGCCACCGCAAGCCGCAACGCGGCAGTCACCGCCAGGGATGAATTCGAGGCAACGTTTTTGCGCGTTTGGTTGGCCACTCTCGGAGCTAAAAGCGCCAGCGAGGCCGATCACTTTTTTATGGTCGGCGGGCACTCTCTGCTTGCCATCCAGATGGTGGCTCAGCTTAACCAGGAGCTTAAATGTCAGCTGCACATGCGCGACGTCTTTATCCATCCGACCTTTGCACAGTTGTTGGTTCTAGCTAAGTCACAGGCAGGCAAAGGTCTGAATCAGCCCAGGGTCATGCCCCGTCCAGCCGGACAAAAGGCCGAGCCATCTATGTTGCAGCAGCGGATGTGGTACCTCGAGCTGCTCGACCATGACACTCGGGTGCATAATCTGCCGGGAGCCTGGCTGATCAGCGGGGACTTCAAGCCAGAGGTCTTGCAGCAGGCATTTGCTCGACTTATTTTACGCCATGAAGCCCTGCGCAGCACTCTAGTGACAAGCGCTGGTGCGCCGGAGGTCGTCTTTCATTCGACGCCGTGGCTACCGACACTCATCGATCTAAGTCGTGAACACAATCCCATGCAGACGTGTCAAAAGGACCTAGGTCAACGCGCCCTGGAAAAGATCGCTATCGACCAGTTCCCTCTGTATCGCAGCGTCATCTACCGTCTCACGCCCGCAAGTCACGTACTCTTTTTGATGATCCACCATGCTATTTGGGACGGTTGGTGTTTTGACCTGTTTTTGCAGGAAATCGGCCTGCATTACCAGGCCATTCAAGAGGGACGTCCACTCGGCTTACCGCCGCTTGCAGTCCAGTACTATGACTTCGCCGCTTGGCACCGCCAAGCGGTTAACCAAACTGCTTACTCCGAGTCTTTGAAGTTCTGGGTGAACAACCTCAGCCCGCTTCCCGAGCACCTCGACATCCCGACTGACTACCCGCGTCCACCGCTGCAAAGTCACCAAGGCTGGACTCTAGGGTTTCACCTGGACGGAGCCGAGCTGCGTGCCTGCGAGGATTTAGCGCGGGCCACCCAAGTGACGTTGTTCTCCTTGTTTTTGAGCTGCTACAAGCTACTTCTCCAGCGCTTCTCGAAGCAACCAGACATCGTCGTCGGGGTGCCGCTACGCGGTCGTCACGTCAGCGAGCTGGAGCACGTGCTTGGCCTGTTTATCAACGTCTTACCGGTAAGAACTAGGTTTGCGTCCGACGATACGTTTTTGTCTTTGGTGCAAAAAGTTCACCACAACTGCACCAATGCCTTTGCCCATGGCGAGGTGCTACTCGAGACCATCGTCGCAGCGCTGAACATCAAGCGCGATGATTCGCGTACCCCACTCTACAGCACGATGTTTTCCTATCAAGACGTCACCGAACGGGTGCAGTCTTTGGCTGGCTGTCAACTCAAGCAGCTGAGCGTCTCCAGCGACGTTGTCCACGTCGACCAGATGTTATGGATGAAGCGGACGGACTTTGGTGTCGACGGTGGCATCGACTTTCGCACCGACCTCTGGGATATCCCGTCGATGGAACAGTTTCGTGATTGCTTTTGCGAAATGATCCGGCAGATTCCTAGCTTCGCCAACCAAACCCTCGCTGAGCTAGACCTCCTACCCGCAAGTATCCGTAGCGACTTGGTGGGAATCAAGGGGTCTACTCCTGCCCCAGCAATCCGTCTTAGCCTGGCCCAGCTGCTTGACCTGAGCCGCTTTGATGCAAACAAAGAAGCACTAGTCGCCGGCACGCAGCGACTATCCTACGGCAACCTCCAAGCGAGAACCGAGCAACTGACAAACTATCTCATGAAGCAAGGGGTCAAAAGCGGTGACATTGTCGGCATTTGCCTACATCGTCACGCTGACCTCGTGACAGCCATGCTGGCAGTCCTGCGGCTTGGCGCCGCTTACTTGCCGCTGGACCCCTACTACCCTGCCGAGCGTCTCGCTTTTATGCTCCAGCATTCCCAAGCGCGCGTGGTGCTTACCGAGGCAGATCTCATGGATCTGGTACCCGCCTCGCAAGCTCAGCTGATCGTCCTAGACCAAGCATCATGGGGTCACAGTGACGAGACCGTCCCCACCCTTACTCCGCTGCAGGAGGATCAAGCGGCCTACATGATCTACACCTCTGGCTCCACTGGTCAGCCCAAAGGCGTCGTCGTATCCCGCAGAGCACTCAGCAATTTTCTTCAAAGTGCCAGTCTTACGCTGAAAACCAACGCCGAGCAGCGAGTGATTGGACTGACGTCTATCTCCTTTGACATTTCCATTCAAGAGATCTTCGGCAGCCTTATCGCCGGCGCTTGTCACGTCTTGATTGACCAAGAGACGTCCCAGGACGGGGACGCTCTTGCCAGGATGATCTCAAACGAGCGCATTTCCCTGATGCTGGCAACGCCGGCGACTTGGCGCCTTCTTCTCGGAGCCGGCTGGACCGGACAGAAAAGACTGATGGCGATCAGCACCGGTGAAGCCTTACCCAAGGACTTGGCAACCAAGCTGTTCAGCCGCTGCGGGCAACTTTGGAATGCCTATGGACCGACCGAGGCGACGGTTTGGGCGACGCTACGGCGCATCGAGGATCCCTCGCGTCCGATCCTGATTGGGCGTCCTTTGCCTGGCTACCGGGTCTATATTCTGGACGACCAAGGACGACTTCAACTGCCAGGAGCTTGGGGCCAGCTGTTTCTCGGCGGACTAAGCCTGGCCGACGGCTACATCCATCAGGCTGCCATGACCGCCGAGCGCTTCGTAACAAACCCTTTTGCCGCGGGAGAACGCATCTACGATACGGGTGACATCGCGCGCATGCGGTCGGACGGTGAAATCGAGTACCTAGGTCGCAGAGATCATCAGGTCAAGGTCCGCGGCTTTCGCATCGAGCTCGGCGAAATAGAAGCATGCCTAAGCACACACCAGGCCGTCGATAAGGCGGTTGTCCAAGTGCGCGAGGATAAGCCCGACGACCGACGTTTGGTTGCCTACGTCGTCACTCGTCCGAACCAGGACCTTCAAACTAGCGACATGCAGCGGTTTTTAGGTGCAAAGGTCCCCAAATACATGATCCCCAACCAGTTGGTGCTCCTACCTAGCCTGCCTTTGACCGTAAATGGCAAGATCGACCGTAAGTCCCTGCCAGCACCAACCACACAATTGGTGCGAGGCGAAGATGACGTGCACACTGCGGCCGAAGGGATTGTGGCTGGAATTTGGCGTGAGCTCCTGCATGTCGGTGCCATCCGTCGCGATCAAACCTTCTTTGAACTCGGTGGACACTCCCTCCTGTCGGTTCAAGCGATCCACCGCATCAACCAACTCAGCCAGAGGCCGCTCAAACTGCGCGACCTGCTGACTGGGACCCTAGCGCATGTGGCAGCGCTCTGCGATTTTTCAGCGACCAAGACGATGGATACACAAGATATTGAGAGGAACGATGCGGCCAACTAAGGCCACACCAAGGACCGATGATGTTAGCATTTGACGCAACATATTTTGGCGACGCAGCGGACCCATCGCTCTTTGGTCTGCTGCAGCGGACAAATGAGGCACGAGCCAACGCTGAGTCGGTCCTGATTTGCTATCCCGCCCCTCAAGAGATGATGCGCACCTATTGGACATACAAGCGACTAGCCGAGGACCTTGCAAGTCTGGGAATCCAAACCCTCCGCTTTGATTACTCCGGCACGGGCGACTCACTGGGTGCGACCCAAGCTCTCGACCTCAACCGCTGGCAGGCCGATATTCTGTCGGCCTTTCGTCACGTTAAGGTAGCCACCCGCTGCGCAAAGATAACCGTCATCGCCTCACGACTGGGCGCCTTACTAGCGACTCATGCCCTCCAAGACACCGGCCTGCATCGCCTCATCACGTGGGATCCGGTCGCTTCTGGATCACGCTACCTTGGCGAGCTGGAGCTAACCCATCAGGCGATGCTAGCGGCAGAGTTTAACCGCCACATCTCCATCCGCGATATCGCCGAGACCAAGCAGTTGATCGGTTTTCCCTTTTCGATCAAGGCCCGCTCGCAGCTTCAGGCACTCAATTGGACCTGGCCGCAACGAGCGGCGGCGATTCATATCATCTCGAGTGACCACGAGGGCCCAGCGGCGACTCAGAAAGACCTTACGGCCACCGAGGCCGTACCAGCAGGAACGCAGATCAGCTACCATTCATGCCTCGACCCCATGCTGTGGCGCGACCCAAAAGCCCTCAGAACGCAGGCCTTTCCCCAGCACTTTTTGCGGCTGATCCGGCAGATCATGGAGGGCTCAGGCCAATGACGCGCCGCCCAGTCACCTTTGGCAGCCATCAGCATCTGTTTGGCATCCTGCATCTACCCGAGCATCACCACGATGTGGCCATGCTCATGTGGAATACTGGCATTTCAAATCGTACCGGTCCCTTTCGCCTGGCCGTTGCCTTGGCCGAGCTGTGTCCCGAATACCCGTTTCTGCGCTTTGATTTAGCCGGCCTCGGCGATAGCGATCATCGCCCTGTGGTCGCATCGGCGCAGGAGCGCAACCGCCCAAATGTCGATGTCGTCGAGGCCATGGACTTTTTACAACAAAACCATGGCATCAAACGCTTTATTTTGATGGGCATCTGTTCTGGGGCTGTCGATGCCCACGACGTCGCCGCGCACGACACTCGGGTTGTTGGCCTCGTCATGGTCGATGGCATCGTCTACCGCACGCCCCAGTTCTACCTCCATTTCTACCTACGGCGCCTGCTCGAACCACGGCGGATTTTACGCTCCTACTGGCAAAAAGTCAGAGCGCTGTTTGGCAAAGTCAGCGAGGCGGTCGTCGACAGCTTGGACGGAGTATATCCCGACGTTCAGGAGTTCGCGGGGCAGGTCCAAGGCCTCGTCGACCGTGGCGTGCCGATGTATGTTGCCTTCACCGGTGGCTTTGCCTTTATCTTTTCCTATCGAGATCAATACCGGCATATGATCCCAGGGGTGCACTTTGCCGGACTGCTCCAGCTCAAGCACTATGTTAGCTTCGACCATCTGTTTTCCCTTGCCGAACATCGTCAGGTCTTTTTTCAAGATCTCCGTCGCTGGTTAGACGGCGAGTTTAAAATCCCCCAGCTCCTTGCGGCAGGTCCACAGGATGTGGTGACACTGCTGCGCCCGGTCTGGACGATGTATGCGACCAATGTCGCCGTAGCCGGGGAAGTAGAAGGCGAAAGCCTGACCTACGCGGCCCTGGAGGTAGAGAGCCGCCTCTTAGCCCAGCATCTCAAAGGACTCGGCATCGGCCCTAGCGATGTCATCGGAATCTGCATGAGTCGCTCCCCGCGCATGATCGTGGCGGTTCTCGCCGTATTGCGCAGTGGGGCCGCCTATGCGCCGCTTGATCCTGCTTACCCTCAGGATCGACTAGACTACATGATGGACGTTGCAAAGATTAGGGTCTTGCTCCTAAGTAGCGATGTTGAGGCCCGTTTCACAGCATTTCAGGGGCAAAGGATCGTCGTCGGCGACTTGCCCAGCAATCTGGCGGCTACCTGGGAGGAGGCCAAGCTCGGGCCCCATGACCTTGCCTATGTCATCTTCACCTCTGGTTCAAGCGGCAAGCCGAAGGGTGTTGCCATGGGCCACGGCGCCCTGACTCAACTCATCGTTTGGCAGCAGGAGGTCTACCCCTCGCCTGGTCACCGCACCTTGCAATTTACGCCGCTGAGCTTTGACGTCTCGTTTCAGGAAATCTTCGCCACACTGGCGGCGGGCGGCACCCTCGTGATCATCCAAGATGAGCAGCGCTTAAACCCTTACGAGCTGCTAACACGTCTAGACAGCCAGTTGATCGAACGCCTCTACCTGCCCTATGTGGCCCTGCAGTTGCTCGCAGAGATGGCAAAGACCTTAGAGATTTATCCGCACAGTCTCCGCGACGTGTTTACGGCCGGAGAGCAACTTAAGATCACCGACGATATCCGCCATTTCTTTCAGCATCTGAATTCCTGTCGCCTCCACAACCACTATGGTCCCTCCGAGACCCACGTCGTCACCGCTCTTACCCTAGAAGGAAGCCCAGCCAGCTGGCCGAGTTTGCCATCGATCGGCCAACCGATTAAAAATTCCTATGTTTACATTCTGGATCCAGAGCAACGACTCGTCGCGCCTGGGGAGGTTGGCGAGCTCTATCTTGCCGGCGCTTGCCTTGCCGAGGGTTATATCCATCGTCCTGATCTGACAGCCGGATCCTTTATCCGGCTCGACCGTCCTGAGCTAGCGCATCAGCGTCTGTACCGAACCGGCGACACGGGTCGTTTGCTCCCACAAGGCCATATCGAACTGCTAGGCCGCATGGATGCACAGGTCAAAATTCGCGGCTACCGCATCGAACTTGGCGAAATCGAGGCGCAACTTGAATCGCTTCCGCAGGTCGCGCAAGCGATCGTCCAGCCGATTGACACTGCGACGGGAGAACGCGCCCTTATCGCCTATATCGTTGCCAAGGGCGCGGCCTTCGATCCATCGAGCTGCAAGGCAACCCTCGCACAAGCTCTGCCCGACTATATGCTACCGCAGCACTGGCAGCTAGTGTCGCAACTACCGCGCACACCGAGTGGCAAGGTCGATCGCAAGGCGCTGCCGCCACCTCAGCTAGGCACAGCTCGCAAAGCAAGCGCAAAAGCGACAGCAATCGTCACCCCGACCGAAGCTGGCTCCTCGTCCGCCAGCCTGCTCCTTAGTGTCTTTCGCGAGGTCCTCAAGGACGATGCGATGACCGCCAACGACAGCTTTTTTGACCGCGGTGGTACCTCCATCCTTGCCATGAAGGTCGTCGCACTCCTCAAGCAACGTCATGCGATTGACTTACCGATTACCCGCCTGTTCGAACACTCGAGCGCAGCTTCGGCCAGCCAAGCGACTGGGGCCATCGTCGGAGTCGGTCAACCAACGCCGACGGCTCGGGCCGCACCAGCTAAGGTGACTGCCACGCCGAGGCTCGCCTCAGGCGATATCGCAGTCATCGGCATGGCCTGCAAGGTCCCCGGCGCCGACGATACAAACCAACTGTGGCACCAGCTGCTGGCGGGATTTGATGGCACTTCGGCAATCCCCATGCGTGAGCTTCATCCCAGCGTCGACGAGCCGTTGCGGCAACACCCCGACTATGTGCGCCGCCGCGGTTTGATTGCGGACGCTGCGGGATTTGATGCCGAGTTTTTTAAGTTCACCCCAAAAGACGCCGAACTACTAGATCCGCAGCAGCGCTTGTTTCTCGAACTAGCCTGGATCGCTCTAGAAGATGCCGGTTTAACCGACTCCATCCGCGACAGTCAGACTGCGGTCTACGCAGGTACCGCGCACAATAGTTACTATGTCGAAAGCGTTCTAAAAAACTTCCAGGTGATGAAGCGAGTCGGTGCCTTTCAGGCCATGCTGATGAACGACAAGGACTATGTCGCGACGCGACTGGCCTTTGCCCTCAACCTAAAGGGTCCCGCCGTCAGCGTCCACACCGCCTGCTCGACGTCTTTAGTCGCCGTCACCCAAGCGGTTTTAGCGTTGCGCGCTGGGACGTGCTCTGTCGCGATCTGCGGCGGTGTCAGCGTGCAGGCACCACAGCGGACCGGCTACCTTTATCAAGAGGGGGGCATCTACGCGAAGGATGGCGTCTGTCGACCATTCTCAGCCGACGCGACCGGCACGTTTTTTAGCGACGGCGGAGGTGTCGTGATTCTTAAGCCACTCGAAGCAGCGCTTGCTGACTCAGACCGCATCTACGGCGTCATCAAAGGAGTTGGCATCAACAATGATGGACATGACAAATCGGGCTTTTCGGCGCCAAGTGTCAGCGGCCAAGCCGCTTGCCTCAGCCAGGCACTGGGCGACGCTGGGATCGAGCCAGATACCGTCTCCTACGTCGAGTGTCATGGCACGGCCACTCCGATCGGTGATCCGATCGAAGTCGAGGCCTTGGCTCGAGCTTACCGGATCGCACAGCGTCGAGGTCCCCCCTGCCACATCGGATCGATCAAAAGCAATATCGGTCATCTGACGGCGGCCTCCGGCGTCGTCGGCCTCATCAAGACGCTCCTCGCGCTCAAGTACCGAACCATTCCCGCCTCGGTTCACTTCGGCCAGCCCAATCCTCTTATCAATTTTCACCAGGGCGCGCTGCAAGTGGTGACGCAAAGCATGACCTGGCCTGGAGCCGAGGTTTTACGCGCCGGCGTCAGTTCGTTTGGCTTTGGTGGCACCAATGCACACGTGATCATTGAGTCTGCTCCTGCGGTAAATATGCCAACCCATCCGCCGACCCTGAGTGCACCCCTGTATCTGTCGGCGACCACGGCCAATGGCCTTGGTCAACTCATCAAGGCATGGGACCAACGCGTGAGCGAGGATCCCGGCATCGATCTTCAAGCTGCCGCCATGTCGACCCAGGTGGGACGTCAGCATTTCGCCTGGCGCACGGCTATAAGCACAGTAAGTCGCACGATCGTGCTTGAGCAGTTGCGCGGATGGACAGCCGAGCAAGCGCGTCAAGTCACCACTGAGGTGCCCAAGCTGGCCATGATGTTTCCAGGTCAAGGCAGCCAATATGTAGGGATGGGACTGGATCTCTGGCAACATCTACCACCGTTTCGGACTGAGCTCGAAGCCTTGCTCAAGCTGGCCGAAACACTCGGTGCTCACACGCTGCGTGCGCTGATGCTAAGTCAAGGCAGCGATGCTGCGGCCATGCAGCAAACCCGTGTCACCCAACCAGCCCTGTATGTCTTGGAGCTGGCACTGGCTAAGACTCTCAAGTCCTTTGGTTTGGTGCCACAATTGCTCCTGGGTCATAGCGTCGGCGAAATCGTCGCCGCGACTCTCAGCGGCATCTTCACCGAGGTCGAAGCACTGGACCTGGTCATAGCCCGCGGTCAGCTCATGCAGGAGCTACCCCCAGGAGCCATGCTCAGCGTCAGGGGCAATCTGGAGCAGGTGCAAGCGATCTTGCCACCAACCCTGGATATCGCGGCGATCAATAGTCCCGACCTATGCACCGTCGCTGGTCCCAGCGCGCAGGTTCAAGCCTGGCAGCAAATTCTCGAGGCCAAGCGCATCGCCCATCAACCTCTCCACACCTCACACGCATTTCACTCACGGATGATGGAGCCTGCCATCGATCCGTTGCGCGCTCGCTTACAAAGCTACCGATTACGTGCGCCTTCGATCCCGGTGATTTCTAGCGTCACCGGACAAATGCTTTCGGACGCCGAGGCTCGAGACCCCGAGTATTGGGCTTCGCATCTCCGTCGAACGGTCAACTTTGCCGCGGCCATCCGCACGCTTTGGCAAGAGTTCAGCCTAGTCCTAGTCGAGTCCGGTCCTCGACAGGTTTGTACGACCCTAGCACTAAAGCAACGGCAAATAAACGATCGTGGTCGGCAGCTTGCCACCCCGATGCTCAGCGACCGCAGCGGTCATGGCGAGGAGCTGGTGGCTCTGCAGTCCGGCCTTAGCAAGCTATGGCAACGCGGCATTGAGTGGAACGCGTCGGCCTTTTGGCACGCGACGGCGCGCGCACGGATCACGACACCGGTCTTTTCATTTCACAAGAAGTCGCTTTGGATCGAACCCGACGGGACACCCGACGTGCAGTCGCGCCAGGTCTGGCCAGACGCATCCCAACCACACGAGGTCAACGCTATGGACATGGACATGGTTGCAACCCTTCGAGCTGACGTTTATGCACTGATCGAGGAGGCCTCAGGAATCGATCTGAGTGTTGACCAGGAGCACCTCACCTTTCTCGAGCTAGGGTTTGATTCGCTGTTTTTGACTCAGCTTGCGATCAACCTGCAAAACACCTTTCTGGTGTCGATTACCTTTCGACAGTTGATGGACGACGTCAACTCGCTCAGCGCTCTCCTTCAGTATATCGGCAGCCATTTACCCGCGACTAAACAACAGGAATACCTGAGCCGGTCAGCTTCCCATAGCCGTCCAGCCCTATCACCAGCGCCATCTCCACAGGCCTCCAGACCACCCCACGACCGCCCGCAATCCGTCGCCAAAGCGCTCGTAGACGGGACCGGCCTAGGCGAACGGGAGCGGATCGTGTCGCGACAGCTTCAGATTATGGAGCAGCAAATGCTCTTTCTTCAAGGCGCAGACCTGCCCAAGGTGTTGCTCAAACCGGAATCAACCAACGCTTCGTTCACCGCGCGGCCACTGGAGAATCATTTTCAAGGCAAGCTTTTAGAGACTCCCGAGACTCCCGAGACTCCCGAGGATCCGGAGTCTCGGGAACTCAAGAAAAAGCCCTTTGGGGCGATTGCTCGCATCCAACGCGAGGCGGATGGCTTGACCGAACTGCAGCGCAAAACACTAGCCGACTTCACAGAGCTATACACCCGACAAACAAAAAGGTCGAAGGACTACACCCAAGTCCACCGAAGGCACATGGCCGACCCCCGAGTCGTCACCGGCTTTAAGCCGACGTTCAAGGAACTGGTCTATCCGCTCATTGTCGATCGGTCGCAGGGTTGCCACCTGTGGGACATCGACGGCAATCCGTATATCGACCTGCTATGCGGCTTTGGCAGCAACTTCTTCGGCAATCAGGCCGACTTCATCGTTCAGGCGCTGCAAGCACAGTTGCGCCGCGGGATGGAGATCGGGCCGCAACACAGCCTCGTGGGCGACGCGTCGCGCTTAGCCTGCGAGCTGACCGGATTCGACCGTGTGGCCTGGTGCAATACCGGCTCTGAAGCCGTGCTCGGTGCCCTGCGCATTGCACGGACGGTGACTGGGCGAGCTCAGGTCGTGAGCTTCAACGGCTCCTATCACGGCATCAATGACGAGGTCATCGTACGCGGCACGAAGAAGTTAAAGCCGATCGCATCGGCGCCGGGGATCATGCCATCGGCCGTACAAAACATGCTCGTTCTCGACTATGGGACCGAAGAGAGTCTCCAAATCATCCGCGCTCAAGCCCATCAGCTGGCGGCTATACTGGTCGAGCCCGTGCAAAGTCGGCGTCCGGAATTTCGCCCCGTCGCTTTTTTGCAGGAATTGAGAAAGATCGCCACCGAATCCGGCTGTGTTCTGATCTTTGACGAAGTCATCACCGGCTTTCGCTACGCTGCAGGAGGCGTCCAACAATCCTTCGGCATCCAGGCCGATCTAGGCACCTACGGCAAGGTTGTCGGCGGCGGCATGCCCATCGGAATGATCGCTGGACGCAGGGCCTTCATGGATGCCCTGGACGGCGGTTTTTGGACCTACGGCGATGCGAGTATCCCCGAGGTGGGGGTCACTTACTTCGCGGGAACCTTTGTCCGCCATCCCTTGGCCATCGCCGCGGCTCATGCCACTCTGGTCCATCTAAAAGATCAAGGTCCCGCCTTGCAAGTTGGCATCAACCGCCGCGCAGATCACCTTTGCCAAGAGCTCAATGACCTCTTCAAGCGCAGCGGCGCGCCCTATGAGTATTGCAACTTCGGCTCGCTGATGAAGCTCAAGCCAAAGGACGAAAGCCTCCCCTATCAAGAGCTGCTCGGCTGCTGGCTACGCAGCAAAGGTATCCATATCATCGACGGCTTCCCGAGCTTTCTCACGACCGCACACCGAGACGAGCATGTGGACCAGATCATTCAGGCCTTTACCAGTAGCCTCGAAGAGATGGGCTCGGGTGGCTTGCTCGACAAGGCCGGCGAGGGACTCCCACCGATAGCCAAAAGCCGCCGCTACCATACCGATGCGGGCTGGAAGGCGTCGCCTAAGGTCAGGGGAGCCAAACTAGGTCGCGACCAAAACGGCAATCCAGCCTGGTTTATCGAGGACCAAAACAATCAGGGCCATTATCTGATGATTACCGATGAGGAGTAAACGGACTTTGCAGCAGCGCGTGATCGCATCGACGGCTTTGCTCTGCTTGGGGTGGGGAAGCTTCCGCATCTATCACATGATTGCCGGTGAGCAGCAAGACCTTGAGCCACGGCGCCACACGGTGCAGCCACCCCCTGACTTAGCCAATCGCTTTACAGTCGTCGCTGTGATCAGCAGCGACGGGGCACGTCTAGCTTGTTGGTATGCGCCAGCTAGAAATCACCTCACCATCCTCTTCGCTCATGGTTATGCGGCGGATCGACTGCAGCTTTACCCAGAGGCCAGATTTCTTCAAGAACGAGGCTTTGGCGCGATGCTATGCGACAGTCGGGCCCACGGCGAGAGTGAGGGCTCATCGATCACCTATGGTGCCCTCGAAGGCACCGATCTTAAAGCTATCGCCGATTGGCTCAAGGCCCGGCCTGAGGGAGCACAGAGCCAATTGATGGGACTTGGCTTTTCGATGGGCACACTCGCCCTTTTGCACTTTGCCGCAATCGACCAGCGCTTGGAAGCGGTGGTCCTTGAAGCGGCACCGACCAGTCTTTATCAATTCACCGTCGATGAGGGTGGACGATTTGGCATGCTCACTGCCCCGCTGCGACTGCTTCCACTTGTGGCCAAAGGCATAAATCCCTTGGCCCTCGATGCCAAGGCCTTGCTCGCCCAAGCCAAGCCGCGTCCTCTGCTGTTTGTTCACGGCGAGGATGATCCGATCGTTCCGCTCAATAGAATGCGCGAACTATTCGCCGCGGCAGCCGAGCCAAAGCGCCAGATCGTCTTACCAAAGCGCGGTCACGGCTCCTTTTACGCCGTCCCTGACGACACCTATGCCAAGGGTCTCCTTGATTTTTTTACCGCAGTCGACCAGCGACGGAAAGGACCATAAATGTTTGCTAACATAAGATCCATCGAAGCGACAAACGGAGTCTCGCATGCCCACTAACCCGCAGCTACGATGCTTTAGCGGCATGGACACCATGCATCAGATCGATCGCGAGCCGTTCAAGGCGCTTCACAAGCTGCAAGACCACCCGGCTTTGAGCCTCGCCAATCTACAGCAGGTGTTGCCTCGCCTGCCGTCTGAGCAGGTATTTTTTAGCAGCGGGGCTTTAAAGCGAACCGACGATTTCGATCGTGCACATATCGATCAAAAAAGCCGATTTAGTCTTGAGGAGTCGCTAGCGGATTTGCAGCGCACCAACGCCTACATCATGGTCAGAAGTCCCGAGGTCGATGCTAGCTTCAAAGACCTCTTCGCCGCCATGAAGACCGATGTTGAGAAGGTCATGCAAGACCAGGGTCTTGGTCATTGCGCACTCGATCCGATGCTCTACCTTTTTATCGCGTCACCACTTAGCATCACCCCGTTTCACATCGACCGCTATTCTACGTTGCTGCTGCAGCTGCAAGGCACAAAAAAGGTCTACATCTACCCCGCCTGGGACGAGCGCTTTTGTAGCGCAACAGCTCTCGAAGACTTCATTGCCAGGTCAGGAGTCAGACCCGAGTATCGGTCCGAGATGGCGTCATTTTCCCAGTGCTTTGATTTTGGTCCAGGCGAAGTCCTACACATCCCATTTGTCGCACCTCATCACGTCGAGAACGGCGCGGATGCGGTGTCGATCTCCCTCTCGATCATCTTCAACACCAAAGAGTCAGACCTCATGACTAAGGCACTCCTGATGAACAAGCAGCTGCGCCGCCTCAGCTCCGTATTGCCATGGCAGCCGCTTCCGATTCACACAAGTCCGCTGACGGACTCGCTTAAGGGTCAAGCTTGGCGCTTTGCGTCGAGGGTCAAGCGAGCGGTCAAGTTCTAGACATCGCGAGCTACAGCTTCCAGCTTTAGAGGCGCAAGCAGTGGATTTTAGCCGACCGCCTCATGATCAGATTTGACTACGGTTTAAGCAACGATGGATGCAACTCGGTCGGCTTGGCACCGTACTGCATCGCCTCTTCCTTGACCGGAACACCGTCGGGAAGCGACAGCCATTGCTCACTATTCATCTCCAGAACCCTCACCTTATCGATGCCGAGCTTTTTTAGGTAACGATCGGGTTCCTCGATATCGCGCTTATGACAGCGTTCGATCTTATAAACACGGGAATAATAGGCACTGACCTTACCTTCAAGCCCCTCGCAGGCTTCGTTGACTGGAATCACCTCGACCTGGGCCGCCCCAGTAAGCAGCCGCGCAAAAAGGTCATCGACGATCGACGGAATCGGCGCACCGACCTCCAACCTTCCGAACTCCCACCAGCTTAAAGACAAGATCTCGCCGTTCTTGTCCTTCTGCCGTTCTCGGTGCTTGATATAGGTGGTCCAGTCTGGAAACAGGCGCTTTTTGCAGTGATCGATGAAATACACATCGACATTGGAAAAGGTGACATAGTGGTGCTCAAGCTGCGCGCAACTACGAGCGTACTTTGCCGTGGTCGCC
Source organism: uncultured Pseudomonadota bacterium (assembly GCA_903928445.1). GTDB lineage: Bacteria > Bdellovibrionota_B > Oligoflexia > Oligoflexales > CAIYRB01 > CAIYRB01. The sequence continues at coordinate 11,661 of CAIYRB010000001.1, read as the reverse complement.
TCATCGAGAGCCTCGCCCTCGTGCAACGCGGCGATCACATCGCTGCTGACATCCTCCACCTTTTGGCCATCACGTTGCATATTATAGACGGTTTTATTGTCGAGGATCTTGCGCAAGGTGCAATGGTCCACCTTGTAGATATCGTCGTAGAAGGCCACCATATGGCCCTCATATAGATTGCAGTAGCGCTGGACTTCGGCCTGACTAAAGTGCTTGCGTACCGCCGGTCCATCGTCCAAAGGAGGAAAATCGTTGTCATCCTCGATCACCGTGGGTTTGGTCGCCTTTTTATCCACGCTGCTAGCTGCTTTATCCTTCACCGGCGTGGCCGCATGCGCTGACGCGGCACCGAAAGCGACAAGCATGAGCGCCAAAACACCCGGGGCAAAACCGACAAGGACGATCCAGGGTCGACTTGCAGCAGGCATAGGTAAGGGACGAGTCAGCGCTTGCATCGATTCATTGCTCCCAAGGCTCCCAGGGGTTCAAACATCCGCAGTCTACCTTAAACTACGCAACACCACCTCCCTGGGTTCGGCGCAGCACGGACGCGACTTGAGGAATTCCCGTTCAACTCCTGGCAAATCCATGTAAGGACTCAATTATATCATAGGGACTGCGACCTTAGGAGAGCTTAACAGGGGCCCATAAAAAAGGCGGTGCACCTTAAAGGTGCACCGCTGGCGGGGACTTCGGCAGGGGGTGGCGATTTTGACGCCAATCCTTGCTTAGTTTGCAGGGAGATAAGAAGCATTTTGGACCGAGGACGTCGGCTTAGCGCAAACTAGGGCCGCATGCTTTTTCTTGTGCTTGTTGCCTTTGCCGGCAACGCTGCGGTGCGCATGAACTTTTTTGTGTTTAGCGATGGCCTTTGCCACGGTGTGGTGCTTGCTTGGCGCGTGGCGGGCATAGGTATGGCTGACGCGGCTAACCTGGCCGACATGCTGCCTGGTCACGGCTTGATGGCGAACGACCTGGGGACGTTTGCCGGCACTTTTGTCGAGCCACTGCGTCGCCACATGCTTGACATGAACCTTGGGCATCGACAGATGGCGGTACAGATAAAAGCCACCGTAAGCCAGGAGCAAGGCCATAAAGGCAGCGATCATGGGACGACGAGCGGCGGCGGTGCGGGATTTAACGGATTTCATGGCGGGCTTTCCTTTAGACAGTGGGGAGGCTGGGGAGCGGCGGGGAGAACGAGCAAGTCCCGGTGCATGGACCCGAGGCTTAAACGGCGAAAAACGCGACGATGCGGCAGGCTTTGCCGCCGCCTTTGCGGCTGGCGCGGCACCCTTACTGGCGCCAAGGATGAGCGTCGGCGCATCGGCCTTGACGGTCTTGATCAGATCGGACATGGCCTGATGGAAAGGCTTTCTGGCTGATTGACGTTTAGACATCGGGATTCCACTTCAGAGGGGAGGGGCAGGTGGCCGAACTTTTCCGCAAAGTTGGGCCGGACAAAACAGCAGACCTAAGGAGATGACGCAAGCCAGAGGGGGCCTGGTTTGACCCACCATAAACAGTGGCGGGTGCCATAAACCCTTGAGCAAGTCGCGGGCCATCCCCGGGCCCCGTCGGAACTACTCAACACCATGGCCAAAAAGGCTTTGAGTCGATCGGCTCCAGGTGTAAAGAGATTTGACACCCGTGTGTTTTTTGCGCGACTGCGGCGCCCAAACCGCCACTGCCTGCTGCCGGAGCCAAACCATGTCCTACCGCAACCTTGGCCAATTCATGAACGATCTCCGTCGCCAAGGTGACCTGATCGAAATCGATGCACCGGTCGATGCTCACCTCGAAATCGCCGAAATCCACCGCCGCGTCATCGCCGCGGGTGGCCCCGCCCTGTTGTTCACCAGGGTCAAAGGCAAAACCTTCCCCGTGGTCACCAACCTGTTTGGCACCAAGTCGCGGGTCGATCTGGCTTTTGGTCGGCAGCCAAAGGACTTTGTCGAACGCCTAGCCGCCCTGCCCGAGGTACTCATGCCACCGACGGCGAAGTCGCTGTGGCGCCAGCGAGATCTTGGTTGGCGCCTAGCGCGCATCGGCATGACGCGCCGCCGCCGTGCGCCGGTGCTGCGCCACCAGGTGCCAGGCGCGGATCTTACCGCCCTGCCGGCACTTACCAGCTGGAGTGAGGACGGCGGGCCATTTCTGACCCTACCCCTGGTGCATACCAAAGGCCCTGGGGTGAAACCGGACAACCTCGGCATGTACCGCATTCAGATTTTTGATGCGAAGGAAACCGGACTCCATTTTCAGATCGGCAAGGGTGGCGGTTATCACCTGCAAGAGGCCGAGGCCGCAGGCCAGGACTTACCGGTCAATATCTACCTCGGTGGACCACCCGCCTTGATCCTTTCAGCGATTGCACCGCTGCCAGAAAACGTGCCCGAACTGATGCTAGCGTCCCTGCTCCTAGGGGAGAAGTTGGGCAAGGGACGACTTCCCGCCTTACCCAATCCAGACCCGATCGCCGAGGCTGAATTCTGCCTCGTCGGCTCGTCGCCGGCTGGAGTTCGCCGGCCCGAGGGCCCCTTTGGCGATCACTATGGCTACTACTCGCTGACCCATGATTATCCGGTGTTTCGGCCTCGGCACATCTTTCATCGACCGGGGGCAGTGTTTCCCGCGACGATCGTCGGCAAGCCGCGCCAGGAGGACTTCTTTCTCGGCGACTACCTGCAAGAGCTACTGCTACCGGTCATCCCTAAGGTCATGCCGACGGTGACCGACCTTTGGAGCTACGGTGAAACCGGCTACCACTCGCTCGCCGCAGCGGTGATCAAGGAGCGCTACGGCCGCGAGGCTTTAACCTCGGTCTTTCGCATCCTCGGCGAGGGCCAATTGGCGTTGACAAAATTCCTCCTGGCCATCGATAAACCCCTAGACCTACGCGATTTTCGCGCCGTGCTAACGCACATTCTCGCGCGCGTCGACTGGCGCCAGGATCTGCTGGTATTTGCCAACACCGCCATGGATACACTTGATTATGCCGGACCAAAGGTCAACCACGGCAGCAAGGGTGTAATCCTTGGTTTAGGCGCAGCCAAGCGCGAGCTGCCACGGGACTTTACCAGCCAAAGCAGCGACCTTGGACCGGTAAGGGAGGTGCGTGTTTTCAGCCCTGGCTGTTTAGTACTGGAGGTTCCGGATTATCAAACCGACTCCGGCTGCGTCCGCCAGCTCGCGGCGCGCCCGGAGTTTGCCCAGTGGCCCCTGCTGATTGCGGTCGATAAGGCGAGCAAAGCCGCAGCCACGACGGCGGCCTTTTTGTGGACGACATTTACACGCTTTGACCCAGCGGCGGATATCCACTGCGCCGGCAGCACGCTGGTGCACAACCGCGTGTCCTATGTCGGGCCGCTACTCATCGATGCGCGTAAAAAGCCGTGGTATCCAGGCGAGTTGTTTTGCGACCCAGCGACGGCAAAAACCGTGGGGCAGCGCTGGACCGAGTATTTTCCCAGCGGACGGGTGGCGATGGGGGATAGTGATGAAGGGCATCTAGGCGTTGACTAGCCGAAGGTAGCAGGTGTGGGTTGACGCCTGCTTTAAACTAGTTTACAAACCGCCTCCTATGACGCTTTCAAACAAACAAATTCGCTCCCTCAAAGGCTTGGCCCACCCACTCAGCCCCGTGGTGCAACTGGGTAAAGCCGGTTACAGCCAGGCGTTTCTAAAGGAAGTCGGACGCGGCTTGAAGGATCACGAGCTGATCAAGGTCCGCCTGGACGCCGAGGATCGCCACGGCTTTGAGGAGTTGGCATCGCAGCTGGCAACCGATACCGCGGCTAACTTGGTCGCCACCGTCGGCCGCATCGCTGTGCTGTACAAGCGCGGTCTTGAAGGCAAAATCAAGATTTGATGCGCTGTGGACTTAGAGACTGTCGAAAAAATTCCGCGTCTCCCTACCTCCGCGCCTGTGTGGTTAAAACTGGACCTTTGGGTTTGACCACGGAGGCGCGCAAGTAGGGAGACGCGGAATGTTCCGGACATGTTCTCAACACTGGCGTTCAGCCACGACGCTCTAGTTCGCGCTCAATAAGCTCAAGCTCCCGCTGCGCTTGCCCTGCAACCGCCGAGTTTTCTTCAGCGCGGCGCGCCAAATAGGGCAGCACCGCCTCGACTGGACCATAGGGCACGTATTTCGAAACGCGGTAGCCTTTGTCAGCGAGGTTATAGGTCAAGTGATCGCTCATGCCCAGAAGCTGTGAGCATTCGATCCGTTCATCCTGTGGCACGAGTTTGGCTTTTGCCATGTTCTGCGCCAAGGCCCGGATCGACTGTTCGTTGTGGGTCCCAGCAAACAGGGCCAGATCATCTATGTGCTCGATACAAAAGCCAACGGCTAGGTCAAATGCCGCGTCGGTGGCCTCCTTGTTCGGATGGATCGGGCTCACCTCCCCGCGTTCAGCAGCTCGCGCCCGCTCCTTTTCCATGTATGCACCGCGAACCAGCTTTATCCCAGGTTTAAACCCCTTGGCTTTTCCCGCTGCAACCAAAGCATGCAGCATGTCCAAGCGATCCGTTCGATACATCTGCAAGGTGTTGTAGACAACGACTCGCCCTTGATTAAGCGCCTCCATCTGCTCCTGCACGAGCCGGTCGACCGCCGCCTGGATCCAGGTTTCCTCTGCATCGACCAGCAGATGCAACCCGGCAGCAGCGCTCGCGGCACACAACCGGTGCAGGCGCGCTGCCACCCGCTTTAGTTCCGCCGTCTCAGCATGGGTCAAAACACTCGGCGTGGAGGCTTTTGCCAGGAGGTCAAAGCGACCAATTCCAGTCATCTTAATCGCGGTGAACGGCAAGAACTGCCGGTTGTTCGCGGCAGTCTCAATAATGTTCAGGGTTTCCTGCAAGGCCGCGTCGAAGGCAGCCTCGCTTTGTTGGCCCTCGACGGAATAGTCCAAGATCGACCTGACCTGGTAGCGGCCAAGGTCTCGGACTCGCCGCATGGAATCGGCGATCGTTGTACCGCCACAGAAATGGTTAAAAAACGCAAAGCGCACCAAAGGCTGCACCGGCAGGTGTAACCTGAAGGCGAGGCGCAAGGCCAGCTCGCCCCCATGGGTCAGCCACTTGTAATTGAACGAGCGAAACAGCCATTGGGCCTTGCGCAACTCGAGACTACTACGGGCACGAAAAGCGATTTCCGTGTTGTTAAAATCAGGTAAAACAGCTCTTACCATCGCTTCCAAGCTCCCATTGAATGGAGGGTGTTTATAGGCCAGGCGCGCCGAAAATGCCTACCAATTTCTCATGACCCATGTTAACCGTATCGACCATGAGGTATACACGCGTTTATATCGATGCTTTGGCTGTCGAGCTGCCGACCGAAGTGGTGACCATGAGTCACCATGAACATCAGCTGGCTCCCGTGTTATCACAGATGAAAGTGCCTGTAGGGCACGTCGAAACCATCACCGGCATCGCCGAGCGGCGCTTCTGGCCAGTCGGAGCTGGACTTGTCGAAGGCGCCGAGAAGGCCGCTCGTAAGGCCCTCGACCAAGCCGGCGTAAAGGCCAGTGACCTTGGTGCATTAGTCTACACTAGCGTGTGTCGTGAGCATTTCGAGCCAGCGACGGCCTGCTTGATCGCTGGAGCCCTGAAGCTCCCGGCGGAGGCGATGGTCTACGATCTTTCGAACGCCTGTCTTGGAGCGCTCAACGGCCTGCTTGAAGTCGCCAATCATATCGAGCTAGGGCACTTTCGCGCCGGTTTAGTGGTCGCCTGTGAATCAGCCAGGTCGATCATTGAACAAACCGTCCAAGCCATGCTCCAAGACAGTAGCGCTAACTTTTTCATGCGTTCGATGGCGACCCTGACGGGTGGCTCGGGAGCCGTGGCCATCCTCGTCACCGATGGCAGTTTTGCCGGTGGCGAGCGCCACCAATTGCTCGGTGGCGTGCTGCGTTCGGCGACGGAGCACCACAGCTTGTGTCGCTGGGGTTTCACCGAGAACGAAAACGGCACCTACACTCAGACCATGGCGACCGACGCAAGAGCGGTCTTGCAGCACGGACTGGAGCTGGGGAAAGCCACCTGGCAAGCGTTTTTGCGCACTATGGACTGGGACCCTCAGTCCATCGACCGCACCATCACCCATCAGGTCAGCCGAACCCATCGGCAACAGATGCTAGGGTCGATTGAGCGCTCACTAGATCAAGATTACCCGACCTTTCATCGGCTGGGTAATATCGGTTCGGTGTCGGTGCCTCTGACTGCGGCCTTGGCGGCAGAGGACGGATTCCTGCAGCCCGGTCAACGGGTTGCTTGGCTGGGCATCGGGAGTGGTCTAAACTGCCTCATGCTCGCGATACAATGGTGAGTCGATGTGTGCTTCCCCGGTGAAAGATGAGGCTGTATTGGAGCTACCCGCAGCAGTCAGGGCGTTATACCCGTATGCTTCACGTCGTCTGACGGTCGGCGGGCTCAGCTATCACTATGTCGATGAAGGTGCGGGCGAGCCGCTGCTGATGCTCCACGGCAACCCGACGTGGTCGTTTTACTACCGCGGCCTCATCAATGGCTTAAAGGGAGAGTATCGCACCATCGCACCCGATCATATCGGCTGCGGACTGTCGGAAAAGCCAGATGATTCGCGTTACCGCTTCACCCTGGAGCAACGGGTGAACGACGTCGAAGCGCTAGTCGAGCATCTCGGGCTTGGCGACAATATCACGCTGGTTCTGCACGATTGGGGTGGGATGATTGGGATGGCTTATGCCGCCAGACATCCGCATAAGATCAAGCGCCTCATCCTTGGCAACACCGCCGCATTTAAGCTACCTGCGACCAAGCCACTACCGCCGTCGATCAAGCTGTGTCGCAGCGGCGCCGTCGGGCCGCTGCTGGTGCGCGGTTTCAACGCCTTTAGCCGGGGCGCGGCCTCGTCTTGTGTCACGCGCCAACCGCTGAGTAAAGCGGTGCGCGACGGCTACCTGGCTCCCTACGATAGCTGGCATAATCGCCGCGCGGTGCTGCGCTTTATCCAGGATATTCCGCTAAAGCCAGCCGACTATTCCTATGACCTACTCGAATCCGTCGAAGCTTCGCTGGCAAGGTTTCGCCAAACACCGACGCTGATCCTTTGGGGCGCCCAGGACTTCGTCTTCGATGATCATTTTCTCAACGTGTGGTTAAAATGGCTACCGCATGCTGAGGTGCATCGCTTCGCCGATGCTGGACACTACATCTTTGAGGATGCGACCGACGAAGTCCTGCCGTTGATCGCCGGTTTCCTGGATCGACATCCGTGACTGCGGTACAAAATATTGCCGCGCATTTGACCCACAGGGCGTCGGTGGCGCCGTATCAGATCGCTTTGTACGCGCCGTCTGGCCAGGTGCGTGGTGGCAAGACTGGCTATCATCACCTCACCTACGCGCAGCTCGATGCCGAGGTCAACCTACTAGCCCAGGGCTTTGCCGCTGAAGGTCTGCGACCGGGTACTCGTGTCGCAATGATGGTGCCGCCGTCGCTCCCGTTTTTTGTACTGACATTTGCTTTGTTTCGCGCTGGACTCGTGCCGATCTTTATTGATCCAGGCATGGGCATAAAAAGCTTAAAGCGCTGTATCGCCGAGGCCAAACCCGAGGTGTTTATCGGCACCTCGAAGGCGCACCTTGCTCGCCTATTGTTCGGTTGGGGACGCGCCTCGCTGACTCGGCGGCTGCAGGTTGGAGACCTGAGTTTCTTTTTTGGCGTGACGCCGCTAGCCAACATCAGAGCCGCGGGGATGAAACGTCCTCGAGCTGATGCATCGGGCCTCGAGTTAGACCCTGGGCATCATATAGCTGCGATCCTATTTACCAGCGGCAGCACCGGCGCCCCCAAAGGGGTGATCTACGGCCATGCGCAGTTCAACGCGCAAATCGCTGCTTTGAAGGCGCTGTTTCAATTTCAGCCCGGCGAGGTCGACCTCAGCACCTTTCCCCTATTTGGTTTGTTTGCGCCAGCTCTGGCCATGACCGGTGTGATCCCGCAGATGGATTTCACCAGGCCGGCGCAGGTAGACGCGGCGAAGATCTTCGCGGCGGTGGACGACTTTGGCATTTCGAATCTGTTTGGCTCGCCAGCACTGCTGCGCGCTTTAGCCAATGCCGGAGTCGCACGGGGAGTCACCCTACCCTCGCTGCGCCGCGTGATCTCCGCAGGTGCTGCGGTTGACCCGAAGATCCTGCGTCAGACGGTGCGGCTGTTGCGACCAAACGTGCAGGTTTTTACGCCCTACGGCGCCACCGAGGTGCTGCCCGTTGCCTGCATTGGCAGCGACGAAATCCTCGGTGAAACCGCGGCCGGATCCGCAAGTGGACGCGGCATCTGCGTTGGCAAGCCAGCGCCTGGTGTGCGACTGCAGGTGATCGCCATTCACGATCAAGTCATAGACCAGTGGAGCGATCAGCTTTGTGTGCCGCAAGGCGTCGTCGGCGAGATCGTCGTCGATGCGCCACAGGTCACTGTCGCCTATGATAGTCGGCCCGAGGCGACTGCACTGGCAAAGATTTCGCGAGTTGATGGGGCCGTGATGCACCGCATGGGCGACGTCGGCTATCTAGACGATCAGGGACGCTTGTGGTTTTGCGGTCGCAAATCGCACCGATTGAAACTTCCGACCGGTGAGATGTACACCGAGATCTGCGAGGGCATCTTCAACGCCCAGCCAAAGGTCTACCGCAGCGCACTGGTCGGCCGTGGCGCGCCTGGGCAGATGGTCCCGGTGCTTTGTGTCGAAGCCGACAAGCACCTGAAGACGGAGCAAAAACTGCTGCTGTCTCGTGCTCTGCGCCAGACCGCACTCGCACATCCTGCGACTAGGGCGGTCGAGGAGTTTCGCTTTTACGACGGACTGCCCGTCGATATTCGACACAACTCAAAGATCTTTCGCGAGCAACTGAAAGTCGAGGTCGACCGGGCATGAGCCAACAGTCAGGGAAGCCGATCTTGGTGACTGGAGGTGGTGGCTTCCTCGGCTTGGTCATCGTTCGTCAATTACTCGATGCAGGTTATCGCGTCCGTACCTTTTCACGGCAGACCTATCCCAAGCTTGCAGCACTGGGCGTCGAGCAACACCAGGGCGATATCGGCGACGGCAATGCGGTCAGCGCCGCAGTGTGTGGCATGAACGCAGTAATCCACACGGCGGCTAAGCCCGGGATCAGCGGTGCCTACGACGACTACTACCGCGCCAATGTCCTCGGCTGTAAAACCGTGATCGATGCCTGCCGCCAACATGGCGTTACTAAACTCGTCTATACGAGTTCGCCAAGTGTCACCTTTGCCGGCTGCGATCAAGATGGCGTCGATGAATCCACTCCCTACCCACGACGCTATCTCGCGCATTATCCCCGGACCAAAGCTCTTGGTGAGCAACTCATCCTGGCAGCCAACGGGCCAAACTTGCAGACCGTTGCCTTAAGGCCCCACTTTATCTGGGGGGTCGGCGATCAACACCTGATGCCACGCCTGGTCGAACGTGCCACTAAGGGACGCCTTCGCCTGGTTGGTGGTGGTACGAAGCTGGTCGACGCGGTCTATGTTGATAACGCGGCAGCGGCGCATCTTCTGGCTCTACGCACCCTATCCCCAACGAGTCGCGCCGCGGGACGCGCGTATTATATCAGCAATGATGAACCCTGGCCGATTCGCGACATCATCAATGGCATGCTTGCAGCAGCCGGTCTACCACCGGTGACTAAACAAGTACCGGTACCTGTTGCTTATGCGGTCGGCGCCTGGCTTGAAGGGATGCACTCGCTGCTCAGGCTGAGCGGTGAGCCACAGCTTACCCGCTTTGCGGCGAAGCAACTAGCGACCTCGCATTGGTACGATATCAGCGCGGCAAAACGAGACCTTGGTTATGTGGCGCAGGTCAGCATGCGTGAAGGTATGGCGCGGTTGGCGGCGGCTGGTAGGGAATAATGTGGGATACTAACATTGGCCTTGGTGCTGGTGGGGATTGGGCGGTAAGTGGGCGGGGCGAAGGTGCTTTCACGGCGGGACAACAACTGGCTGCGGCCGTCAGCTCGTCTTGAAATCAAAACAGGTGCTGCTTTCCTCCCGCAACGACGACTATCGCCGCCAGCCAATCTGGGCGCCTTGACACCCCTGGAGTCAGCTACTAATGATCCGCCCCATTCTCCTATTGCTGCTTTCCAACATCTTCATGACCTTCGCCTGGTATGGCCATCTAAAAAACCTTTCCACCAAGCCACTATGGGTCGCCATCCTCGCCAGTTGGGGCATCGCTTTTTTTGAATACTGCTTTCAAGTCCCAGGCAACCGCTACGGCAGCACCTACTTCACGCTGCCACAGCTGAAAATGCTGCAAGAGGTTATCACGCTGGTGGTTTTTGTGGTTTTCGCGACCTTTTATATGGGCGTTAAACCAAGCTGGAATTACCTCTGGGCCGCTTGCTGCCTAATTGGAGCAGTGTTCTTTATCTTTCGCAGCAACCCGTAAAATTTATTCGGATATACGCCAGCCAGGAGCGACCCTGACACCGTCTTTAGAGTCCTCCGCATTGACATTCGATCAATTTTTCCCAACATCAAAGCTGTGCCGCCAATGTCAGCCTCGGGTTACGTCCCATTTCCCTTTCGACCTCACGTCGGCGACACATCACCAAGCACGTCAAATCCAAGTGATCGTGCAGCACGCCCAAGCTCCTGATCATGGGTTAGGACGACCGGAAGGACTCTTTCGCGCTCGGCCCATAGGACTGCTGTCGCAAGGTGTATAGCATCAAGGGTTCCCAAAGTGGTTGGAAATGCCTGCTGCGCCCGATTTAGGACCGCGCGGGAAAGACCCACCCGTTCGCAGGATTTCAAGATCTTTGCCAATCCAATCAATCGACGTTCGACTTCCTGATCGTTCATGCGGGAAGATACCCGCATGCGATCAATGGTCCGCCTGCACTCAACTTCCAGCAAATCGCTGATGATGGCCCGCTTGATATCGGATAGGCGCGTCACCTTGTTAGGTTCGCCCAAAAGTAATCTAAGAACAACGGAGGAATCGATGAAGGCTATCATTAAAGACGTTCCTTGCGTTCCTTCAGGAGCACGGCAACACCGTCGGTTGGTCCATCAGATACCGGAGGAAACCGCAGGCTGCCAATAGCGGCGGCATCTTCTGCTGCTGGCGTTATCACGAGGGTATCAGGAATGTCGTCTGAGTAGGGCACTAACCTCGCAATCGGGGTGGTGCGGTCCAGCACAATGACATCCTTGCCACGCTTTACCATCGCCAGGTATTTGCCGAGATGCAGTTTCAGTTTGGAAACATTGGCAGATGGAGACTTGGATTTCATGATCACCTCATGATCAAGACATGATCGCTAGGTGATCATAATAGATTCCCGGTCGTTATGCAACGACCGAGATCCAACCAGCGGAACCGATTGTAGCCTATCCTCGATCGCTACAACTACCACGCAAGGCGGTTCACCAGCTTCGCATCAGCCGCGAACGGAATCTTTGCTGGCTTCGGGATTTTGAGCTGCCGCTCGACGCCAAACGGCGTGGACTCGCAGAGGGGGGTTACAACGGCCTCGGTTGACTTGCTGATCACAAATGCAGTCTTTTAAATCAGAGCATCGGATCCAAATCGGATGCATATGAATATATGGCTTATAGTATTGATAATAATAC